>DATATW010000051.1:0-47656 GCA_036268595.1 Terriglobales bacterium
TCAAAAACTCGCCCACATAATCCGCCAGCCATAGTCCCGCGAAAATATCCTGATTGGCCTCGCTCGCCGCCGACGAAAGGTTCGATTCCGTGATCAGCAACGGCATGTCCTGCGGAACGCCATCCTCGTGCCACACCTGCATGATGTGGCTCACCAGCTCGGGCTCATCATACAAACTGCCCCAAGGAATGCGGCAGGGATCATAGGGATAGTGCTCGAACGAAAAAAATGCCAGCTCGTTCATGGCGTGGTGCGACTTCAAATAATCGATGAAGCGACCAGTCCATGACACTTTGCCGTTCTCATCCGGCCAGGTTTCGATGTCCTGATTTTCTCCGGTGAACGACGGTCCGCCCAGCTTGGCCGAAGGATAAACTTTATGAATTGCGCGCGCTGCCTGGATGTAAAGCTCAGCATAATCTTCCGGCAGCGTGAACTGCCCATCCGCTTCCTCGCCCAGTTCAACGTATGAAACCGGATAGCCGCGCTTCTTGATGTAGGCCATCTCCGCGGCCGCATTCTCCGGCGTGTCATAAAGCATTGCCACCGGAATAATCGCCGGGAGATTTTGTGTAATGCCGCTGTTAAAGAACAAATCGAAACCAACTTGTGCCTGTTTAGTTGATCCCAGATCGGAGGGTTCGTGCCACGGATCTATCGATGAACTGTAAGTCGCGGTCTGCTCCTGATCAGGCGTGTGCCGCATCACGTCGTGAAAAGCACCATCAGGTGTAGTTGTTCCAAAATACAATTCGCGAATTGCGTACCCTGCGCAATTGCGGGGATCGCTCGATCCATGCGTGTCGCAGGTGTTTGAGGAGGCCGTCATCCAGATGCGCAGAAACCGAACCGGCGTCGGTCCGCTGCTTAACCGAATTGTCTGCGTTCCGCCTTTTGCGCTGTGCAATTCGCCGAACGGAAACGTCTTCCACACGCCGCGCGTCGGATAGTGCATCGGCTCTTCAATGCCGGTCCAGTACTGCACCAGGAAATCAGTCGCGAATGGATCGGCCCATGCGATGCGAATCGAATCCACCGGCTGATATTGTTGCAGGTCCAGCACCACCCACTGCGGATGCGCGGAATCGCTTTCCCCCGTCCAATGCTGCGTCAGATATGGATTGCTTTTCCAGTAAGTATTGAGGTCGCCGTCCGTAAGCCGCGAATATCCGCTGGTCCCGGTACCGTCATTGCGAGTGACGCCGCGATGCGGCAAATCGTAGCCATACGAATAGCGGGCGTTATCGGTCGTGTCCGTCGCCCCCGTGAAGTAGCCTTTACCGCTCGGATCGCTCCATGTGCCCTTAGGGTTCCAGTGCCACGCCTGCACCATCAGCTCGGTATTCTGTCGAAAAGTGACCGGACCCCAGCCCGCCGTAAAAACCGGCTTCAGCGCTTCTGGCGTCAGGTCTTTGTCGATGGCTTCGACTGGAATGCGATCAATTCCCGCGCCCAGGGTTTGATTGGGAATGAAGCGGTTGGTTTGGTGTGACGGCGTGATGTCGACGTCGATGGTTTGCGCCGCGCAACAAGCGGCTATCAACAAAAACGAAAGAGCCGAATGCAATCTCCAGTTCATGCGTAGCCTCAGAGAGTCCGATTAAAACGTTTCAATCCTACGCATGCGGCGATTCCACCGCAACCAATACTCTGTGAATTGAGGCGGATCAATTTCGGCTGAACTGAATTATTATCGGAGGGAAGGCTGGAAATGGTCATCCAGCCATGAATCGAGCTTCATTTGCATCGCTGTATTGATACATTGCATGCTCAATCCGGTCTTGCCGTGTTTGTCGTCCCAAACTACCGTGCCCGTCGCGCGTATCGGCAAAGCGGACTCTTGAAGCGGCAACAACACCTGCAACTTCTCGGCTAATTGAAACGCCACCGGGCCGCTGATCGCAATCCCGTTGCCGCTGATGTTGATCGTCCGGCAGCTCACTTCTTCGCCGCTGTCTCGCACTATTTGCACCGCCATCTCGACCGCATAGCGGAAGTACCGGCGCCTCTCGCTAGTCATTAGTCCGTAGGCGGCTTGCAGCACACGTCGAATGCCTTCGTCCTCGAGAGGACGTTCCAGCAGGAAGGTGGCCCCCTCGTCACGCGCGCGCTGCCGACTGTCGGGACTTCCGACCACCGCGAACACTACTGCGTTGTGGTTAGCTGGACTCTGCCTGACAGTAGTCAAAATTGGCACCGTCTGAGAAACCGTCTCGAAATCAATCAGTAGCGCCTCGTATTTCGAGATCGCGAGTTCTTCCGGAACGCCGTCCTTATTATTCCGGCTTTTTTGCGCACTGATCCCGAACTCGCGCGAGACGTCCATAAACGCGGCGGTTAGCCCGGAATCCTGGGTCACAACCAATGCCCGAAGCTCTACTTCCGCACTCATATGACTATGCCAAGTATGGCATCCGGCGCCTTCCGATGAAAGCTAACTTGAGTATCTGCCAAAGCCGTGGTAACCCCGAAGTCATCACTTTCGGTCGGTCAACCGACGTAGTATCACTCCATTTTGCTGCGGCATTCATCGCACGAAAGCTCAATCTCCTCTGTAACTTTGGCGAAATCTCTTCCCCACCTAACATTGTGCTTCGCCTGAATGAGTTCCGAATTCCAATCTGACCCACTCCGAAAACCCGCCTTGGCCTCGCTCAAAATGAACCAGATCGAAGGCCGCGAATGGTGGCTGTGGGGTTTCGCGGTTATCGTCACCCTAGCCCTCACTTCGGGCATCGTCTTTCTCACCTTCTTCGGACACACCGCCGCGATCAACCCACAATATTGGGCCGACCTCAAAGATTGGGTACGCGGTCTTTCCGCTCTGGTTCTGATCTTCGACATTTATACGATGTATCAGCATTTTCAGCTGCAACGTGTTCGCCGCCAACTCGCCGACCGCGACCAACTCTTCCAACTAATCACCGAAAACGCCGCAGATATGATTGCGGTGGTTGATGGCGGGGGGAATCGTCTTTATAACAGCCCTGCGTATGAAAGGGTGCTGGGGTACTCGCCTGAGGAATTGAGCACCGGATCTTCGGTGGACCAGATTCACCCTTCGGACCGGGAACGGGTGCTGCAAGCCGCGGCCAAAGCCCGCAGCAGCGGGCGCGGGCAGAGGCTCGAATATCGCATGCGCCACAAGAATGGCGACTGGCGCATTCTTGAATCCACCGCCAGCCCGATTAAAAACGGCAACCGAAAAGTGGAGAGGCTGGTCATCGTCAATCGTGACATCACCGAGCGCAAACGCGCGGAGGAGATGCTTGAGCATCGCGCACTGCATGACGTTCTGACCGAACTCCCTAACCGCGCTCTATTCGTCGACCGCCTGCAACATTCTCTGATACGCGCCCGCCGGCATTCCGATTACACCTTTGTTGTGTTGTTCATCGACATCGACGGATTCAAAGTGCTGAATGACAGTCTCGGGCACTCCGCCGGCGACGAATTGCTCATTCAAGTTGCGCGCCGGCTGAATGGGGGCTTTCGCGAGACCGACACCGTCTCTCGTTCCAACGCAGGAATGAATCCAAAATTAACTGATGACAGCCTGGCGCGCCTGGGTGGTGATGAATTCACCGTGCTGCTCGATGACGTTTCCAATCCCAGCGATGCCATTCGCGTGGGCAGGCGCATTCTCGAGAAGATCGCCGTTCCTTTTACTATTGCCGCCCAGGAGATCGTTATCTCTGCCAGCATCGGTGTTGCCGCCAGCAGCAACTCTTACGAAAGCGCCGAGGACCTGCTGCGGGACGCCGAAATCGCCATGTATCGCGCCAAGCAGGCCGGTAAGGCGCGGTGCGAAGTCTTCGATCCCGCGATGCATTCGAATGCGGTGCGCCGTCTGAAGCTCGAAACCGATCTTCGCCGCGGGCTTGAGCATGGTGAGCTGCTGGTCTACTACCAACCCATCATCTCGCTGCAATCAGAAAAAATTGTCGGATTCGAGGCCCTGAGCCGGTGGAAGACAGTCCAAGGCATGATCTCACCAGCCGAGTTCATTCCGGTGGCGGACGAAACCGGACTGATTCTGCCCATGAACCGCGCGCTCTATTTAGAATCCTGCCGCCAGCTGCAGTCCTGGCAGGCCAAGCTGGGTTGCACGCCGCCGCTCACCATGAGTTTGAACATCACTCCGCGGCAGTTCGCGCAGCCTGACCTGTGCAAAGAGATCGCGGAAATTTTGGAACAGTCCGGCATCCATCCCAGCGTGGTGAATCTTGAGATCACTGAAACCATCGCCATGGGTGACGCTGACCACGCCTTCTCTGTCCTGTCGGATTTGAAGGCGCTGGGCGTACGCTTGAGCATCGACGACTTCGGCACTGGCTATTCATCGCTCAGCCGCCTGCCGCGCTATCCCATCGACGCGCTCAAGATCGATCGAGTTTTCATTTCGCAAATGTCAACCGACCACGACAACCATGAGATCGTGCGGCTGATTATTATGTTGGCCCACAGCCTGGGCCTTAAAGTTGTCGCCGAAGGCACCGAAACTCAAGACGAGGTCGATGAACTCAAGCGCCTGAAGTGCGAAATGGTACAAGGCTTCCTGTATTCACCACCGGTTGATTCGGTGAAAGCCTTCGATCTGCTGTTGAGCAGTCACCGGCAAACGGTCACGGTGTGATCTTTACGAATCACAGAATGCAGAAGCAAGAATGTGGACGAGACTCGGAATTCCGCATTCCGACTTTTAGATCTGCATTTGATTTCCACCTAGCCTGCCAGCCGTCCCCGACGGGAAGAGAAACCTGACGACACCTCGGGCCTCTATCTATGCGGTCAGCACTACCTCTGCACTAACCCTTCGAGCGCAGTGAAGAAGTTGGGATAGGAAATCACCGCGGCATCTGCTCCCTTAATTTGAGTCTCCCCCTCGGCCCGCAGCGCAGCAACCGCGAAAGCCATCGCTATGCGATGGTCGCCGAAGGAATCAATCGAAGCCCCGTGCAACTTCTGTCCGCCGGGAACGCGCAATCCATCCTCGAACTCTTCGACCTTCGCTCCCATGGCCCGCAAATTGGTCGCGACGCTGGCAATTCGATCCGACTCTTTTACCCGCAACTCGCGGGCATCACGAATTTCAATTCCTTCGGAAGTGTACGGCGCGATCGCAGCCAGCACTGGAATCTCATCGATCAGCGCCGCGGTATCTTCACCGGCCACTCGCGTGCCTCTTAGTGCATCGCCCTGAACCTGCAACATCCCGACCAGTTCGCCATGTTGTTCACGCAAATCAGTGGGCGTGATTTTCATCCCCAAGCCGATCAGAAAATCCAGCAGGCGGGTGCGCGTGGGATTCAACAGCAAGCCGGAGATTGAGAGTTGTGATCCGGGAAATAATCCCGCTGCGCAGAGAAAAAATGCTGCGCTTGAAAAATCGCCGGGAATAGTTGCCTCAATCGCCTTCAGCTTCTGGCCTCCGGCCAGGCTCACATCTTTCATCCGGCGCTCGAGATGCGCACCGAAAGCTTCGAGCGCGTGCTCGCCGTGATCGCGAGTCTGAATCGGCTCCGCTACACGAGTGGTACCTTTGGCAAATAACCCGGCAAAGAGCAGCGACGTTTTCACCTGGGCGCTTGCGACCGGCAACTTGTAATCAATCGCCTTAAGGCTTCCGCCGGTAATCCGCAGCGGAGGCCGGCCGTCTTTTGCTGAAGTGATAGTGGCGCCCATCATCTCAAGGGGCTTTGTGATTCTTGCCATGGGACGCCGCCGCAGAGAGTCATCGCCGGTCAATTCGCTGGCAAAATCTTGGCCAGCCAGAATCCCACTCAGCATGCGCATGGTTGAACCGGAATTCCCGCAATCGAGTGGCGTTTTTGGCGCCTTTAGATTCGGACCATGCCCGTAAATTGCGACGGCATCGCCGATCCGTTCCCATTTCACGGCCAGAGCTTTCAGGCAATCCAGGGTGCTGGCGCAATCGGCCCCGGCGGAAAAGTTCTCCAGCTTAGTCAGACCATCGGCGATTGCGCCCAGCATGGCATAGCGGTGCGAGATGGACTTGTCTCCCGGCAGGCTGATTGATCCGCCAAAACTCTTGGCCGGGCGAATGACTACAGATGTTTTCTCGGGCATCGGTTCCTTCAATATAACGGAAGCGGTGACGCCTGGTATGGTGCCGAACGGACACGGCTTCTCACGCACTTTTCACAGTTGACAATGCTGCCTTGATGGGGCAATACTGCCCGAACTCGCACCAGAATTGCCGGGGGTTTCTCCCAATGAAGTGGCTTTTAGTTCCAGGCCTGGTATTTTCCTTCTTCTCTTTCACTCTTAATGCCCAGAACGTCAACAAAAATCCCAACAAAAAAGAACCGCCCATCCTTGGGCCCCATTGGGAACGCTCCACCGCCAATATTCATGCCGCAAATGGCAATCCCGACATGTCCTACCATGGTGGACCGATTTTGCCGAGCGTGACGGTCAAGGCCATTTTCTGGGGCAGCAGTTGGCCTTCGTATACCGGCGACAAAATCACTGGTTTAGACAAGTGGTACAAGTACGTTGGCACCACGAAGAATGGCGGGGGATCGAAATATTTTGCCACGGTGAATGAATATAACGATGCCGCAGGTCAGCAGGTGGGAACGGCTATCACTTATCAGGGCCACGTGGTCGATGGAACCTCGACGCCGAAGCACCCGAGTACTTCGGCCGTTCTCGCGGAAGTTTGCAAAGAGATATCCACTCCGACAGCCAAAGCTTATTACCCGGTATATATCGATCAACCCAGAGGAAATGCGAATTATTGCGCTTATCACAGCTGGGGAACATGCCACGGAAAGGCGATCGAGTTTGGGTTCTTTTTCAAACTAGATGGCGATGCCGGTTGCGATCCCCAGAGCACGGTCAGCGGGCAGTCGCAAGGCCTCAAGGCCGTGGCCAATGTGACAGGTCACGAGCTCTCTGAAACCCGTTCTGATCCCAATGGCAACGCCTGGTATGACAGCTCAGGCGAGGAGAATGGCGACAAGTGCGCCTGGAGTTTCGGTGGTCCGTTCGTCACCTTCCTCGACGGCACCCATTGGAAAGTTCAGGGAAATTGGTCGAACTACGATTACGACCACGGATCTGGCTACGAGAATTCCAGCAGTGAAGCCGGTTGCGCAGATGGAACTAATGCGCCTGGGCCGTATACAAAATAGTCGCGGAAAGAGTTGGCGGTTCCTTTCAATATCTGAGTTATATCTAATTCAACGGGCAAAGATGTCTGTTTAAGCGCCTCGGAGTCCAAACTCCGGGGCGTTATTTTTATTCTTTCGACTGTGAACGAAAATTTTATCCGGACGCGATCGAATCTAAAAAGTGTCTCAGCAGCTTTCCCACATCCTCTGGTTGCTCCCAGGGTGAATAGTGTCCGGCCTTGGAGATCACTTTCATTTGGCTTCCGGCGATGTTTTGTTTCATCAGCTCGGCTTCAGGCACACCGGTCGCGGTGTCTTCATCGCCGGTGATGATCAGCACCGGCGCGTTGATGGTCTTCAGAGTGGATACTGAGTCCGGGCGCTCCGCCATGCCGCGCTGCACTGCTGCAATATCCTCCGCCGACATTTTTCTCATCATTTTCAGCGCGGCTTCGACCAGGTCGGGACGCGAGCGACGAGTGGTTTCAGCCAAAACTTTTTGCAGCATGCCTTCAAAAAAAGTTTCAGTGCCGCCCTGCATTACTTCGTCAGCCGCCTTGAGTCGCGCCGACCGAGCCTCCGCGTTATCGGCGGGAGCCTTGGTATTACATAAGACGAGCGCACTGGCACGATCCCGAAATCGCCGCCAGAATTCGAAAATCGCATAGCCGCCGATTGAGACGCCAATCAGTGGCGCGCGATCAACACCGGCATCAGTCATTACCCGCGCAACATCAAGCGCGTGCTTCTGCATCGTCGCAGGACCAGCACCGAGACCAGAATCGCCGTGCCCACGCAGGTCGGGCATGATCAGCCGGTAACGGGATGCTAAATGTTTTGTAAGTTGCAGCCAGAAGTCGTGATTGACCGGAAAGGGATGCAGCAGCACGACTGGCAGACCTGCGCCGGCGACGTCATAAAAAATATCGGCGTCATCGCTGACGATCTTTTGCATCTTCTGATTATATTGGGCTGACCCCAAGAAGAGATGAACGACTCGTGGAGGCACGGGCGTCCTCGCCCGCCCTGTTTCAGAAAAGAAGCACTCGATTGCTCAATGAAGAACTCAAATTACGAGTTCGGGACCACCTGTCCCTCCATCGCGTTCCCGGTTAGCTTGTACGGCTCTTCCGGCATCACGATCCACGCGATTGGATACGACAGCAGGCCTATGCCGGTTACAACTGATCCGATCAGCCACACCAGACGAACGATCGTCACGTCCAAATCGAAGTATTCCGCAATGCCCAGGCAAACGCCGGCAATCTTGCGCCCCTCGCGGGGACGTACCAGGCGCTTGCGCGCGATTACGCCGCCTACGCGGGTGCCGCAGTAGGCGCAGACATTCGCATCATCCTGAATGGTTTTGCCACAGTAATTGCAATACATAGTTCACCCCGCACCATAGAGTACGCGCAGTCCGCGGAGAATGTTCCGAAAATTTATAGGCCGCGCAGGCGATATCTCAAGAGCCTTTATACGGTTCTTTCATTCGTTTGCGGGCAATGTCGGCTTGTGGCGTATGGGCATCGACCTGGACCACCGCCTGGTAATTCTTCATCGCTAAATCGCGTTTTTGTAATAGGTCATACATCTCTCCGGCCCCAAGCGCCGCCCGTTGCGCAATGGCGGGATCGGGCTTCGAGATTTCACTCACCTGCTCATAGGCCGCGGCCGCTGCCACGTAATTTTTTTGCATGCGCAGCAGATCGCCGAGCGTCGCCGCCGCAATTTCATAATGCAGGCCGGCATAACGTCCGTCACGGCCCTCCTGCCAAACGCGGCGATATACCGCGGCAGCTTCCGCCGGCTGCCCTTTCGCGTTCAATAAATTGCCTTCTTCCAGGGCGAACAGAACATTGTGCGGATAACGCGGCTCCAACGTTTTCAGGATTTGCAGCGACTCGTCAAAGCGACGCTCGCGGCGGAGAAAAACTACCAGCACGATCTTGGCGTCCACGCTGGTCTCGCCATTTCCATTAGCCGCCTGGTGAAGATATTCCAGCCCTTTCTCTTTGTTACCGCCGAGGCCGACTATGCTGGAAGCCGCCTTAACCGCCCACGGCAGGTTCCCGACCACATAGTTGTGGGCGCCCACGATCAATTTGGCGTCAACATTTGCGGGATCGAGCTCAAGCACCTTCTCATGGTCATGCCGTGCCGCGACCGCATTCCGCAGAGCTGAAAACCAGGCATGCTCGATCAGCGCAGTATAGGTGGCGAACTCTGCCCTGGTGACGCCCCGAGCGTATAACGACCTCACGTCCTTCGAATTGGCGTCGAGCCGCCGGTTCTCGATTGCCAATGCCTTCTGAACCAGTGTTTTGATCTGATCGCAAGTGTGGGGATCGGCAGGTTCGTGGGCAGCGTTGATAAAGGTGTCGTTCGCGTATTCGCCAGAGCTCAATGCTCCAATGCGGTAGAGTTCATGGAACAGAACAACATTCAGCAGGTGGTTAATCGAATCCGGATCATCGGGATGGCGCTGGTAGAGGACCGTGAATTCCTGTATCGACCGGTCATAATCCATGTCATAGAAGTGATCGGATGCCTCCATGAACAAAGGGTCTCTCGACCGGGACGCATCGCGTGCGCTGGCGGATCCGGGCATTTCCGAGACGGAGGCGGAAGACAGCGTGGCAGTTTCAGATCGCTGGGCCCAGGCACAGCCGCTGGCGATCATTCCAACCATCACAACACGCATTGCAATGCGGAAAGACAAAAAGCCCGTCGACCCAAGCGAGGAATTTACTTACAAGTTTATCTGAGAATCAGGTTCGCTGCTCACCCGATTGGTACAGTCAACATTGGCATTCGCGAAATGCTGTTTAGAAACTTTGCACTCTCAGAGTAATTCTTGCTCGACTCGCGCCGTCGGATGGTTAAGATAGGAATGCTAACTGCTGATAACAATTGGAGTTGCCTAATCAAGGTTTTGGAAGGGGACGTGCCATTTCCTTGTTCTCAGGATGTGATGTATGAGTGACGCGGTCCGCGACGTCCACCAGGAGTTTTGGCGCCCTCCCCTGTCGCAGCCCATCGCTGCGACAAACCTAGCTGAAGCTTGTGGACGTTGCGGGACCGAGTTTATGGTAGGCGCCGCTTTTTGCCATATCTGCGGCGGGCATCGTCACCGGTCTGATCTGGTTCCATCCCAAAGCTGGACAAAATACTTCGAACTTCTGCGCGCGTTGGAGTTCAGCAGCGTTACCGAATGGTTCGGCCTACCGCTTCCTGCGCTTTGTGCATTTCTATTGGGTCTTGCCTTCCTAATTGTGGCTTTGACCATGGGCCTGGTTACGGTTCATGACAACTCGGACTTTCAGGCGGTCCAGTTGTGGCGCATTCAGTGGCTGATCGTCTCCTGCGCATCCTTCCTTGCCGGGATTCTCTTGCGTGGGCGCAAGTCCCAGAAGTAATTCCCAAACGCTAACGATTTGATATGCCGTAGGTGTGGTTGATGGGCCCAGGCCCGTGCCCGACTGCATAGCTGTTTTTGATGGCCATCAGCACGTAGGCTTTCGCCAACAAAACCGCAACTGGCAAGGGTTGCCCCAGGGCAAGCTGGCAGGCCAGTGCGGTTGAAAAGGCGCATCCAGTGCCATGAGTGTTGGCTGAGTCCACATGGTCGGCACGGAAGATTCGAACGTCTTCGCCTCTGATGCTTAGGAGGTCTACGGCGCGATTCAAATGTCCGCCGGTCACCACCACCGCTCTGGAACCCATTTCGTGCAGGTGCTGGGCGGCAAGCTTCATCTGCTCAGTGTTCCCGACCTCGAGGCCTGTAAGGCGTGCTGCTTCATCCACATTCGGGGTTAGAACGTCCGTGAGCGGCAACAGGCTCCGCCTCAAGAATTCCCGCCCGTTTTGGTCCAAGAGCTCTGCGCCCGACGAAGACCTGAATACCGGGTCCAAAATTACATTCGGCAAATGCGAGCTCTCCAGGAAGCCGGCAACCTCGGAAACCACATCCGCGTTCCCAAGCATGCCGATATGTACCGCAGAGACCTTTCCAACCCTGAGTAGTTCGTCCAAGGTATCTCGAAGAAGTTTAGGGTCGGTGGGTACGGTGCGCCGAACCCCAAGGGTGGATTGGACCGTCATCGCAGTAATGGCCGCAATCCCGTAGCACCCGTTCATCGCGATGGTCTTTATGTCGGCGGTGATGCCGGCGCCGGAGGACGGGTCAAAGCCGGCAATGGTCAATACAGTCGGAGGCGCTTCGGGCATTACGCAACTCTATCCGAAATCCGACGAGGGCGAAATTAGGCGGATTAGGACAGGAAATTGTCGTCAAGCTGCTGAAAACAGGGGCTTAGGGAAATTTTCCCGTAAACTATTGAAAACATTATTAAGAAAATATTGCACGGGTGCCATGGGTGCCTGGGTATTTACCAATTGATAAACGCATACGCAGCTATTGAATCATGAACATAGGGTGATAAAGCTGAGTGCGAGGTACATATTACTTCATCTATGTATAACTGTCCTAAGGTACTTATACAAGCCATTCCCAATTGACATGGTCGACCCGGGCCCGTAGCATTTTAGAGACTGAACGAACGTGCAACCGGGTAGATCGAGTTTGGCAAATGGAGGAAACTGAATGCGAGGACGAATAGGTCAAGGACTGGCCGTTGCGTTACTTGTGGCCTTCGGGGCAGCCAGTGGCCCGATCAGCTCAAGGGCAGCCAGTAATCCGAAATTGAGTCCCAATCAAGCCCCCCAAGCTTCGGCTCTGCACCATGCCCACCCATACCAGGTCGGAACCGCCTCCTGGTACGGAGACTATTTTGAAGGCCGCCCGACCGCCAGCGGTGAGCCATTCAATATGTATGATTTAACAGCCGCGCATATGACCCTGCCTTTAGGAACCCTCGTAAGGGTCACCAACCTACGCAATCATCGGTCGGTGATTGTACGCATTAACGACCGGGGCCCCTATGTTTCGGGTCGGATTGTGGATCTTTCCTACAATGCCGCCAGGGTCCTTCGTTTTGATCAGCAGGGCCTGCAGCGTGTGCGGCTCGATGTCCTCCCTAGGCATAGGGACGCGACTACCATCGCAATGCTTCGCGAGCCGGCTTTGAAATAGCTATCAGTTAACAATCAGTCAATAAGAAAAAGGGACGAGCGTACGGGCTCGTCCCTTTTCGTTTTTTCCACCCTGTTTTGCTGAATCTCGGCTGCCCGTCAGACAAATTCTCCGGGCCACGCCTCACTTCGCTTAAACTCGAAAGCAATGCCCACCGCAGCCGAAGAACGTCTCATCGTCGCTCTCGATGTTTCAACGGCGGCAGCCGCCCAAAAGGTCGTCGCTGCACTCGGCGAGTCAGTGCGCCTCTACAAAGTCGGGATGCAGCTTTACACCGCAGAAGGCCCGCAGTTGGTGCGCGACCTGGTGAGTTCCGGCCGGAATGTCTTTCTTGACCTGAAATATCACGATATTCCAAATACCGTGGCGTCCGCGGTACGCGAGGCGGCGCAGCTCGGCGTCAGTATGTTGACCGTACACGCCTCGGGCGGGGAAAAAATGTTGCGGGCCGCCGCAGAAGCTGGGAATGTAGCGGCGGGCGTCCACGCCCGCCCAGCCAACGCGAACGTCCGCCCACTGGAAATCCTCGCTGTAACTGTACTGACCAGCATGGACGAATCGGACTTGCACCAGACCGGAGTTTCGGGAGCCCTTCTGGATCAAGTATTACGACTGGCCTCAACCGCTCTCGACGCTGGTTGTGCCGGGGTCGTAAGCTCTGCGCGTGAGGTGAAAGCTCTGCGCGGCCAGCTTGGAGAGAATTTTCTGATCGTCAATCCCGGCGTGCGGCCCGCGGGCGCTGATCACGGGGATCAGGCGAGAGTCGTGACTCCGACCGAAGCCATCCAGGCCGGCGCGACTCATTTAGTGGTAGGAAGGCCTATTACCGCTGCCGCGGATCCAGTCGCCGCGGCGCGAGCCATTCAACAGGAAATCCGAAACGCTTCCCGCGATCGCTCGCAAAATCATGCTCTCCGGGCTTGAGCTTTAACCGCTGAAAGCTTCATTTCCATTGAATCCGCAATTAGAGTTTTTCGTGGAATTCGCAGCCCGAGCAGGAGATGAAGATTCCGCCGGGAGTACCGCGCTCGCGGTCTTTCACCCGTTTCACGATTCGTGTCGGCTTGCCGCACTTCGGGCAATCGGTGCTCTTCGTGGTGTCCATGATCTTCTTGCGGTCTGCAGTCTTTGCGATCTTAGCCATGTTTCTCCTTGAAGTTAGACGGCATAGTCCGATTTACGCATTTACAAAGCTGATTTGAGTTGTGCAGTTCGGGGCCGTGGGATCAATTATGAGGTGAACTCATTTTAGCAGGCATGGCGGGATTGCATATGCGAAGCATAGGTGCGCGCCGAACGAAATCAAGGATAGGCACGGATGACGAATTACCAAATCCGATCAAGCCAATCGATTCTTTGGAATTGACCAGACGGGCGAGGTCGCGTAGGTTAAATGATTCATGCTGACTCGCCACCATCACCACCATCATCACGCGCATAGCGCGACGGCGGGGGTCTGCGGCTGAGTTAGCCAGCAACACAAGTTTCAAGGCCCGCTGAAGCGCAACCGCTCAGCGGGCTTTTTGTTTCAGTACCTAGGAAACGGAGGCCAAGGACACGAACATGACGTGCCACTCGGTTTTCTTCCTGAACCGCAGCCTGCCCTGAGGCGCAGTCGAAGGGTGTCGTTTTGTGGTTAGAGCTTTTTTATGAAAATTGACTTCGAAAAAATGCAAGGCCTGGTTCCTGCGATCGTGCAGGACGCCAACAACGGTGAAATCCTCATGCTCGGCTTCATGAACAACGCAGCCTGGGACCGCACCCAGTCCCTGGGGTACGTGACGTTCTACAGCCGCACCCGCAACCAGCTTTGGACCAAGGGAGAAACTTCCGGCAACCGGCTCAAAGTACTTTCCGCGAGCACAGATTGCGACCGGGATTCGCTTCTGTTACAGGTGAGAGTCGAGGGTGCGGGCGTGGTCTGCCATGAGGGCACACGATCGTGCTTCACTAAGGCAATTAGTCTCGGCACGGTTGCCGACCAGACGGAGATTGCGCGATGAAAATCCGCCTTGGCATACCGAAGGGCAGCCTGCAGGAGGCGACTCTGCAGCTTTTCGGACAAGCCGGTTTGCCCATCCACACTAACTCGCGCTCTTATTTTGCCTCGACCGGCGATTCCGAGATCGAATGTATGCTGATTCGCGCGCAGGAGATGGCACGTTACGTCGAGCACGGCGCCCTCGATGCCGGATTGACGGGGCTCGATTGGGTGATTGAGAGCGGGCTGGATGTGGTGACAGTATCAGACTTGATTTATGCGAAGCAGAGCCGCGGCAAGGTGCGTTGGGTACTCGCGGTGCCTGAGAATTCTTCTTACCAAAAACCCGAAGAGCTTGACGGCAAAATTATTGCGACCGAGTTGGTCAACGTCACTCGCAATTATTTCGCGGCTCGAAGCGTTAACGTCCAGGTCGATTTCTCCTGGGGCGCAACCGAAGTTAAACCTCCGACGCTGGCAGATGCCATCGTCGAGGTAACCGAAACCGGCAGCTCACTGCGCGCCAATCACCTTCGCATCATGGACACGGTGCTCGAAAGTAACACCCAGATCATCGCCAATAAAAAGTCGTGGGCAGATTCGGGCAAGCGCCGAAAAATCGAAAACCTTGCACTTATGTTGCGGGGCGCGATGGAAGCCAAAGATCGCGTCGGTCTCATGCTCAACGTTCGCAAGGAGGACCTCGATCGCGTGCTGGGTGTCCTTCCGGCACTGAAGCGTCCGACGATCTCAACCCTCAGCGATCCGGAATGGCTGGCCGTGAATACCGTGATCGAAGAATCTCTCGCGTGGGAAGTGATTCCGCGGCTGAAGGAAGCAAATGCGCAGGGCATCGTGGAATATCCGCTGAATAAGGTGGTCGTGTAATGCGCATGCTCGAAGGCCACGCTGCCGACGCATATGTCAAACAATTGGAAAAGCGTGGGTCGCGTTTTGACGAGATCGAGCCGGCGGTTCGCAAAATCATCGAAGATGTTCGCGATAACGGTGACGCAGCGGTGGTTTCGTACGCACAGAAGTTTGACGGGCTCGGTCCAGCTGAGCGGCTGCGAGTCACCGAGTCCGAAATGAAAGCTGCATGGAAGCGTGCTCCCGTCTCGCTTCGAAGCGCTTTGCAAATGGCTGCGAAGAACATTCGCCAGTTCTGCGAATGGCAAAAACCAAAGCAATGGACGAAATCTCGCGGAGGGATTTCTCTTGGCCAGCTGGTTCGTCCGCTGGATTCTGCTGGCTGTTACGTTCCAGGCGGCCGATTTCCACTCATATCAACTCTGCTGATGACGGTCATTCCGGCGCAGGTCGCAGGGGTGAAAAATATTCGCGTGGTTTCGCCGCGTCCCAGTTCGGAAGTTCTGGCTGCGGCCGCAATGCTGGGAGTGCGCGAGTTTTATCGCGTCGGAGGCGCTCAGGCCGTAGCCGCTCTCGCCTATGGAACGCCAACAATTTCGCGTGTGGACAAAATTGTCGGCCCAGGAAATTTGTACGTGACTACGGCAAAAAAGCTGGTCGCGTTCGATTGCTCAATCGACATGCTGGCCGGACCAACCGAGGTTGTGATTGTCAGTAACAAGGGAAATGCCGCGTTTATTGCGGCAGATCTGGTTGCTCAAGCTGAGCACGATCCGGAGACGCTGGCGGTGTTTATTGCAACTTCGCGCAAGCTGGCGAGTGCCGTGGCCAAACAATTGCAATCGCGCAAATCTGATGAGAACGCCATTGCGGAACAGTCGCTCGCGAGTCGCGGGGCAGTGTTAATTGCTAACTCGCGCGAACAAGCCTTTGAATGGTCCAACCGCATTGCTCCCGAGCACATCACGATTGAGAAAAAAGATTTACCTCTGGTGCGCAACGCGGGTTCGGTTTTCATCGGAGATTATTCGGCGCAGGCAGCCGGAGATTACGTCTCCGGCCCCAACCATGTATTGCCCACGGCAGGCGCGGCGCGCTTTCGCGGCGGCCTGAGCGTGCCGGATTTTGTAAAACTGATTTCGGTTCAAGAGCTCTCGGCAGGCAGCTTGCGGAAACTTTCGTCGACCATTATTCAGCTCGCCGAAACCGAGGGTTTGCGAGCGCATGCCGATTCCATCCGCGCGAGGTGCGCTGGTGCTTAAGGCGCGAGAAGCAGTGCGCACGTTGAAGGAATACCATCCGCCGCTGGGCGATCGCGAAGGCCTGCGCCTCGACTTCAACGAAAATACCGCCGGATGTTCGCCGCGGGTCTTAGAAAAGCTACGCCAGCTGGATAGCGAGACGCTTGCCCGTTATCCCGTCCGTGAGCGGGCAGAACAAGCCGTGGGTGCGGCTTTCGGCGTATCGCCAGAAGAATTGCTGCTTACCAACGGCACCGACGAAGCTATTCATTTAATCTGCGAAACTTATCTGGAGCCGGGAAACGAGGCACTCGTTGTGGTCCCGACGTTCGCCATGTACGAGATTTATGCCGCGGCAACCGGAGCGCGTGTGGTGTCAATTCCTGCCAGCCGCGATTTCAGTTTCCCCACTGGCGATGTACTTGCCGCCATCACGCCTAAGACTCATTTCATTGCGGTCGCGAATCCGAACAATCCTACGGGCGCATTCGCGTCGCTCCTGGATCTCATCAGCATTGCCAAGGCCGCTCCCGATGCAGCGCTTCTGGTTGACGAAGCCTATTTCGAATTTTCCAGCGAGACTATGGCGCCGCAATGGCGCGAGCTACCCAACCTCTTCGTCTCTCGAACCTTTTCGAAGGCTTACGGAATGGCCGGTTTGCGAATTGGCGTGCTGATGGGCAACCCTGACCAGATGCGTTGGCTCAGGCGAGCCAGTTCGCCTTATAACCTGAACTCGGTTGCGCTCGCGTGTCTGCCGGAAGCGCTGGAGGACCAGGATTTCATCCGTCACTACGTTGACCAGACACTCGACGGACGCCGCGAGCTCGAAACCGAACTTGAAGCCTGGAGCGTTCGCTTCTGGCCCAGCCGCGCGAATTTTGTGCTCATGCACCTCGGCCCGCATTGCAAAGAATTTATTTCTGCGATGCGAGTTCGCGGCATTCTGGTTCGCGATCGCTCCAGCGATTATGGCTGCCAGGACTGCGTACGAATCACCGTCGGCATTCGCGAGCACAATCAGCGGCTGATCAGAGCGTTGCGCGAAGTATTCAGCGGAATCGGGCTGCGCCAGAAGGTGACAAGATGAGAAAGGGCGCAATCGACCGCAATACCAAAGAAACCGAGATTCGCATTCGCCTGTTAATCGAAGGCCGCGGCCGCTACAAGGTTTCAACCGGCATCCGGTTCTTCGATCACATGCTTGAATTATTTGCGCACCATGGCGGCTTCGATCTCGACCTTGTGGCGAAAGGCGACCTCGACGTCGATCAGCACCACACTGTCGAAGACGTGGGAATCGGCCTGGGACAAGCCTTTGCGCAGGCGCTCGGTAATAAACGCGGCATTTTGCGTGCCGGATATTTCGTGATGCCGATGGATGAAACTCTCGGACTTGCATCGGTCGATTTTTCGGGGCGTGCCGCCGCAGTGATCGATACAAAGGTGCGCACTCGCCTGGTCGGAGATCTGCAATCGGAATTGGTCCCGGATTTCTTCGAGGGCTTCGCCCGCGGCGCAAGCGCCAACGTGCATATCCGCACTATGTACGGGCGATCGAACCATCATAAAATTGAAGCCTTGTTCAAGGCATTCGCGCGGGCGTTACGGGCCGCCTGCTGGCGCGACCCCCAGATGAGACGCTTGCTTCCCAGCACCAAGGGACTTCTTTAATGATCGCCATCGTTGATTACAAGGCGGGTAACCTTACTTCGGTGAAGAAGGCGTTCGATCACCTTGGAGCCGATGCCGTGGTCACTTCTAACCCGTCAGAAGTTACGCAGGCGGATAAAATTGTTTTGCCCGGAGTCGGGCATTTCGCGGCCACCAATGCACTGAACGAATCCGGACTTCGCGAGGCAATACTCGACAGCATCGAGCGGCAGGTCCCATTCCTCGGCATTTGCGTTGGCATGCAATGGATGCTGGCTTCAAGTGAAGAAGCTCCCAGCGTTCACGGACTCGCGCTCTGGCCGGGCGAATGCAGCCGCTTCCCTGCCAGCGTGAAATCGCCGCACGTGGGATGGAACAGTTTAGAAATCCGCAGTAGCGCATCACGTTTGCTGCGAGGCATTAGTCCGGGCTCGTATGTCTATTTCACGCACTCCTATCGGGTTCCGCTTCTTGCGGTTACGACCGCGGAATGCCAGTATGGTGGCGGGTTTTCAGCGGTGGTTGAGAAAGACAATTTGTTCGGCGTGCAGTTCCATCCGGAAAAATCCGGCGCGATCGGACTGAAAATCTTAGAAAACTTCTGCGGCCTGGAATGCTGACTAAACGCGTTATTGCATGCCTCGATGTTGATGCCGGCCGCGTGGTCAAAGGCACGCAGTTTCTCGATCTGCGCGATGCGGGAGATCCGGCTGAACTCGCGGCCGCTCACGCCGCAGCCGGGGCGGATGAAATTGTTCTTCTCGACATCACTGCCACGCACGAAAAGCGAACAACATTGCTCGAAACCGTACGCCGCACCGCGAAAGAAATTTTTATCCCATTTACAGTTGGCGGCGGTGTCCGTTCCTTGCAAGATGCAGCCGCAATTTTCGACGCGGGCGCCGACAAGATCAGTATCAATTCGGCGGCGCTGGCTGATCCATCGCTGATCGCCTGCATCGCAGAACGTTTCGGATCGCAAGCCGTGATCGTTGCCATAGATGCCAAGCGTAGCGACACCGGGATCGAGGCATGGACCTCCGGTGGCCGTAAACCTTCCGGCAAAGATGCGCTGCAGTGGGCGCGGGAGGCTGAGACTCGCGGTGCGGGAGAAATCCTGCTTACTTCCATGGACCGCGACGGCACCGGCAAAGGATTCGACTGCGAGCTGACTCACTTGATTTCCGAAGCCGTGCGAATTCCAGTGATTGCCTCCGGTGGCGCCGGCGGGGCCGAGCATTTTGTTCAGGTATTTCGTGAGGGCGCTGCCGATGCCGCACTCGCGGCTTCCATCTTTCACTTTGGGCTGACGTCGATTTCGGATTTAAAGGGCCGTCTGTTTGCGGCCGGCATTCCCGTGAGGTTCCCATGTTGATCCCTTCGATTGATCTTATGGGCGGGAAAATTGTTCAGCTGATTCAAGGCTCCCGCAAGGAGCTTGAATTCGATGACTTCGAAGCGTGGGCCGGCCGCTTTGCGAATTTTCCGCTGATACAGCTCATCGATCTCGATGCGGCCATGGGTCACGGTTCAAATTCAGAGCTGATTAAATTTTTCGTCTCGCGGCTTCCCTGCCAGGTGGGCGGCGGAATTCGCACATTGCAAACGGCACGCGCTGTTCTGCAACTCGGCGCCAAGCGAGTAATCCTTGGATCGGCATTGATTCTCAATGGACAAGTCAATGTCGATTTTGCGAAACAGATTGCCGCAGAAGTGGGCGAGGACAAACTGGTCTTCGGCATCGATGCGAAAGGCGGAAAAATTGCAGTTCGAGGCTGGCGTGAAATTACTGCCGTCACACCGCTGCAGATGATTCAAGCACTCGACCGCTTCTGTAGCGCTTTTCTCTACACTCACATCGATACCGAAGGCATGATGACCGGCCTGCCGCTCGATTCGATCCGCCCTTTGCGAAGCGCCACCAGCAAACAACTGATTGTTGCCGGTGGCATTGCAACTTCCGCCGAAGTCGAACATCTTCATAGCCTGGGCTTGGACGCAGTGGTTGGAATGGCACTCTATTCCGGTCGATTGAGTCTGCCTGATATTATTCCAGTTTCCAAATGATCTGCTTCCGCCACCGCGGCGGGGCGGTTACTCACTGTGAGCGATTCAAACATTGCAGCACCCGGATGGCCGGGCATTCCCCCGCGCTGGACTTCGAGCGCCAAAAGCGGCGTTGGCACCGCGCTCAACCGCGGCAGCCGCGTCTGGTTCACCCTTAGCCACGGCATTTTGAACGAAATTTATTACCCGCGCGTCGACATGGCCTGCACCCGCGACCTGGGCCTGATGGTTACCGATGGCAAAAGCTTTTTCTCCGAAGAAAAAAGGCACTGCAAATTTGAAGTCGCTCCCATCGAGCCCGGGGTTCCTGCATTCCGTTTGGTGAATACCGAGCTTGGCGGAAAATATCGAATAAACAAGGAGGTTTTTGCCGATCCTCACCGCAATGTCGTCTTGCAAAAAATTGGTTTCACTGCGCTGAATCCCGCCGACAAGTCGAATTATCGGCTTTACGCTCTGCTGGCTCCGCACCTCGGCAATTTCGGCAACCACAACACCGGCTGGATCGGCGACTACAAGGGCATTCCTATGTTGTTCGCGGAGTTTCCAGGCGGCCTTGCGCTGGCGCTCGCCTGCTCCGTCCCGTGGAAGAAAATGTCGGTGGGTTTTGCCGGTTATTCGGATGGCTGGCAAGACCTGTCGCACAATTTTCGTTTAACGCAGGAATATTCGCGCGCCGAGGACGGCAATGTTGCGCTCACCGGAGAAATCGACTTATCCCATGGCGGCGAATTTATTCTTTCTCTCGGATTCGGAGGAATTTGGGCGGAAGCTGGGGAGCAAGCCTACGCCAGCCTGCTCGACGAGTACGATGGTCTTTTTCATGACTATGTTTCGCAATGGAGAAGCTGGCAAAAGATACTGATGCCGCTCGATCGCGGCGGAGATCATGACCTGTATCGCGCCAGTACCGCCATGTTGCGAGCGCATGAATCCAAAGATTTTCTCGGCGGCGTCATCGCCAGCCTCTCGATTCCCTGGGGATTTAATAAAGGCGATGAAGACCTTGGCGGTTACCACCTGGTATGGCCACGCGATCTGGTTGAAACCGCGGGCGGTTTTCTGGCGGCCGGCGCGGTCGGCGATTCTATGCGGGTGCTGCATTATCTCGAAGTCACGCAGGAGGCCGACGGGCGTTGGCCGCAAAATATGTGGCTCGACGGGCGCCCTTATTGGAGCGGCTCGCAGATGGACGAGGCCGCTTTTCCTATTCTGCTTGTCGATTTGCTTCGCCGCGAAGCTCTCTCTGCGCTGGGCGACATGAAGCGCTGGTGGTCCATGGTGCGGAAAGCCGCGGGGTTCATCGCATGCAATGGTCCGGTAACCCAGCAGGACCGATGGGAAGAAGACGCTGGGTATTCGCCATTCACCCTGGCGGTTGAAATTGCCGGCCTGTTGGCGGCGGCCGATCTCGCGGATTCTGTAGGCGAAACCGGCACGGCAACATATCTTCGCGAACTCG
Organism: Terriglobales bacterium; assembly: GCA_036268595.1. Classification (GTDB taxonomy): domain Bacteria; phylum Acidobacteriota; class Terriglobia; order Terriglobales; family Acidobacteriaceae; genus Gp1-AA145. Next base: position 21,509 of record DATATW010000051.1, read on the forward strand.
CGGACAATTGGAACGACAACGTCGAACGCTGGACTTATTCGACCAATGGCGCACTCGCGGCTCAGATCGGCGTGGACGGATATTACGTTCGCATTGCCCCCGGTGAGACCGATTGTGCCGCTTCACCGACCGAGGGCTTCGTCCCCATCAAGAATCGGCCTCCGGGCCAGGACCACGAGCAGGCTTCCCACATCATCAGCCCTGACGCGCTCGCGCTCGTCCGTTTTGGCCTGCGGGCTCCCGACGATCCGAAGATTCTCAACACCATCAAAGTGGTTGATGCCCTGCTGCGAATAAAACTGCCACAAGGGCAATGCTGGTATCGCTACAACGACGATGGCTATGGCGAACACGCCGATGGCAGCCCATTCGACGGAAATGGCGTAGGACGTCCATGGCCTTTGCTTTCGGGCGAGCGCGCGCATTACGAGCTCGATGCCGGAAACAAGGATGCTGCCGAGGAACTTCTGTGCACCATGAGCTTATCTTCGAACCAGAGCCGGCTCTTGCCCGAGCAGGTCTGGGATGCAGCCGACATTCCCGATCGTGAGTTGTTCTTCGGCAAAGCATCGGGCTCAGCATGCCCGCTGGTGTGGGCGCATTCGGAATACATCAAGCTGGTGCGTTCACTGAAAGACGGCAAGATTTTTGACCAGCCGCCTCAAACTGTCAAACGCTACCGGATTGATAAATGCAAGGCGGCCTGTTGGGAATGGCGTTTTAACAACAAATGCCGCATTATGCCCTCGGGAAAGATCCTACGGATCGTTAGCAATGTGCCCGCGGTGATACATTGGAGCCGCGACGGCTGGCAGACCTGGCAGGATGTCGCGTCGAGAGACACAGGTTTGGGAATCTATATTGCAGATTTGCCCACCAAAGAGCTTGACCCAGGCCACACCATCGTATTCACATTCTTTTGGCCGGAAGCACAACGTTGGGAAGGCGCGGACTTCTCTGTGATCATCGAGGATTAGTTCGGGGTTATTCTGCGCGCAAATTAACGACCCTGGCTTTGCAACTGCCTATCGCTTTTCCGCGAGTCATGCCGGTTTCGGCGACACGAAGGTATCCTTCTGCCGGTCCAACCGCCTCCGTGACTCAAGTTACCCGTAAATTCTGACGATGATCAATTGCCGGATGATGTGCCGACACTTCACCTGAAGTGTCGCATTCGAAAAAAAAGGCCGGCAAGCATTGGAATTTCTTAAAAGCTTATTTGCGTCCAACTTCTTGCCCCACGGCACCTGCTACCTGTGGGACCCGCAGATCGTGTGGCTGCACGTAATTTCGGATGGGCTCATTGCGGTTTCGTATTACTGCATCCCCATTGCGCTGATTTATTTGGTGCGCAAACGTCGCGATCTGCCCTTCAATTGGGTTTTCTGGATGTTTGGTCTATTCATCATGGGCTGCGGGACCACCCACCTGATGGAAGTCTGGACGGTATGGCATGGCACTTACCTGCTTTCCGGATTGGTAAAGCTATTCACTGCTGTGATTTCAGTGTTCACTGCCGTCATGCTGGTTCCGTTGATTCCCAAAGTGGTGGCCTTGCCGGGACCCAATCAGTTACATGAAATCAACCGCCAACTGGATCTGCAGGTCGCCCAAAGATCCGATCGCGAACGGGAGTTGATGCAACTCACGGAAGAACTTGAGCGGCGGGTTCAGAGGCGCACTGCCGAACTGGAGTCGATCAATCAAGCGCTCGAGAAGGAAATTGCGCTCGGCATCACCACTCAACAGGCCTTGCGCGCCAGCCAGTCTCGATTGAGCAGCGTCATTGAGTCCGCGATGGATGCCATCTTGACCATCGACGAGTCGCAACGCATTGTCCTCTTCAACCGCGCGGCGGAGAAAATGTTTGCGTACAATGCCCGCGAAGTCCTCGGCCAGTCGTTGAATCGCTTCATTCCCGAGCGCTTTCGCGCGATTCACTCAGAACACATTCATCGCTTCGCGAATACCGGGGTGACGACCCGCAACATGGGTGCGATGAATCCATTATGGGCGCGGCGCGCCGACGGTTCCGAGTTTCCCATTGAAGCGTCGATTTCCCAGACCGAAGATGCTGGCAAAAGGCTCTTTACCGTCATTTTGCGGGACGTGACCGAGCGCAAGCAGGCGGAGGCCCGCAATCACCTGATGGCGACCATCGTCGATTCCTCTCATGACGCGATTGTCAGCAAGGACTTGTCGGGCAGAATACTCAGCTGGAACAAAGGCGCCGAGCATATTTACGGTTATGCGGAAGCAGAAATCGTCGGTAAGTCGGTCGACCTCATCGTGCCCCCGGACCAGCTCGATGACCTCAGTCGCGTGATGCAGGAAGTAGCGGAAGGAAAAATGGTGAAGTGCGACGAAACGGCTCGCGTACGCAAGGACGGCACCCTGCTCACTGTCTCGCTGATCCTTTCTCCAATGAGAGATGCCGAAGGGAGAATTATCGGCATTTCGACCATCGCGCATGACATAACTGAGCGGAAACGCGATGAGCGGGCCTTGCGCGAACTTACACAGGCGTTGGATCTCGCGCCAGTGCTGGTGCGCGACACTACCGGCCGGATACTCCTGTGGAATCGTGGCTCGGAGAAATTCTACGGCTACACGAAGACCGAAGCCTTGGGAACCCTTAGTCACGCCTTGCTTCGCACCCAATTTCCCGAGCCTTTATCGGATATCGAAGAACAATTGCATCGCGACGACGCCTGGCAGGGCGAACTGGTACACCGTCGCAAAGATGGTACGGAGGTTGTAGTGAGTAGCCGCTGGGCCTTATACCGCGACAATGAAGGCAAACCGCCGCGCGTGGTTGAGACCAATACCGACCTCACCGCCCGGAAACTCGCAGAGAGCAAGCTACGCGAACTGAACCTGACGTTAGAGCAGCGTATCAGCGAGCGCACGGCCGACCTTCAAACTTCGAATAAAGAACTCGAGGCCTTTACCTATTCGGTTTCGCATGATTTGCGCGCGCCATTGCGCCACATTGTCGGCTTTTCAAAAATGCTGCAGGAAACTTGCAGCAATTCCCTCTCCTCTGAAGGCCAACACTACCTGAAACGAATCGAGGACGGGACCCACCGCATGGGCATGCTGGTCGACGATCTGCTGAACCTCACTCGCATCGGCAGACAAGAACTCAAGTTGCAAGCGGTCAATCTAGATCCCATCCTGAAAGATATCATCGCAGACCTTGCAATGGACACTGCGGGGCGTGAAATCGAATGGAAAATCAGCGCGCTTCCGCCGGTCAAAGGCGATCCGGCGTTACTGAAGATGGCATTCCAGAACTTGCTTTCGAATGCCGCCAAATACACCCGCAAGTGCGCTAAGGCCGTTATTGACGTTGGAGTTGCAGATAATGTCTTGTTCGTGCGCGACAACGGAGTGGGCTTCGACATGAAATATGCCGATAAGTTATTTGGCGTGTTCCAGCGACTGCATCGCGCCGAAGATTTCGAAGGCACCGGGGTGGGGCTGGCGACCGTGCAGCGAATTGTCCAGAAGCATGGCGGTCGAATTTGGGCTGAAGCCGAACTCGGTAAGGGCGCAACCTTCTATCTAAACCTGAGTTTTGTGTCCCAGAACCCCGCGAGCGACGCTTCGGACGTAAAGGAGAAATTTTATGACTGTGTATAACGAAGTCGACATCCTGCTGGTCGAAGACAATCCCGACGATCTCGAACTTGCATTGCACGCGCTGCGACGCGAGCACCTCGCCAACAACATTTTTGTGGTCCGCGATGGCGAGGAGGCGGTGGAGTTCTTGTTCTGCACCGGCCGTTTTCAGGACCGCAGTTTTGAAAACCCTCCCCGGCTCGTTCTGCTCGACCTGAAGTTACCCAAGCTGACCGGGCTCGAGGTCTTGAAGTTAGTAAAGAACGACCCGCGGACCAAGGCCGTCCCGGTAGTTGTCCTGACCGCCTCGCGAGAAGAGCGCGACCTGGTTTCCAGCTATAACCTGGGGGCCAACAGCTACATTCAGAAGCCGGTGGATTTCGACCAGTTCCGCGAGATCGTAAAAAGCACCGGCCTCTATTGGATTGTAATAAACCAGCACCCGATTTCGAATCCTGCAACTATGGCGGCGCGGCCATGATCTCTTCCCCGACCAATGGAGGCGGTCAGAGCCGGCTCCGCGTCCTGCTGATTGAAGATGCACCGGCCGACGCAGAGATCGAAATCGCAGAACTCCGGCGCGGCGGGTTCGAGGTTTCGGCCGACGTAGTCGAAACCCAGAAGCAGGTTCGCGATCATCTGGAGAAAACAAAGTACGACGTCATCCTGGCGGATTACAGTCTGCCGAACTTTCGCGGTATGGATACCCTCGACATTCTGCGCGAGAAAAACCTGCACACCCCCCTGATTCTGGTGACCGGAGCTTTGAATAGCGAAACCGCGGTGGAGTGCGTAAAACAAGGCGCAATGGATTACATCTTGAAGGACCATCTCGCCCGACTGACTATTTCGGTTCGCCGGGCGCTCGAGGATGTAAGGGTGCGCCTGGAACGCACGCGCGCTCAAGAGCAACTTGCCGCCAAGGTCGAGGAATTAGCGCGCTCTAACTGCGACCTTGAACAGTTCGCTTACGTTGCGTCGCATGACCTTCAGGAACCTCTCCGCATGGTGGCGTCTTACACGCAGCTCCTGGCTGAACGCTATCGCGGCAAGCTGGATTCGAGCGCCGACCGTTATATCAACTATGCGGTCGAGGGCGCGACCCGTATGCAGGCGCTTCTCGAGGACCTGCTGTCGTTTTCCCGGATTGGACGCAATGGCGTGAAACCCGCGCCCACCGACGTGAGTTCCGCGATCGATGAAGTGTTGAAGAACCTGGAGCTGCCGCTCAAGGAACACAGCGTAACCATTACCTGTAATCCCATGCCGACAGTTTTGGGCGACCGCTTTCAGGTGGTGCAGCTGTTTCAAAACCTGATCGGGAACGCCATTAAATTTCGCGCGAAACGTAATCCCTGCGTAACCATCTCGGCTGAAAAAAAAGACCACGAATGGTTGTTCTCAGTTTTCGATAACGGCATCGGCATCGCCGCTGACCATCGCGACCTTATTTTCAAGATCTTCCAGCGGCTGCACACCCGGGTTGAGTACCCAGGTAACGGAGTGGGACTTGCCATTTGCAAAAAAATCGTCGAGCACAATGGCGGACGAATTTGGGTCGAGTCCGAATTGGGTCAAGGCTCAAATTTTCGCTTCACGTTTCCGGCTGCGCCGGCCGATAAAACTGGTAAGAAAGAAGACTATGAGCTCTACGCCAAAAATCCTGTTAGTCGATGACAACCCGGCGGACGCCAACCTCACCTGCGAGGTGCTGGCGACCAGTGAACGTCAAACCCAGGTAAGTACCGTAGGCGACGGAGAGCAAGCGCTGCAGTTCCTGCATCGCTCCGGCCAATTCGCCGATGCAGTTCGTCCCGATCTCATCATCCTCGATCTCAATCTTCCCCGCAAAGACGGGCGCGCGGTGCTGGCCGAGGTGAAAGCCGATCCCGAGCTGAACGAACTTCCGGTGGTGATCTTCACTACCTCGCACGCACCGCGCGATATCGCCCGTTGCTACGAGCTGGGCGCGAATTCCTATGTGAGCAAGCCGGGAAATCTGGGGCAGTTTTTCTCAGCCGTGCGCTCCATTGAAAATTTCTGGTTTGGTTTTGCCAGTTTGCCTGACTAGGAGACCAATGAGCGAGTTACCCAAGCAGGTCTTGCTGATCGAGGACAATCCCGGCGATGCCGATCTGGTTCGCTTGCGCTTAACCGAAGGCAAGAACCATGTCGACGTTAGTTGCGTAAATCGTCTTGCCGATGGACTGGCTTCCATCGAGAACATGCCGCCTTCGGTGGTGCTTCTCGATTTGAATCTTCCCGACAGCCACGGCAGTGAGACCTTCCGCAAGATTCTTGATAAAGCCCCGGGAGTGCCGGTGGTCATTCTTTCCGGACAAGACGATGAAGTGCTGGCCATGAAGGCCATCCATCAGGGTGTGCAGGACTATCTGATCAAGGGCGACTTTACCAGCCGCACCCTGGAGCGCTCCATGCGCTACGCCGTGGAGCGGCAGGCTTTACTGCGTTCCCTCGAAATCAGCCGCAAGCAGCAGATCGAATTCAAGAACCAGTTCCTCTCCCATGTTTCGCATGAACTTCGAACTCCGCTGACCTGCATTCATCAATACGCGTCTTTATTGTTCGATGGCATTTCCGGTTCAATCTCGCCCGAGCAAAGGGACCACCTGCAAATCATTCTGAAGAGTGTGAACCAGCTGCAGGCCATGATCCGCGATCTGCTGGAAGCCACGCGGGCAGAATCTGGCAAGCTGCGCATTGAGCCCCGCTGCCTTGGCTTGGTCGAACTGGTCAAACAAGCCATGGCCATGGTCCGTCCCATGGCCATGGATAAGCGTATTGCGCTTGAACTGGAAGCTGACCCGCACATTCCCCTGGTATATGCCGATCCCGATCGCGTGCTTGAGGTCCTTATCAATCTGATCGACAACGCGGTCAAGTTCACGCCGCCGGAAGGCTCAGTCACTGTGAAACTCAGCCAACAGGAAACCGACTCGGATTTTATTTACATCACCATTACGGATACCGGCCGCGGTATTTCGCCCGAAGCCCTCCCCCTTATTTTTGAGCGGCTGTATCAAGACCCCGACTCGGTCGATGGCAACCGTTCCGGACTCGGCCTTGGACTTTACATAGCCAGAGAGTTGGTCAACTTGCATGGCGGCCGTATCTGGGTGGCGAGCCAGCCAGGCCAGGGAACCTCTTTCACATTTAATTTACCGATCTACTCGCTGGCGAAACTGCTTTCGCCGGTGATCATCCATCAGCAGAAGCTGCGCGAGTCGATTGTGCTGGTGCGCGTCGATCTCAAACCGCTGGCCATTCCGTTCCGGGGAAACTGGAAAGAAGTTTGTCGTGAATGTCTCGATCTGGTCCGGCGATGCGTTTATGTCGACAAAGACCTCGTACTTCCCGCGATAGCCACGAATGGCCCCGAAGACACTTTCTACATCGTGGCCTCCACTGACATGGAGCGCGTCAACATCATGATCACTCGCATCGTCGAGCAGATGGCCACGCTGACGCGCTTGAAATCTACCGGGACGGTGCGGGCATCTGCCCGCCCGGTCGAGTTTTCTTTAGTGCCGGACCAATCGCCGGGGCAACAAGTGAACCAAATCGCCGGCATCATCGCAGAGATGGTCCTCAACGATCTCAGCACCATGAACGGATTCAACTCAAAGGAGAACAATGCAAATGCAAACTGAAAAGCAAAGGGAAAAGATGGACGATAGCCATCTCAATCGGGCAAAAATTTTGATCGTGGACGACGATCCCGAGCTCAGAATGGCATTAAAGCTGCGCCTGCGAGCCAACCATTATGAGACGATCAGCGCCTCCGATGGCTACTCGGCGATTGCTCTGGCCCAAAAAGAGCGGCCCAACCTGATCATCCTTGACCTCGGCTTGCCTGCAGGCAACGGTTTCGTCGTGCTGAAGCGGCTGCAGGAGAGCGATTCTCTCTCGCACATTCCGGTCGTAGTCTTGACCGCACGCGATCCACAGGGAAATGAGCTACGCAGTCTCGACTCCGGCGCAACGGCTTTTTTTCAGAAGCCCGCCGATAACAACGAGCTGCTGCAGGTAATTCAAGCCAGCCTGCGTTCAGCTTCCGCCTGGGGCTCGACTCTTCCCTCTTAACCCACTCGGCAGGAGCGCATCCTGCAAGTCGAAGCCCGGAGAACGGCGGCAACCGCGGGGCAATACAGCGTCGCAAGGGGCTATCCGCGCCACTTTTTGAGCGCCCCGGTAATCGCCTGGCGCCTGCTGAACTCCGGGCCCCGGACTACGCGCGGCCTCACTCTGGATATCAGCATTGCCGGATTGTCAGCCGTTCTGTGCGGTCCTCCCCAAGTTGGAGAGCGGGTGTCGCTGCGGCTGAATTTGCTCGACACCATGTTCGAAGCCCCGGCCATCGTTCGCCACAGTTCTCCGGCACGTACCGGCTTCGAATTCCTCAAGGTCTCTGCGGCATTCCTGCGCGCCCTCGAGACCTGCGTTCAGTAGTCGCATCCCCCGTCCTTTGGCTTGTCAGCATTACGGCACCAATGGCTCGTAACTTGTAGATTCACTTCATCGGTACCCTTAAGCGTTACACTTTCGGAACCCAGCTTCCTGATCCCTGCTTGGAAAACTTCCGCAAAGACGTAATAATCCTTCTTAATCAGGAAGGGATTATCGAATGGCTAGCACTACTTCAGCACCCGGAGCTTCAATTGCCGGCGGCAGCTTTTTATTGGAAACTCGATCGGCGGAAGAGGTTTTTACTCCTGAAGATTTCAGCGAACAGCATGTCCTGATTGCGCAAACGGCGGAAGAATTCGCGCAAACGGAAATCATCCCCAACATCGAGAAGATGGAGCACAAAGACTTCTCGGTTACCCGTGATCTGCTGAAAAAAGCCGGCGAACTGGGCCTGAGTGGAGTCGAAATTCCGGAAGCATACGGCGGTATGGAACTGGATAAAGTTTCCGCCGCTGTCATCGCCGATCACATTGCTAAATACGCGGGCTTCGCCACCACCTGGGGCGGCCATACCGGCATCGGCACGCTGCCACTGGTTTACTTCGGCAATGACGCTCAGAAACAGAAATATTTACCGCGGCTCGCGACGGGCGAAATCGTTGGGGCATACGCCTTGTCGGAAGCTTCTTCCGGATCAGACGCGCTGAATTGTCGCTCACGAGCAGTGTTGTCCTCGGATGGCAAGCACTACGTGCTCAACGGCGAAAAAATGTGGATCACCAACGCCGGATTTGCCGACCTGTTCACCGTCTTCGCCAAAGTGGACGGCGAAAAGTTCACCGCGTTTCTGGTCGAGCGCAACTTTCCCGGCTTTTCCGTCGGCGCGGAAGAACACAAGATGGGCATTCGCGGTTCGTCCACGTGTCCCATCATTCTTAACGACTGCAAAGTCCCGGTCGAAAATGTTCTGGGAGAAATTGGTCGCGGGCACGTCATTGCTTTTAATATCCTGAACATTGGGCGGTTCAAGCTGGGCGCGATGTGCGTGGGTGGTGCCCGCGAATCAGTGAACAACGCTATTGGCTATGCCAAGCAGCGCAAGGCTTTCAAAAAAGTGATCGCCGACTTTGGCCTGGTACGCGAGAAGCTCGCGAACATGGCCGTGCTCATCTATGTCGGCGAGTCGCTGGTGTTCCGCACCGTCGGCATGATGGACGCAGCGCTGGCCGCCATCGATAAATCCGCTGCCGATGCCAGCAGAAAGACGCTCAAAGCCATCGAGGAGTATGCGGTCGAGTGTTCCATCATTAAAGTCTGGGCGTCGGAAATGCTCGATTACGTGGTCGACGAGACTCTGCAAATTTATGCTGGCTACGGGTTCGTAGAAGAATATCCCGCCGAACGCGCTTATCGTGACGCACGAATCAATCGCATCTTCGAAGGCACCAATGAAATCAATCGCCTCATCATCACCGGTTTTCTGTTAAAGCGCGCCATGGGCGGGCAGTTGCCGCTGATGCCGGCCATCAAGCAATTAATGGATGAGGTTCTCTCCGGGCCATCGGCTACTGAAGAGTTCGAGGGCGTGCTCGCCGAAGAGCAGAAACTTTTAGCTTCCGCCAAAAAGCTGGGGCTGTTTGCCGCTGGCGCCGCCACCCAAAAATACATGATGCAGATCGAACAGCAGCAGGAAGTGATGGGGGCAATCGCGGACATGGTGATGGAGGTCTATGCCATGGAATCCGTGCTGCTGCGGACCATAAAGCTCACCTCAGCCAAAGGGGAAACCGCTGCCGCGCTTCCTATTGCCGCTACCCGCGTTTATCTTTCGCAGGGGATGGACAAGATTGAATTGTCCGCCCGCAAAATAATTGCTGATGTTGCCGAGGGCGACATGCTGCGCACCCAGATGGCAATCCTGCGACGCCTGGCCAAGCATGACCCGGTCAATACCATTGGCCTGCGACAGGAAATTGCAGAAAAAATTATTGAACGCGGACGATATGGCTTAAGCTGATCTTGCGAACCAATTCGCAAAATCACAAATGAAAACATCTTTCTGCTTGGTCGCCACTTTCCTGTTTGCTGTTTCTGCCTTCGCCCAAACCAGCGCCGCTCCCGATCCCGATTCTGCAACTTTCGATCCTGACGGGACAGCGCACATCACGCGTGTGGTACCCATGCCTGCGACAGTTAGCCCAGAAGCCCAGAAATGGCTGAAGGAAATCGAGAAAGAATCGCCGCAGTCCAAAGATCTTGCGGAAATTCGTAAAAGCACCGACGCATGGCGCAAACGTGATTCTGCCGAAGCTCTGCGGCTTTACCCGGTAAAGGTAGAAGAGAAAACCATTGCCAGTGTGCGCACCGATATCATCACTCCGCTGGATGCGCCGCAGTCAAACCAAAATCGCGTACTGATCAATTTGCACGGCGGCGGATTCATCTCTGATTCGGGATCACTGATAGAAGGTATTCCGATCGCGTATCTCGCCAAAATAAAAGTCGTTTCCGTTTATTACCGACTGGCTCCAGAAAATCCCTTTCCCGCCGCGGTGGATGACGTAGTCGCCGTCTACAAAGAATTGCTGAAAACCTACCAGCCGCGAAGCATCGGAATCTTCGGGACGTCCGCGGGAGCAATCTTAACTGCCGAAGTTGCAGTAAAGCTCAAGCAATCGGGGTTGCCGCTTCCCGCGGCTCTCGGAATATTCTCCGGGCTTGGCGACTTCAGCCGCACGGCCGATTCCCAGCAGCTTTTCGCATTGAACGGCTTTTCCGGCAACATCGCCCCGCAACCCGCGAACGGCGTTCACGATTCGGCTTACGTTGGAAAAACGGATCCGAAAGATCCTGTGCTGTCTCCTTTATTTGCCGATCTGCACGGCCTTCCTCCATGCCTGCTGGTAACCGGCACGCGCGATCTTCTGCTGAGCAACACCTCAATGTTGCATCTGGCGCTGCTCAAGGCGGGAGTCGATACACAGCTCCTGGTGTATGAGGCCATGCCGCACGCCTTCTGGTATCACTTCCAGTTGCCGGAGACGACTGAAGTGCTGACAATTATGGCGAATTTCTTCGATCACAAGTTGCAAAAATAAGAAACTAAATTTGCGCATTCAGAGGTCGCACGCCGCGAGGGATCAATAACGCTGTCATCCCGAACTCGCGCGCTGCAAGCGGGCGAGAGAGGGCCTTACGTCAGGTCGTACTGGCGATGCAGGCTGAAGGGCGCTGCAAACTACATTTTGTCATCCCGATCACGTCCGGAGAAATCGCAAAGAATAGCGAGATCCCGCTGCTCCGTTGGATCGCAGCTTCGGGGATGACACCGAAGATGCTATTTTCCGGCGACCACCATCTGATAGCTCACAAACGCAACCGACTTGCTGTCCGGCGACCAGGATGGCACATTGATCGTTCCCTGCCCGCCAAACAATTTCGTCAGCACCGTAATTTTCTTGTCTTTGTCCGTAAGCGACATCAACCGGAGCATCACATCTTTATTTTCCGGATGCCCAGTCACATCGGGCTCATAAGTCAAAAACACCATCCACTTTCCGTCAGGAGAAATGTGTGGAAACCAGTTGTTGTAATCGTCAGTGAAAACCTGCTCCTGCTCGCTCCCGTCGGGACGCATGCGCCAGATCTGCATGTGCCCGGTGCGCTCGGAATTGAAATAAATGTATTGCCCGTCTGGCGAATACTCTGGCCCGTCATCGAGACCCCTCGCCGTGGTCAGACGAGTTTCATCGCCTCCGCTTACCGGGACTGTGTAGATATCGAAATCGCCGTTTCGTTGACCGACAAACGCCAGCGTCTTCCCGTCCGGCGACCAGCCATGCCAGTACGACGGGCCAGTTTGCGTCATGCGTTGCGGAGTGCCGCCAGCAATCGGCAACAGGTAAACCAGGGAATCGTGTGTGATCTTTCCGTCAGCGGATTTGGTCTCCTGCGAGTTGTCGCTGATCGCGAGCTGAGTTGAGTCAGGCGAAATGCCGTGATCGTTGTTTACTTTGTTGGCGAATCCAGTGTCGATGATCTGTGGATCGCCGCCTGCAATCGGCATTTTCTCCAGATGTCCGTTGCGATTGAAAATGAAATAGGAACCGTCATGCGACCAGTTAGGAGCTTCGAAACGGTTGGGCGCAAGGTAGATCACGTGACGGATGGTCGTCTCAAGCGTGACAGTCTCGAGGCTGCTGTAGGGGACGGGTTGGATCGACGCCGCGGCCAGGTTTTTAAATTCGACATTTGAAAAAGTCGCCTGCTCGGTCACATTTTTATCGTGTGAACAAACTCCAATCCCGGCATAGACCTCTCCATCGAGAGCAACGCGCACCGAGCCGGCGGCGAATTGCACATCGCTTCCCTGTTGGGCCAGTGAGATGTATGCGTACTTACCGATGCGAGTAATCCGCAGCCGCGCCGGGGCTGAAATCTTCGACTCGACCTCGCTGGTAATTCCGCCTTTTTCGTCGCGAAACTGCAGCGAGGTCAAGCCGTTGCCATGCAGCGCGACATCGGCATAAACCGAGTCCGCGTCGAGCGATTGCCGCAGCATGAGCACGGCTTTTTTGTGCTCGTTGCCGCCGGAGTTCAAAAAAGAAATATCGGCAGAGATCTCCACGTCACCGGAAATTTTCTTCCAGGCAAACTGAAATGCATCGGCCTTGGCCCACATATTCTCCCCGCTACCGATTAGCGTATACGCGTTCTTGGCGGAGTCGTAGGTCGTCGAGCCCGCATGCAGCACCGTTCCCACGTCTGTGTGTCCGGTAAAAGTCCCTACCGATTGAGCATGGCCGAGCTGAACCGCCGAAATCACAAGCGCGATTGCCAGGCTGAACTTTCTCATAGATTTTCCTTTCCACATTGTTAAACCGAGACCTACGAAACTCGATCCCTTCTGACTTTGAGCTAAAATAGTATCAATGGCAAACGGACTCGACTTCGGCCCTTACGTAGAGATCGAAAACGGTAAACGTGTGGTCAAAGAGTTGACCTATGGCAATCCGACGCCGGAAGGTGTGGTGCTCACCACGGTCGACAATGTCATCAACTGGATGCGCAAGAATTCTATTTGGCCGATGACCTTCGGTCTCGCCTGCTGCGCCATCGAGATGATGTCCATGGGCGCATCGCGCTTCGATATCGCCCGTTTCGGCGCCGAGGTTTTTCGTCCTTCGCCCCGCCAGTCGGATCTTATGATCATTGCCGGCCGCGTTTCCAACAAAATGGCGCCCGTAATTCGCCAGCTGTGGGAGCAAATGCCCGAACCCAAGTGGGTAATCTCGATGGGTGCGTGCGCAACCTCCGGCGGCGTCTTCAACAATTACGCGCTGGTGCAAAGCGTCAACCAGGTCATTCCGGTTGATATCTACGTTCCCGGCTGTCCCCCTCGTCCTGAGCAATTGATTTATTCCATCACCCTTCTGCAGCAGAAAATTCAGGCCGAGCGAGGCACCATCAAGCGGGCCCTGAACGTAGGCTCGTAATGGCTACCTGGACAGCCGAGGGCAGCTGTCCCCACGTTTAAACCGTTTTCCTCAGCCACAGTGACGTTCCCAATGGTCAACCTGTGACATCCATCACATAAAAATACACAGCGCAGCCTGTACCGTAAAGCTGGATTGCCCTCCCCCGGGTTATCCGTTTGCATGCTCTACAAAACTCTTAGTGCCGCCGTTTACGGGATCGACGCCAGCATTATCGAAGTGGAAGTGGATGTCTCCGGCATCAAATGCGATGAGGACCACTTCCATACCGTAGGTCTGCCAGATGCGGCGGTGCGCGAGAGTCGCGATCGCGTGCGGGCGGCACTAAAGAATTGCGGATACGACATTCCGCCAACCCATATCGTCATCAACCTCGCTCCCGCCGACATCAAAAAAGAAGGCTCCGGTTTTGATCTGCCGATGGCACTCGGTATCCTTGGCGCCTATGGCGGTCTGAACAAGAAAGAAATCTCCGATTGCCTTTTCGTGGGCGAACTCTCGCTCGACGGTGGAATTCGCGCGGTTCGCGGCGCGCTGCCTATCGCTATAGAGGCCCGAGGCCGCAAGATTTCGCGCATGATTGTCCCGGAATTGAACGCAAAAGAAGCCGCTATGGTGAGCGGCGTCACGGTTTACCCAGTCAAGTCTCTGCTCGACGTCATTCATTTTGTGAACACCGGCAACGGAATCGTTCCTGTCGCGGTCAACCAGGAAGCCCTGTTGAACGAAGCCCAGCATTTCCCAGTTGACTTCAAAGATGTTCGCGGCCAGCAGACCGCCAAGCGCGCCCTCGAAGTCGCCTGTGCCGGTGGACATAACATTCTGATGATCGGCCCACCTGGCTCCGGCAAGACCATGCTGGCCAAGCGCATTCCGACCATTCTGCCGCCTTTTACTTTCGAGGAAGCGCTGGAGACCACGAAAATTCACAGCGTGGCCGGTGTGCTCGATCACGGCGCGGGGCTGGTCGGCATACGCCCATTTCGAAGCCCGCACCACACCATCTCTGACGCCGGCCTGATCGGCGGAGGCGTCATCCCCCGGCCAGGCGAAGTTTCGCTCTCGCACAACGGGGTTCTATTTCTGGACGAGCTTCCTGAATTCCCTCGCAACGTTCTTGAAGTTATGCGCCAGCCGCTTGAGGACGGTACCGTCTGCATCGCGCGGGCCTCAATGTCTCTCACGTTTCCTGCGCGCTTCATGCTGGCCGCCGCAATGAATCCATGCCCCTGCGGCTTTTTTAATGATCGATCCCGTGACTGCCATTGCACCCAGCCCATGATCCAGCGCTATATGCAGAAAATTTCCGGTCCACTGATGGACCGGATCGACATTCACATCGATGTGCCGGCGGTGAACTACAAGGAAATGCGCGCTGCGGCAGAACCAGAGGGTTCGGGCCGAATACGCGAACGGGTAGTAAAAGCCCGGGAAATTCAATTGCAAAGGTTCTCCGCTGTGAGCCGAGTCAAAATCTATTCCAACGCCCAAATGACACCACAGAATATCCGCGCGTTTTGCGAGCTCTCCCCAGATTGTGAACGGCTGCTGGAGCGGGCTATGAGCCAACAGGGTCTGACCGCGAGGGCTCACGACCGTATTCTGAAAGTGGCCAGAACGATATCCGACTTGGAGGGAGCTAAGGCTATTGAGCCCAAGCACATAGCTGAGGCCATTCAATATCGCAGTCTCGATCGTGTTTTCTGGGCTTAGATTTGTAAAGGAACGGTTCCGATCCGGCATGGGAGTGCCAGGTTATTAACAGGCAGCTCACAAATTTTCTTGACGCAGTTGCCCTTTGCCCTGTAAGTTAAGGCGTTCTGAAGGCCTTGACCAGATTCCTGATGGACCTCCGCTCGGATGGTTCTGGTTAAATGTAACCGAGAAACTTTCGGCCACTTCAGAGCATCTATTAAAGGTAGCCAGAGCTTTTTCCTGTAGAAATCATCTGTTTTCAGTATCTTACAGTTCTGGTGGGTAGGCGTTCGCCCCGGTTGCCGCCAATAGCGAGCCGGCGTCTTGTCGCAAACTCTTAAAGGGAAAGGATTTCACCATGCGCTCTGATCGTGTCTTCGACGCTTTACATACTTTGCGGAACCGTTATATGCTCTGTCAGCTTGCCTCCAAGGCTACCCGTAAGTTTCATAAGCCTAACACTCGTATTCAGGAAACCATGAATGAAGTCCTGGATCGGATTGCAAGCTCTGAGCGGCAGACGGTTTTGTCTGAACCGGAGCATTTTGTTGAGGCACAACGGCGGGCTGCTTAGTTAGCAGCCCTGTCCTCCTGCCTGAGTTAACCTGAATCTCCCTGAAAATACCCTCCCATCTCAATTCTCCTCGCAGGTGAGCTAATGACCATTGCAGAACTCAAAGAAAAAAACATAACCGAATTAACCAAGATCGCCCGCACCCTTGATCTTCCTGGGGCCAGCGGCATGCGAAAGCAGGACCTCATCTTCAAAATCCTGCAGGCACAAAGCGAAAAGGAAGGCCACATCTTCGCCGAAGGAGTGCTTGAAATCCTTCCTGATGGCTACGGTTTCCTCCGCTCGCCCGATTACAACTATCTCCCCGGCCCGGATGACATTTACGTCTCGCCGTCGCAGATTCGTAAATTCGACCTGAAGACGGGCGACACTATCAGCGGCCAGGTGCGGCCTCCGCATGAGGGCGAAAAATATTTCGCTCTGGTAAAGATTGAGGCGGTCAACTTCGAGTCGCCAGAAGAAGCGCGCAACAAGATTTTGTTCGACAACCTGACGCCGCTGTACCCGCAGGAACGGCTGAAGCTGGAAACCGTCCGCGAGAACATCAGCGCCCGCGTAATGGACCTGCTGACGCCGCTTGGCAAAGGGCAGCGCGGATTGATCGTTTCGCCTCCGCGCGCCGGCAAAACCATGCTGCTTCAGAACGTCGCGAATTCGATTACGACCAATCATCCTGAAGTTGTGCTGATCGTTTTGCTGATCGACGAGCGCCCGGAAGAAGTCACCGACATGCAGCGTTCAGTCAAGGGCGAAGTTATTTCTTCGACCTTTGACGAGCCGGCGGCGCGCCACGTGCAGGTTGCCGAAATGGTGATTGAGAAAGCCAAACGCCTGGTCGAGCACAAACGCGATGTGGTCATCTTGCTCGATTCGATTACGCGTTTAGCTCGCGCCTACAACACCATCGTTCCGCCCTCAGGCAAGGTTCTCTCTGGCGGCGTGGATTCCAACGCCCTACAGCGCCCGAAGCGCTTCTTTGGCTCGGCGCGAAATATTGAAGAGGGCGGTTCGTTGACCATCATCGCCACCGCGCTAATCGACACCGGTTCACGCATGGACGACGTCATCTTCGAAGAATTCAAAGGCACTGGCAACTGCGAAATTATTCTCGACCGAAAGTTAGTCGACAAGCGCACCTTCCCGGCAATCGATATTCAGCGCTCCGGCACTCGTAAGGAAGAGTTGCTGATTCCAAAAGATGATCTGGCTCGCATCTGGGTTTTGCGCAAAGTACTCAACCCGCTATCGCCCGTGGAAGCCATGGAGCTTCTTATCGAGCGCCTGGCGAAGGCGCAAACCAACGGCGAGTTCCTGGCCAAGATGAGCCAGCTGTAAAGGCGGCGGTCGCGCTTATCATTTCTCTGACGGGCGTGAACGCCCGGGGCTACACAAAAAACTCAGGAAATTCCTGGGCGTTTTCTGTATGATGTCGCATCTTCACCTCCTCGGTTCCAGGCCGCAGCCTGCTCCTGTCACCGATCCAATAGATGACCGCGACTGCTCAACTGCAAGAGAGATCCTTTGTTGATCGTTTTTTCCTGCTCGCCGAAAATCAGACAACAATCAAAAATGAGTTGTTGGGCGGTCTGACCACGTTCATCACCATGGCTTACATCGTGGTGGTGAATCCACAGATCCTGGCCCAGGCAGGAGTGCCACCAGATGGCGTAGTTTTCGCCACTTGCATATCCGCCGCCGTGGCTACGCTCGTCATGGGACTTTATGCCAACTATCCCATCGCGCTCGCTCCCGGCATGTCGCTCAATGCCTACTTCACATATTCAGTGTGCCTGAATATGCACGTGCCTTGGCGGACGGCCTTGGGCGTAGTCTTTTTCTCGGGCGCCGTCTTCCTGATTTTGACCGTCACCCGCCTGCGCGAGCAAATTGTGAACGGCATTCCGGAATGCCTTAAGCACTCTACAGCCGCTGGCATCGGCATGTTCATTGCCTTCGTGGGTCTACGCAACGCCAAGCTGGTAGTGGCCAACTCCGCAACCTTCGTCAGCCTGGGCAGCTTTTCTGACAAAGAAGTTCAGACCGCGTGCATTGGCCTGGCGATCACGATTATTTTGATGGCGCGCAGGGTGCACGCCGCAATCCTCATTGGGGTATTCGCCACAACTTTGGTCGGCATTCTGCGCGGCATCTCTCATTGGCCTGCGGCCATTTTCTCTTTGCCACATCCTTCCTCGACCTTTATGCAACTCGATTTCCGGGGCGCCAGCCACCTCGGATTGCTTGAAATCGCGTTCGCATTTCTCTTCGTCGATCTCTTTGACAACGTGGGCACGCTGGTCGGGGTATGCGAACAAGGCGGATTCGTCAAGGACGGAAAAATCCCGCGCGTGGGAAAAGCGCTGGTGGCCGATGCGGTCGGCACTATGTTCGGCGCCATAACCGGAACATCCACTGTGACCAGTTACATTGAGAGCGCAGCCGGAGTGGCTGCCGGAGCGCGCACGGGGCTAGGAAATATTCTGATTGCCGCTCTGTTTCTATTGGCCACTTTTTGCTCGCCGCTGGCGACCGCAATTCCTGCTTTTGCCACCGCTCCGGCGCTCATTCTGGTGGGCGCGCTCATGACTCAGTCTATTGCGCGTATTGACTGGCACGATTTTAGTGAGGCGCTCCCTGCATTCATAACGACGTTGGCAACACCGCTGACTTTCAGTATCGCGACCGGCCTGAGCCTGGGTTTGATCTGCTTCACGATCGTGAAAATTGCTGCCGGAAAATTCCGCGATGTCAGTGTGCTGATCTGGGTGCTCACTGCCCTTTTCATCCTGCGCTACATCTATCTCGCCGCGGCATAGCGTTAACGTTTTTCTTGCGCCTAGATGATGGTTGCCACCTCGCGACACTTCTCCGTTCTTCGCGATTTCGTACTCGTGGAAATCCCCAACTCATTCACATGTAGGCGCGTAGTATTTACAACGCTTTACTTAGCTTGACCACTCTTTACGCAAATTCTGCAACTCACCCTGTCGGGGGCGGCATCTCTCTCCCATATATCCCAAAAATCTTTTCGAGGAGAGCTTCGTGATTCGTTTGCGGAAAGCGGCACCCCTGAGCATCGCTCTGTGCGCGTTGAGCGCCATTGCTTTTACCACCGGATGTGGTTCCAGCAGCACACAAGCCAGGTTGTTAAATGCCATGGATGGACAGACCACCATCGACATGCTGGTCGACAACAACAGTCTGGCCAGCGGAGTCGCGTTTGGGGCTGCGTCCAGCTATGCTTCGGTCGGTTCCGGCTCTCACACGGTGGAGATCCAAGCCAATGGCGCAACCCTGTTCAGCCAAACCGCCAGCGTGAATTCCGGGAATAACACCGTTCTCGCTGCCAATTCCGGCATCACTATTTTTACGGATAACAAATCCACGCCATCATCAGGGAATATCCAGATTCGCACCATCAACGCTTCCACTTCCTTGGGGACGACCGATGTCTACGTGATTGCGCCGGGCACTGATATTTCAACTGTGAACCCAACCTTCTCCGCATTGGCCTACCAGGGTGCCTCCGGTTATGCCACGCTTCCTGCAGGAAGTTATCAGGTGGAGTTCGCGCAGGCCGGCTCCAAGAACGTGCTAATTAATAGCAACGCAGTTTCATTTAGCGCAAGTCAAATTCGCACGATTGTTGCCTTGGATAATCCGAGCGGCGGATACACGACCGCCGTGCTCTCGGACTTGAACTGATCTTCTTCCGTTCGCCTCACGTTGCGGACGGTCATCAATAGCGCTACTGGCGGTTTAATCTGGTAAGTTGAAGCGAAACTTGCCAGACTAACCGCCAGCCCCACGTATCCGTTTGCCACGCGGAATTCCCGTGCGGAAGGCGAACGTTTTCGAGCGCACTGCTTTAGTCTGTTCTGTATGACGTTTGAGGAATTTCGCAACTCCCTATCCGGCGATCAGCCTCCGGCGTCGCTGAGCCTTGCACTTGCGGGATTGTGGTGGGACGCCAAAAACGACTGGCAGCGCGCTCACGAATCGGCACAACAGGACGAAGGCCCGGCGGGATCCTGGGTCCATGCGTACTTGCATCGCAAAGAAGGAGATTTATCGAACGCGAGCTATTGGTACAACCGCGCTCAGAAGCCAGTTCCCAAAATATCGTTGCAGCAGGAATGGCAAGAGATCACAGAAGCGCTACTCGGAAGTTAGTCGAGCAGCAGCGGCACTCAAGCCTTTGCTGGACGGGAAACATCTTCCTTACGGGATTTGGCGTTCCGCATCGCTCGCCGGCAGTTTGCATGATTCGCTCACGGTGACGTCAGTGACCCGGAGACGCGTCACCGTGAGTTCCTCGATTTCCAGAGATCTGAATCTCACCCGCTCAGCCGAGAGCCTGCGAATTGCCAGCTTCCCGATTGCGAGTGCGCCGATCGCAAACGCTCCGACAGCCACCGCTCCTACCGCGGCCGCGCCGAACGCAATTGCGCCGACCGATGCCGCTACCACTGCGGTCGAACTTTTTCTCTGCTGTTTTAAATTCAATGATCGCCTCATAGCTCAATTAGCGCCGACCAACCCAAAAGCTTTTAACCGCAGAGAACGCGGAGAATACTAGAGAGAACGCAGAGAAATTCGGTAGCCAAACCAGCGCTTCTGCTTCGCCCAGACAACCGCATTATATGCGGATATTCTCAGCGCTCTCGGGTTTTCTCAGCGTTCTCTGCGGTTAAAATTTTTCCGCCCAAGTTCCTCCATTGTTCTGTCCTCGATTCCCGCTCTTTGTCTCTAAAGCCCTAATTCACTCAGCCCCGGATGATTTTCCGTCCGCGGGCCCAGCGGCCATCGGTAGAGGCGATCGGCTTCCGCGATCGCCAGATCGTTGATGCTGGCATGACGGCGCCGCATCAGTCCGGCGTCGTCAAATTCCCACATTTCATTTCCGTAAGAACGAAACCACTGGCCGGCGGAATCATGGGACTCATAGGCAAAACGCACGGCGATTCGCCGGTCATCATAGGCCCAGAGCTCTTTGATCAGGCGATATTCGAGTTCCTTTGCCCATTTGCGAGTGAGAAAAGCAATGATTTCTTCTCTGCCATTAATAAATTCTGAGCGGTTTCGCCAATGGCTGTCGACGGTGTAGCCGCGCGCAACCTTTTCAGGATCACGTGAGTTCCAGTTATTTTCAGCGGCGCGGATTTTCAAAGTCGCGGTTTCCCTGGTAAATGGCGGTATTAGGTTTGAAGAGGCAGGCATTGCGTTATGTGTGTTCTGCGATCAGTCAACCGCAGAAATTGCCGTCAATTCTATACGTGCAAATTACTCGAACTGCAGCAGAACAATCTCAGGGTTCGATCCCAGCCGCAGCGGCGGTCCCCAGGTTCCGGCGCCACTCGACGTGAACACTTGCATTTTTCCGATACGACTTAGTCCGTAAACAAACTGCCGGTACATGCGGCGCGCGATCCAACTCCAGGGAACGAATTGTCCAAGATGAGTATGACCGGAAAGCTGCAGCGAAACCCCGGCGGCCTCGGCGATCTCCGGATAATCCGGCGCGTGGGTAACCAGGATGCTGGCCCGGTCGCGATGCAGACCAATCCCGTTCAGTGTCGCCTCAAAAGACCGCGGCGCCGAGGCGGTCCCATAATGCACGCCCGCGATCTGCAATCCGTCAACTTCGACTTTTTCATTGTTGAGCACGCGCACTCCGGCCGCCGCAACCGCTTTTAGATATGGGCTGTCGTCGCGAAACTGCTCGTGATTGCCGGCGACAAAATAAACCCCGCCAGGCGTATTCGTGAGCTTGCTCAATGGTTCCGCGGCGCGAGCTGCATCGATCGCGGTGCCGTCATATAAATCGCCCGCGATGAATACAGCGTCCGGCTGTTCGCGCAAGATCTTGGCCACCACGCGTCTAAGGAAATTTCGATTGCGTACCGGACCTAAATGCAGATCGCTGATGAGCGCCGCTTTGCGTCCCTGCCAGGCAACGGGCAAGTTCGCAAGCCGCACGGTAATTCGCGTGACTCGAGTCCAGCTGGCATTGAAAACTCCGTAAATGCCCGCCAGCATAGCGACTGCAAATAGAAGCTCAGCCAGGCGATGGAAGTTGACCGGCAGATTGGTCACAAGCGCGATGCCATAAGCGCTCCAAATAAAGAGAGCCGCGATAAAAAGGAAACTCAGCAGTCCCGTCCAGACCGCGGCGATTCTATAGAACACCCGCACTGGTGCGCTGGTGTAACGAAACGCCAGAAAGGAAGCAGGAACGAACGTCAGCGACAAAACTCCCAGCGATAACTTAAGCCAAAGCGGACCGGGATTATGGCCGGATACGCCAGAATACGTCCAGGTTTGATATAGAAACCAATGCGCCAGAAACAGGACCGACTGCACAATCAGGATAAAAGGAAGAACGCGCTTTAATCTCACCCTAACTTAGATTCTTCAACCCTGCCGTTTGTTGATTTATTTTGGCTATTCACCGGCCGGGTCGAGGGTGATCCACTCTCTCCGTGCTGGGAGAAGCAGGATTCTGCCCTATTTGTCGCCTCTAAATTGGTGTATTTTTCGCCGGTCGCGCTTGGATGGCCTACCCTGCGGCGCTGGGCTGAAGATCATACCAGCTTTTCGCTCTTGGGCTACTTTGATCCTAAGCTCACGGCTGGACTCGGTTTCGCGGTAGAGCGTCTGCGCCACTGAGGCCGGTCCGCGCATCTCGCTCACTAGCAGGACTTCCACTTCGAAATCAGCGCCTTCGGTCTTGATGTGCAACCTGTCACCGGCCTCGACCTCGCGCGCTGGTTTGGCTGGCTGATGGTTGGATTGAATCCTGCCGAGATCACATGCGTGCGCAGCCAGGGTGCGGGTTTTAAAAAACCGCGCCGCCCACAACCACTTGTCCATGCGAACACCGGTTTGCGATTTCACAGAGGCACTCTTCAATCAGTATGCGTAGATTCTAAGGAAAATAAAAACGACTACGCCGGTGACGGAAACGTAAAGCCAGATGGGAAAAGTGAAACGGGCGATACGACGATGGATGGCGAAGCGGCCAGTCAGGGAGAAAAAGAATGTCGTCAGCACCATCGGCAGCGCAACGATCGAGAGAAGCACGTGGCTGGCTAGAATCGAAAGATATATGGTGCGTACTGTGCCGTGACCGGGAAAAATCGTGTCCCCGTGGAGCGCGTGATTCACGATGTAGCTGACCAGAAAAGCGGAAGAGAACCCAAACGCCAGCAGCATGCTGGCGCGATGAGCAGGAATATTGTGATGCTTAATAAAATAAAATCCCACGCATAGTGTAATCGCGCATAGTCCGTTCAGCAGCGCATTAAGAGCGGGCAGGAACATCCAGCGTCCCGCGAAATCGGTTGACGCGTGATGGACGTAGAGCAACCAGAGAAGAAAAGAAATTGCCAGGCCGCTGACCACGATAATGGCGCTGACGACCGGACGCGGGTTAATTCCAGCTTGTTGCATGCTGACAATTAAATCACACAAATAGCGACATTAAGGCAGGGGGCTTTGCAATTTCAGGCGTGCGGCTTTCGGGCAGGAGAACAGCGAGCTTCGGTGAATTCTGCGGAGGGGTATCTGCAATCCCAGTAGAAAAGGCCGCGGCGTCGAACTTGCGACTGCCGCGGCTATGTCAATGATTAATAACTGATCGTAAGCATTACCGGTACACGCGATAATCCTCATCGCTCGGAGCTAAGTTTCTTACCACACCCAAGCATTGATCTCATCGGTGTAAAGGTTGTATCCAGTGCCGGCGGAGTCGCCATCCGCCTGGAACTGAACGATGAAATCGTCACCCCACGTCGTTGATGGCGCGGATAATGTCATGTTGACCGCATATTGTTGGCCATCGATTTCGATAGCGTTATAGGTGAACTGGGTGCTGGTGCGAGTTCCGTACCAGGTCACAGTGTGCCAGGTATTCGCAGCGAAGCCGCCACAAGGGACGCTGGTTGGGTGCCAGCCATGGGTGCCGGTTCCGGGGTTCGGATTCCAGTAGTCCCACTTGCCGTCAGCCCGGTTGCACTGAGATCCAAAGTAGTACCACAGCTTATTGATTGAGGCCGGATAGTCAAACTCGAGAGCTTGCACATTAGTCCAGGCTGTATCGGTCTTGAAGGACCATTCCACTTCATAGTTCGTGGCCGAGTCCTGCGCTCCATTCTTGTGATAGTAGAGCGCTCCCCAGTAGGCGTTCCCGGAATCCCATGCATCGAGGCCGTTGCCATCTAGTGAATCGCTGGTATGGGTAAGAGAGTAGGTTGCCGGCGGCGAGGACGAGCAATCCGAAGTCGTGCACCAGCCCCAGTTGCCAGTCGTTCCGTTTCCGTCGCTGGTAATCGGGTCATCATCAAGGTTGAGCAGCTTGGTTGCATTGGAAGGTGGCGTCGGAATCAAGCCGCCTCCACTGCCTCCGCCGCTATAACTGACGCTCCATTGATCCACCCACATGGAGTAGCCAGCGGTTGTAGTATCACCATCCAGATCGACCCAGGGAATGAATTCATGAGTCGCAGTCGCTCCTAACGACTCTGCGGCCTGGGTCATATTCAGAGGATAAGTAGTGCCGTTAATGACGAAGTCGGTGTAAGTGACGTGGTTTGTGTCCGGCCTCGAGAAATGAAAAGTGAAATGAACGAACGCGAGCGGGGTGAAAGCAACGCAATTGCGATTGGTCGCGACCCAGCCACCGTTGGCGTCCCACACACGCCACATACCAGAGCCTTTAAAGTCGCATTGCATCGCATAGCGGAAACGGGTGTACTGATCTGATCCCGTGCCGCAGTTGGAAGTGCACATCGACTGATCAAAGCCGAATACTACTGCTTGGCTGTTGCTCACTCCGACGCTGTCAAGCTCAGCCATCAAGTCATCCGTAATGGTGGTGGCTCCATCCGTAGATGAGTTCGTCGCATAGGTGGGATTGTAAATATGGGCGAGCCCATAACTGCACGATGACCCTGAGGTACAGCCCAGATCAAAGCGTATGGAGTGTCCGTCGGTCGTATATTTGTAGGGTTGGGAACTTTCAGTGATATTGGCGACGCCGAAGAATGCATTATTAACAGTTTGTGCCTTCCATTGCGTGTTGACGGTATCGTCTATATTGTTGAGTTGTCCGCTCTGCGCTAAAGCTTCGCCGGCAGATAAGACCGTAAGACTTACGAAGACAATGAGGATGGTCCGCATGTTTGGCCGAAGGCGTTGTGCATCAGGTAAGTGTGGCATGACGGGGATCAGAGAATTGTGCGCTTCCGCGGTCCTGCCACTTGCAACGCAACCGTTAAAGGCACACTTGCTGGTGGGGTGCTGACTCGAATTAGTTATACGGCGTAACTTCATTTTCATCTCCTACATAACATTCCTCGGTAACCTGCTGGGTATCAAGGGGTGAATGTAGCCCTCAGATGGTCACAGAATTGTGGCGGGTTGTTTCTGTGCTGATCACTGGCGAGCCGCACTGTTTTTGGGAGAGCCTGCCCAGAGCTGACATGTCGCGTAGGAGTAGAAGGTTGGGTTTTGCACAAGAAAAATGACGACAACAACCACAGCGGCACGTCACGTGCTTTTCTACTTGAGGATGGTAGTAGCTGGTCAGTTCACGCTACGAGAGTGCTATTTGTAAGTAGTAGGTCGTGCCCTGGAATGAATTGTGAATTTTCGCGACAAGCTAGGCACCTTATTACCTTCCACCACCGTGAGGCGCGACGGCAACTTAGCCGACTTCTTTTCGCCGACAGTCCGCGCCCCATCAGTCAGAATTCGATGTCGGCGCAACCAGGAGCGTCGATTACAGGGATGTTCTCTCTAATTAAATGCAGCCCTTGCGAGGAACTTTCAAAGTAGCCCACCACCAAGCAGGTGGAGTGTTCCTGCGCGCGCGCAGGATATCCGGTATTCTTGAAATATTACGCCGCATCAGGCAAGCAATCTCATGTCCAATTCAAATATTCCAGAAGCAGCGAACAAGGACGAAATCGCCGAGTCTTTCGGTTCGATCCTTTCGCAGTTCGAACGCAATCACAGTTCTAAAAGCGCCGAAGGATTGCGCGCGGGTACGGTGGTTTCAATTTCGGCCGACTCGGTGTTTTTTGATTTCGGATTTAAGACCGAAGGGGTATTGCCGCTGCCGGAGTTTTCAGGCGACCGCGACGCGGTAAAGGTGGGCGACAAACTGCAGGTCACGATTAAAGGACGCGATCCGGAAGGATACTACCTTCTGACCCGAAGTAAAGTTGCGCGTCCAGCGGACTGGTCGGCTCTGGAAAGAGCGTTTGCGGCTAAAGCCACAATCGTTGGCACAGTCACCGGCGTGATAAAGGGCGGCCTGAGCGTGGACGT
>DATATW010000052.1:0-7659 GCA_036268595.1 Terriglobales bacterium
ATCTTCTTTCGCAATGCCGCGCAACAGCAGGCCGGCATTATCGCCCGCCATGCCTTCGTCGAGCTGCTTTTTGAACATTTCGACGCCGGTCACAACTGTCTTGCGGGTATCGCGGAAGCCGACGATTTCAACTTCTTCGCCAACCTTCACTTTGCCGCGTTCGATTCGTCCGGTCACCACCGTGCCGCGTCCCTGAATCGAGAAAATATCTTCAATCGGCATCAGGAACGGTTTATCGAGTTCGCGCGCCGGTTGCGGAACGCTCTTATCGACCGCTTCCATCAGTGCGTCCACCTGCTTCTCCCACTTGGCTTCGCCATTCAGCGCGCCCAGCGCCGAAAGCCGCACCACCGGAACATCGTCGCCCGGAAACTGATACGTCTTCAGCAGTTCGCGCACTTCGAGTTCCACCAGATCGAGCAGCTCAGGATCATCGACTGCGTCGCACTTATTGAGCGCCACCACGATGTAAGGCACACCAACTTGGCGAGCCAGCAGCACGTGCTCACGCGTCTGCGGCATCGGACCATCAGTCGCTGCCACAACCAGAATCGCGCCATCCATCTGCGCCGCGCCCGTAATCATGTTCTTGATGTAGTCGGCGTGACCCGGGCAATCGACGTGCGCATAGTGCCGGTTCGCCGTCTCGTACTCGACGTGCGCCGTCGCGATAGTTATGCCGCGCGCTTTTTCTTCCGGCGCGTTATCGATCGAATCAAACGACCGGAACTGGATCTTCGGGTTGTGCTTCGACAACACCTTGGTGATTGCCGCTGTCAACGTGGTCTTCCCATGATCGATGTGACCGATGGTGCCAACGTTGCAGTGCGGCTTATTTCTCTCGAACTTTTCCTTTGCCATTCTTCTTTCCCTCTACTCTTAGCTCAAAACCTAAAACCAAACCATGTGGCGCGGGCGCCCTCGCCCGCGAGACCTAACCACTACTTCCCGCCCTGTGCCTTACCAATAATTTCGTCCGCCACCGAGCGCGGCACTTCTTCATATCGCCCGAAATGCATCGAGTACTCCGCACGCCCCTGGGTCGAAGATCGCATGTGCGTGGCATAACCAAACATTTCGGCCAGCGGCACAATCGCTTTGATTACCTGCGAGCCAGCGCGGTGCTCCATGCCTTCAATGCGTCCGCGGCGCGAGCTCAAGTCGCCCATGATCGCGCCCGCATAATCTTCCGGCGTAACTACTTCGACCGCCATCACTGGCTCAAGCAACACCGGCGACGCCTTTCGCGCAGCTTCTTTGAACGCCATCGATCCGGCGATCTTGAACGCCATTTCGTTCGAATCGACGTCGTGGTAGCTGCCGTCGTAAAGCGTGACCTTCACATCGACCACCGGATATCCTGCCAGCACTCCGCCTTCGAGCGCTTCCTGAATGCCTTGATCGATTGGCTTGATGTATTCCTTGGGTACCGTTCCGCCAACGATGTCGTTGACGAACTCGTAACCCTTGCCCGGCTCTTGCGGGTCAAGCTGGATCTTGACGTGACCATACTGCCCGCGTCCGCCGGTCTGCCGAATGTATTTGCCTTCCGCTTCTGAATGCTTGCGAACCGTCTCGCGATAAGCCACCTGCGGCTTGCCGACGTTGGCCTCAACTTTGTACTCACGCATCATGCGGTCGATAATGATCTCAAGATGCAACTCGCCCATGCCGCTGATGATGGTCTGCCCGCTGTCAGGATCGGTGTGAACTTTGAAGGTAGGATCTTCCTGCGCCAGCTTAGCCAGCGCCATGCCCATCTTTTCCTGATCGGCTTTGGTCTTCGGCTCAACCGCAACCGAAATAACCGGCACCGCAAACTCGATCGACTCCAAAGTGATCGGATGTTTCGGATCGCAGATGGTGTCACCGGTTGAAACGTTCTTCAATCCGACCGCGGCGCAAATGTCGCCTGCCAGAATTTCCTGGATGTCTTCACGCTTGTTGGCGTGCATCTTCAGCAATCGCCCGATGCGTTCGTTTCTTTGGGTGCGCGAATTCAGCACCGACTCGCCGGACTTGAGTTGTCCGGAGTACACGCGGATAAACGTCAGCTGCCCGACAAACGGGTCAGCCATGATCTTGAAGGCCAATGCGGAAAATGGTTCGTTGTCCGAAGCCTTGCGCATGATAGTCGTGCCTTTGTCAGGATCCATGCCGTGAGTTTCCGGAACATCCAGCGGCGAAGGCAGATAATCCACGACCGCATCAAGCAGCGGCTGAATGCCTTTGTTCTTAAATGCCGTCCCCACAACCACCGGGAAAACCTTCAACGCGATCGTCGATTTACGCAGCGAAGCTTTCAATTCGGCGGCGGAAATTTCTTCGCCTTCCAAAAACTTGTGCAGCATGGCGTCGTCATTCTCAGCGACGGTCTCAACCAGAGCGGCGTGGAACGCTTCGGCTTTCTTCTTCAGTTCGGCGGGAATTTCTTCAGTGATGTACTCGGCCCCCAGCGTCTCGTCATTCCACAGGATCGCCTTCATGTTGACCAGGTCAACCACGCCTTTGAACTTATCTTCTTGGCCGATGGGAATTTGAATCGCGACCGGCTTGGCATTGAGGCGCTTGCGCAGGGTATCGACCGCGTGCTCGAAGTCCGCGCCCATCTTGTCAATTTTGTTGATGAAACAAATTCGCGGCACACCGTATTTATCAGCCTGACGCCAAACCTTTTCAGACTGCGGCTGCACCCCGTGGACCGCATCGAACACAGCGACTGCGCCATCGAGCACACGCAGCGAACGCTCGACTTCAGCGGTGAAATCGACGTGGCCCGGGGTATCAATAATATTGATACGAATATCGCGCCAGGTGCAGGTGGTCGCAGCGGAAGTAATCGTGATGCCGCGCTCCTGCTCCTGCTCCATCCAGTCCATGGTCGCAGTACCTTCGTGGACCTCGCCCAGCCGGTGCGTCCTTCCGGTATAGAAAAGGATGCGCTCAGTCGTGGTGGTCTTACCCGCATCGATGTGGGCCATGATGCCGATATTTCTGCAGCGCTCTAATGGAACGGTTCTGGACACAGCTTTCTTTCTGTCGTCCTTGCGGACATCCTGATCGCCAGCGATATTTGCCGGAGTACTCATGAAATTCAGTTCTGTTAGCCCTACTCTGCGATCTCATGTCTTTCTCAGCGAACTCTGCGGTTAAAAGCTCTTAACCGCAGAGCCCGCAGAGAAAATCCCGAGTTCGCCGAGAAAAATCTCTACCACCGATAATGCGCGAACGCCTTATTAGCCTCCGCCATTCTGTGTACATCTTCTTTCTTCTTGATTGCCGCGCCCTTGCCATTGGCGGCGTCGAGCAATTCATTGCTTAACTTGTCGATCATGCCCTTTTCGCCGCGTCCACGCGAATAAGCCACCAGCCAGCGGATCGCCAACGACGTGCGGCGATCGGGATTCACTTCCACCGGCACCTGATAGTTCGCACCGCCGACGCGGCGGCTTTTAACCTCGAGCAGCGGCTTGGCATTCTCAACGGCTTTAGTGAAGAGCTTCAGCGGTTGGTCTCCGCCTTTGGTTTCGAGGCGCTTCAGGGCTTCATAAAAGATGCCCTCAGCCGTGCTCTTCTTGCCCTGCCACATCATCGAGTTGACGAACTTCGTTACCAGATCAGATCCATACACCGGATCTGGCTCAACCGTCCGCTTTGGAACATGTCCTTTACGAGGCATATAACTCCAAGTTCAAAGTTTCAAAGTTTCAAGGTTTCAAGGTTTCTGAAACCTTGAAACCTTCGAAACCTTGAAACTTGCTTCTTATCCCTTTTTCGGTCTCTTCGCTCCGTACTTCGAGCGGCCCTGCATGCGGTTCGCGACGCCCACAGCGTCCAGCGTTCCGCGAATCACGTGATACCGCACGCCCGGCAAATCTTTCACGCGGCCTCCGCGGATCAGCACAATCGAGTGCTCCTGCAGGTTATGCCCGACGCCAGGAATGTAAGTAGTCACTTCAATTCCATTGGTGAGCCGCACGCGCGCCACTTTGCGCAGCGCCGAGTTAGGCTTCTTCGGGGTTTGCGTGTATACACGGGTGCAGACGCCGCGCTTCTGCGGGCATGACTGCAGCGCAGGGCTCGCGGTCTTATAGCGCGGCCGTTTTCTTCCCGACTTAACCAACTGATTAAAAGTAGGCACTCTAGCCGCTCCTTCGCAGCGTCACGCCTTCGCACACAAAAACGCGTGCGAATCGTTCACTCACAATCCTATTTCCCAGATCGTTTCCAGGATTCAAGGCTGAATGGCTTCGCCATTCATACTTCCGGTCACACCATCACCGGAGAATTTATTTTCCCTTTGACAGGTCTGACGACGGTGGCTCCAGGCCTGCTTTAAATGAATAAAGCCGGAGGCGCTCCGTATCGCCAGCATCGCCCTGCATAATCTCCCTTGAAGGAGCGGTTCGCAGAACGTTTCAGCGAGGGGTCTTCATCGTTCTGAAGACTTATCTCAAACTCATTGCACTTGATTGTATCCAATACACGAGAACGTCCGGACACAATACAGGCAAGCCAACTCAAACTCGCGGAACTGTTTAAATATAGCAATCAAGAAACCAGATCGTCAACCGCGTTATTCCCGCATCTCACAATTTAACGGCGATGAGTTCCGAGCGATGAGCGGTCCTCACGAAAGCTCATTGCTTATAGCTCACGACTCATAGCTCATAGCTCACTGCTTGCTGAAAAAATGATCACCCTCTACACTGAGAGTTTTCCAGAACAGGCAAGACATTTTTTTCTGAAGGGTTTCATGGGAAAGTTCTTTTCCGCTGCTTCTCTAGCCGCCTTACTCGTCGCCTGCGTTCTACTGCCCTCCTGCGGGAGCGGCAGTCCGACTACCCTATCCAAAGAAGTGCCGCCCACCGGCGTCACCCTATCCCCCGGTCCCACTGTTTCCCTCGAGCTCGGTAAAGGTTTCATCTTCAGCGCTACACCCGCTACTGATACCTTCACTTACCAGTCCAGCAACACTGCTGTGCTAACCATTGGAAATCACGGTGAAGCCTGCGCCGGAACCTGGGACTCGCTAGCCGTTCCTCAAGTTTGTACTCCCGGAGTTCCCGGGATCGCCCAGGTGACCGCGTCCGCCCTCGGCACCACTTCTCCTCCCGTCACCGTCTACGTTCACGCGCCGATTACCAGCATTTCCGTCAATAAGGTTCCCGGCCAGCCCCAGACCCTCAGAACAGACTGTCTTTCGAAAGGGCCCGCTCAAGGACCAGAAAAATGGCTCTTCGAGGCGAGCGCATTTAACGGCGGCACTGATATCACTTCTTCCGTCGGTCCTTTTTCCTGGCAGCAGATCGACCCTGGATCGTCGTCCATTGTCAGCCTTTCAACCCCGCCAGCAGGAACTCAGGGATGCCTTCTTAGCCCGCAGGGCCAGTGCCTGAACCAGGAGGCGGTGACCGCAACCACTCCGGGAATCGGCCAAATCTACGCCTCGGCCAATGGATTCGTTGGCCAAGCTATCTCGGTTGAAACCTGCCGCGTCAAGCAAATTTCGATCACTGCTGCCGGCAATGCTCCAGCCACCACTTCTTTCCTGGTAAATAGTGGGACGTCGACGAGTCTCGATGCCACCGTCACCGACATCGCAAACCAGGAGGTCACCGGGGTCCCGCTGACCTGGAGCACTTCGAATCCTGTCGCGATCGGCGCCTCCGGAGCCACCAGCACCGTCTACGGAAGTATCGGCACTGCCAACGCCTCGGGAGCTGGGCAAGGTACAGTGATCGGCTCTTGCACCCCGCCGACCTGCAACGCCGGAATCAATCCCACTCTCCCTATTTACCCGCAGGCCGCTTTCAACTTTGACGTTCGAACCACCGGTACCGCTGCCGCCAGCCCCACCGTCTACGCGACCACGACCGACTGCAACACCACTAGCGCTACCTGCACCCCCACCCTGGTTCCAATCACCCGACCCACTTCCACTTCAGCCTTTGTCGCCGGAGGTCCAATAGGTCTCCTGTCCACGCCCAACTCACTGGTATTCGACAACAATGGCGGCAACGCCTACCTGGGAGTTGATTCCTCTGACTTCAGTCAGCGGGGCCTGATGATCTTTAGTGGGAGTTCAATCACACAGGTGCGGGTCACGCCGGGAAAGGTGCTGGCGATCTCTCCTGATCGAACTTCCGCCGTTATCTCCGATACCGCGGACACGCCCAACCAGGTCTTCATCTGCACCAGCTGCGATTCGACCTCCCGTACCGTGACCACGCTCCAGGTTAGCGGAGCCACCGCCGCGGCCTTCTCGCCCGACAATTTGAAGGCGTACATCCTCGCCGGAAATAATCTTTACGTCTATTCAAAGCTGGATCCGTTGCAGACCATCAGTCTCGGCGGTCCGGCAAATGACGTCGCCTTCCATCCTGAAGGCGGCTTTGCCTATATCGCCGGCCCTTCCAATTCGATCACGCCCTATCGCACCTGCGATAGTGCGCAGATTTCGGCTGGCGCTGTTAACGCAACCAATAACCCACTACTGATCCGGCCCCTCCCCGATGGATCGACTCTGCTGGTGCTTGATCCGCCGAACATCGATCTGGTCACCGTGACCTCGCTCACCGCGCTTTCCTGCACTGGAACCGTCACCGATACTACGAACTCTTTCAATCTCGGCGAAGGCAGTTTTATCCCCTCGCAATTTTTCGTTTCACCGGATGGCTCGACGGCCTACATCCTGGGGAACACTTCGGCTGGGCCGCCGCCAACCCGCTTGCGATTCATTATGGTGTTCAACGTAAACACCCAGAGTTCTTCGACGCTGTCGCTCTCTAACGGCGCAACCCCGCTGTCGGCGTCGCTTTCGCCCGATGGAACCTTGCTGTTTGTGGGCGCAGATGATGGCACCGTCCACGTCATCGACACCACCTCCGGCCTCGACACCCAGCAGGTCACGTTCCCATTTCCAAGCAACGAATTGTGTTTCGGCCCCGGAAATCCGCCTACTCAGGTCCCGCTATCGCAAGTCCGTATTTCGGCGGTTTCAGAAAGCGGTTCGAATACCGCGTATTCTTATGCGTTGATCTCGGGGCCAGCGTTGAATATCGGCCAGAGCATAACCATCAGCGACATCACGAGCGGCCCGGACAATGGCACCTACACCATCACCGTGCTCGGAACGGACGCCTCGGGCAACACCACATTTACTGTCGCCAATTCGCTCGGCGTGTCTGCCAGCAATCAAAGCGGGTTAGGCACCGTTCCCATTCCCTGCAACCCCGACTTGGTAGCCGTCAAGCCCTAAGCGAGTCCATGTAGCTGCGTCCACGCCCCGCATTCTTTATGGTTTCCTCTGTGTCTTTACTCTGCGGAACTCTGTGTCCTCTGTGGTTAAGGTTTATGTCGGAAAGTTAAAGCTGATGATCGGCATCACCGCTCAACAGCACGTGAAGCTTCCAACTCTTTCCCAATACTATCCAGCACCCCATTAATAAACTGCGCCGACTCCGGCGCGGAAAACTTCCGCGCAATCTCAATCGCCTCATTAATAATCACGGCGCGAGGCGTACCAGGAAATCCAACCATCTCCGCGACCGCCGCCCGCAGCACATTCCGGTCCACTGCCGCCATTCGATCCATGCGCCAGTTGTCGGCATGAGATGTGATCAGCTTGTCAATTTCCTCACCCCGGTCTTGCGCCAC
>DATATW010000053.1:0-3370 GCA_036268595.1 Terriglobales bacterium
GACCACGTCAGGTTTCGATCAGGCGGAATACCTGATCTCGACCAATCCGGGCGAGCCGCAGCATCCGCTGGAGGAGATCGCGTCCGGCGGCGAACTCTCGCGGGTGATGCTGGCTTTAAAGGCGAGTGTGGAGTCAGGATCAGCAAAAAAACGCAGCGCTGCCCCCCAACGCACGCTGGTCTTTGACGAGATCGACACCGGCATCGGCGGTCGGGCGGCCGAGGCCGTGGGCAGGAAATTAAAAGAGTTGTCGCGCGCTCATCAAATTATTTGCGTGACTCACCTGCCGCAGATCGCGACCTTCGCCGATCATCATTACTTGATTTCTAAGAGAGAAGTGAGTGGCCGGACCCGGACTTCGGTCAGCGAGATCAAAGGCGAAGAGCGCACGCAAGAGATCGCGAGAATGCTGAGCGGCGCGAAACTCACCGATACATCGCTGAAACACGCGGAACAAATGATCAAAGCCAACACGTAGGCATTAATTCGTGCACCACGGGCTGGGCACGAACGCGAGAGAAGCATGCCTCGATGTCACGGTTTTAAAAGCATTAACCACGAAGGTCCACGAAGTATCACGAAGGAGATCGAAGCGATTGTGAGCGCAACGGTGACCGCGACTTTCCTTCGTGTTACTTAGTGTCCTTTGTGGTAAAGGTTTTTACTGAAGGTAGCGAAAGCTCGTGCGCATGCTTTCGCATCCAACCGTCGAGAAAACCAATGGCTGCCGACCAGATCGTCGAAATCGAAGGCAGGCAGTTAAAGCTGACCAACCTGGATAAGGTGCTTTATCCTGCCGCGGGATTTACCAAGGGACAGGTAATCGATTACTGCGCCCGCATTGCGCCCGTTCTGGTACCTCACCTCAAGAACAAACCCCTAACGTTAAAGCGCTATCCCAATGGCGTAGACTCGATGCCTTTTTTTGAGAAGAACGCCACCAAGCACCGTCCAGAGTGGGTGAAGACCGTGCCTATCTGGAGTGAGGGCAACAAGCGCGACGTCAATTACATTCTCTGCAATGATCTGCCAACGCTGGTTTGGCTGGCAAACCTGGCGGCGATTGAACTGCATCCGTCACTATCGTGGGGGCAAGATATTCTGTGTCCGCGATCGCTGGTGTTCGACCTCGATCCTGGGCCGCCGGCCAACATTGTTCAGTGCTGCCAGGTGGGAGTGTGGCTGCGGGAAATCTTTGAGCACTTCAAGCTGCAGAGCTTTCCCAAAACTTCGGGGTCGAAGGGTCTGCAAGTCTATGTGCCGCTGAACACCAAGACCAGTTACGACGAAACCAAGCCACTGGCGCACGCTTTGGCGCGACTGCTGGAGAACGAACATCGCGATCTGGTGGTATCGGATATGAAGAAGGCGATTCGCACCAACAAAGTTTTCGTCGACTGGAGCCAGAACGACGAGCACAAAACGACTATCAGCGTGTACTCGTTGCGAGCTCGGGAACGCCCTACGGTTTCGACACCGGTGACATGGGACGAAGTCGAACATGCACTAAAGAAAAAAGACGCCAAGCTGCTGGTATTCGAGTCGAAGCAAACACTGGAGCGGGTGGAGGAAATGGGCGACCTGTTTGCGCCATTGTTGAGCTTGAAACAAAAGTTGCCGAAGCTGCCGGGGATCGCGGAAGCGAAACCCGAAGAGGTGGTGAGCGGACTGCACATAGCAGCACAGGCGCCAGGCAACAGACGCTCTGGCGCTGCAAAGAAGAAGACGGCTGCATCCAAGCGGCCGTCACCGAAGAAGGCGCGCAAGCGGATATAATTCGGCGCTGAACTTCTTCAGGGACGATCGATGGCGCAACTTTTCGTTGGCACTTCAGGATGGGCGTATCCGAGCTGGAAGCCGGGATTTTATCCGGAAAAACTGGCGCAAGCGAAATTCCTTCCTTACTACGCCAGCCAGCTGAATACTGTAGAAGTGAATCTGACCTTCCGCCAATTGCTCAAGGACACCACCGCGCAGAAGTGGATCACGCAAACGCCGGATAATTTTCGATTTTCAATTAAGGCCCACCAGGTGCTTACGCATATTAAGCGCCTGAAGAACACAGAGGAATTCCTGCCGCGATTTCTTGCGACCATTGAACCGCTTGCCGCGGTGGGGAAAATTGGGCCGGTGCTTTTTCAACTGCCGCCAAATATGAAGGCGGACATCGAATTGCTGAAGGCTTTTCTTGCGAGTGTTCCGCGCGGAGTGCGCGCGGCTTTTGAATTTCGTAACCAATCCTGGTTCGCGGATGAGATTTTTTCTTTGCTGAAGGAAAACAATCGCGCGCTCTGCGTTGCCGAAACCGAAGAGCGTGTTACTCCGGATGAGATCACGGCAGATTTTTGCTATTACCGCTACCGCAAACCTGAGTACACCGCTGATGAGCGTCGAGCAATGGTGGATCGGATGCGCGAGCACCTAAGCGCCGGCCGCGACACGTATGCGTATTTCAAACATGAGGAAACACCACAGGGCGCGATTTATGCAGTCGACGTGCTGAAAGAAGCCACAAAAAACCTGGCCACGGATTACACGGATCAGCTCCGATAAAGAGAACCGAATGCATCCTGCGGATCCGAGTTAATCCGTGGCTGCATCTGGTTGGTCACTTCAAACAAGGGCCGATAATGCGCATACTTAACGTGTGCGCTCCGAGGCCAATTCTGCCGTAGTTTCTTCATTCATCGACTACCTGAAGGTCGAAAAGGGTCTGGGCGCTCTCACCGTTTCGGCATATACGCGAGATATCGGCCAGTTCGCGGCGTTTCTGGATCGCGGTAAATGCACCCTGCTGAAGGCGCGCAAAGATGAGGTGCGGGGGTTCATCCAGCAATTGTTTGCCAATGCGGTCGACGGGCGCTCTGTGGCACGAAAACTTTCTGCCATCCGGCATCTTTATCGCTTCTTGCTGCTCGACCGCCGCATTGAACGCGATCCCACGCTGAACATCCCGCTTCCCAAACAGTGGAAGGTGTTGCCGAAATCGTTGGCGCTCGAAGAAGTGGAGCAAATCATTGCAAGCGGAAGCGCAGGCACTACCTCGGGCCCTATAGGAACGGACGTCCACGCCCGTTCTCGAGATGTCAGAGCCTTGGCAATCCGCAATCGCGCTATGTTCGAAGTTTTTTATGCGAGCGCGCTGCGGGTTTCAGAAATCGTGTCGCTGAAAGTTGAAGACGTCAAACTTGAAATGGGCTGCGTACTGGTGCGCGGCAAAGGCGACAAGGAACGCATCGTCCCGTTGGGACGATCGGCGCAAGAGGCATTGTCGCTTTATCTGCGGGAGTCACGACCAAATTTGGCTGGGCATAGAAATTCGCCGGTTCTATTCGTCGCGCGCGGGGCCAAGCAGATCACGCGGCAGCGA
>DATATW010000054.1:0-19674 GCA_036268595.1 Terriglobales bacterium
GCAATCCACGCTGGCTTCGGCGGCGGAAGTTTTTTTGAGTTGCGCTGTAACCCAGGAAGGCTGCACGATGGGCCTGGCTCCAACAGCTTCGACCACGGCGATGGTGGCGCTGGGTGATGCATTGGCCGTCGCGGTGGCGGAAAAAAAAGGATTCAAAGAAGAAGACTTCGCGCGACTGCATCCGGGCGGCAAATTGGGGAAGCGGCTGGCGCGGGTTGAAACCCTAATGCATACCGGCGAGACGGTGCCCCGAGTTTCTCGACAAACCAAAATGCCCGATGTGATCTACGAAATGTCGCGCAAGAAATTGGGCGTGACCGCGGTAGTTGAAGGCGAGCGGCTGGTGGGAATCATCAGCGACGGCGATCTGCGGCGATTGCTGGAGCACAAAGGAAAAGACGTGCTCGATATGAGCGCCGAGGAGTGCATGACGCGGGAACCAGAAACCGTCTCGGGCGAGGAGTTTGCGGCGACGGCGCTGGCGATCATGGAGGAGCGCAAGATTACCTCGCTGGTAGTGGTCGATGAGCAGATGAAACTCGAGGGCATCGTTCACCTGCATGATCTCTGGGGAACGGAGATGGTGTAGAGAAGGCAGCAGGCAGAAGTGAGATTAGCCGTAGTGTAGTCATTGAAATCGATGCGCACGACCCACGACGAACGCCGCACGACGATGTTATGACCTGGCAAATCTGGCTCCTGTTCGTGATGACCGAAGCGGTGCTCAGTGTCACGCCGGGACCTGCTGTGCTTTACGTTTTGTCGCAGGCCATACGGCGCGGCGCAGGAAAATCCGTTTGGGCAAGCTGGGGAATTCTGAGCGCCAACGCGCTTTACTTCACGCTGTCGGCGACCAGCCTGGGAGTGGTAATTGTCGCCTCTTACAAGCTATTCTTTTTAATCAAGTGGCTGGGCGCGGCATATCTCGTCTATCTGGGTTTGCGCAGTTTTTTTGCAAAAACGTCACTACTCTCGCTTCCCGAATCAACCGGTGATCTTCGCAGTGGCCCGCGAATTCTTCGCGATGGATTTTTTCTGCAGGCGGCGAATCCCAAAGCACTCTTGTTCTTTACCGCCATTCTGCCGCAGTTCATCGACGCCCATCACAACGTTGCGTTTCAGATCTTGCTGCTGGGGATCAGCTCAATCCTGGTGGAATTCGTAATTTTATTTGTCTATGGACAGCTTGCCGGGCGAGCATTGAGCACAGCACGCAGTCCACGATTCGAAAAGCTTACCAACAGAGTTGCAGGATCATTGCTGATCGGCGCGGGCATAGGGCTGGCGAGCCTCCGACGGACGTAATGTAAAGCACGGGCGAGGGCGCCCGCGTCTCCATAAGCTTTAAGAAATCCCTGTACAATATTCAATTCCCTTTCATCAAGGACTCCTACTTATGCATCGCTGGTCACAGCTTTTTATCCCCACATTGCGCGAGGCTCCCGCGGACGCCGAAGTCGCCAGCCACAAATTCCTGATCCGTGCGGGATACATTCGGCAACTGGCTGCGGGAATCTATTCCTATCTTTTTCTGGGACAACGCTCGTTTAACAAGATCAGAAGCATAGTGCGTGAAGAGATGGACCGCATCGGCCAGGAGTTTTATTTGCCGGCGCTGCATCCCCGGGAACTGTGGGAAGCAAGCGGCCGCTGGTCGGTGATGGGCGAAAATCTTTTTCGCCTCAAAGACCGTAAGGGCGCCGAACTCTGCTTGGCCATGACTCACGAAGAGAACATGACCGAGATCGCG
This sequence comes from Terriglobales bacterium, assembly GCA_036268595.1. Classification (GTDB taxonomy): domain Bacteria; phylum Acidobacteriota; class Terriglobia; order Terriglobales; family Acidobacteriaceae; genus Gp1-AA145. Next base: position 1,751 of record DATATW010000054.1, read on the forward strand.
CGCAAGGAGCTGCGCAGCTACAAACAGCTTCCGCAGATCTGGTATCAGATTCAAACCAAGTTTCGCGATGAGCCGCGGCCCAAGGCGGGCCTGCTGAGGGTGCGGCAATTTGTGATGAAGGATTCGTATTCATTCGACATCGACGACGCCGGGCTGGATGTTTCCTATCAGAAACATCGCGCGACTTACCAGCGAATCTTTGACCGTTGCGGATTGAATTATCTGATCATCGACGCGCATTCGGGGGCAATGGGAGGATCGAAATCAGAAGAGTTCATGGTATACACCCCGGCGGGCGAAGACCAAGTGGTGAGCTGCGCGAACTGTAAGTATGCAGCCAACCTGGAGAAAGCAACGTCGAAGCTGGCCGCAGTCGAAGAGCTCAAACTCGAAGGCGACGGCACGCCGTTGGAAGTGCACACGCCCGGAATGAAGACAATTGAAGATGTCGCGAGGTTTTTAGGAGTTTCGCCGAAGAACAAAATCAAGACCCTGGCGCTGATGATTGATTCGAATTCCGGCACCAGCACGGGCGGGGACGCCCGTGCCCCAAAAAATCAACCGGCCTCCGTGAAAGAGGATTTCCGCGCGGTGGTTGTGCTCATGCGCGGCGATCATCAACTGAACGAAGCCAAGTTGTCCACGGCTTTGTCTGGAACGGAAACCCGGCCGATGGAGGAAGAAGAGATCCGGCAACTTTTTGGTTCACCCGCAGGATTTCTTGGACCACTAGGAATCGGATGGGCGAAGGACTTTGCCGACGTCAACCGACCTCTTCTCCTGGTCGACAATGCGCTCGAAGGCCGCACCAACCTGATTTCGGGAGCCAACAAACAGGATTACCACGTCAAAAACATTACGCCGGGGAAAAATTTCCAGCCCACGGCTTACGTCGACTTACGCGCGGTGGCGTCCGGCGACGCTTGTCCGAATTGCGGTTCACCGCTGCGGATGGACACCGCGGTCGAGGTCGGACACATTTTCAAATTGGGCTACAAGTACTCCAAGTCGATGGGTACGCGCGTGCTCGACAAGAACGGTAAAGAAGTCATGCCGATCATGGGCAGCTACGGGATCGGGATCGAGCGTATTCTGACCGCGGCGGTCGAGCAGAGTAATGACGAAAATGGCTTCTGGCTGCCGCAGGCCATTGCGCCCTTTGACGTCGTGATAACGCCTACGAATGTGGCCGATGAAAAGCTGAAGAGCACCGCGGAGGACATCGCCAACCGTCTGGAATCAGCAGGATTTGACGTGTTACTAGACGACAGGGACGAAAGGCCAGGGGTGAAGTTCAAGGATGCTGACCTGGTGGGCATTCCCTTTCGGGTTAACGTCGGGAAGAAGGTTACCGAAGATAGGGTTGAGGTCGTCCAACGCTCGACGCGCCAATCCCAGGATGTTAGCATCGGCGCAATAGTTGAGTATTTTCAGGAAGTTCTGGAGCGAGCACACCAGTAAGGCCATGCTCGCCTCCTGCGGAGCGAGCAGATGAGCACCATAAAAATGTTCCTGGCGTTGTTCGCGATTGGCGCCGCCGTCTTTGTCGGCGCGAAGGTTATTCCGCCCTATTTTGACAATTACGAATTCCAGGATGCGGTGAGGAACGAAGCCACTCTGGACACCTACACCAGCAAAAACGAAACCGATATTCGCACTGCAGTCTTCCGCAAGGCACAGGACCTCGACATTCCGATCACGGAAGAGCAGATCCGTGTGCAGCGCCAGGGCATGCAGGGCAGCGGGCTCATCATCATTCGCGCGCCCTACATAGTCCATGTTGATCTTCCGGGGTACCCGATGGATTTGCACTTCGACGCGTCCACCGAAAACCGCGGCGTACTCTAGAGGTACGTGCACCCTCCGCCGTGGTCGATTTGATTCCAAAATCTATTAGAATAGGAATTCCGGCCACGGGCCGGGCATGCTCTGGTAATGATTGCTCGCGCCGCGCATCTCACTAGCAGTGACATGATTCTGTCCGATTGCAGGGGTTACTGCGCCTAAACGTGGCCATAAAAATCAGAATTCCGCGTCGAACCAACCGGTCGGGAAAGCCTGGCCGCGACCCCTTGCTGCGTTTCGCGCTGGGCGCGTTTCTTGTGCTGGCAGTCATTTTCGCGGTCGCCTTCTCTTACTACTACGTCAAGTATGAGCGCATAATCGCTCGCCGCTTCGACGGACCGGTGTTCGCGAACTCCGCCAAAATCTATGCCCGGCCGGTTTCGGTCAGCGTGGGGGAAAAGGCCGACCTGAAGGAGATTGCCGCGGCCCTGCGCCATGCTGGTTATTCCGAAAAAAACGGGCAGTCGTCGATGGGCAGTTATCACCTGACCGCCGGCAGCATTGAGATCGATCCTGGACCAAATTCTTATCACAGCCCCGAACCCGCCACCATACGCGTGCATGACGATGAAGTGGCAAGCATCACCGGGAACGGCGGAAGCCAGCTCGAAGCTTATGAGCTGGAGCCGGAGATGATCACTTCGTTGTTTGAAGGTGACCAGCGTTCCAAGCGCGAAGTTGTGCGGTACAACGAAATGCCCAAGTCGCTGGTGGATGCAGTGCTGGCCATCGAGGACCGGCGCTTCTTCCAGCACAATGGCGTCAATTTTTGGCGTTTCGGCGAAGCCGCCTGGATCGACTTTACGCGCCAGCGCCACGAACAGGGCGGATCGACCCTGACAATGCAGCTCGCCCGCGGATTCTTCCTGACCCCGCAGAAAACCATCAAACGCAAGTTGACCGAGATGCTCATCGCCATGGAGCTTGAGCAGCGGTTTACCAAGCAACAGATCTTCGAGTTCTACGGCAACTGGGTGGATCTGGGCCAGCGCGGCTCGTTCGAGATCAGCGGTTTCGGCGAAGCGGCCCACGCTTACTTCAACAAAGATCTGAAGGACATTACTTTGCCGGAAGCGGCATTGCTGGCGGGAATTATTCAGCGTCCCAGCTATCTATCGCCGTACCGCCATCCCGAACGAGCGCAGGAGCGCCGGAATCTAGTGCTCGACAGTATGGTCGAGACTCACGCCATCACTCCAGAGCAAGCGGACAAGGCCAAAGCAACTCCGTTAAGGCTGGCGCCGCCTAACGTCGAAGCCAGCCAGGCGCCATATTTTGTGGACCTGGTGCGGGAGACGCTGATCCCCAAAATTCCTGAGCGGGAGATGAACGAGCAGGCCTACCGGATCTATACGACCCTCGACCCTGACTTGCAGCGGGCGGCGGCGCAGGCGGTCGAAAGCGGGATCAAACTGGTAGATGAGCAGGTGCTGAAGCACCGCACCAAGCGGGTCAGAATCGGCAAGGGCAAGTACGAGACGCAGATCCTGCCCGGCCCGCAGGCACAGGTGGCGCTGGTCGCGATCGATCCCCACACCGGCGAGGTACTCGCTCTGGTGGGCGGCCGAAATTATGGATTCAGCCAGCTGGACCATGCGGTCGCCAAGCGTCCCACGGGATCTATCTTTAAACCCTTCGTGTATGCCACAGCCATGAACACGGCAATTGATGGCAGCAATCCGGTGTACACCCCGGCTTCGATTCTGCCCGACGAGCCGAGCACATTCGCCTACGGCGATCAGATCTACGAGCCTCGGAATTACAAAGAGGAATACCACGGAGATGTAACTGCTCGATATGCGCTGGCCATGTCGCTGAACAATGCCACCGTCAAGATGGCGGAAGAAGTCGGATACGACAAGGTGGCGGACCTGGCCAAAGCGGCCGGGATTACCTCGGTGAAACCTACGCCGGCAATGGCTTTAGGCGCCTACGATGCCACGCCGCTTGAAATGGCCGCGGCTTACACGGTTTTTTCGAACAACGGGATGCGCGTCTCCCCGGTGCTGGTGAAATCGGTACGCACCACCCAGGGCGATCCGGTCATGAGTTTTAATCCCGATACACGCCAGGTGCTTGACCCACGCGTGGCCTATGTAATGACGGACATGCTGGAGGGCGTCATCAACAACGGCTTGGGATTTACGGCGGTGAGGGCCCACGGTTTTGAGCAGCCGGCCGCCGGAAAAACGGGCAGCTCCCACGATGGCTGGTTCGCAGGCTATACCAGCAATCTGTTGTGCATCGTCTGGGTAGGATTTGACGATTACAGCGATCTGCGGCTTAGCGGAGCCCAGACGGCCGCGCCCATTTGGACCGATCTGATGAAGAAAGCGGCGGAATTGCCGCGTTATTCGGACATGAAGCCGTTCAGCCAACCATCGGGCGTGGTCGACGTGCAACTTGACCGGATAACCAACCTGCTGGCAACTCCTTCCTGTCCACAGACTTACAGCGCCGCATTTATCATAGGGACGGAGCCCACCAGCACCTGCGACCAGGGCAACGGCATCCACGGGATTCTGTCGAAAATTCTCGGTCTGGGCAATCCGCAGCCCGAACCGCCGCCCAATGAATCGGCTGACCAGGCGGGTCAAAAGAAAAAGGGTCTTTTCGGCAAAATCGCTGGTATGTTTAAGGATGACAGGCAGCCGGATCCTCCACCGAAGCCGCCGGATGCAACTGCCAATCCTCACTAAATTCCCTCGGTGATCGAATCCGTTGGGAACCTGAGGACGGCATACGGTGTCTGTTTAATAGGAGTTCCTGCTCAGGAGGGGTGTATGTTTCAGGCGTCCTTCCGCCAAGCGCTACCACTGGCGCTTCTCGGTTTTCTCAGCTCACTTGCGTTCGCGCAGAACCCACCTTTTGATCAGATTCAGATTGCTCCGCCCATGCGGCAGGTGGCGCCTCCTTCAAGCACGGCTTCGCTGGCCGAGCTGGAGAGACAGGGTGATGATCTGCGCTCGCGAAAACAGTACATGGATGCGATCGATTATTATCGCGCCGCGCAAGCCAAAGACCCGCAAGATGCCGCGGTCTGCAACAAGTTAGGGATCGCCGAACTGATGCTGCAGCGATTCAAAGAGGCGGGAAAAGAATTTGAGCATGCTATCAAGGCTAACCGTAATTTTCCCGAAGCCTATAACAATCTGGGTGTGATCGACTATGAGCGGCACAAATATCGTACGGCGATCAAGCAATACAAAAAGTCGCTCGCCATCGAGGCCGATTCAGCTTCGTTTTATTCGAACTTGGGCGCAGCCTATTTCGCGCGCAAGGAATTTGAGCACGCGACCCAGGCCTATACAAAAGCGGTGCAGATCGACCCGGAGATTTTTGAGCGCACCTCGCATACCGGAATTGCGGCGCAGATGGCTTCGCCCGAGGACCGGGCGCATTACGATTTCGTGCTGGCAAAGCTTTACGCCAAAATGGGCGACCACGATCATTCGCTCGAATTCCTCCGCAAGTCCATGGAAGAGGGCTATAAAGACGTGAAAGATGTTTACGTCGACCCGGAATTCGCGGACCTGCGCAAAGACGCTCGGTTCCTGGAATTGATGAAGATGAAGCCGATGGCGATTCCGGAGTAGCTGTCAAAAAGCTTTTGAATTCGGAGCTTTGAAGCTCGTCACGACTTAACTGTCCGATGCTGACATTCAGCTGCTCCGGGCGGCCATATACCGAGGACACTCCGAAATTTTCCACAATTTTCTGCGAAACTCCCGTCCAGCCTCCGGGTTTCATTTCTCCAGTAGCACAACATGCCCGCCGGCCGCCGACCCGAGCACGCCCCAAGCAGCGCGGCCGGTCAGGGCTTGTTTTTCCACCGCACCTAAACCTACTCGCCTAGCGTCCGCTCCGCGGCGCTGATATCCTCTTTGTTCTCACAGGAGGAAGCATGTCTTTCAGCCTTGACGGCCGGGTTGCCGTCGTCTTCGGAGTGGCCAACAAGCGCAGCATTGCATGGTCAATCGCGCAGGGCCTGCATCAAGCCGGGGCCAAACTGGCGATTACCTATCAGAACGAGCGCTTGGAGCAAGAAGCCAAGGACCTCATCCTGTCGCTTCCCGGCGCCGAAGCCTTTATGTGCGACGTTTCGAAAGATGAAGAGATCGAGCGCGTGTTTTCAAAACTGAAAGATCGCTATGGAAAGTTGCACGTTGTCGTACACAGCGTGGCCTTTGCCCCACCCGAGGAACTTAAAGGTGAATTCATCAACACCACCCGCGAAGGATTCCGCATCGCTCACGATGTAAGCGTCTATTCCCTGATCGCTGTTTCCCGCGCAGCCGCACCGCTGATGGAAGATGGCGGCAGCGTGATCACCATGACCTACTTCGGCGCGGAAAAAGTCGTGCCCCACTACAACGTGATGGCCGTAGCCAAGGCAGCGCTGGAGTGTACAGTGCGCTATCTGGCAAGCGATCTGGGCCCGAAAAAGATTCGGGTAAATGCGATCTCCGCTGGACCAATCAAAACCCTGGCTGCGCGCGGGATCTCAGGCCTGAGCGAGATGCTGAAATCCCACGCCGAACGCTCGCCATTAAAAAGAAATGTTGACGTCAATGAAGTCGGCTCGACGGGAGTTTTTCTTGCATCCGACGCCAGCTCTGGAATTACCGGCGAAGTGATCTACGTGGATTGCGGCTACAACATTATGGGGTTCTGAAACGATTGCAGATTGCAGATTTCAAATTGCAGATTTTAGATTGAAAGCCCTGTAGCATTCCCTGATTTACAATCTGAAATCACAAATCTGCAATCTAGAATCTTCAATCTGCAATCTTGATCTTCCTGTCATTCTCGGAAATTCTTTCAATCGCGATCTCGAGGTCGCACTCGCGTTGAAACCGCGGAAACTTCTCTCCCCATTCGATCAGCAGCACGCTGTTATCGGTCATCAGATCGTCAAGCCCGAGAGTCTCCAACTCGCGCTGGGTATCGATGCGATACAAATCAATGTGATACAGAGTTGCCGCGGGGCCGCGATATTCATGGATGAGAGTAAAAGTGGGGCTGGTGACGTCATCGTGCGAAGCGGCGTGGAAGCCTTCGGCGATTCCTTTTACCAGCGTGGTTTTTCCGGCGCCAAGCTCGCCCCGCAATACAACAATTTTAGGCGGGGCCAGCAAAGACACCAGCTCCCGTCCGAGCGCAATGGTTTCCTCAGGAGATTTTGTTGTGAAGTCACGCGCCATGCGGCTGCCGATGAAACATCAGTATAGCCGGGCGCGCGAACCCGGTGATCAGTGAGAGTTCCACTGGCTGGAACGCAAACCCGCGAACGTCTGATCGTCGGCCGACTCGACCATCATCCGTAAATGCTGGTGAGCGTCATCCTCAATGGCCACGAACCGGAAGGGCTGAAACACGCTGCCCGGGCCCGATCGCAAGGGATTCAACATTTCCGCCATTCCGTTAATGCCGCCGGCGCGGGTTTCAAACGCCACCTCCACGAAATCGCCTTCGCAGATCGCGACCGGCAGCTGCAAAAGTCCTCCGGTGGCGGAAATGATCTGAAGGCGGCCTGCGGCGTGGTTCCCGTCACTTAATTTGACTAAGGCCGGTGTGGTTTGTAGTTTTACACGAGCAGCACGATGAGTGGGGTTACTCTGGGGATAGTATGTCATCAGCACCACTATGACATTGGTGCGATTCTCGAGCGAGATTACTGAAGCGCAGTGGCCAAATTCACGCGGCCGCAGTTCGCCAATCTCCGATCTTTACCCATTTTTCTGCCGCTCGCGCACGTATCCGCCGGAAAGCCTCAGGCAACGCGGTAATCAGGTCGGTCGCCACCAGCGATTGCTCGCCGGTCGATTCTTCAGCCACATCTCCCGCCAGACCGTGAAGGTAAACCGCCGCGAGGACCGCCTGGAAAGCACGCTGCGGATTCTGCGCCACCATCCCGGCCACGATGCCGGTCAGAATGTCTCCGGTTCCACCAGTAGCCATACCAGGATTTCCAGTGGTATTCACCCAGGCCTCGCCTTGAGGGCTCGCAATTATGGTTCGATCACCTTTCAGGACCAAAATTAACTTGTGATCTCGTGCGAACGATCGGGCCACATTGATTCGATCGCGCTGAATAGCTGGAATGCTAAGACCCGTCAGTCGCGCCATCTCACCAGGATGCGGCGTAAGCACCAGAGTTTTTTCGCCGCCATTCAGCTCCTGCGCGCTGCCTTCGAATGCGTTCAGCCCATCGGCATCGAGGACGACAGCCGTTTCCGATTTGGTCACAACTGTGCGAACAAATTCTGTGGTGCTCGGATGACGAGAAATGCCCGGCCCGATCGCCAGCACCGTTTTCCCATGCGCGAGTCGATTAAATTGGTCGAGCGCTTCTTTCGAAATGCTGCCAGCATCAGTTTCCTCGAGCGGTTCGGTCATCAGCTCGGGATGGTAGCCCGCGATAAGTTCCAGGCAGGATCGCGGCGAGGCCACGGTGACCAGGCCGGCACCCGCGCGAAGCGCGGAAAATCCTGCCATCGCAGCCGCCCCGGCTTTGCCAAGAGACCCTCCTGCCACCAACACATGGCCATACATGCCCTTATTCGAATCGCGTGGACGCGGCGCCATCAGTTGAGCGATCTCCAGCGGCGTGATGACTTCCAGATTTAAGGAAGACTCGATTGCCTCAGGCGGCGAGCCGATGGAAGCAATGAGGGTCGGACCGGAACTCAGATTTCCGAAGACGTGGGCCGGACGGGGCGCGGTGAATGTGACGATGGCGTCAGCGCGGGCAACAATGCCGGTTTGACCGTCCATCGAATCTCCCGCCACTCCGGACGGCACATCGACAGCAATCACATGTCCGGGAGCGGAATTAATTTTGGCGATGGCCTCGGCATAGACGCCGCTGACCGGAGGTTGGAAGCCGCTGCCAAGAATGGCATCGATGAGCACGTCGCAACTGAAAATTTCCCTGAAAGCGGGTTCGCCCCACGCATTGAAAATAGCCAGTGATCCGCCATTAGGCTTATCCTGGGCATCGCGCGCGAGAGAATTTTTTTGCAATCGAGAAAAATTGGCAGCCGCGTCGCCATGCAACTCAGCAGGATCAGCCAGCAGCAGAAGGCGCACTTCCCTTCCCGCCTGGTGCAGCTTGCGCGCGATCACGAACCCGTCGCCGCCATTGTTGCCCTTGCCGCAAATCACTGCGAAAGTTTTAGCGTAAGGATAGGAAGCAAGTGCGACGTCGGCGACTGCCGTGCCGGCGTTTTCCATCAGCGTAAGCGAGGAGACGCCGAATCGATCACTGGTCGCGCGATCGATAGAGCGCATTTCCGCTGAGGTAACGATTTTCATGATATCTATGGGCTCTCAGATATCAGCTTAAACCAGGGCCGCGCATGATGGGTTGAATGTAGTACGGGCGGGGGCGCCCGTACCTCCAAAAACATACTTTGTGTGGGGGCACGGGCATCGCCCGTGCAATCCGCCGCATTCGTGGAGGCGGGCGCCTCGCCCGTGCAATATTTCAATCTGCCATCGTAGGCGTGACCTTACCATTCAACGCAGCCCGGTTCGCCAACTGCACCTTGCTGTGCTTGCGGCTGTAAGTGAAATAGATGACGAGTCCGATGGCCAACCAGACAACCAGCCTGAGAAGCGTCCAGCCAGACAGGGAAATTATCAGAACACCCGAAAATAGAATTGAGAGAATTGGAACCAAAGGCACCATCGGTGTTTTAAATGGTCGGTTAACATGAGGATGACTTTTTCTCATCACCCATACCCCAGCGCTCACTAGCATGAATGCTAATAGCGTTCCAACGCTGGTCATCTCGTCCAGAATGTTAAGCGGAACCAGAGTTGCGAGTATGGCAACGAAAATACCAACCACAATCGAGCTCAGGTACGGAGTACGAAATTTAGGATGAACCTTGCTGGCCCACGGCCAGAGCAGCCCATCCCGCGACATGGAATAGAACACTCGCGACTGACCGAGCAACATGACCAGCATCACCGTCGCAAGGCCAGCCAGCGCTCCCAACTCGACCAGAAATGTCGCCCACGGATGCCCGGTGGTGCGGATGCCGATGACCACGGGATCGGGAACGTTCAATTGCGTGTAGGGGACAAGGTGGGTAAGCAGGCCTGAAACCAAAATGTAAAGGATGGTGCAAATGACCAGCGACCCGAGAATTCCGAGCGGCATGTCTTTCTTGGGATTCTTGGCTTCCTGTGCCGCCGTAGAAACCGCGTCAAAACCGATATACGCGAAGAAGACCACGCCAGCCCCGCGCAGAATACCGGACCACCCGAACTCGCCGCGGGTGCCGGTATTCGGAGGAATGAATGGATGCCAATAATTGGGCTTCCAGCCATGCGAAACCAGAAATGCGGTAGCCAGGCCGATGAACATACACACCACGGCAACTTTCAGGATCACGATTCCAGTAGTAAAGTTCGCTGACTCCTTGATCCCGATCACCAGAATAGTGGTGATCACCATGATGATCAGGAAACCGACGTAGTCGTATTTCAAGTGAATCGGTAGTCCGAACAAAACAAAATTCGAAGTAGGCATGGCTGGCATGTTCAGGCCGACGTCATGCATGAAGGCCCGCAGGTGGCCGCTCCAGCCGACCGCAACCGTGGCCGCGCCGAAAGCATATTCAAGAATCAAGTCCCAGCCGATGATCCATGCCACCAGTTCGCCCAGCGTCGCATAAGAATAGGTATATGCGCTACCCGCTATCGGAATCATCGAAGCGAATTCGGAGTAACACAGGCCCGCGAACGCGCAGGCCGTGCCGGCAAGGATGAACGAAATGATGATGGCCGGACCGGCAAATTGCGCAGCCGCTTGTCCGGTGATCACGAAAATTCCGGCGCCGATGATTGCGCCTATTCCGAGAGTTACAAGGTTGAGTGGTCCCAGAGCTCGCCTCAGACTGTGCTCGCCAGTCTCCTGCGCCTCGCTCATTAATTGTTCCAGTGGTTTTCTGGCCAGCAGATTAGCCATTAATTTAGGGTCTCCTCAAACAACGGCGGTTTCGGGATTGGCGCGCCGGGAACGCCATGCATAATAAACCGGAATCCCGAGTAGCACGATAATCAATCCCGGCCAAGTATATTGCGGTTTATAGAGCAATAGCACGACATCAATGAAAATTGCCATCACGATGTAAATGGCCGGCAGCACGGGATATCCAATGGCGCGGTAGGGCCGCTCGGCATTCGGAAGTTTGAACCGCAAAACAAATAACCCAGCGATGGTCAGAATATAAAACACCAGCACCGCAAAGACCACGTAATCCAGCAATTGCCCATAGCTCCCGGAAACGCAGAGGATGCAGATCCAGATCATTTGCACCATGAGCGAAACTACGGGCGTTTTGTAAGCGGGATGCAATTTGGCGGCGCCGCGAAAGAACAAACCATCCTTCGCCATGGCGTAGTACACGCGCGCGCCGGAAAGAATCAATCCATTATTGCAGCCGAAGCTCGAAATCATAATAGCCGCGGCCATCAGATAACCGCCGATGCTGCCGAACATCTGCGTCAAGGCGGCAGTAGCGACGCGATCTTCGGTGGCATGCTGAATACCGCGCTGCAAGATAGTTGCTCCATCGGGTGAACCGTGCAGCGGCAGAACGTTCAGGTAAATCACATTGCAGGCGATATAGAGGGCGATCACAACGCCAGTACCTAACGTCAGCGAGAGCGGCAGGTTGCGCTTGGGATTGATGACCTCACCGGCAGTGAAGGTGACGTTGTTCCAGGCATCGGCGGAAAACAACGAGCCAACTTGCGCAACCGCCAGAATGGTCAGCGTGCTTACTAATACCAGCGGACCGCCTGCTCCGACCTGAATGGGATGCAACGCCTTCACCCCTTGCCAGAAATTCGCGCCAAAATTCGCAGCCAGTGCGGCGGCGTTACGTCCGATGAAAAGTCCTACGATCACAAGACCCAGCAATCCCGCTACCTTGGCGAAGGTGAAAATGTTTTGAATAAGCGCCCCGGTCTTCACCCCGAAGATGTTGATCACCGAGAGCGCGATGACCATAATGATGGCCATCAGATTCTGGGTGTTGATTCCGACATCCATGTTGCCGACTACGATCGAGTGACCGATGGGAATCGGCGGAACTTTGAACAGATGAAGCAGCCAGTGGGTGGAGGAAATCCAGGGAAAGAAGACCCCGAAAAATTTTCCGAAGGCCACGCCCACAGCCGCGATGGTGCCCGTCTGAATCACCAGAAATAGCGTCCAGCCGTATAGAAATCCCCACAGCGGGCCAAGCGCTTCGCGCAGATAAATATATTGCCCGCCGGCATGCGGCATCATCGCAGCAAGTTCGCCATAGCTTAAGGCGGCGGTAATGGTGAGGAATCCGGTGATCAGCCAGGCGCCGATCAGTAGCGCGGGAGAACCCACTTCGCGCGAAATTTCTGCAGAGACGAGAAAGATGCCCGAGCCGATCATCGACCCCATCACCAGCATGGTGGAGCTGGTCAGGCCGAGACCCTTAACGAATTCGCGATCGCTGGTTGCGGCTGGAGCAGTGGCAGCCGGTTTGATTTCGACGGTCAGGCAGTTCTCCAAAAGGCAAACATCAGGGGTCAGTAGCTAGTTTCAACCACCGCTTTTAGCTGATAACGCACCACTAACCACTAGACTCTACCCTAGAATGCGCAAAAATTCCTCTGCTGATTTGCGGGGTTCGCGCACCAGATCGGATATTACCGCGATTGAGTCTGCTCCAGCTTCGAGGACTGAAGCACAGTTTTGACGAGTGATCCCGCCGATCGCGACCAGAGGCTTGCGCGTAAGTTCGCGAGCCCGGCGAACTCCCTCGAGTCCTATCACCGGGTCAGGATTCGTTTTGCTTGCCGTGGCAAAAACCGGCCCGATCGCCACATAGTCAGCGGAGGTTTGCTCGGCTTCCGCCACCTGCTCGGGATTGTGCGTGGACACACCCAGCCAGCGGTGCATACCGATAATCTTCCGCGCACTTTCCGGCGAGAGATCATCCTGACCGACATGGACCCCGTCGAATTCAGCCGCCAGGCAAACGTCGGCCCGGTCATTCATGATCAGCGTGGCACGCAGGCCGATCAGGCGCTTCAATTCTCTTGTCTCTGTCAACACAGTGCGAGCATCAGCGGATTTGTTGCGATATTGGATGATCTTCACTCCCGCATCAACCAGATGGTCGGCTGCGTTCAAGAGCATTACGCGACTGGAAAAGCATCCAGCATCGAGGATCGCATAAAGTTTTTCCGCCCAATTCCGCCCATCCATAAGGCTTCAATATAGCTGAGACGAACAGCGTTTCCGCTTCGGCCGGGGTGCCCCATTTCTCACGTTCTTTGCGAGAAGTCAGGGCTTTCCATGTTCATCCGTCACAGACGTCGGAGAGATACCGACTTATGCTTTTGGGAGACCGCTCGTGAATCACTGGTCTACAGTGAAAATGAAGGTCCGCGCCACTTGAATGATCCGGTCATCCGAAAAAGCCCCACTTCTCGCAAAGAACGCGAGAAATGGGGCACCCTCAAGTTTGTAATGGAGAGGCCGGCTACCCGCCGGCCTTCCGATTAAAAACTACCTATTACCCTTGCGTCGGGTGCAACACGCGGAACGTAGTCCCGCCATTGGACCACACCAGCACCAGCGCATCCTGTCCTTTCGGAACGCTAGAGAGTTCCCGCTGAACATCCGCCGCCGAATGCACCGGGTGACGGTTCACTTCGGTGATGATGTCGCCGCGTTGAAGGCCGGCATCATCGGCTGAGCTGCCGGGGATAACTTTCTCCACGACTGCCCCGCTCACCGAACTTCCAGCCTGTTCCTGCTGCCTCACATCCGGCGTCAGGTCCTGTAAACCGAGCCCCCAGCGGGGTTTTTCAGCTCCCGCACTAGCCGACTCGCTGCCCTTGTCGCGCGCTCCCATGGCTTCAAGAGTCACCGGGATCTGCTGGCTCTTGCCGTCACGCATCACCGTCAGATCGATTTTCGTGCCGGGCTGCTTTTGTCCGACTTCAACCTGCAGCTGGCCCGCATCTTCGACCGTCTTGCCGTTAAGTTGAGTGATAACGTCACCGGTTTTCATCCCCGCTTTCGCGGCCGGCGAATCAGGTTCAACCTGGCTCACCACCGCTCCCGAAGCGCTCTTCACGTCGAAGAATTTTGCTTCGTCAGGAGTGACGTCGCTGATCCCGATACCCATGTATCCATGCTCCACTTTGCCATCGCGGATCAAAGCATTGACCGTGGGCTCTACGATCTGAGTCGGAATCGCAAATCCCATTCCCGAGAATGCTCCCGAAGAAGAAACCAGGAATGTGTTGATGCCGATGACTTCGCCCCGAGCGTCCACCAGTGGGCCACCGGAATTTCCAGGATTAATTGCCGCGTCGGTCTGAATAAATTCGCCAGGTGCGCGCCGGTCTGCCGCCGGATTCGGACGGTTGAGCGCGCTCACGATTCCGCGCGTGACCGTGAAGCGATATCCCAAAGGATTGCCAAAGGCAAGCACAGTCTCTCCAGGACGGAGCTTTGTCGAATCTCCCCACGGAACGCTGGGAAGATCGGACGCGTTTACTTTAATCACCGCCAGGTCTGTTAGCTTGTCTCTACCAATTACCTTCGCGGGAAGGATTTCGCGGTTGTGCAGGGTGACGCGAATATCGGTCGCGCCGTCCACAACGTGGTTGTTGGTTACGATGTAACCATCAGGCGAAATAATCACGCCGCTCCCAAGCCCATGCTCGTATTGCGGCTGCTGAGGCTGCGTCTGGAAAAATTTCTTGTTGAACCCGAACGGGCCAAAGAATTGCTGCAGGCCATTTGAGTCGTCGTTGTCATTGCCGCTGTTCTCTTGCGCCGAAGCATCGCCATTGTCGGCCGACGTCTTCGAGGTCACGGTCACATTAACAATCGCAGGCGTGACCCGCGCTGCCACCGTTTCCATGGCATGGTCGAGCGCAAGCAAAGCGCTGACGCTGCTGTCGTCAAGTGGCGCCGCCGCCGGCGCCGGTGTGGGAGCCGCAGCGCTCGCAGGCTTGGCGAATTCATACGTCCCTAGTGCAGCAATGGCGCCAACCGCCACCACTGGCACCAGCAAACGCCGGGTTACTTTCTTTCTAGTTTCATCAAACCAACTCCACATTTCTCTTCTCCTTTTTCTTTGCAACTAATTATTTAGTTAGTACTCACAAAAAATTTTCGCCGCTGATTTCTGCTAGAGAGCGCTCATCGCGATCGTCTCCTGAATCATTTGCTGATATCCATTCGCGGTTCTGATGCGCCATATGGATAACGTCCAGACTGGTGCGCCGTTTTCGTCGAGCTGAGTTGAACGCATCACTAATAGCGTTTGAGCCGGATGATTGCGAACCGCCGCTTTCGCGAGCACGACGTTGGGCGCACGATTTTTGGTGATGCGCGTCGCGGCGGGAATCACCATCTGACGGGAAGCCACACGCGCCTTATTGACCATGCCATGACGGACGCCTTCATACGCTCGAAGGCTTGCTTCACCGGCTGTTTTCTGGCGCGCCGTCGAAGCGGGCTTGATCGCCCAGCTGGCCGGAATAGCTTTCGCGCCAAACGCGGGCAAGCTTTCCGAGGTTGCCGAAAACGCCGGCTCAGGCTTGCTCTGGAAAGAGATCAGCTCCGGCGCATACGGCATCGCGCCCACGGTGACCACGGCCAGTGTTCCGATCATGGCCAGTGCTGGACGCCACCCACCATTTGCAGGCCGTCTGTCCTTGTCCAGAATCTGCTTTACTCGCTGCGAAACTTCGCGCACTCGTCCCAGCGCGCTCTGCGCAAGCGCCAACGCCCGTTGCGTCCGCATTTTTTCAGCGATGACTTTCTCCGCCACCGAAACCAGAGACGCCGCATAAGTCCGGGCACTGGCGGTTTGCTCCAGCACCATGTCGTCGCATGCCAGCTCGCGCTCCAGCGCCAGGCGACTATCGATCCACCACACTGCGGGATGAAAGAAGAAAAGGGCCTTTACGAATTTCTGCGCCAGGTTCGTCCAATCGTCCCAGCGGCGAAGATGTGCCAGCTCGTGCAAAACGATCCCCTTCAACTCATCGGGTGAAAGGTCGCGCAGCGCCCATGCCGGCAGCACAACCGCGGGCCGGAAAAATCCCAGCGCAGTCGGAACGCGAACGTCGTCAGAAACCAAAAATTTCACTCGACGTGATTGCTGCAGATCCAAACCAACTTTCGTTAGAGCAGGATAATCATTAACGTCGATCTCGCGACAATCACTCCGTAAAACGGAAACGTGGTACAGCGACAGTCCCAGGCGAACCAGCAATACGCTCGCAATCAACGCCCAAGCAGCAAATAGTCCAACTGCCCAGTCGCTGGAGAGAGCCAATTCCGCGGGGTGCATCCCCACTCCGACCGACGAGCCGGAGCGGGTAAGCAGCGGCAGTGCCGCGATTACCAGCAGGGTCGAGAACCAGACCGCGAACCGTGTCATCGAGCTGCGCGCTCCGAAGCAGCGCAGGGCGCACCAGCTCAACCCGGCCACGGCAAAGCCCTCGACCACTGTGTTCAGCGTGCGACCAGCCATGAGTTGGGCAAGGGATTGGAATCCGGGCGCGATCATTTCTGGCCATCCTTGTTACCGACGTCGGAATGCACGCCCAACATTTCGCGCAGGCGTTTCAACTCCCGATCGTTGATCTCGTCGTCGCGAAGAATATTCAGCAGCAACGCTTGATGGGAATTTCTGAAGAAGCGGTTCACCAGGTGACGAATCTCGGAACGGCTGGCTTCCTGCTGGTCCACTAGCGGCTGAAAAACGTGTGCCCGCCCGTCTTTCAGGTGCCCGAGGTAGCCTTTCTTTTCGAGAACGCGAATCGTGGTGAGAACGGAGTTGTAGGCCAGGGCCGGGGTTTCCGGCAGCCAGTCGAGCACCTGCTGCACCGTGCCCGCCCCCTTTTGCCACAGGGCATTCATGATTCGAAGCTCGGCTTCGGTCAGGGTTGTGGATTGCTTCCGCGGCACTTCGTTCCCCTCTATTTGGTTAGACTTCAAGCCTGTAAAAAGGTCAACTAAACAATTAGTTGCATGGAGATTTTGAATGGTTGCCAAACCACTCAAACTCATACAGTGTGGGGACAGCCGCCCTCGGCTGTCCCGCTGATTGTAAGTGGCGGAGAACCACGATATCGGCAAAACGTCTTCCTGCCCGATAGGGCTTCCAAAGATAATTGGCGAGCAAGCTCGCCAGGACAGCCGATGGCGCCCGTCCCCACATGTCTGATTTGGTCGAACTCGCTTAATGGCTAGTGATGCCACCTCTGCGCGGCATCTCAGCAGAGGCGTGCTTTTGCGATGCTCTATTTCAGCTTCCCCTTCAATACCATGATTGAAGCCGCTGGGATCTCGTAGGAAGTTTCAGCTGATGCATCCTTTGTGGTGTGCACTGCCGGCCCATCCGGATCCACCCACCCCTTAGTGTTCGTAATCACTGGCTCCTGTCCAGCCTGCGCCGAGTGCGCCATAAATACCGTGCTCGCCGGATGCCACTTGTACTGCTCGCTGCCAAAGATCGAAATCGCAACCGGCCCGGCAAATGACTTTACGCTGTGTGCCGCGTCATCGTGAAAATTAATTCGAAACTGGTGGGCCGCCGACTGGTCGCGATTGACTATTAACAATGACCAATCGCCATCTGGACGGTCGAGAGCATATGCCGTGAGTAACGCGCGTCCGGCGCCGTCGGTAAGATCGCCCTTGGCTGAAAATACCGCGTGCTCGCCGCTGCCCGGCTGGATCCATTCCAGATTGATCAGCCGCGAAGCGAAATATTGCGACAGATATTGCTGCACCTGGTAATCCTTGTTGACGGTGAACATGCCAAAGGTTCCCGGCGAATCGTTGCAGCCGTGCTCCATCTGCAACGGCAGGTAGTGAAAGTAATAAAGCCCCTTGCCTCCGCTGTTCAAAAACTCGCCCACATAATCCGCCAGCCATAGTCCCGCGAAAATATCCTGATTGGCCTCGCTCGCCGCCGACGAAAGGTTCGATTCCGTGATCAGCAACGGCATGTCCTGCGGAACGCCATCCTCGTGCCACACCTGCA
>DATATW010000055.1:0-118128 GCA_036268595.1 Terriglobales bacterium
CGGCCTCGTGCAGATGGTCAGTGTGCTTGCGCTCAACAAGCTTGAGCTCAAGGACATGATCACTGCCGAGATGGTTGAGAATCCTGTGCTCGAGGAACTCGAAGACGCGGTGCCGCTCATCGACGACGTCGGCCGCCGAGAGGAAGAGCGCGATCGCGCTTCGGCCGCAGAAGAAGCCGCAGCTACTCCCGATAAAAAAGATCCCTTCGAAGAAATTGATTTCGGTTCGTTTTTTAAAGATTATCTTGATCCCGGCTTCCGCAGCCCAGGTGATTTCGAAGAAATCGAACGCCCATCGTTTGAAAATTTCCTCTCCAAGCCCAGCACCTTGACCGATCATCTGGTCTGGCAGCTAGGGTCTATTCCGACCCGTCCGGCGGTTCGCGAAGCCGCCGAATTGGTAATCGGCAACTTGAATGAAGAAGGCTATCTCATCGCCAGCGACGAAGAACTGCTGGGAATTGCGCCAGCCGCCGCGCCCGAAGTTGATGCCGCGAAATCTGAGAACGTTGTGAAGGAAGCCGCAGCGCTAGGACTGGCTGCACTGGGCGAGGAGCAGGGGTCGGCTGAGCCTGCTTCGGCGGAGCTTGGCGAAGGCGAGGCCCCGTCGCTGACTCCTGATAGCTGGAGTGGAAGCGCAGCTTCTGACGCCTTGCGGCCTGCTTCTTCGAATGGAATATCTGCGGCAGCGGCTGCTCCTGCCATTGACGCAAACGCGACTCTGCCTCCTACAAAGAACGGATTGCGCTCGGTTCCAAAAGCAAATTTCGATCACGAAGATCTGAAGGAAGCGATCGACATCATCCGCCAGTTGGACCCTCCGGGTGTTGCCAGCCGCGATCTTCGCGAATGCTTGCTGGCCCAGTTGCATTATCACCAGATGCAGCTCGGCAAAAATGGCAATGGCACAGCTCAGGTACTCACCGACGCCATCGCACTGGTCGATCAGCACCTGCGCGCGCTGCAGAACAAACAATACAAAGAAATCTCGAGAGCTATTAACCGGCCCATCGAGGTGGTGCAGGCGGCGCTGGAATATGTCCGCACCCTGGACCCGCGGCCAGGCCTGCGCTACAACATTGTGCAGCCGCGCCTGATTGAACCTGATGTTGCGCTGGTCAAACACGGTGATGAGTGGCTGGTCATGATGAACGATGACGACGTGCCCACGCTGCGGCTCAATCCTGCGTATCGCAAATTATTGACTCGCGATGGCAACGACCGCGACACCCGCAATTACGTCAAAGAGCGGTTCAAGAGCGCCATTCAGCTGATCAAGAATATTGAGCAACGCAAGCAGACGATTCTGAAGGTCTGCTATTCCATCGTTGATCGCCAGCGCGAGTTTCTGGAAAGAGGCATCGACGAACTGAAGCCGATGATGATCAAAGAAGTCGCGGAAGAGATCGGAGTACATCCTTCCACGGTGAGCCGCGCCGTCGCCAATAAATATGCGCACACTCCGCAGGGCGTTTTTGAACTGCGCTATTTCTTCAGCGAAAGCGTGAACGGACCCGAAGGCGGAAACACTTCACTGCTAATCTTGAAGCGCCGCGTGAAAAAATTGATCGAGGACGAGGACCCCGGCAAGCCGCTTACCGACGAACAGATTACCCGCATTCTGCAGTCTCAAGGCATTCAGGTAACTCGCCGCACTGTTGCCAAGTACCGCGAAGATATGAAAATTCCCAGCACCCACCAGAGAAGAGTGAAGAAGTAAGCTTTTAGCCGTTAGCTTTTAGCCGTTAGCTTTTAGCTCTTAGCAATTAGCCAGCACGAATCAATCGAGCTAAGAGCTAAAGATAAGAGCTGAGATTCCAGTTCTGACGGGGTACAACCCGGAGGCTTACGCATGAATGTGGAATACACCGGCAAGCACTACGAAGTCACCGCCGCTGACCGCAAGGAAATCGAGTCCGGTCTGAGCAAGATCAGGAAAATTCTACGCGGCAATTTTGAGAGCAAGGTTATTCTGGCGGTCGAGAAGCACCGGCACAAAGCCGAAATTGCGATCACTTCTCGGGTCGGACCGCTGATTGCTCTTTCTCAGGCGAAAGATATGCGAGCGGCCATCGGTAATGCGCTGGATCACCTCGAAAAACAGGCTCTTAAAAATAAGACCCGCATCATCACAAAGAAACGAAGAAATCATAAGGCCACAGATAGGAACGAAGAAGTTTCCACCCCGCCCGCTTCGGCTCCGCAGCTCACCGCGGTGGCTGCAGCTCCGACCCTTTCGATGGTGGTGCACAAATTTCCCGCGTTCGCAAAATCGACCGAAGTCCACGTGGTTCGTTCTGACGAGGCCGTTGCGCTCCGTCCTATGACGCTGGAAGAAGCGATCAAAGAAGCCCATTTCCGCGATCGCGACGTTTTCGTCTTTCGCGACCCCAAGGGCAAGCTGATGATCCTTCACCGCACGCGAGACGGCAAAATGGAGCTGATCGAAGCGCCATAGAAGTGAGCTGTTTAGTGAAACGGTGCAAGCTCAGGCACACAATCTGGCGGAGCTTGCATAGCGTGCGATAGTCTGAACTCAGTGGAAACCGCGCTCCCGCACAATAGAGACACTGAGCAGCACCGATTTCGCGAACCCTCGCGCAAACTGCCTTTTCGGCGTTCTATTTTCTTCATTGTCCTTATCGCCTTCTTGCTCAGACTTGCCGTCATTGTTATTGGCCACACCTATCGTATTAATCCGCTGCGCGATCACTTCCAATTTGGCTGGGAGATGGGACGGATCGCGCGATCCATCGTTCACGGACAAGGATTCAGTTCTCCCACCGATTTGGACACCGGGCCCACCGCTTGGGCCGCACCGGTTTACCCCTATGTCATCGCTGCAGCTTTCAAAGTATTTGGGCTCTACACGCGTGCGGCGGCTTTCGCGATGCTCGTCTTCAACAGCTTTTTTGCCTCACTTACGTGTTGGACGCTCTTTCGAATTGGCACCCGAATTTACAACGAAAAAGTAGGTCGTGCTTCGGCTTGGGCCTGGGCGGTTTTTCCGTATGTCGTTTACTGGCCGGTACGAATTATCTGGGAAGTTAGCTTTTCGACATTTCTGCTCAGCTTGGCATTGTGGCTCACGATCCGCATGGCTGACAGCGCGCGCCGCCGCGACTGGATCGCCTACGGTTTGCTGTGGGGCCTAATTCTGCTGACCAACACCACGCTTGTGATTCTGCTGCCGTTTTTCCTCGCATGGATCATCTATCGCGCCCCGCAGTCCTCGCGGCAATATTCCGGCGCAGGCCTCGCGCTATTGGTCGCAGCGCTTTGCATCACACCGTGGACGATTCGCAATTCCCGGGCGTTTGGCCGGTTCCTATTCATTCGCGACAATCTCCCGCTCGAATTGCACGAATCCAATAACAGCGAATCGTCAGGGCTTTGGACGCGCAACGAACATCCCGGGAACGATCCAATCGCCATGAAACGTTTTCAGGAGCTTGGCGAAATTCGTTTCATGGATGCGGAAAAAGTTCAGGTCCACGAATTCATCCGTGAAAATCCCGGAAAGTTTTTGCTGTTTACCTTAAAGCGCATCTGGTATTTCTGGGCCGCGCCGCCGCAGACCGTGATCGTTGCTGGTTATGAAATGTGGGTGGCTCGCCATGTGGAGTTCCTGCTGGAAGCCCTGTTTGCTTTTGCCGGGCTCATTCTTACTCTGTGGCGCCGGAATCCCTATGGCTGGCTCTTGGCGCCGTTTTTGCTCATCTACCCACTCCCGTATTACCTGGTGAACCCTTTCCAGCGCTATAAGCACCCCATCGAAACGGTAATGCTGCTGCTGATTGTCTATGTGTTGTGGGAAGCCAGGGCGATCAAAATCGACTGGCGATCGAAACGCCCAGCCTGATCGTTCGGTCCCGAATTTGCACGACTTAATTCCTCCAGAGCACAAGACACAGATTTATTGTTTCCAGAGTTTCATCTCTCACTTAAAGTAGATCATGCGTTCGATCCTGCAGAAGAAGGGCTTGCGTTTCATCTTCGCCGCCAACGTCATCTCCATGATTGGCAGCGGGATGAACTCGGCCGCCGTCGCGTGGTACATTCTGCAAGCCACGCATTCCGAGATTGCGCTGGGCACGTTCGCCGTTGTGCAAACCCTGCCGGCAATTCTTCTGCTCCCCTTCACCGGCGTAATTATTGATCGCGAAGATCGTCGCCGATTGGTAATGGCGCTCGACGTGATTCGCGCGGTGGTCATCGCGGTCGTCGCCGTCCTCGCCTTCGAGGGCAAAGCCAAAGTCTGGGAACTCTATGCCATGAATATGCTGGTGGCCGCGGGCTTCTGGATGTTCTGGCCGACCATTACCGCGCTGATTCAGGAAATGACGCCGGGCGACGAATTTGTTCACGCCAATACTTTTCTGCTGGCTGGGGTGCAGGGAGGCTGGCTGATCGCCGGCGCGCTCGTAGGCTTCGTGTACAACAAAATCGGTCTCGGCGGCGTGCTGGTGCTCGACGTAAGCAGTTACGTGCTTTCATTTCTGTGCTATTTTGCCGTGCGCAAGGGCCGACATGTGGTGCCGCGCCCGGCCGAGTTGCACAATGACATCATTGCCGCCGAAGGCGCGGTGCAAAAATTCTTTCGCGAATTGCGCGACGGCATTCAGTTTCTTCGGGGACATCGCGAGATTGTCCTATTGGGCATCAGTTGGGCGCTATTCCTCTCCGCCATGATGACCGGAGTCGTGGTCACTCCGCCGCTGAGCGACAACGTCTATCACGCGGGAGCCGTAGGCTATGGCTGGCTGAATGGCGGCTGGGGCGTGGGAGCATTTGTCAGCGCGTTTTATGCGCCCATGTTCATTAAGAAATTTGGCGCGCGAAGGTCGATTGCGATTTCGCTTGGATTTCTCGCCGTGTTGATGACCTCGGCGCCCACCATGCCGGTGCTGGCTCTGGCAGTTATGGTGTACGCACTCATGGGCTCCGGCCGTGGCATCACTGGTGTGGCCATGAATACCAGCATGATGGAGCAGATTCCTCAGCACTTCATGGGACGGGTCCAGAACACTTTCTACTTCGCGGGAACGCTCTTGCAGGTTCTGCAATCGTACCTGGTCGGAGCAGTGGCGCAAAGAAATCTGATCGCCGGCTTTTCTGTGATCGGCTTCGTCTACGCGATTGGGTTTGTCACGGCCACCTGGCCAGTGCGGATCAGTCCAAGACTCGAAGCAACCCAGGCAAACTGAAATTTCCGGCAACGACTGTGCCTTAAGAGACCGGAAGCGAATGCAAGAATCTTTGCTCAGCCCGCTCTCGCAGCGGAGCTAAGCGGCTTTGCTCAAGGTCGTCGCGGTAAAAAAGATTGTAAGTATCGAAGGGGATCAGCCGCCCATCGCGATGAACAATGTGCACGCAGGTTTTCTTCACGCTGCGCACGTCGAATGAGTGCGCGTCGATGAATTGCATGATGATGACTCGGAACACATTCTCATAAGTGATGTCCTTCGGCGCAAAAACTTTCGGCAGACAGCACAGCAGTTCGCGCAGGCTGCCGGCCCCGCTACGCGGCGAGTGATTCGTCGCGAAGAGCTTGAATAAGTTGTCGCGCACGGTCGCTTCCTGCTCGTAAAGGATTGTGTTGCCAGCCCCATTGATCAATATCTCCGGAGGGATCATTGAAGTCAGCGGCTTTACTGTGTCGCCTAGTTTTAGCGCATAGGCCATCGCAATCGAATCCGGATGGCAGGGAACGGGGATCACGTCTTCTGCGCGAAAAACCGATGTCTGTTCCAGTATTTTTCGCCTGACCTCAGTCAAAGTAAGGCGGTCTGAGGATGGATCGAAATTCTCCAGCCGGCCTGCCTGCTGAATCGGCTGAAAAGTTACGCCACGAATGCAGGGCTGAGTCAGCGCGTAATCGATGATCTTTCCGATTTCGTGATCGTTGAGTCCCTTCTTAAGTGTGACCACCAGGTTGGTTGAAATCTCGTAACGGTTCAGTTTCTCCAGAGCATCACCGCGGATCCGCCGGAGATCGGCGCCACGAAGTTCCATCAGCGGGCCTCGCTCAAACGAGTCAAACTGCAGGTACACCTCAAAGTCCTCTTTGTATTCGGCGAGGCGGCGCACGAAGTCTTCTTCTTGGGCGATCCGTACTCCGTTCGTATTGACCATGAGGTGGCGGATCGGACGCGCTTTTGCCATCTCCACAATGCGGAAGAATTCGGGATGCATCGTCGGTTCGCCACCGGAGATCTGAACGACGTCCGGGTGACCCTCATTGCGTACTACTGCATCAAGCATTTGTTCGATGTGCTCCAGACTGCGGAACTGCTGACGGTCCGGCCCGCTGGCCGCGTAGCAAACCGGACAGCGCAGGTTGCAGTAGTCACAAATTTCGACGAGTGTCAGGCACGAGTGCTGCTCGTGGTCTGAGCATAATCCGCAGTCGTATGGGCAGCCCCATTTGACCGGGGTGTTGTACACCAACGGCATTTCCGGAGGTTTTATAAAAACTTCACGGCAGCGGCGATAGTACTCCACATCGTCTGCGATCAGGACCCGCTCGCTCCCGTGCTCAGGACAACGCTTCAGCATGATGACCTTTCCATCCTGAAAAACGGTCTTGGCTTCAATTTTCTGGTAACAGGTTGAGCAGATGGAGATGGCAACGTCGTAGAAAAGATATGGGCGTGTTTTGGTAGCTAATGCCATCTTAACAGTTAGGGCTTTCCATGGATTCTCGCAATCAAAGACATTCCGCCGACTATCACTCCTAAGCAGCACAGGGCAAAAACACCGCCTAATATTCGGCCACCGGCAACCGATGCGCCACTCACCATGCAGATCGACGAAACGATGAACAAAAGTGAAGCGACGATGACCACAAGAGCGAGAGCAATGGTGCCGATGAGTTTCATGTTCTCAGAGAATCGTTTACGCAGCCAGTCATGCCACAATTACGGGCAAATGAGAGCTCGCGGGCCGAGCGTCCATCTTTAGGCCTGCCTCAGGCTTAACCGGCGACTGACGCCAGCTAACCGCAGCCAGCGGGCAACATCTCTGGAATAGTACAGCAGGACGAGAAGACAGGCCCACTGAATTCCTCCGAGGCCGAGGAAGATTCTCGGATATGGCTTAATGAAATCGCAAAGCAGACGAAAAGTCATATAGGCCACCATGAATAGTTTGAATGCGTCGCCATCCACAAAGACCGTTCGTACGCTGCGGTCCTTCCGTTTTGAAATCGACAGCAACACGAAATAAAGAATCGGAATGAAAGCGACCAGGAAGAGGGTTTCGTAGAGCTGCGTAGGATGTCGTGGTACTCCATCGCCGAAATCCACGGCCCAGGGCAGAGACGTCCGCTTTCCATAAGTGTTATCGCCCAGACCGGTCAGAAAACATCCGATTCGGCCAACCGCAATTCCAAGACAAAGAGGGATAGCATACAGATCGCCAGTCGATCGACTAAGCCGAATATAATTTTTTAATAGCTCGACAAATAACAGTCCGAAAGCAAGCGCCCCTACAATCGTTTTGCCGCCTGTGAGGTACGCGGGATTCTGGAGATTGCGCATCGTGAGTTGCGGGTCTTCAAACAGAAATAAAAGTTTCGCCCCGATGGCGCCTCCAGCGACGGCGCCGGCGACTACTACCCAACGCGTGGGCGCCGTGACATTGTCCCCAAATCGACGGCGCAATACGAGGTAAACTCCAAATGCGACGGCGTAGCCCAAGGATTCAAATAGCAAATGCGGATGGATCTGCTTGCCCCAGAGATTCACGTAATGGGGAAACACAGCGGCGAATTGGGCGAAGCAAACGATGACGAATTATAAAGAATGCATCGTGCAGGATGCCCTGTGGATCAACCAGGGCCGCGTATAATTAACTCTTCAGGAAAATTCAGAGGACTTTATTTATGCCTTCTCCCAATGGCAACAACGGTAATGGTCACAACGGAAACGGACAGAACGGCAACGGCGCCGCCAGGCTACGCGCGGAATGGATTGCGAAACGTAAATCGCAGAACACCGACGGCAATTTCTCGCAGATGCGTTATGCGCGTCAGGGCGTTGTCACCGAAGAGATGCAATACATCGCCCAGCGGGAGAAGGTAGCGCCAGAGTTGGTCCGCGACGAGGTTGCCCGCGGACGCATGATCATCCCGGCGAACATCAACCATCCTGAACTCGAGCCGATGGCGATTGGTGTGGAATCGCTTTGTAAGATCAATGCCAACATCGGCAACAGCGCGGTGACTTCCAACATTGACGAGGAATTAAAAAAACTGCACACCGCGGTTCACTATGGCGCCGACACCGTGATGGATCTTTCCACTGGCGGTGATATTCACCAGATTCGCGAAGCCATTCTGCGCCACTCTCCGGTTCCCATCGGCACCGTGCCGATTTACGAAGCGGTCTCGCGGGTCAAACGGATTGAAGACCTCAACGCTAATGTAATGCTTGAAGTAATCGAGGAGCAGGCCGAACAGGGCGTGGATTACATGACCATACATGCCGGCGTCCTGGTGCAGTATTTGCCGCTGGTTTCAAAGCGCATTACCGGAATCGTGAGCCGAGGCGGAGCCATCCTCGCCCAATGGATGGCGCATCATCACAAACAGAATTTTCTGTACGAGTGCTTTGACGACATCTGCAAGATTTTCGCCAAGCACGACGTTTCGTTTTCGCTGGGCGATGGACTACGTCCGGGATGTATTGCCGATGCCAGCGACGCCGCCCAGTTTGCCGAACTCAAGACTCTCGGTGAGTTGACGAAAAAAGCCTGGCAGTACGATGTGCAGGTCATGATCGAAGGACCGGGCCACGTTCCGCTCGACAAGATCAAAGAGCAGGTGGATAAAGAGCGCGAGCTTTGCTATGAAGCCCCATTTTATACGCTCGGGCCGCTGGTCACCGACATCGCTCCGGGTTATGACCACATAACTTCGGCCATTGGCGCGGCCATGATCGGATGGCACGGCGCGGCCATGCTCTGCTATGTCACGCCCAAAGAGCACCTCGGCCTTCCGAATGAGAAAGACGTCAAGGATGGAATCATCGCGTACAAAATTGCAGCCCACGCTGCCGATCTGGCGAGGCATCGTCCGGGCGCGCAGGACCGGGACGACGCGCTCAGCTACGCGCGTTACAAATTCGATTGGGAGAAGCAGTTCGCCCTCTCGCTCGATCCTGAGACCGCCCGCTCCATGCACGACGAAACGCTACCCGATGACTTCTACAAAGAGGCCGCGTTCTGCTCGATGTGCGGTCCGAAATTCTGCTCGATGAATTATTCGTCTAAGGTGGACGACTACAACCGGGAGGTCCACGGTCTGGAAAAGAAAGATTATTCAGAGCTGGTGGATCGGCTGGTGTCGCTGAAGTAATAAAGTCCGGATCGTGTAGCCCCGGATGTCCACGTCCGGGGTGGCCCGTGTGGATCGGACACTCTTGTCCGACAAACTCTATGACAACTTAACCTTTCGCTAAGCGGGCGTGGACGCCCGCGACTACACTCATGTTCCCGTTCAGCGCGAGCCTTTCGATCCCGTCCCATAATACTTATAGGTGTCCGGTGCAACGTAATCATCATTCACCACATGGCGGGGCTTAGCGGAAGCGGTATTGCCGGCTGCTTTAATCGAACTCGCTTTGGCCGGCGCGGGGTGCGAACTGGCCGTAGCGACTGGCTTCCGCACCGGAGCGGTCGTCTTGACCTGCGCAGCCGACGCTGCAGCTCCGGAAGTCACACTGGCGTCCACCGACGGGTTGGTGTTCAGAATTCTGCTGGGAAGCGACTTAGCCGCGTAGTGCGGCACTACCGAAACAATTACCAAAGCGATGATTGCCGCGATCGCGGACATAGTCATTGAAGCCCAGAAGCGCGAATCCACTGCCATGCGTTCGCGCCGGAGTCTCCACGCGGACAACTGCTGGGCGGCTATGATCCTGGCCCGCAATGCTGACGCCGCAATCAAAAATCGAATTCGAGAAGGAGTTGCTGGCTTGGAAGTAGCTGGCCGAACAACATCCGTGCTTGTGGAGGCAGAAACAGCCCGTACTCTTGATGATGCTTGCCGCATACGCGCTATTCCCGTTCGAGAATATGAACTGAGCGCGCCGCCTGCCCTTCGAGCATACTGACCGGTCCGGGACAATCCCGCGCGGAGCAGATGCTGTCCCTGCTTTCCCACCTCTGTGAATTGCCGCCCGAGTTCTAAGGACCGCACCCTCTGCAGGCTCTGCTCCTTCGCCCTTGCGCTGATCAAATCCAATCCCAGCCATGCGGTTCTGCAAACCGACCAGAACCGCGAGAAGGCGAGCCGGAATGATTCCGTAATTTCGCTCGACTTTGGAAGCAGCGATTCGTCAGTCCTGGCCCGATCAACAATCCTGGGTTGATCAACCTCGGGCTGCTCAATAACGGGCTGGGCAATTTGCGACACCCGGATCTCAGATGAAGTAGCCAGTGAGCCTTGGATCTGAGGAATAGAGGCTTGGGGAATCTCCGCTGGCTTGGTCTGGGGAGCTGAAATCGGACGGACATTAATGGGCTGGGACTCAACCGGCTGAGCTGCCGTACTCTGAATCTCGAGGGGCGCGGCTGGTGTTGACGCGCTCGGCATCGACCTAATCTGCATGGGCTGAATTCGAGAGGGACGCGGGGCATCTAAATTCGGCTCGACCGGAGTCGGAACATAGGCAGACAACGGCATCGGCGTGAGCTTAGATTTCGGCGGTTCGGCAGGCTGTTCAGGCTGCTCTACCCGCCACCAGGGAATTACCATAGGCCTGTCAGCCGGAACTTCGGAACCAGCTTCGGGGACCGGATTGGTCGAAGCGTCTGGCAACGCCCGACGAACCCGCTCAATGTCTTGAGCGTAGTCGATGGTAAAGCCGAGCGACTCCTCGCTCTTGGCGGCTTCTTCAGGGGTGGGTTCCGCGGTCGCGTGCCAGATCAGTCCGTGCGGAACCAGAGAATCTTCCTCGTCTTGGGGCTTGCGCCTACGATTCCCGAACATGACGATCCCTATGATGCTGGTTTCAAAGGCTGCAGTTAGCTTGCAAAAGTTTGCATTCGCGGCTCCTGTAACCCGCCGAATCAAGCCTCTTAGTTCAGCCTTTGCAACCGGGTTACCAGCTTCTGCGCCAGATTTTCTTCCGATTCCGACCACAACAGCCGGCTCTTAGCGCCTGAATTCTTCTCGACCTTGGAAGTAAAGTCAACCAATTTCTGAACATTGCTCCGGACCCGCGACTCGACCTCTGGCGAGAGCTGCAACTCTTCATGTAAAAAGGGTGAGTCCAGGCCAAAATCGACCTGCAGTTGGCCTTGCGTATCGGATTCAGTTGCCTCGAACTCGTCCCCGCGCACGATCACTTTGACCACAGATGGCCGCTCCGTCCATTCTCCCTGGGGAGAGAGCGGCGACCACAGGTCCCAATTTGCTTCAAAAACATAGGCGTAATCTTCATGCGGAAGGGTTGCCGCCAGAGTAACTGCCTCTTCGGGCGATATTCCAGGACGAAAATGTTCTTCCATAATGGTGGCTTCGCTCCAGGAAATGGGGTGCACGGCCACCCCGGTTACTCCTGGATGCTGGGGAGAAAACGGCAATTGCTGAATGACTGCGGCAGCGTGGGCGAAGGTTTCGACGAGTTCAGAATCGCTGAACCAGAGATTGAGATAAAGGTTGTCGGGCATCTTGGGGAAGCGCATCGATGCGCACTCCTTAGATGTCTACTACCTACGCGAACGATACAAATCTGTACTGGTCCCAAAAAATACTTCGGCAGACTGCATCAGCGTCTCTGAAAGTGTGGGGTGCGGATGGATGGTCAGCGCCAGGTCCTTTGCCAGCGCAGCCATTTCAATGGCCAGAGTGCCTTCCGCGATCAGTTCACCAGCTCCGGCCCCGACAATTCCCATTCCCAGGATGCGCTCGTTTGCCGGATCCAGAATCAGCTTGGTCAGACCCTCGGTGCGATCTATGGTCATGGCGCGACCCGAGGCAGCCCAGGGAAATTTTGCCACCTTGATCTCGCGGCCCTCTTTTTCAGCCTGCATTTCGGTCAGTCCGGTCCAGGCAATTTCAGGATCGGTGAAAAC
The DNA here is from genome assembly GCA_036268595.1 of Terriglobales bacterium. Lineage (GTDB taxonomy): Bacteria > Acidobacteriota > Terriglobia > Terriglobales > Acidobacteriaceae > Gp1-AA145. Next base: position 12,082 of record DATATW010000055.1, read on the forward strand.
CACCGCCGGGATGGCGTTCGGCTCGAACGCAACCTTGTGGCCGGCGATGTGCTCGACCGCAGTTCGTCCCTCATGAGAGGCTTTGTGGGCCAGCATGGGTTCCCCCACTACGTCGCCGATCGCGTAAATCGCGGGATCATTGGTTTGCAGGTGTTTATTGACCTGGATAAATCCGCGATCAGTGACTCGCACCTGCGTACGATCGAGCCCTGGAATTTGGGAATTTGCTTTGCGCCCTACCGACACCAGTACCTTGTCGAATACCTTTTCCCGTTCCTTGATGTCTTTTCCGTCAAAGCAAACTCGAATGCCGTTTGCTTCCTCTTTTACTGCGGTCACGGTGGTATTGAGCAGAATGGCGTCGAATATTTTTTCCAGACGCTTGTGCAGCGGGAGCACCAGGTCGCGATCAGCCCCGGGCAGCAAACCTCCGGTCATTTCAACCACAGAAACTTTGGATCCCAGCGCAGCATAAACCGTGCCCAACTCGAGGCCAATGTAGCCGCCGCCGACGACCAGCAACGTACCGGGGACATCTTTCAAATCCAGAGCCGAACTTGAATCCAGCATGCGTGGGCTGTCGAGCTTCAAAGTTGGAACCACCGCCGGCCGCGAGCCGGTTGCAATCACGATCCGGTCGAAATTCAACGTATCTCCGCTGCCATCATTTTTCGCGATGCGAAGAGTGTTTGAGTTCTCAAAACTCGCGTCGCCCCGGATGTACTGCACTTTTCTTGCTTTGGCGATTTGTCCCAGGCCGCCGGTCAATTTATTGATCACGCCCTCTTTGTAGGCCCGTAAGCGCGCAACGTCGATCCGCGGTTCGCCAAACTCGATGCCCCAATTCTTGGCATGCCGCGATTCGTCGATCAGCTTGGCCACGTGCAGCAAGGCTTTTGAGGGGATGCATCCTCGATAAAGGCAGACGCCGCCAGGATTCTGCTCGCGGTCGATGAGAGTGACCTTCATGCCCAGGTCGGCCGCGAGAAACGCAGCTGCATAACCGCCGGGGCCACCACCGATGACTGCGATATTTTGTTGGGAAGTTTCTGTCATCTGTTTAAATCTTTAACCACGAAGGACACGAAGTTCCACGAAGGAAATCCTTGCGTGATTATTGGTTTCCTTGGTGAACCTTCGTGCCCTTTGTGGTTGATGCCTTTATGTTTACCCCTGCACCGACAACAGGAATGGCTGCTCGAAAGCTTCCGCAATCCAGCGCAGGAACCGCGCCGCATCAGCGCCATCAATTAACCGGTGATCGTAGGATAGCGACAGCGGCAGCACCATGCGCGGCTCGAATTTGTTTTCCATCCAAACCGGCTCTGTGCTTGAACGGGACAAACCCAGAATTGCGACCTCGGGATAATTGACGATGGGCGAAAAACCGGTCCCACCGATCCCGCCCAGGTTGGTGATGGTAAATGTCCCGCCTTCCATGTCCGCCGGAGTAAGTTTCTTGTCGCGGGCTTTCTTTGAAAGTCCGGTCAGCTCCGCAGCCAGCTCCACGATATTTTTCTTGTCCACGTCACGGAGCACTGGAACCAACAGCCCCCGCTCGGTATCAACTGCGACGCCGATATTGATAAATTGTTTGTAGACGATCTCTTCGTTCTCCATGTCGATGGAGGCGTTGAACTGCGGAAAGATTTTCAGCGCCGACGCGCAGACTTTCAAAGCGATTGCGGTGACCGTCATTTTTCCGCCAGCCTCGGCTGCCTTGGGCGCGAACTTGGTGCGCAAATGCTCGAGTTCGGTGATGTCGGCTTTGTCCTGCTGGGTGACATGCGGGATCGCGCTCCACGCTTCCCACATATGCTCAGCGGTTTTGCGCCGCACTCCGCGCATGGAAACGCGCTCGATTTTTCCCCACTTGCTGAAGTCTGGAAGCGCGGGCTGCTTGACGTGGGTTGATGCCGGACCAGCACCGGATGCCGCCGCGATCATGCTCTTCGCGTGCACCTTTACATCGTTTTCGCTGATGCGCCCGCCGGGGCCGTTTCCGGTTACGTTGTGAATGTCGATTCCCAGTTCACGCGCGAGCCGACGCACGTGCGGCGCAGCCGGAACCGGTCCGCGATGTTCCACACCCGCTGCGCGGTCAAGGTGTAACGGCATACTGAATGTGGTCACCGGCGCAGCCTGTGGCTGGTCGGGAGGCAGCGCCTGCTCTTCGGTTTTGCCTTCAGATTGGATCACCGCCTGAAACGCCGCGCGCGCATGATCATGAACTTCTTCGGCGCGAGAAGGCCTCTGCGAAGTTGATTGCCTTGCGCCCGGCTCGAGCGTAAATATGGTTTGCCCTACCTTGATCGTCTCGCCTTGTGAAACGTGGACATCCTTCACAATTCCAGTAAGAGATGACGGGACTTCGACCACCGCTTTGTCGGTCTCAAGCTCCATCACCGGCTGGCCTTCGGAAACCTGGGCGCCAGGAGAAATCATGAGACGAACCAGGTCGCCCTGATGAATGTTCTCGCCGAGTTCGGGCAATTTAAATTCCGCGCTCTCGCTGGTTTCGGAGGGAACAACTGCTGCCGCAGTTCTGGTTGCGGGCGCAACTGTCGCAGCCTGCGCAGGAGATTTTGCAGCAGATGACTGTTGCACTGCAGCCGTCGTTTTAGCCTCAGATTTCGACGGAGCAGCGGCGGACGCCTTTGCCTCGGCTCGTTTTCCACCTGCGCCATTTTCCACGGTGAAGATCACCTGGCCAACTTTGACTTTTTCGCCCTGCTTGACCATGACGTCTTTAACTGTGCCGCTTACTGACGAAGGGACCTCGACGACAGCTTTGTCAGTCTCGAGTTCCATTACCGCCTGACCTTCGGCGATGGTCGCGCCGGGCGCAATCATCAGCCGCACCAGGTCGCCCTGATGAACATTTTCCCCAAGTTCTGGAAGCTTGAATTCAGTCACTCAATGATCTCCGAATTTCCGCTGCTGGCTGCCCGCTCCCGGCTTCTGGCAAGATGCGGACGCTTTTTTTCGCAAAAGCTAACGGCTAGAAGCTGGTTAACTTATTGCCGGGTTCACTTTCTCAGGATTGACTCCGAGATCTTTAATGGCCTGACTGACAGTTTTCGATTCGACCTTTTTCTCCCGCGCCAGGGCATGTAAAGTCGCCAGCACAATGTGTTTGGCATCGACTTCAAAGAAATCGCGCAGGGCTTCGCGGCCCTCGCTTCGACCGAAGCCGTCGGTGCCTAGAGAGACCAACGGCCGCGGCATCCATTGCGAAATGGATTCCGGCAGAATCTTCATGTAGTCAGAAGCTGCGACCAGCACGCCTTGCGTGTTCTTCAGCTGCTGGGTGACGAATGGCACTTTCGGCGTGTCTCCCGGATGCAGCATGTTCCAGCGCTCGCAATCGTTGGCGTCGCGATACAGCTCTTTGTAGCTGGTGACGCTCCACACATCGGCGGAAACGCCATATTTCTCCAGCAACTGCTGCGCCTTCAGAACTTCGAACATGATTGCGCCGCTGCCGAATAGCTGCGCCTTCAGTTGTGCATCTTTCTTTTGTGAAGGCTTGAAGAGGTACAGGCCTTTCAGAATTCCTTCGCGAATGCCGGCCCCCTCTGGCATCGGCGGCATCGGCAACGGCTCGTTGCCGACCGTCAGGTAATAGAAGATGGATTCCTGATTCACGTACATGCGCCGAATTCCATCCTGAATAATTATGCCAATCTCAAAGGCGAACGCCGGATCATAAGCCAGCAGATTGGGAACGCTTAGCGCCAGCACATGACTGTGGCCGTCCTGGTGCTGCAAGCCTTCGCCCGCGAGAGTGGTGCGGCCGGCAGTCCCGCCCAGCAGGAAGCCGCGCACCCGCATGTCGGCCGCGGCCCAGATCAGATCTCCAATACGCTGGAAGCCGAACATTGAGTAGTAAATAAAAAACGGGATGGTATTGATCCCGTGATTCGAATACGACGTTCCTGCCGCGATGAATGAGCTGATCGATCCCGCTTCGGTAATGCCTTCTTCGAGAATCTGCCCGTCCTTGGCTTCTTTGTAATAGAGCAGCGTGTCCATATCGACCGGCTCATAGAGCTGGCCGACGCTCGAATAAATTCCCACCTGACGGAAGAGTGCTTCCATGCCGAAGGTGCGAGCTTCGTCGGGAATGATGGGGACAATGAGCTTTCCAATCTCTGGATCGCGCAGCAGTTTCGCCAGCAGCCGCACGAAGACCATGGTGGTTGAAACTTCACGGCCTTCGGTGCCTTTGAAAAATTCTTCAAAGTGCGATGCAGTGACCGGTTTGATCGGTCCTGAGCGCACTTTGCGCTCGGGCATGTAACCGCCAAGCTGTTTACGGCGTTCCTGCATGTAGCGGATTTCAGCGCTGTCGTCCGGCGGACGATAAAACGGCGCATTGTGCAATTCTTCATCTGGAATTGGAATGCCAAAGCGCGAACGGAACATCCGCAACTCGTCTTCGTTGAGCTTCTTCTGCTGGTGGGTGATGTTCTTGCCTTCGCCGGCTTCGCCCAGCCCGTAACCCTTAATGGTTTTTGCCAGGATGACAGTCGGCGCGCCCTTGTGTTCGACCGCCGATCTGTAGGCAGCATGTACTTTGATCGGATCGTGACCGCCAAGTCGCATGCGCGACATCTGTTCGTCAGAAAGATGATCGACCATTCGCAGCAAACGCGGATCAGTTCCGAACAAGTTCTGGCGGAAATAAGCTCCGCTTTCCACGAAAAATTTCTGGTACTGACCGTCGGTGATCTCACCTAAACGCCGCACCAGCAGGCCATCGCGATCGTTCGCGATCAGGCTGTCCCAGTCGCTGCCCCAGATAACTTTGATCACGTTCCAACCGGCGCCGCGGAAAATCGCCTCCAGCTCCTGAATGATTTTTCCATTGCCGCGGACCGGGCCGTCGAGTCGCTGCAAGTTGCAGTTAATGACCCAGATCAAGTTGTCGAGCTTCTCCCGCGAAGCCAAAGTGATCGAACCCAAAGATTCCGGTTCGTCCATTTCGCCGTCGCCGAGGAAGGCCCAGACTTTGCCACCAGTCGAATTCTTCAGCCCGCGATTTTCCAGGTACTTGATGAATCGCGCGTGATAAATGGATTGCAGCGGACCGAGTCCCATGCTGACAGTGGGGAACTCCCAGAAATCGGGCATGAGCCAGGGGTGCGGATAGGATGACAATCCTCCGCCCGGCTTCAATTCGCGCCGAAAGTTTTCTAGTTTTTCTTTTGGTAGACGTCCTTCGAGAAAAGCGCGTGAATACATTCCCGGGGCAGCGTGACCCTGGAAATAGACGATGTCGCGATCACCATTCTCAGTGCGCGCGCGCAGGAAGTGGTTGAACGCCACCTCGTACAAAGTTGCGGCTGAAGCGAAGGTCGAGATGTGGCCGCCAATACCTTCCTGCATCTTGTTAGCCCGCACCACCATGGCCATCGCGTTCCAGCGGACCAGGCTTTTGATCCGGCGCTCCATTTCCTGGCTTCCTGGGAACGGCGCCTGCTGGCGCACAGAAATCGTGTTCTGATAAGGAGTGGTCGCCGTGAAAGGTAGATTAACCCCCGCCGCTCGCCGTGCATGAAGCTGCAACTGCTGCAGCAGACGGCCGGCCCGCTCCGGGCCTCCGGTGGCCAGGACGTAATCGAGTGAATCCAGCCACTCGCGGGTTTCGAGCACCTCCAGGCCGTCATTGTTATTGTTATGATTGTTCGGCGAAGGGGTCGATGATTGCTGCGGCTCTGTCAATACTGGAGTCTGTGCCAACTCTGACTTCTCCACGTTGTGAATGAGAACACTCCATGATAGAAGATTCCCGAAAATTTTGCTGTGAATCGGTTTAGGCTCCGCATTTTCAATTTGCGGAAAGATTGTTGTATCTACGCCACCAATTGATCATCTAACGCCAGTAAAAGGAGATATATATGGCAAAGAAAAGTCCCTCGGGAAGCCGTCCCAGCGCAGAACCTCGAGTGCACCAAAGTGGCCGCGAAATTCAACCCTACGGAACCGTTACTCATGCCTTCAGTTTGGAATTGGAAGAGCCTGTTCGACTGGAAATGACCGAGCAGCTGAACCAAATGCTGGCGGATTCCATGACGCTCCGCGATCTCTACAAGAAGTCTCACTGGCAGGTTGCGGGTCCCACTTTCTATCAGCTTCATCTTCTTTTCGACAAGCACTTCGGCGAGCAGGTTGAAATCGTCGACGGAATCGCCGAACGCATTCAGCTTTTAGGCGGCTTGGCAATTGCCATGGCCCACGATGTTGCCGAGACTACCCGCATCGAACGTCCACCTAAGGGCAGAGAAGAAGTTCCAGTGCAGCTTTCCAGGTTGCTGGATGCGCACCTGGTCATCATCCGCCACTGTCGTGAACTTGCTGAGCGCGCCGCCAAACTGGGCGACCAGGGCACAAATGACCTGGTGGTCAGCGATGTGCTTAGGACCAACGAACTGCAATCCTGGTTCCTGAGTGAGCACCTGGTCAACGAACCGCTGGTTCACGCTGACCGGGAGACATCCAAAGCTGCTGACTGACCTGTTCTCGAAGGCCTCTTTGAACCATTTGGCTGGCTAACTTCTTCTTGGGAGGCCGCAGAATTGGGTGAAGGAGAGGTATACCCCTTCCCGGATCGGGCATCCAAGCATTAGAAACTGCTCCGGGAAGGTGGAATATGGCTAGTCAGGGTAGTGCCGTTCCGATCAGGAACGCTGGAAGCCAGCCAATTTCTTGGCCAAATACAGAGAAGCCCATGACACGAACGCCTGCCGTCGAGAGCACCGAATCCGCAAAGGAAATCTACCGTGACTCCTTAGCCGCGGTCGAGCGGGCGCTGGATAGAGCAAGGCGCCAAGTTTCCGATGCCTCAAGCTCCGCCGCCCAGTCGCTGCGCACTTTTGCGAATGAACGGCCGCTGCACTTCGTCGGAATCGTTGCCGGTATTTCTCTGCTCACAGGAGTAGCGCTGCGGATCTGGAGGTCGAAACATTATGCATGACATTCGAGGCGAGGAAAACTCGCGCACTCTGGGCGCAATTCTTTCTGAGATTGCTGACGAAATGAAAGAATTCCTGAATACCCGGATCCAGATGCTCAAGTCCGAATTGCACGAAACCCTGGCGGCACTCAGCGTTGCATTGCCCCTAGTGCTTCTGGCGCTGCTTCTGGTCGGAGTGGCTTTTCTAGTGTTTACGGCTGCGGTGGTCACCATTATCGCTGCCGCTTTTTCTGGAAGTCAGTATGCGTGGTTTTATTCGTTCATCATCGTCGGCGCGCTGTGGACTGGGTTCGGCGGAGTGGCTGCGTTTTTTGCCTACAATGAATTTCGCGCGAAAGCCAAATTTCCCAAGCACACGGTTCAAGTCCTGAAGGCTGACAAAGTTTGGATCGAATCAGAAGCGAGGACAAAAAATGGCCGAGCTGCCTAGCTATGATCTGGAATTGAAGGCTGCCGATGAACGTCGCCGCTTGCACGGCACCTTGGCTGAACTACGCAGCCGTGTGCATGAAGAATTGGATGTCAAGAAGCGCGTGCGCCAGAACCTTGGTGCCGTGTGTGCGGTTGCCGCTCTGCTAAGTCTTGGCATCGGCTATTCGGTTACCGGAATGTTTGTGCGCCGATAAGTTCGCGCGATTGAAGTCTTATCTCTCCTGTTCGACAACCACATTGCACTGTAACTACCGACCGAATTTTGACGTGTCGAACTATTTTCTTGCCTAAACTCTGCGAATTTGTTACAAATTCGGAACGATTCCAGCTACACCGGATTTCCGGTGGGTCCCTTTACGATTATAATTTTGATCGGTTTCCAGAACGCCGAGTTGGGCGCTTCGACTTTGTGCTCTGGTCTGTGTCGAAGGCATTATGATTTGCAGAGCAATTAGAGGTTGCCGCCCGTGACAGCAGGGAATACTCTGCGGCAAATGCGTGAGAATTTAGGCCTCACGATGCGCGACGTTGAAACTGCAAGCGAAAAGCTTGCGCGCAAGCGTGCCAACCTGGGGTATTTCGTTCCTATCAGCCGTCTCTCCGACGTCGAAACCAAAGGTATAACCCCAAGTATTTTTCGTCTCTATGCCCTCGCGGTCATCTATCACGGCGATTTTCGCGAGATGCTTGGCTTGTATGGGGTTGAGCTTGACCTGGAAGTTTCTGACCTGGAAGTGAGTTCGCCTCCAAAATCTCACCTCTCTAACGCCCTTTCAACCGCCGCGCTAGCCCACGTTCCGGTTCGTATGGATCCTGGCTTCGATCCACACAAGACCTTGAATTTCGGGCGAATGGTCGAACAGTGGGGAACCGTTCCGCTCAAATATCTGGAGCAGTTCTCTAAGACTGGCTTCACTTACGGTTATGTCGGCAGCGAGGATTTAACTATGTACCCGATTCTTCCTCCGGGCAGTTTCATCCAGGTCGATGAGTCCAAGAATCGCGTGCTCGAGGGCGGATGGCGTTCCGAGTACGAGCGTCCCATCTACTTTGTTGAAACCCGCGAGAGTCATATTTGTTGCTGGTGTACGATCACGCGCGACAAGATCATTCTTCAGCCTCATCCGTTATCTCCGGTTTTGCCTCGCATTCAGCATTATCCTCAGGACGCCGAGGTGATTGGTCAAGTGGTTGGGGTGGCGATGCGGCTCGGGGAATGGCGGTCGACTTCCGATTTCTCTCCAGACCCAAAAGAGCGTGCAGCACTGAACTAAGATGACGTGCCGATCCTGCGCCCGGATCATTGGGCAGCAATTCCGCCTTTTTCTTCCCTAAATTCTCGAGATACTGTTCCGCATCCATTCCCGACTTTGCGCTGCTCAATTTGGCGTCCTCCAGCAGAGCCCGTAATGGAGTGCTCAATACTTGTGATACCGCGGCGCGATGGGCCTCCTGAAATGCATTCCTTGCCGCTCCCTGGCCATGTAGTTTGCTGAATCCCCAGTGCCAATAATCACCTCGCGACTTACGCAACCCTCCTAAGTACTCAAGCTTTTTTAAACACTCGGTAAGAGCGCTCAAAGTGGTCTCTGACAGGTCTTCGAATGCAGATTTGATTGTCATTTTGTTCGGCGTTTCATAAACGTCAATTATTCGAGCACTCTGATCAAAAGCCCGCTAAGCGGCACATTATCACGGCGAAATCCCTACTTCAACCAAGGAGTTCGCCGTGAAAAAAATGCTTCTGCTTCTCGCTGCCGCTGTCCTTGCCATGTGCGTAACCATTCCACAAGCTGTGGCCGGTCCCAACCCGCTGTGCCCTCCCGGAACGGTCTGCAACTGATCTGCTGAAAAACCGATTGTGGGCTGCTGGTGAAAAGTCTAGTATCTCCAGTAGCCCATGCTTTTTGCCAGTTACTATCTGTGGATTGCTCCCCACGTTCTTTTGGCAATATTTGCGGTTTGCCTGTTCCGCCGTGGCCTGCAAAGGCAGTTGCCGATCTTCAGCAGCTATGTTGTTTTCGAATGCATTCAGTTCACAGCTTTATTCATAATTTCGAGGCATTCTCCGTTTCCACGAGTCACTTATCGGGGGGTGCTGGTCGTCGGGGCGGGCATCAGTTCCATTCTGGAACTCGGAGTGATCTATGAACTAGCCAACGAACTGCTCTTTTCTCGCTCTTCGATGGCTCCGATTTTGCGTCGGACATTTCGTGCTACACTCGCGGTGCTTGTGCTAGGCGCCGCAATTGGTGCCGGTGCATTTTCCGATATCAGCTTTGGACGAGTTACCAATCTTTTCCAGGCAGTTGACTTCTCTTCGAATCTGATTGAGGCGGGTATGGTGCTCGCGCTTTTCGTCTTCGCCCGAATGTCGAAAGTCTCCTGGCGTAATTGGATTGCTGGCATTGCCTTGGGCTTGGGCGTTTCTGCCTGTATTAATCTCGTCAGTGCGGCCCTGCGCGCAGGTTTAGGAAAAAGCGCCTTTGTGGCAGTCGATATAACACAAATGGCTAGCTTCCATGTTTCCGTGGTTATCTGGTTAATTTCTCTCTTCCTGGCTGACCCAACGCCTGCGTTCCCCGACGCTCATGTGAAAGTGTCTGATCTGGAACTATGGGATCAGCAATTGCGAAGAATGGTGCAGCGATGACAGTTGTCGTAGTTTTTGCGATTCTCGGCCTGCTTTTCCTGGCCATGATCATTTATCTAGCGAAAGGCTCTATCGTCCGCACTAAAGATTTAGGTCTGCTTTCCTCCGAGTTACGGCCGGTCGATGTTGGTGCGTTTTGCAACCTGATTTCCGGCAGCGAACAGGAATACCTGCGTCAGCACCTGCCGCCACATGAGTTCCGCACCATCCACCGCGAACGAATGGGAGCCGCGGTTGAGTATGTGCATTGGGCAGCAGCAAATGCGGCGATCCTGATACAACTGGCTGAGGCCGCGCGACGACAGCAGGATGAATCCGTAAAGCAAGCGGGGGAGAAGCTCATGGAAAGCGCATTGCGCCTGCGACTCTACGCACTTCAACTCCTACCCCGGCTTTATCTTTCAATGATGATTCCGGCAATAAGTCCTGAAACCGCAGCTCTGGCTGACACCTATGACAATATGGGCCGCCAGGTCACGATCCTAAGCTGCCTGGAATTTCCGACCCACGGAATGGCGTCCGCGCTCCGATCATGATTTCAAAGCGGACCGTCGTTTCCCTGTTGTTATGCCTGAGCGCTCTCGTCGCTGAATTAAGTTGGTCGCAAGACCTCGCGAAAGCTCCCAGCAGGCGCTCGGAATTCTTTCGCCCACTTCCCCTCACCAGGTTTTATGACGCACCTGATCCTTTGCCTGCCGCCAAACCTGGAGAGTTAATTCGCTCAGCCGAGTTTGACGAATACAATTTGCCGCCGGAAGTGAATGCCATCCGACTGCTTTACCATTCGCGCACTGCCGCCGGGCAGGATGTTGCCGTTTCCGGAGTGCTGTTATTTCCGGAGGCTAAGCCTCCGGCCGGTGGTTGGCCGATTATCGCCTGGGCTCATAGCTGGACTGGAGTCGCCCGAAACTGCGCGCCATCCCTGGCCAGAAATCTGGAACACGGTCCTTTTCTCGCAATGTATGTGCATCTGGGATACGCGGTGGTCGCCACCGACTATGCCGGCCTCGGCACTTCATCACGCAGTGCCTATGCCGACGTTTCAGCCAACGCTCAGGATGTTATTAATTCGGTCATTGCCGCACATCAGGCTTTACCGCAACTTGGTGCACGGTGGATTGCAATGGGCACGGGCGAGGGCGGAATGGCAGTCGTGGGAGTTGAGGAACAGGAGAGCGGCATCCATGATCCCAATTACCTGGGCAGCGTTGCAATCTCGCGTTTAGGCGATCTGAAAAGCCTCTACACGTCTGAAAGCCCGCTCACTTATAAGCTGCCGCTGTTTTTGGCTTACGGGATCAAGACGGCTTATCCGAAATTTGAAATCAAAGATATGCTGACTCCCGCCGGGATTTCGCTTTACCGGACTGTCGCGCAACAGTGCAGTGAGGGCGAAGATCAGGCCGCATCGCAGTCATCGGCTGCGAGTATGCTGCAGCCGGGCTGGGAAAATAATCCGTTCGTGCAAAAATATTTCGATCACAACCGCCTGGGTAATACAGCCGCTCGTGCACCGCTGCTTGTAATTGCCAGCCAGGATGATCCAACTATTGATGAGACCGCCAAGATTGTCACTCGACTGTGCACACAGGGAGAGCCCGTTCAATATGAAAAGTTCGCGGAATCCGATCTCGGTCGGGTGATTGGAGATTCGGCGCGCGACCAGATGGCTTGGGTCCAATCCAGGTTCGCCAATGCTCCCGCTCGCAGCAATTGCTCCGCGAAACCCTGATGGCGCAGGAGCAACGTGGTTAGTAAAAGAGCTTATCGCTTGTAGGCGACCATTAGGCCAAGCACAACCGGCAAGTAGAGAACCGACGCATGGAGCAGCCGGCTCGCCATAACTATCGAGGCCGACCTGGTCAGTTTGACTACGTGATAAATAAGGAACGCTCCGGCTAGTGACATGGCAACCAGGTAGCCCGGTTTGCTGGCCACCGGCAATATAGTCACAGCTACCAGGATGAGCGCGAAACCGAAAATTTCTGCCCGGGTGAAAAGGGAATCGGTGTCAAAGCTCGGCAGCATGTGATAGCCGGCGCGGGCGTAGTCGTCCCGGTACATCAAAGCGATCGCCAGAAAATGCGGGAACTGCCACAGGAAAAGAACCGCAAAAAGAAACCACGCCTGGGTATCGATTCGTCCGGCGCCACCGGCCCAGCCAATCAGGGTAGGCATAGCTCCTGGAATTGCGCCTAGCAACGTGCACAGAGGGGTGCGACGCTTAAGCGGGGTATAGACCAGAAGATAAGAGAGCAGGGTCGAGATGGCGAGCAGGGAAGCCAGCCAATTGACTGTGGCCGCGAGATATACTCCGCCGACCACGCTCAACAGGATCCCAAACCGAAAGGCTTCGCGTCCGCTCATTCGGCCAGATGGCAAGGGACGAGTTGCGGTACGGCGCATCTGGCCGTCATAGACCCGTTCCATCCATTGATTCAGGGTTGCCGTGCCGCTGGCTACCAGTAGCGTTCCAACCAAAGTATTGATCAGCCCGAAGATTCTTAGTGGGCCGCGCGAGCCGAGGTAGTACCCAGCCGACGTGGTCATGAGAATGAGAAGGTTGACCTCGGGCTTGGTGAGCGCGTAGTAGTCCCGGAGCTTGGACCTGAATGTCTGACTGGAGCTCAGGCTGTCTGTCTGGCCTGCCGTCGCGATGTTACCACTGGTTGCCAGAGTCTACCCCCTGAGCGTCGCGTCTGACCTGATTACGTTTCTGATAAACCACAAAAATCATTCCGACAGATGCGAGCGTGGGCGGCAGCACCAGGATCAGTATTCCGCTTTTTAGCGCCGCAATCATTCTAGCGCCGGAAGAAGCCGCCTGTGTATAACACAACGCGCAGCCCTGGGAGAACGCCGGCAGCGGCAAAAGTAAGACGAATAAACCGATCAACGTAACTATCGCCCACAAGACCGGTCTTCCGACTGTGAGTTTTTTCCGTAACCCTCTCACCCGTGATATCCCTTTCACATCAATTCCCCACACCAGCGGTCTATGTAAAGTCTATCTCGCAAATGGTGCGCCCGTGAGCATTCGGAAGCTGTCAGTCCATCCGTATTGCATGCCTAACAGAACTGCAACCGTGGTGACGATGACCACCACCATGAATACTCGCTTCTCCGACCAGAGATGCATGAAAAACAATTGCGCCAGCCCGGCTTCGATGCAGGCCACGATCAACATCCGGGTGAGCTTCTGCGAAACGTCAATGTTCTGATAGGCGATAAAGAATTGCAAGGCGGCCAGGGCCAGCAGACATACGTAAACCGCCAAGTCTCTCCCCACGCCGTGGGTCATCTGCCTCTGTGCCGCCGGTGTCGTCATAGCTTCGCTCCCGAGATTGGCGTTTTAGTGCGCGAGATTTAACAGATAAACCAATGGAACGACGAACATCCAAACCAGATCTACGAAGTGCCAGTAAAGTCCGAGCACTTCAATATCGTCGGCCTTATAGCGCCCGCCCTTGTAGCGTAACCCCACCACCAGTAAAGCGATGATGCCGCAGGTCACGTGAGTTAGATGCAGGCCGGTAACGCTGAAGAACGACGCGCCGAACAATGGGTCACCCCACGGGTTCTTGAACATGCGCATGCCTTCGCCTATCAATCCCAGCCACTCTCGGATGTGCAGCAGGGCGAACACAACGCCGAGCAGCGCGGTAAACATAATCCAGGCAAAGGCTTTGGCCTTATCTCCCTTTTGCGCGGCACGCAGTCCAATTAGCATCGTCAAGCTGCTGGTCAGAAGCACGAAGGTCATAATGGCGACGTTCGTGATGCTGTGAAACGGCCGCGGCCACGTAGCGGAACCATTGCGTACAAAACCGTACGCGACCAGACAGGCCGCGAAGGTCATGGTGTCGGCGATGATGAACAGCCACATCGCCAGCTTTTTGGTGGGAATCGCAAATATCGGCCCTGCCGAAATGGCCGGTGCGTGCCCTTGAACTGTCAAATCTGCTTGGCTCACTGACGCCCCCAAATTTGTGGAGTTACACTTTTACCCAAAGCAGGACCAGCAGGTACACCCAAAGAAGTCCCATAAAATGCCAATAGCGCGCCGTAGAAACCAACTGGTCGCGCCGCAGCACCGATTTATGCAGCTTGCTGATGACATACAGCAGGCCACCCAGCCCGCCGAGCACGTGCAAAGCATGTGTGACGGTTAATAAATAGAAAAAAGAGCTGCTGGGGTTGGTGGCCAAATAGAGCCCCTCGGACCGCAGTTGTGACCAGGCGATGTACTGTCCTCCGACAAAAAGCAGACCCAGTCCCAGAGTGATGTATAGCCACCGGGCCGGAGTTTGCGCCGTAGTCTTTAAGCCACCCATAAAAGTTGCCACCCGCCGCCGGGCAAGTTCAAGCGTAATACTGCTGGCAAGCAGCAAGAGCGTATTGAAGTAAAGAATCGGAGGCAGCCGAAAACTTTGCCAGTCATTTGCCCCACCCTTGCGCACTACCAGCGCACTGGTAAATGCAGCAAACATCATGGTGATGGCAAACAGCACTACCCAGATACCAGTCGAAGATGGGGGAGGGGAATAATCGCGTTTTACATGCAGATCGCCGTCCGCCGGAACTAAATTCTTCCAACCGCCATTGCCTGAGCCGCGCTCAGGCTGCCGACGGGAGTCTATTTTCGGCGGTTCGGGTAACGTGGTTGCCATGACTACTCAACATCCTTTCCAAGGTTCAGCCGAATTTGTTTAAACGTAAACGTCTTCAGCGACTCGACTTTACTTCTCGTCGCGTGTGGTCGCCACCTGCTCAGGTGAAGTCTGCATTACATAATCGCCAGTCGAGCTCTGCACTCCGTACTGGTAAGGATCGTGATACACCACCGGGTGCTTTCCGCCGAAGTTGTCGAACGGCGGCGGGGAAGTGGTGCTCCATTCAAGCGAAGTCCCTTCCCACGGATTCTCAGGTGCCGGCTTTCCCCAAAACCGGCTATAGATCAGGTTGTAAACAAAAATCACCTGCGCCGCGCCGGTGATCAGAGCCGCCACCGTAATGAAGCGATGCACCGGGATCAACGGCGCCATGAAATCGTCCACAAAGCTGGCGTAGCGGCGCACATTGCCAACCATGCCCAGATAATGAAAAGGCATGAATATGCAATACGCACCCACAAAGCTGAGAATGAAATGGAGTTGTCCCAACTTCTCGTTCATCATTCGACCAGCCATCTTTGGGAACCAGAAGTAGGTCCCGGCGAAAATGCCGAACATGGCAGCCACGGCCATCACCAGGTGAAAATGGCCGACCACAAAATAAGTCGCGTGCAGCATGATATCGATGGAGGGCTGTGCCAGGAAGAATCCGCTGACCCCGCCGCTGACGAACATCGAAATGAATCCGAGTGCGAACAATGACGCGCTGTTAATTCGCAATTTCGAACCGTAGAGGCTGAATGTCCAGATTAGCACCACGATAGTCGCCGGGATGGTAATGATCAGGGTAGGGAAGGAGAATGCCAGCGAAGAGTACGGATTCATGCCGCTGACAAACATGTGGTGCCCATAGACCATGTAGCTCAGAACCGCCAGTGCGGTCATGCAATAGATCAGCACTCTCTGGCTCAACATCTGCTTGCGCATATTGGTGATCAGGACGTGGGAGACGATGCCGAGGCCAGGAATAATCGCGATGTATACCTCAGGATGTCCGAAGAACCAGAACAGATGTTGCCAAAGTAGGGTTGACCCGCCAGAATGCGGCTGCAGCTGATCGCTGATCACTAGATTCGACGGAACGAAAAAGCTCGTGCCCGCCAGATGGTCAAGAATGACAAGGATGCATGCCGGCATCAGCACGGCAAACGCGGTCAATGCCATGGACGAGGTAATGAACCACGCCCATGCGCTCAACGGCAATCGCATAAAGCTCATGCCCTTGGTGCGAAGATCCAAAGTGGTGGTGATGAAGTTCAAGGATCCCAACAGCTGGCCTATGCAAAATAAGCCGATCGATGCCATCCACAGGACCACTCCCATTCCTTGGCCCGGTCCTGCAATCGAACCGACGGCATTCAGGGGGGCATATTGCGTCCAGCCGCCTAGCGTTGGCCCGTCGCCAACGAAAAACGAGGACATCAGCACCACGAACGCAACAAAAGTGACCCAGAACGACATCATGTTGAAGCGGGGGAAGGGCATATCCTCTGCCCCGACCTGGATGGGCAGAAAGAAATTACCAAAGGCCGCGAACGGAGCGGTGGTGAGCACAAAGAAGACCATGATCGTGCCGTGCATGGTCATTAGTTGAAGATAAAACTCCGGCGTCATCACTCCGCCGGGAGCGCCATTCTTGGAAAGCAGCTCCAGTCCTGGGATGGCGAGATTGTTCCAACCCAAGTGAATTCGCATCAGCCAGGATAGGATCATTCCGCAGATCGCGGCAATCAGCGCCAGTCCGTAATACTGCTTCCCGATTACCTTGTGGTCCAAACTGAAGACGTGCTTCCGAATGAATCCAGTCGGAGCATGGTGCTGCATGCTATGCGCTGTTATGTCATGCATTCTGATTACCTCGAAAGAGATAACTTCATCTACGCCAGCTGAACCACACTGGGAGAGTTACTGCATCGCCGCTTCTTTCTTTAGCCAATCGTCGAAATCCTGCTGCGACATCACTTCCAGATATGCTTTCATATTGTAATGTCCCAGGCCACATAACTGGGTGCAGACAATTTCATACTTGCCTATCTTGGTTGCGGTGAAATGCAGGGAAAGATCTAAGCCAGGAACGAAATCCTGCTGGACTCGCAGCTCGCGTACAAAGAAGGAGTGGCCCAAATCTTTTGAGTGCATGAGCAGGTGAATCTGCTTATTCACAGGAATCGCCATTTCAGCAGTCACTATGTCATCTTTGGAATCTGGATCGTGCGTCTGATCCAAGCCAAAGAAGTTCTGATTGGCTTCGCTGATTTGATCAGGATGGAGTGGGCCAAACTTGCCGTCCGGCCCGGGATATCGGAAGTAGAACGCAAATTGCCCAGCCTGAACTTGGACGGGCATAGCGTCCGCCGCTGGTGGATTGAGATACTGTTCCGCCCACGCCTTGACGCCGAAAACTCCCAGTGCCAGAACTTCTGCGCCTACCACCAGGAACCCGGCGAGCACCAGACCCTTGGCGCCGATAGGGAAGTTCTTAACCTTCTCTCCCGCGCCACGATTGGCGGACTTCCAGATGAAAAAGGCCAAAAAAAACTGGGCCGCAAGAAATGCGATCCCAGCTTCTGCCATCGTTTCTGACATCTGCTCGTCGATCAGATGTCCGTGAGTTGAAATGTCGGCAGGCGCCACCCAAGTGTGCGCCAGGATCGGAATTGCCGACAAAATTGCGATCACAACAATGCAAACTGCGAACAGCTTCGCCATAGCTTCCTCGCCTTGGTCCGATCCTCGCTGATCGGCTCCCGTAGCCGCCACACTACGAGCGGCGTCACTGGCACCACTCTATTTAGACTTGAAGGTAAAGTCAGCCTTAGCCGGGGTTGCGCCTGCAACTGTCACCTTCTGGGTCTGGGTTCCTAACTCTTCCTGCCACGCCGTGACCGTATAACTTCCCGGCGGAACGCCATGAATTGTATAGGATCCATCCGCGTCAGTAGTCGCATAGGGCCCTTTGACCACGACAAAATATCCATGCATCCAGGGATGGATATTGCACTTTACTGGAATCGCCACTTCTTCGGCCTTCCAGCTCTGCACGATGGGCGGAGCTCCAGGCGGCTGTGACCGATTCCAGGGAATATTTCCGGTCATCGGATTTGGCTCGGGGTGGATGTTGTGCGCAGTTTGATCGCTGGTAATTACTTTGTATTCCTGGCCCACATCCATTGCCAGCACGTGGGGCTCGTACATGCAACCTTTCTGGTCGAATACCGGCTCGCTCGAAGGCTTTGAAGCGGCTTCACTTCCACTCAAGCCTTGCGATATGTAGAGCACGACATTCTGCAGGCCCTGATCTTTACCAACCACTACAGTTTCCATCTTGGCGGGATCATTAGCGTGGGCCTTGGAGCAGTAAGGGTCTTTCGACATGTCGATACCCCTCATGTGCGGAGGAGTGCCGTTCAGTTTTACGGTTCCGGTGATGGAACCTTCTGCCGCGGCATTGACCTTCTTGTTTAAGCTGAGGGAAGCGACGCCTACCAAAACGAGCGTCGTTAATATTGCTGCGAACATGGAATATCGCTTCGTCATCACTTTCTCCTCTATAAAACTAAAGCCGGCTTAACTATTGTTGGCTGACCGGCTTCAGATTGAGCTGCTTCGCGATCTGCTTTTCCTTGATGTTGAATTCATTCTTTGGTTGCAGAGTTCGCAAATAAAACACCAGGTCCCATGCCTCGTCCGGCTTAATGTTGTCTGAGAACGACGGCATAGGTGTGCCATCCAGACCGGTCATGAATATGCGGTAAATGTCGCGATCGGTGCTGCCGCAGATTGGCCGCGACCCATCGGTAAAATTGTAGGGCGAAATCGGCCGTCCGAGATCGTCGGTGAGAGTGGAAGCAGAGGGACCGTTAGCCATACCCTGGACGCCATGGCACTTCCAGCATTGCACCTTCTCGAATATTTCTCGTCCTGCCTGGACCCGGTCAGCGGTTACTGCTGGTTCCGCCGGAATCTGAATGGGAGTTCCAGGTTTCTCGTTCTGCCAGCGTGGAGAATAGTGCTTGATCCACGCCACCAGGTTAACCCGTTCCTGCCCAGTTAGCGGATTCCAGGAAGGCATATTGGAACGATCCAAGCCTCGGCCGATGGTTTCATACAGATCCTCATCCGTGGGCAAGGTTCCGGTCGGCGTTGAGCGGCACTTGAATGTAGCCAGCTGGAAGTCTCGCGGTTTAGGTGTCAGCCACTGGGCATTCTCCCCGTTGCCGTCTCCCAATTCTCCGTGACAACCAACACAGTAGCGGCGATAGTCGGCGGCTGCGGCCTTTGCGTCGCCAGTGAACTTACCAACGTGACTGCTCGCCGCCGGTGAATTCAGCCACTCATGCTCCTGATTGGTGGTGAGTTGTGCGGAGGATAGGCCGGCAAATGCCAGCACTGCCACTGCGCACGGAATGAGTTTGGTCAGTTGTGTACGCATTGTTTCCTCCTTAGAAGTCGAAGTCGAAGCCTGACATCAAGCTGCTGCTGGTCAAATTGGTTCCGTCAGGAGCCAATCCGTATTCTTTGATCCAGGAATACTCGTTGTGCCAGGCAAAACCAGCCCGGCTGGTCATGATCGGCATGTAGCGGAAGCCGATCAAATAATTGTCGACATTCCCCAAATTCGACGGCGACAGGGGATTGGATTGCTGCGACATCCGTACCCATTCCGACCGCTGAATAAAAATCAGCTGCGGATTCTGCACCCAGTGGGTTTCGACGAAGCCGCCGTTCCATGTCGGGTTGCGGAAACCGGTGATCGAACTGCCCGGCGTGTTGTTGAGTCCGGCGACACCGTCAATCAGGTCACCGTATCCAGCGCCGAACCATGCACTGTCTGATCCGTGCTGCGTCACGACCTGGAAGTCCAGTTTGCCGAAGTAGAAGAGGCCCACGAAGCCTTCACGGCTGAATTCCTTGTTGCCGGTGCCGCTACTGACTACCGGGATGCCGCCGCTGGTTAGAAAGGTCGTCGGAGCCGCCCCAACCATGGCGTAGAAGCCAACTCGATCGGTCCCTAACTTGCCGACGTCAAACGCCTGACTTCCCGCGAAGAAGGCGCTGTAAGCATTCCTGCCATAGGAGACATCCGGATTTCCGTCGGTCGAGCTGAGAATGGCCGCCGAAAGCCGGGTTCGATCATTCAAAGAATGGCCCATCCACTCTAAACCGACCTGGTTGTCGCCAATCTGCCCGAAGATGTTGCCATCGCCGACGGGGATGAAATGGTAAATATTGAAGCTTCCGCCGTAGCTGGACAGAGTGATAACTCGCTTCTCGGAGACGAGATTGTCCAGTTCGAATTTGCCGAACTTCAGATTGACCCAGGGGCTGTGAAAGAGATTGTCCAATCTCGCATTCACTGACTCCATGTGGAACGCGCCAGTTTCATCGGAAGAGGGAACCAACAGGAACGAAATGTTTTTGTCCAGCGTGCCGCCGGTCAAGATATCCAATCCGGAGTAGTCAAAGCCGCTGTATTCAAGGCCCCGAATGGACGCCGAATTAGGTACTCCGGTCGGGGAATCAACCGCGATCTTATTGCTGCTTTCACGATGCCAAAAAGGCGTAATACGCAGCGTGATTGGCCAATAAGAGGGATTCTGCCAAATCGGAGCGTCCCGATCATTCATCAGTTGATAGCCGTTGTCTTTGAACTTTTGTCCAAAGTAATTCAACATCGGCCAGGCTTCATGGCAAGCCGAACATCGCAAACCATATTTTCTGGCGAATGCAGGAAGGGCGTTAGCAGTGCTTGACAGAGCTAGGACAAAGGTTGCGGACAACAATAAGCCCGTAACTGTCCTTCGGGAAGAAGCCATTGCGATCCTCCTGGGGATGACTTACATCCCCCACAGCAGACTTCTGTTTCGACCCCAGAGAGCGTAAAAATGAAGAGTGTGACAGTTGCTGTTTGTAGCACTCTCGTAATGACGATGTCAAGAATATGTAAAAATTCTGTTATGACATTGAATCTCCGAAGGCACGTCAGGACGATCGTTTATCTGCGGCCTGGATTGACTTTCACCTTGATTTCACGGTATGAAAACGCTAAAGCTATGCTTCGCCAACAACTATCGTTTCACGATGTAAATTTTTGTAATCGGTGTTGCCGGGTTTCCCGATGGTTAACAACCCTGGGACTGATGGCGACGATTTTCAGCGCCGGGTCGCTGGCCGCCAAGTCTAAAGAGGCACAAGACTATGGCGGAGGCTTAAGCGTTGCCATGCCCGTGCCGCAACCACAGCTGCTGCAGGCGGTTGAAGACGTCGTAGCCGACGGCATCATTCAAGGTAGCAAGGAGTACAACAAAGACGAATATATTTCCGGGGCGGAAGCCGTCAACTCGACCAAGGTGTTTGCCAAGTGGAATGGACCGGGTCAGGTGCTTTACAAAATCAAGAAAGACGCCCTCGATCCCAGAAATTTCAAAGATGGCGGCGACTCCGGCGTCCTGGCGGTCCGCTATATCGTCCAGAGCGGCGACGCCCACAACTCATTCCTTAAGATCGAAGCCATCTTCGTGGACGACGACCATCACCGGCAACACCTTTCGAACGGTTCCGTCGAAGGCGCGGAATACAAAGACATCCAGGATCATATTGCTGCCATGCAGCTCAAAAAATCTGAGGCCGTCGAGGAGCAGCAACACCAGCAGCAGCAACTGGCGGCTCAGGAACTCGAGCGCAAGCGCAAACAACAGCAGATTGATCAGACCGTCGCGCTTCATTCGGACGAATCGCTGCAGCAGCACATTGACCGTCTGCGTCGTGACGTCGAGCGGCAGGTGAAATCGTCAGGCAGCCAGTTGAAGTCTGCTCCATTTCAAAGTGCAACCAGCCTGCTGTCGCTGCCCGCAGGTACGCATGTGGCCATTCTGATTTCAACTCCCTATTGGTATGGCGTGGAAACTGAAAACGGCCAGCATGGATGGATTCATCGCAGCCAGTTGGAGCCGCTGCCGTGAACGCTCGCCCAGGTTATACGATCGTATTACTCTTAGCCGGCGTACTATGCTCGGCGCAGAATTCGTCGCGCGAAAAAATCTTCCCTGCGCCGGTTTCTAAAATCCAGGCCGCGCTAAAAAATCTTCCCGGCGGGACCGCCGGCGCGTTGCCGCTTCTCGACGGCTTCGTGCTGCCCGGAACGCGCAAGCTCGATGCATATCAGCGCCCTTACTACCAGTGCTCGGTCCACATCACCCCCGCGACATCGGGAGGGTCTCTGGTTCGAGTAGTCGCCAAGATCACTGCCTGGGACAGCGATCCCAAGCACTCTGGCTACGAGGTCCTTCAGTCGAACGGCCGGCTGGAATCAGATCTGCTCGATCGACTTCAAGAGCGGCTGGCCGACAATTCGAATAGCGAATTGGCAAAGTCCGCGAGTTCTTCAACGCCGTCGAATGCCGGAACTCCCCATGCCCCGGCTTCACCTGCTCCTGATATCTCTGCTCCCATGCCGCAATTCCGCGGCGCCTCGGGTATGGGCCTGTCCCCGTCCGGCGAAGGTAAAGGCACTCAGGATCCTGCCCAGCAGCAGGAAGCACAGGGATTAGAGGATCTGGTGAGGAACCAGTCTCATCCCACAGATCTGATCGCGGTGAAAGAAAATCAGACGCCAGTGTTACAGGATCCAAGTGCGGACGCGAAGGTATTGTTCCTGGCCAGCGCTGAAGATGAATTTGAAGTGCTGGATAAAAATCCCGAGTGGGTGCACGTGCGCATCAGCGGGCTTTCCCGGGGATGGTTGCGGCGGACCGGTGTTGAAATGCTGGATGGTTCTGAAAACGCCAATAGCTTGACCGCTCCACCGTCCGCGCCGGCCAGCGCGTCCAAGCCATCGCTGTCTTCATCGTTGTTTTCTATCAGCAGCGAGGAAGATGGAAGTTTTCCCGGCGACTGGGCCCCGTTGAAAGGCAAGAGCGTAAAGATTGTTTCCATTCAGCAGGCGACGGGTACCGGCAGGATCACCAGCCCGCAGGATAAAATGCGCTTCGCCGAAGGTCTTTTCAAAAGCGAAAGCACGGAAAAATCCTCTGCCGGTTTAGTACTCATCTTTGACGCGGAAGATGGTGGCATGGTCGCCGCCACGCAAGCTGTGCTTGATAAATGGAAGAACGGTTCACTCACCGAGCAGGCATTGTGGAAGCAATGTTATCTCGACCCGCCGGAGATTCTAGGCACTGTTGATTAGTGTTTCCAGTTCCAGACCGGATTGCCTTTGTCGTCACGCAAGATCAGCGTGTCCGTGCCTTTCACCACTTCGCGCGCCAGAATCATGTCAGCGTCACCCTGTTTCACCTTTGATCCGGTGAATGCGACCTCGTCGCCCTTGGCGAAGATCACTCCCATGTCATTGATGTAGGACTGGGGACACAGATAAATTTCGAAAGTGTCGGTTCCGCTCTTGATCGTGAGATAGGCGATTTCTTTCTCTTTGCCCTTGGGCGGAATCTTGAGGTCCTCAATAGTGCCTTTGAACTTGGCCTCAGTCGAGGCATCATATTTCGGAGCAGCCTGCGCAGCAGAGAAAGCGCTGAACAGCGATACCATTAAGAGAGCGATGAGAGTTGCGCGGGCGTTTGCGGGATGAGAAATCATGAGCTGACCTCCTTGTACGAAGAGCGGAAGTCAGTCGCAGGAGCTGTAGACGACGCAGTCCGTTCTTCCTGCTGGTATTCGAAGTCAATGAAAACCGAACCCCATAATACTCCTGCGGCTCTGGCGAAAGTAGCCGAAACTGCCGGAGGACTCGCCGCGTGCAACGGTCAGGCACCTGAGCACATCTCACTCTGTCGCTCCGTGCGAGAGGATTATGGCCAAGAAGAACAAAAACACGCTTGCCGCTCCAACGGTTCTAAAGCCCTTCGACCCGGATGATAAATCCAGCATTCAGGTGGTGATTGAGACACCCAAAGGGTCCAGGAACAAATACAAGTTTGATCCAAAACTCAGGTCCTTCACTCTGAGCCGCGTGCTGCCTGACGGCATGGTGTTCCCCTACGATTTTGGTTTCGTTCCGTCAACCATGGCTGAAGATGGCGATCCCATCGACGTTTTGTTGCTCATGGATTCGTCGGCTTTTCCCGGTTGCGTGATCGAGAGCCGATTGATTGGCGTGATTGAAGGCGAGCAAAACGAGGACGGAAACAAAGAGCGCAATGACCGCCTGATTGCGGTAGCCAACCACAATCACGCGCATTCGGACCTCAAAAATGTGTCAGAGATGAATCAAAAGCTACTCAAAGAAGTGGCTGAGTTTTTCGTGAACTATCATCGCCAAGATGAGGTGAAGTATAAATTTCTGGGAACCAAAGGGCCGAAGGAAGCCGCACGCCTGCTTGATCAGGCGGTGAAGCGAGGCAAGGCGGCCTAGCTCGAATGGAGCGTAAGTTGACCGACATCATCGTCCGCTTTTTCGTGGGTGGCCTGGTTGTTTCTGCCTTTTCATTAATTTCCGATCTCCTGAAGCCAAAAACCTTTGCCGGATTGTTTGGAGCAGCACCTTCAATCGCGTTAGCCACGCTCGCCCTTACGGTGATGAAAGATGGGGAGCAATACGCCGCAATAGAGGCGCGTTCAATGATTCTGGGAGCAATCGCTCTTTTCGGGTATGCCCTGGCCGTTAGCCATATCCAGCTGCGCTTCAGACGTTCGGCTCTCCCAGTGGCGCTGGTTTTGTTGATCTTTTGGATAGGATTGGCCAGCGGACTTTGGTACGTAATGGTGAGCTGATCCCGATGATCGTCACCATCAGCATATCCGGATTGAAGCGGACGAAATGGTGGGAGCTTTTGCTGCGCTTTGTTCTCGGCGGTCTGGTAACCGCGGGTGCAGGCGAGCTCGCCAAAAGGTTGGGGCCCGGCTTCGGTGGGCTGTTCCTAGCGTTTCCGGTGATTCTTGCTAGTAGCGTGACTTTAGTCCAAAAGCACGAGCGCGAAGGCAAACAACAAAAAGGCATGAATGGGGTAATTCGTGGCCGGCAAGCCGCCGGCGCTGATGCCGCCGGAGCAGCCATGGGCAGCATTGGCCTGATCGCCTTCGCAGTTTGCGTTTGGAAGTTTTTGCCGGGCCACAACCTGTGGTTCGTAATCGGCGGGGCTACGTTAGCCTGGGCGGTCGTGTGCGTAATGGTTTGGTATTTTTGGAAGTGCAATTTTTTACGGCGGATCAGTTCTGCATCCTAGTGATCGCAAACCCGCCGGTCGTATTCGAAAGTTCGGCGCGGTGAACGCGATCGAAGCCGTTATCGTGTCTTTCTACGATTGAGGAATGGAATGAACAAAAATGGAATGAATAAAAAGGAAATCGAATCGCCCAAGCTGACTGCAAACTTCCTCGTCTGGATAGGGCTATTCGTACTGCTGATGTTATTGGTCGCCCATTATTTCTTTAAATTTTTCTAGGCAAATTGCGCGAAAAATGTGGAGGCGCGGGTCGGAATCGAACCGACGCATAAAGGTTTTGCAGACCTCTCCCTTACCACTTGGGTACCGCGCCCTCTTCGGATATTAAACTAGCGTCCTCGACCGGAAAAGTCCAACTGGCGGGAACGGTGAAATTCTGGAGCGGGAGACGGGATTTGAACCCGCGACTTCGACCTTGGCAAGGTCGCACTCTACCACTGAGTTACTCCCGCTCGGTAGACAGATTATAAACTAGCTCACGACTGCCGATCCAAGGGATCTAACGTCAATTGGCAGCTAAGATTTCCTTTGTGAACGTTCATGTCCTTCGTGGTTGTGATTTTGCTTTTGATCTTTTAATGTGCGGACCACTGCGGATCTTTTTCTGGCGTAACAATCTCCCCGTCCCGCATGTGAATGACGCGATCGCCGTAAGCCGCAGCGGCAGGATTGTGCGTGATCATCAACACCGTCTGACCCAATTCCTGGTTCGAATGGCGCAACATATTCAGCACGATTTCTGAATTTTTCGAATCCAGATTGCCCGTCGGTTCGTCGGCCAGCACGATTGCCGGGCGATTTATCAGTGCCCGCGCCAGCGCTACGCGCTGCTGCTCGCCGCCCGAAAGCTCTGACGGCCGGTGATCGAGACGCTTCTTGACCCCCAGCAGGTCGACAATCTTATCGAAGTAGGCGGGATCGCGGTCGCCATTCTTTCCCGCGATATCGATGGCAACTTCGATGTTGGATCGCGCGTTCAGCGTCGGCAGCAAATTGAATTTCTGAAAGACGAATCCGATCTTTGATTTCCGCATACGGGTGCGGGCCGAATCGGAAAGTTTTGTGAAATTCACGCCATCGATAATCACACTGCCTGAATCGGCTCCCGCCAGCCCACCTAAAACGTAGAACAGGGTCGACTTGCCACTGCCCGACGGCCCGACGATGCTCACGAACTGTCCGCGGGGAACCTCGAACGAAATTCCGCGCAGGGCCGGCACTTCGATCTTGCCGATGTGGTAGGTCTTGTAAAGGTCAACTGCTTCGATAATCGGAGGCATTCAAAGCATTGATCTTACAACAACAGCTGAGCTCAAGCCGCAAGCCACGGATCAGGCCGATATGTACAGATCAAAATTGAAATCTTTCAATCCGTGGGATCGGCGAGAATCCGTGGCTGTATTTTAGAGAAGCTAAGCCGAGGCAACGTGGTGTGGCGGCGCCTGGGCGTGTACCCGCGGATGCGCTCGTTTCGGTCCGCGTTTGCGGACCAGCAGTAGCCGGATGCGCTCCAGCAGTTCTACCGGCGCATACATTCCTTTGGCCAGGAAAACGTCGGCGCCGGTCTCGCGCTCGTAAATTTTTACCTTCCCGGAGAGCAGGATCGCCGGGGTTTCCGGAGAGATATCTTTTACTCCTTCGATCAGTTTGGAACCGTCAAGGCCAGGCATGATTAGATCGGTGAGCACCAGATCCACTCCGCCTTGCGCGAATCGCTGCAGAGCCTGTTGCGCATCGTTGTACGCCAGCACTCGGTAGCCTCGGGTTTCCAGCATTACTTTTCGAATGGAGAGCGACTGTTCGTTATCGTCGACGCAGAGAATTGTACGTTTTGGTTTCATCGGCCTTCCATGTACGCGTGAAAACTGCCGCGCGATAAAGTTTTAAGATTTTCGTTGATGATTTTTCGACTAGAGCGGAATGAATCCTATCGCCGCCAGAGACGCGTGTAAAGTAACGTCAACGCCAATGCGAAATTTTCAGCTTGAAAGAATTCGCGGCATGTGCCCGACCGGATTTTTTGCGGAATTCCTGCCCTGTGCATTTAAAAGGAAAGTTCTCCGCGCAAAACTTCAACAACATTTCCACCGACCCGTACATTAACCACTCTGCCATTGCTGCGCGAGGCACGAACAAAAATTCTGCTGGGACGTTTCATCTCTACGCCCTGTTCGATGAGCACGCGCTCATCCGGCTTCGCAACTCCGTGCTCCACCATCCAGGCAGCAGCGCAACCGGAGGCTGAGCCGGTGGCCGGGTCTTCGCCACTGTAAAACAGCATGCGGGCATGTAAAAGCGCCGCCGGATCGACGGTTTCGCGGCTCACGCAGAAAAAGAATTTCGCGCCGGATGCGCTGAGATATTCCGACGAACGCGACTGATTGATCTCCAACCGCCGGATCTCGTTGAGCCCGCGCAATGGAAGAATAGTGAAGGGAACTCCGGTCGAAACCGTCTGAATCGGAAGTTCCGGATCGATATCGCCCACAGGAATGCCAGTGACTTCGGCGATCTTCTTCACTTTGTGAATCTGTCCGAACACCGGATCGTTCTGCCGCATCTCTCCGAACGCGGGCTGACCAGGCTTCTCTTCGAAAGTCACGGGAATAGTTCCGACGTTCAATTCCAGTTTGATCTCCGCCGCGCCGCTGTTTCCTCGCAAAGCAAAAGCCGTGCCCAGCGTGGGATGCCCGGCGAACGGCAACTCTTCCTGCACGGTAAAAATGCGTACTCGGATGCCACGCTCTTTTTCGATTGCGGGATCGCGCGGCAGAATGTACGTCGTCTCCGACAGGTTCATTTCTTTTGCGATGGCCTGCATTTCGTCGTCACTCAAACTTCGGCCGTCAGGAAAGACGGCTAGTGGATTGCCCTCGAGAGCGCGTGAGGTGAAAACGTCGAACTGGGTGAAGGGAAGCCGTCGCAGGGGAGTCATGAACATTGGACTGACACTCTGGAACTTCTGTCGCAAAATTTTCGTGCGCCAGGCCGCGGAAGCGCTAGTCCGCGTTTGACGCTGAGTTTCACGCTGCGTATGCTAATTTCATGCGAATCAACCGGGGATCGGGCTGCATCTGTTGTTGTATACGGCCGCCCGGGTGTGTGTAGCGCAACCGAGTTTGCGAACCCATCCGGCGAAGCGGATGGGTTTTATTTTTTATGACGAAATTTGCATTGCCAGAAAGTTTTTTTGCGACCCGGCGCTTCGGCCCGGCAGACCAGATTTCTTAACCAGGAGAAACCATGAGCACCGCAACTGTTCCCCCCGTCACATCCAGCGTTCCCCGTATCAATGACACAGCTCCCGACTTCACTGCCGACACAACCCAGGGCCAGATTCATTTCCACGATTGGATCGGCAACGGCTGGGCGGTGCTGTTTTCGCATCCCAAAGATTTCACGCCCGTTTGCACCACGGAACTTGGAGCTATGGCACAGTTGCAGCCCGAATTTGCCAAGCGCAATACCAAGGTTCTCGCGCTCAGCGTCGATCCGGTCAGCGATCATACTAAGTGGCAATCGGATATCGAAGAAGTTCAGGGCGCGAAGGTGAACTATCCCATGATCGGCGATCCGCAACTGAAGATCGCAAAACTCTACGGCATGCTGCCCGCCGCCGCCGGCGACAGCTCACAAGGCCGCACTCCCAATGACAATGCCACGGTGCGCACGGTCTTCGTCATCGGCCCAGACAAGAAAATCAAGATGCAGCTCAGCTATCCCATGAGCACCGGCCGCAACTTCGACGAAATTCTGCGCGTCGTCGATTCGCTGCAGCTCACCGCCAAGCATCAGGTCGCGACCCCGGCAAATTGGAAGCAGGGCGACGACGTCATCATCAGCGGTGCGGTTTCAAACGAGCAGGCAAAAGAGAAGTATCCCGAAGGATGGAAGACGCCGAAGCCTTACATGCGGATCGTTCGCCAGCCGAAATAAAAAAGGCCACAGGTTGACGCGGATTTTCACTGATCGAATCAGTGGTATCCGCGCTAATCCGTGGCCGATGTTTTTTGGCTTCAGGACTTGGGAGAAGTGGCTTCCGGTTCGGCTTCAACCGTTACTTGAACTTCGGCGCCCGGCTTCAATGCCACCTCGCGGCCGTTCTCATCCGTCAATGTGTTCTCAATACGAATTTCCCGGTACAGATGGTCTGCACCTTCCACCGTAATTTGCGCCTTTTCCGGCGCGCCCGGGTACGGCGGCTTAATAATTTTCTCTACCACAGCGGGCATGGTCGCGCTCGGATTCTCAGCCATACTTCTCCTTGGTTTTTACAGGCAAGGTGAACTGCTGATCTCAATCTAGCAGGATCACGGCCTGTTTCCAAGCTCAGATAGCTGGAGCGTTCCCGCTCGCTCTCATGTAGGGACGGGCGTGCACGCCGTCCGGTTTTTGGCCTCTCTGCGTTCTCTGCCCGCCCTCTGCGATCTCTGCGGTCAAAAGCTTTAACACTTACGGCCCCGGCTCTAAAATCAGCTTCTGCACCCGCCAGTTCAGCAACTCGGCAACATAAAGTTCGTTCTGTGAAGGACATGCAATCTCATGGATCCACCCAAACTGCTTCAGCTGTTTGCCCGATTCGCCCAGAACGCCCAGAACTTTCCCCTCCAGCGTCAGCTTGTAAATCCTGCCCGGATACGCGTCGGCGGCGAACAAAACTTGCCGCGGCCCAGGCGTAATGCAGATCGCCCACGGCGCGCCCGGTGCCATCAACTGATTGCCGGTGATCGGCAGCTTGGGCTTGTTGCCAATCGGCGGCTGCGCGTTCGGGTCGAATGGAACATCAATGGTGATCTGCCGCAGAAATTTGCCGTCGCCGTCGAAAACTTGTACGCGCCGGTTTCCGCGGTCAGCGACATAGACATGGTCCGCCGCGTCCACCGCAATGCTGTGCGGCTGCAGGAATTGTCCCGGCTGGTCTCCTGGCTCGCCCCACGACTTCACCCAGTTGCCGTTCTTGTCATACTTCGCGATCCGCGCGTTGATGTATCCATCGCTGACATAACTGTTGCCGGCCGAGTCCCACGCAATGTCGGTGACCTGGCGAAATATTCCATCCACCGGAGGCAGCGGAGGATGCGTATGCTTCAACGGTCCGGTCTCTTCATCCGAGGCTTCCTGCTTGCGCCCGAACACCATCGCCACCCGCGCGTGGTGGTCGAACTTCACCACCACATCAGATCCCTTGTCCGCCACCCATATATTGTCGTGGTGATCTACCTTCACCGAGTGCGCGAATGACCAGCCATAGAGATTGTGGCCGATCTCGCGAAGGAAACGCCCGTTTCCGGAGAACTCGAGCAATTGTGCCGCCGCCGCGCCATAAGCCGGCCCGGTAGTGTTTCCGCGAGAGAAGACAAAAATATCTTTGTGCGAATCGACTGCCACCCCCGCAACCTCGCCGAAATACATGTCCGGCGGCAATTTTAGAAAGTCAGGCACCGATTGAAACTCAATCTTCGGCACCGACGCCTCCTGCGCGAACGCACAACTCGCCAGCAACAGCAGCAACAGAGCACAACCTTTCATGGGATCTCCCTGGTCACTGATTTTGTTTGTCCACGCTGACACTACCACGACGTGGGTGCCCCATCTTTCGCGGTTTGTGCGAAAGGTGGGCAACCACAGCCGTCAGCGCAACTTTAAGTTGTCAGTCAGCGCTCCGTCCAGTAGTCCGTCAGAGGATCCGCGCAGTCTTCTTGCGGGTCTTCAGCACCTTCACGAAATCTGCCATCTAACCCCGCGTGCACAGCTCCACCAACACTCGGCTCCCCAACTCCAGCATCGCCGAACTGCTGGCCCTTGCTGCCGAAAGCGCGAAGATGCCGTTGCAAAAAGCATTGCGACGCGCCTCGCGAAAAGCTCTGATGTGGCCGGAAGAAGCGGCGGTCATGGTTGAAGAAGATGGATCGCTGACCGAGCTGCCCGGTGTCGGGCCTTCATTGAACAAAATAATTCGCCGCTGGATCGACGATTCTCCTGACATCCGTACGCCGCCTGAAATTCGCTTGCACTTTCTGACTGTGACCGAAGCGCGTGCGGCATTGGCTAAACAGCCGGCGTGGTCTGCCGCGGTGAAGGGCGACCTGCAAATGCACACGCAATGGAGCGACGGCGCGGGCTCGGTCGAGGAGATGGCGCGGGCTGCAGCCGAGCGCGGGTACGAATACATTGCCATCACCGATCATTCCAAGGGACTAAAAATTGCCGGCGGAATTAATGAAGAACAATTGCAACAGCAAGGCGAGGAAATTGCTACCGTCAATGCCGGCTTGCAGCGAGAGGGCCAGCCGGTGCGCGTGTTGCGCTCGGTTGAATTGAACCTCAATCCAAAAGGCGAGGGCGATATGGAGAGCAAGTCGCTGAAGTCTTTAGATCTGGTGCTCGGCTGCTTCCATTCGGCGCTGCGGAAAAAAGAGGACCAGACCGATCGCTACCTGGCCGCGCTGCGCAATCCGGACATTCAGATTCTGGGGCATCCGCGCGGGCGGATCTACAATTTTCGTCTCGGCCTGACCGCCGACTGGTCGCGAGTTTTCGACCTCGCCACCGACCTCGACAAGGCAGTTGAAATCGATGCCTACCCCGACCGCCAGGATTTGAGTCTCGACCTGCTGCAGATGGCAAAAAAGTCCGGCTGCCGGATTTCGCTGGGCACCGATTCCCACGATCCCCTGCAAATGAGATTCATGGAGTACGCTCTGGCCGCCGCGCTGATGGCGGGAATTAAACGCGAGCGTATTTTAAACTTCATGTCTCGGGATGAACTGCTGAACTGGTCGGCGATTGTCCGCGACTGTGGCTAACTGGCGCCAGCATCAACGCCGCAATTTTCCGTTAATCTGTTACAGACATGGAAGCGCAAGGGGTCCGGTGACTCTCGCGGTCTTCAAAACCGTAGATCGTTATCTCTGATGGCGATGGTGGGTTCGACTCCCACTCGCTTCCGCCAACAACAAGCTGCAGAAACGGCGCGCCCGGCAGGCAACCATTACACATTCGCTGTTGCCGATTTTTTCTCCGGCATATAAGTTGCCACCACCCATGCCGCGGCCGTGATTGCCCACGAGATGAAAAATGCTGTCCAAGGCAGGCGTTGCTTCGGGGTGGCGAAAATTGCCGGCACCCAGACGAGAAGCGTGAACAGGCTCAGCATGGTGGCTTCTGTGAATGCGGCCACGCGCGGGAGGATTGACAACAGCACACCCAGGCCGCAGGCGATCTGTCCGGCTCCGGTAAGGTAAGCCCAGCTCGGGCGATACGGCAGCCACGCCGGCACCAGCGCCGCCGTCTCTTTCACATAAACGATGTGCGAGAGCCCGATCGGTATGAGCGAAACTGCAAACAGCAATCGCGCCATGCGGATTCCTTTTTCATGAGTCACGAAATCAAGCACCGATCCGCTTCGTAACCCGGCCAGCACGGCGAATAGAGTCCATCCTCCGGCGAGAAGCACCGCCAATTCGCCGGCTCCGAGCCAGACGGCTTCCATCTGCGGCGCTGCCACCAGCGCCGGCACCTTCAGCAAAAACCAGACGATTAAATAAGGAAACAGAATTCGTATCGACCAGCTCGCCGTGGGCCGGAACAGTAGCCCCAGTCCGCCGAATAGCATGATCACGCCCGAAGCGTAGGCCAGAGCGGTGCGCCCCGGAATCCAGGGCGCGACTGGCTGCCACACCAATGCGAAGTCGCCATACATCAGGGCAAGGACGCCCAGACCCATCATTCCGAGGGCAAAAAGTGTGAGCGCAGGTTGCTGGCGTCGAGTCATTGCTGGAGTCCGGGGATGAGTGTACCTCACTCCGCGTGATGGCTAGTGTCCGGAGTGGGAGCACTTCAGGTGGGAAGGGAAACGCCTTCAGCATTGCGCTGCCGCCGGCGCAGGATCAAGAAGATCGCGATCTGCGCTACCAGGGCGGCCGTGCTATCGAGCACCACATCATGGAAAGCACCGGTCCGCGACGGCAGGAACGTCTGATGAAATTCGTCGAGCGAGGCTACCAGCGCCGTGCCGGCGAACGCCAGAGTGGCCCATTGCAGTGACCAGCGCGTGCTTAGCCGAGGAAAAGTTGCACGCCACGACCGAAACAGAAGAATGCTGAGAGTTGCGTAGCCGACGAAGTGGCCAGCCTTGCGTAACACCATGTGTATCACGGCGAACCGCTGCGGGTTCATCCCAAATAGATAATGAAAGATCGGATAAAGAATTCGGCTGGTGTTATCCGAAGACCCGAGGTTCGTAGATTCCGTGATGATTACCGCCAGCCAAACGGCCGACGGCAACCACACTCTCAGAATGCGCTTAGTGGAGGAGTTCAATCGCGAAAATCTATTCTACCCGAGCTTCGTACATTCAATTTGAAATTCAACTGGGGCCGACATTTGTGATCGATGCTGGCGTTTTGTCTGTTAGAAATAAGATGCACTCAGGAGAGCACAACAGAATGCTTAACCGTGCAGCGGTGAAGAAGTACTCTCATTTTCTGTTCCTTGCAACGCTCATCCTTATTTCAGCTGCTGCCTATCCCCAATCAAACCCGGGACAAGATAGTGACTCCGCCCGCGTGCTGGCGCTAGAGACGCTCTGGAACCAGGCCGAGGTCGCGAAAGACGCCTCTGCGCTCGACGACCTTTTGGCCAACGACTTTATTTATGTCGACATTGACGGCAGCCTGCAGAACAAGTCCCAGTTTCTCGACAGCATCCAGCATCCGCCGGAGCAGATTGAAATCATCGGCAACGATACGCTCAAGACCTACTTGTATCACGATACCGTCATCGTGAGCGGCACCTATCACGAGAAGGGAACGCGGAACGGCAAAGCCTATTTCCGTCGCGGACGGTTCACTGACACCTGGGTCAGGCAGGGCAGCAGCTGGATGTGTGTCGCCAGCCATTCAACCCAGATCCCCCGTTAAATTATGACCGGCTGGTAAATCACCCAATTTTTTTCGCGCGCTTGCTTCTCCAGATCGGGATTGGGATTAACCGCAATCGCGTGGCGAGCCAAGGCGAGCATATCAGCGTCCCAACGCGAGTTCCCAAAAGCAGCATCCGGAACCTGCTTTATCACCTCAAGTATTGCTTTAGGTTTTCCCGAACCCGACGGCAACCGCGTAAGGTTCCCGGTGATAATTCCGTTCTTTACTTCGGCGGAGGCCGCGAGTATTTTCTCGGGCTCAATGCCCACATGCCGCATGGCTTCGCAAATTACCCACTGGTTGGTCGAAGAGACGGCCCACACGTCGCACCCGCTCGCTTGCAGCTGCGCGATCAGTTCACGCATTTCGGGGAATATCCGATGAACGTAATTTTCTTCAAAGAACTGCCGTCCCAGCGCGAGCACGTCGCTCTCTTTCAGTCCTTGATGTAGGGTCACCATTTCGCCGCACATCTCGTCTTCGCTGACTTTGCCGGCGCGGTAATCGGCGTATCTTCCGCGCGCCCAGCGGACGATTTCGTCGGATACCACGCCGCGCTTTAGTTCCCAGTCAAAAAATCCCTCGCCGGCATCGCCCGACCACAGTGTGCCATCGCAATCGAATACGGCTAGCCGCGGATTTAATCTGATGACTGAATCGATAAACGAAGAAGCTTGCGCTGGTGAAGCTCGTTTCATCGCGACTCTCTGCTGCTCGTTTTCGATTTTGGAGCGTTGATTCATAGGAGCTAAAACAACAACCTTCGTGAAGCTTCGTGTCCTTTGTGGTTCATGCTTTTTCTGCCTAAATCAAAAAATCATAGACCCCGAAGGACACGAAGGTTCACGAAGGAAATCCTCATCTCATATCTGGAAGGACGATCCGAGCCCGGTGTAGTCCTCGGGCGTATTGATGTTCATCGTCACTCGCGAATCATCTACCGGAAGATAAACAATGTGTTTTTGATTGGCGTGCTCGATGTCGCGGGCGTTACTCGTTACCGGAGATGTGATGATAATTTCGATCATTTCTGGTCCGATCAAAATCGGATGACCGTGTTTACCTTCAAATTCTGGAACGACCGTCCATCGGCTGTGGTCTCGCTTCTGAAATGCATCGACCAATTTAGCAAGCGTTGTCGCTTTCGCCGGCGGACGATCGACCAGGCTGATCATCGCAGCGTCTCGCCCGCGATTGATGACCTCGTGCAATCCCGTCTGCAGCGAGCTGAACTGCCCTCGCTCAGGCTCAGGATTGCGCGCGAAAAAGGCCCCGCAGGAGTACGCGACTGGCCGTATCGTGTCTTCGTTGTTTCCCCCGACTACGATGACCATGTCGCAATAACGTCCGAGAGCTTCAATGGCTGCGGAAAGCAGGGTTCCTCCGGTTACTAGTCCCGCCTGCGGCAGGATGCGCGCCGACTCTGGTGGCCACGGCAACAATGCCTTGTCCCTGCCCATACGCGAGGATTCCCCCGCCGCGAGAATGACTCCCCCTAGCCCCATTGCTATTCCAGTACTTCGCTGTTCAACAACTTTCCCAGATTATTGGCCAGACAGCGAATGCCGATGTAGAAGTGCGCAAACTGCGCATAGACCGCGCTGACTTCGTCAAAGCGCATTTCGTAGATCAGCTTCTTGAACACCAGCGGATCTTCGGCAAACAAATCAACGCCCCATTCCCAATCGTCGAATCCGATGGAGCCAGTGATGATCTGCTTTACCTCGCCTGCATAACGCCGGCCGACCAGTCCGTGCTCATTCATTTGCCGGGCGCGTTCTTCCATGGGCAGGGTATACCAGTTCTTCTCCTCGCCTCGACGGCGGTCCATAGGATAGAAGCTGACGTAACGGGCTTTAGGAATCTCCGGAAACAGTCGCGACCGCATGGCTTCGCGCTGCCGGTCCAGGGTCTCATTGACCGCGCGATTCCACTCTTCCGAGTGCGGTTCAATGCCTTGCTCCGTCAGCTCGCGATAGGTCTTCAGGCTTGATTCGTAAAGCCCGAGCTCGATCACTGATAAATAGGATGTCGTGGGTTCCAGGTAATCGCTCAATCTCAACTGCGCCAGCTTCATTTCCGCCCGGTTCAGATCGT
The DNA here is from genome assembly GCA_036268595.1 of Terriglobales bacterium. Taxonomy (GTDB): domain Bacteria; phylum Acidobacteriota; class Terriglobia; order Terriglobales; family Acidobacteriaceae; genus Gp1-AA145. Next base: position 48,021 of record DATATW010000055.1, read on the forward strand.
CGAACGAGTTGCGGAAGTGAACCAGCATCAAGTCGCCCTTATGGCCAATCAGCGAATACAGTGCCGATTGTCCGGACGTGCCCTGTTCCCACTCGCCAAGCAGCTTCGCCGCTTCCCGCGCGATTTCGTTCTTTTCGGGAGCGCTAAGCTGGCGCCACGCCGACCAGCGAAAACGCATCATCTGATGCAGGACGCTGTAGCCTTCGATAGTCAGCGGTACCGGGGGCATGTCCGAAGATGCAACCTGCGGACGCGATGTGCGGTTCGTAGCCATATGATTTTCAATTAAGTAAAAAACATATCACGTCGCGCGGGTATTACGCCGCTTGCAGTAAGGATTTGGGTAGAAAGAGGTTTGCGGTGCCTTTAGCGATATGTGGGAAGTACTTGAGTCCGCCCAGGAAAGGCAAGCACGCGCCAAACGCGCAGTTCACATTTTCGGTTCAGCGCCTGACACGAGGCGTGAAGCTTCGCCGGTTATCCCTGACCGGCGGCGGCAGCCTTGTGTCCCACCATGACCGCATCCTGCAGTTGCTGGAACAGATCGCCCATTGCAGCCGGCGAGTGCGACATGAAGATGGTATTGCTCTTGTCCTGAGTTCCGATTTCTTTGAGGGTATCGAGATATTGCGTGACCAAGACCAGCATCATCACATCCTTCGCGCTGGTTCCTGCAACCGCGGCTGAAAACGTTTCCACCGACGCTCGCAGCCCTTCGATAATCGCTTTGCGCTGGTTTGCAATTCCCTGGCCCTGCAGCGCCTTGCTCTCGGCCTCAGCCTCAGCTTGTTTCACCTTCAGAATTTTTTCGGTTTCACCGCGCGCGCTGGCCGCCACCTGTTCACGCTGGGCGGCATTGATTTCATTCATCGCAACTTTGACTTTTTCGTCCGGCTGAATGTCGGTGACCAGCGCCTGATCGATGGCATAGCCATACGTCTGCATCACGTCATCAAGGCCTTGCTTGATGGCGACAGCGATATCGGCCTCTTGCAGAAATGCGTCGTCCAGATTCATCTTCGGGACGTGTCCCAGAATCACATTGAAAACGTATGAGGAAATTTGCTGGTGCGGATTGGCTAATTTGTAGAATGCCTCATACACCTTAGTTGGAATCACGTGATATTGCACCGACACCGGAATCTTGACGAAGACGTTGTCCTTGGTCTTAGTTTCAACATCCAGCGCGAGCTGCTGCACACGTAAATCAATTCGGGCAGCAATCTGGTCAAGCCACGGCAATTTGAAATTCATCCCAGCCGTGGCGACGTGCTGGAACTTGCCCATGCGCTGGATAATCACCGCTTCGGCTGTCTTAACTTGAAAAAAGCCGCTGAGAATTGTGCCCAGCAGGAATATGCCTACGACTGCGTAGAAAACCAGCATCAGGGTTTGTGAAGAATCCATGACCAACTCCTTTATTTAAAGCGGACGGAACGCGATGCGGGGATGATAGCTGCTCGGAAGACTGACGCACAACTGGATTCTTAGGCGGGCGCTTCGAATGTTATTACCAACTGTTTGTCGCTAATGGACTGTTGCCGTTGAAAGACGCACACATTCGCGCGCAATTGACCAATCCTCTTGCGCGCGAATCACGAGCACCTGAACCGCGGAATTCGAGGCTGAGATGGCGGCGTCCGGCTTAGCTGAAGAATTTCTCTTGTCGTCAAGTTGAACTCCCAGAAATCTCAACTTGGCGCAGGTGTCGCGGCGGACCGTCGGCGCATTCTCTCCGATGCCGGCGGTGAAGACAATCACATCCAAGCCACCAAGCGATGCGGCCATAGCGGCAATTCCAGCTTGCAGGCGATGAACAAAAATGTCTATTGCGAGTTTGGCGCGGTCGTTTCCTTTTTCGGCGGCCTCAAGTACATCCCGCATATCGCTGGAAACGCCGGAAATTCCCAGCAGTCCCGAGCGACGGTTTAGAGTGTCGTCGAGGTCCTTTGGGTTGGTGTTTTCCGCGCGCATGAGATGAATCAAAATCCCGGGATCTACCGATCCGCTGCGCGTGCCCATCATGATTCCTTCGAGCGGAGTGAATCCCATGGTGGTGTCCACGCTCTTGCCTTTGTCGATAGCAGCCAGCGAACAACCATTTCCTAGATGGCAGCTGACGATCTTCAGCTCACCAAGTTGGCGACCCAGTAAGTGCGCTGCCCGGTGCGCGCAATACTCATGATTGATTCCGTGAAATCCGTAACGGCGAATGCCGCGTTCGAACCATGCATAGGGTCCGGGATAAACCTTTGCTGCTAGCGGCAAAGTGAGATGAAACCCGGTGTCGAAGACCGCGACCTGCTTTGCCTCAGGAAACAACTTTCCGGCGAGTTCAATGCCTTGCAATCCGGCGGCATTGTGTAATGGAGCAATGGCCGAAACGTCGGCAATGGCCTGCTTCACTTCAGCCGTGATGATCGCAGGTTCGTTAAGCCTGGGACCGCCATGAACGATGCGGTGTCCGATAAGCTGAATTTCTGAGGGGTCGCGGACGACTTGCGTGGGCGGCTGCCAGAGCTTTTCGAGCAGCTTTTCGAGTGAGGCTTTGCGATCGTCGGCCTGAACAATCGCGTCCTCTTTTATTGTCTTTCCGCCCGAGTGTTGGATCGCCAGCTTCTCTTTATTGCCGTCCCACTCCAGCTTTCCCTCCCAGAGCGGCTGTACAGGCTCGGCAGAAGGCTTAGGGCCAAGGTCAAAGAGCGCGCTTTTCTGGGTGCTCGATCCAGAGTTGAGAACCAGGATTTTCATATGACAGAGTTCAAAAGCATTAACCACGAAGGACACGAAGGTTCACGAAGGAAAGCCAACACGACGGTTTGTGTTGAAGTGAGCCAGCGCACTGCAGAAAGTGCCCAAACCAAAGAACATGATTTCGCGTTGATCTTCCTTCGTGAACCTTCGTGTCCTTCGTGGTTAATGCCTTTCTAGTGCTCCCACTTCCAGTTAAGAATTTCCGGCATATCGATGCCGTGTTCGCGAATGTATTGTTTGTGCTCGATGAGCTTGTTTCGCAGAAACTGTTTGAAGTGACCACCGATCGGCACCAACTTCGGCACACGGTCCACCACGTCACCGGCGAGGTGAAAGCGGTCGAGGTCATTCATCACCGTCATGTCGAACGGCGTTGTGGTGGTGCCTTCTTCTTTGTATCCACGCACGTGGAAGTTGTCGTGATTGTGGCGGCGATAAGTGAGGCGGTGAATCAGCCAAGGATATCCGTGATAAGCGAAGATGACGGGCTTATCGACGGTGAACAACGAATCAAAATCACTGTCGGTAAGTCCGTGGGGATGCTCGCTGGAAGGCTGAATGGTCATCAGGTCGACCACATTGATGACGCGAATTTTGAGATCGGGAAAGTGCTGCCGCAATAAATCGACGGCGGCCAGAGTTTCGAGCGTGGGCACGTCACCGGCGCAGGCCATCACTACGTCGGGCTCAGAGTCCTCATCATTGCTGGCCCACTCCCAGATGCCGATGCCGTTGGTGCAATGCTCAATCGCTGACTCCATATCCAGCCACTGCAATTCAGGCTGCTTGCCGGCAACGATTACATTCACGTATTGCCGGCTGCGCAGACAATGATCAGCGACCGAGAGCAGGCAATTGGCGTCGGGCGGCAGGTACACACGAACCACATCCGCTTTTTTGTTGACTACGAGATCGATGAACCCGGGATCCTGATGGGTAAATCCGTTGTGGTCCTGCCGCCACACATGCGAGGTGAGCAGATAAGTCAGCGACGCGATGGGGCGCCGCCATTCAATGTCACGCGTGACCTTCAGCCATTTGGCATGCTGATTGAACATCGAATCCACGATGTGAATGAAAGCTTCGTAACAGGAAAAGAAACCGTGCCGTCCAGTGAGAAGGTATCCCTCGAGCCATCCCTGGCACATATGCTCACTCAATATTTCGAGCACGCGTCCGTCGGGAGATAGATTCTCGTCAACCGGAAGAATCGGTTCCAGCCATTCTTTATTGCTCGCTTCATAAATTAGGTCCAGACGGTTCGACGCAGTTTCGTCCGGGCCGAAAACGCGGAAATTCTTCGACTCCAGATTCAACTTCATCACGTCGCGCAGAAATCCGCCGAGCACCCGGGTTGATTCCGCTTCGGCGGTACCGGGGATGGGTACAGTGATCGCATATTTGCGAAAATCAGGCATGACCAGATCGCGCAACAAAATCCCGCCATTCGCATGAGGGTTGGCGCTCATCCGGCTATCGCCGCCAGGGGATAGATTGGCCAGTTCCGGAACCAGTTTGCCATTCTGGTCGAACAACTCTTCGGGCCGGTAACTGCGCATCCAGTCTTCCAGAATCTTCAAGTGTTCGGGCTTCTGTTGAAGATCAGCGACGGGGACCTGGTGCGCCCGCCAGGTTCCTTCAATCTGTTTGCCGTCGACCATCTTCGGTCCGGTCCAGCCTTTTGGGGTACGCATCACGATCATCGGCCATTCCGGCAAGCCGGGGTTCTTGCTCTTACGCGCGTCCTCTTGGATGGATCGAATCTCCTCGACGACATGATCGAGTGTCGCCGCCATGAGTTGGTGCATTATTTCCGGTTCGTGGCCTTCGAGAAAATACGGCTTCCAGCCATAACCGCAAAACAGCTTCGTCAACTGCTCATCGCTCATGCGGCCGAGAATGGTGGGGTTGGCGATCTTGTATCCGTTCAAATGCAAGACGGGCAGCACCGCGCCATCGCGCTGCGGGTTAAGAAATTTATTGATGTGCCACCCGGTCGCGAGCGGTCCAGTCTCGGCTTCGCCATCTCCGACCACACAACACACCAGCAGATCAGGATTGTCGAAAGCCGCGCCGGCAGCATGACTCAATGAATATCCCAGTTCACCGCCTTCGTGGATCGAGCCCGGCGTTTCTGGCGCGTCGTGGCTGGGAATTCCGCCGGGGAAGGAAAACTGTTTGAAGAGCCGCCGCATGCCTTCTTCGCTTTGTCCAATGTTGGGATAAAGCTCGCTGTAGGTGCCTTCGAGATAGGCATTGGCGACCATGCCGGGGCCGCCGTGGCCGGGCCCGCAGATATAGATCATGTCGAGATCGTTTTTCTTGATCACTCGATTCAAGTGCACGTAAACGAAGTTCAAGCCGGGAGTGGTGCCGAAGTGACCGAGCAGCCGGGGTTTTACATGCTCAATCTTCAGCGGCTCGCGTAGCAGCGGATTGGCATACAAATAAATTTGCCCGACGGAAAGATAATTTGCGGCGCGCCAATAAGCATGAATTTTAGAGAGTTCTTCCTGAGTTAAGGGTGAATGCGAAATGCCGGGAAGGGAATTCACGGTCGTCATATGAGTACCTCAGACTGATATCGGCGGGAACTATTGATTATCGCGCATCGAGATAAAAAACGCGTGAATCGCCGGAGGGAGGAAGTTTGGGCAGAAAAGCCTTTAACCGCAGAGAACGCGGAGAACATCCAGAGAACGCAGAGAGAACCGGTAGAGAAACGAGCATTGCTGCTTCGCCCAAGCGACGGAATTGTGTCGAGATCTTCTCAGCGATCTCTGCGGTTAAAGGCTTTTGGGTGTCGACAGCTATCGGCTCGTCGCCGGTAGCATAATGACTTACGGCTTTTTCGGCTTCAAATCACAGGCCTGCGAAACTGACTTCAAATCGAGCCCTTCAGGCGAGAATTCGGCAATCTGCGGGCCGCGCGGAGTCTGAAATTCTACGCGGAACAGGTGTGCGCCGATCAACTCGCGCGCGGTGCCTTTGTCCATGGCGAGAAAGTGGCCGTTGATCCAGTTCCAATTGTGATAACTGTGGGCATTGTCGACGCGCACGCTAACCCGCATTTGCGGCTGACCCCAAAATCCGGGCCAATCAGGACGCGCTAATCTCATATCCGGACGAAAGTCGGCGAGCTTCAACTTGCCATTGGTGCAATAGAGAATGACTTTGGCCTGGTCGTCGCTGTTGGGAGCGTTGTTGGCCGGCAATTCAAAGCGTACCCGCTTGGCTGCCGTCATCCGGTCTTCGCCCGAATATCGCGTCCAATTTCCGCCGGCATTGACGCTGTTCGCGTTGCCTTCGTAATTTCCCGGATCATCTGGCGGCGGAGCATCTCTCCGATACTGAGCAAACAGACTTACACTCGAAAGCAACAGCGCTAAAATTCCCATGCCTCTGATGACATTGCGAATCATATTTTTCGTGCTCCGAATATTCTGATCTTGTCGGCTGTGCGCCGAGAGATCAAGTACCAGATTTAATACATTTCAGCAGCTGCGTCACTGCCCAAACGTACTAACCCCATCGGAGCTGAAAAGTTGCAACCCTCCCGGGGAACCTTCGCATAACCGAAAAGCCGGGCTTACCAGATGCGGACGCGCTCCTCCGGGGCCAGATATAGGGTTTCGCCGGGTTGGACCCGAAAATCCTTGTACCAGGCGTCGACATTGCGCACCGTGTCGGTGCGGTATTCCGAAGGCGAGTGCGGATCGGTCATAATCTGGCGGCGCAACGCGGCCTCCCGGATCTTGCTCTTATGCGCCTGCCCAAAGGCTATAAAGAACTGCTGGCTGCCGGAAAAACCATCCTGCTCAGCCGCACTCTTTCCGCCAAGCGCAACCATATAAGCGTCATAGGAAGCTGCTATTCCGCCGAGGTCAGCGATATTTTCGGCCAGAGTCTGCTTGCCGTGCAGGGCCAGATCTGGAAAAGGATGATACTGGTCATACTGCGCCGCCAGTTTGGCCGTGGCCGCCTGAAAGTGCTCAAGGTCAGAGGGCGTCCACCAATCGCGTAGCTGTCCCTTTGCGTCAAAGGTGCTTCCCTCGGAGTCGAAGGTGTGACTGACCTCGTGCCCTATGATCGAACCGATAGCGCCATAGTTCACCGCGTCGGGCGCGTCTTTATCGAAAAACGGTGGCTGCAAAATCGCGGCCGGGAAGTTGAGCGCATTTTGCAGCGGCAGATTGACCGCGTTCACCGTCTGCGGTGTCATGGACCACTCGTGACGGTCCACATCTTTGCCGATCCGCGAGATCTGCTGGTGATAGTGAAATGTTTCTTCGCGCCACAGGTTTCCGAAAATGTCGTCAGGCTTTATTTCCAGGCCTGAATAGTCGTGCCAGGTTTCTGGATAGCCAATCCCAACATAAAGATTATCGAGTTTGGCCTGGGCTTCAGCTTTGGTGGCGGGGGCCATCCAGGTCAGCCCGTCGATACGTTTATGGAATGCGGCTACGATGTTTGCCACCATCTTTTGCGCCCGTTGTTTTGCTTCAGGCGGAAAATAGTGCTTCGCATAAATCTTGCCGACTTCATCGCCGAGGACTGCATTGACCACAGCGACCCCTCGTTGCCACCTCGGCCGCTGTTCCGGAGTGCCTAAAAGAATCTTGCCAAAGAAATTAAAGTGCTCATCCGCCAGTGGCTTCGGCAGGACCGCGGCGTAATTCTCGATCAGATGGTAGGAAAGCAGGTCTTTCCAGCTATCGAGCGGCGTTGAATCTACCAGCGCTGCTTCTCCCGTAAATGCGCTTGGCTGCCACACAGTGAAATTTTCTTGATGACTTAGGCTGGCTGCCGCAAAGTATTCATCCCAATCGAGCCCGGGCGCCTTAGCGGAAAAATCAGAGTGCTTCCAGGGATTGTTGGCCTTGTGAATGTCCTGGTCGTCGTCCAGGTTCCAGTGTTTTTCTGCAATCGCATGTTCGAGATCAAAAACACGTTTCGCGCGCGCGTCGGGATCGCTGAACCCGGCAAGCTTGAACATTGCCGACACATGCGCCTGATATTCAGTGCGCAGGCTGCGCATATGTTCGCTGTCGCTGAGATAGTATTCGCGGTCCGGCAATTGCAGCCCGCCTTGCAGCAGGTAAACGGTGTAATGTGCGGAGTCATTAAAATCGGGCGCGATCCATAGCCCGAAAATATTCGCTGTATGAAAATTCGTGTTGTTCAATGGATCGACGTCGGCGCGAAGTCCGTCACCCAAGGTCCGCGCTAATTCTTTCTTGTCCCGAATTGCAGCGATCGCCTCAAGATGAGGTTTCAGCGGAGCCAGGCCTTTCGACTCGATCGCGGATTCATCCATGAAGGAGTTGTAAAGATCGGCAATCTTCCGGGGGCCGGAAGTCGCCGCCGCTTTCGATTTCGCAACCTCTTCGATCAGGGCGGCGGTATTTTTGTTGCTGATGTCGGCCAAGGTTGAAAACACGCTCACAGCGGCGCGGTCGCCGGGAATTTCCGTCCGTTTCAACCACGCGCCATTACAATATTCGTAAAAATTGTTTCCCGGCTTGACCGAGCGTTCCATGTTGGCGACGGCGATGCCGTGATTGTCTTTGTCAGGACTCTGCTGCGCACTTGCCACAAAAAGCAGAACTAGCACAACTGCTATGGTCTGAAAGATCGGGACAAAAGAAGATTGCTTCATATAGGAACTCCGGGGATGAGATCAGAGAACTAATTTAAGGTGCTTGAATATCGGGCATAAATCTTCAAGTCATACCACCACTCACTGGGATGCGGGGGCGTTGTGGCGAGGCCGGTTCCGGCTGCCGCTCTCCAAAGGTGACTGGATCACCAGATCCAATAAATCTTTTGCCACCCGATCAGTGTCGTGCCGCGCCACGCCATCTTCAAAAAGGTAATCCCCAAGCACCGGGCAGACGCCAAGAGACTCAATAGCTTCGAGATCAACGACAATTTGCGAGGCGCCCTCAAGCGCGTATTTTGCTTTCAGGTCAGCAGAGGCCGGGCGTTGGTTGATCAATGCATAATCGAAGATGGGGCCGCCGGCGTGGTCGTAAAGCGCGCGAATATGATCAGCGGCGGTGCGCCCTAGGCTTTCATTGGCTTGAGTCATCAGGTTGCAGACGTACACTTTGGTCGCGGCGGAATCGCGAATGGCCTCCGGAATTCCGCAGACGAGCAGGTTCGGAATCAGGCTGGTAAAAAGCGACCCCGGACCGACGGTGATCAAGTCGGCGCGAGTGATCGCCTCCAGAGTCTGCGGCAGAGGCTCCGGCGCAGGCGGAACAAGAAATAATTCTTCTACGCGGCACTTGCTGGCGGTAATTTTGGTCTCGCCGCACACCCGAGATCCGTCGTCCATTAATGCTTCCAATTCGATGTTCGCCGCGGTAGCAGGATAAATATGTCCGCGCGTGGCCAGAATTTCCGACGACAAGCGTACCGCTTCGCTGAAGTCTCCAGTGAGCGAGGTGAGCGCGGCAAGAAACAGATTGCCAAAGCTGTGGCCTTCGAGGCCTGTGCCTTTTTCGAATCGATGCTGGAATACCCTAGCTAGAAGGGCTTCATCTTCGGAGAGCGCGACAATACAGTTGCGCACGTCCCCGGGAGGAAGCATGTTGAACTCTTTGCGCAGACGCCCGCTCGATCCGCCGTCATCAGTCACGGTTACGACGGCGCAAAGTTCCCCTATGCTCGCAAGAGCGGAACCGGCAGTAGGGTGAGCGTCTCCCGCGCCAACTACATATTTTTTGAGGCCTTTGAGCAGGGTGGAGAGGCCGGTGCCTCCGCCAATTGCCACCACCCGCAATTCGCGTACGCGGCCTGGCATCGTTATTAACCGAGCTCCTCGACTCCTTCTTCGGGAGGAAGCGAGAGGTCTTCGCCGGGATCGGGATAGAGCAACTCGGTGAAGCGTGGATCTTCGGAGAGGTTCTGGAAATCCGAATCGTTGCGCGCCTGGAATCGGAGCGTCGGATTCAGTGTGATGGCGCGTCCGAGGTTTTTCAGAGAATCTTCCACATGTCCGGTCAGGCAATCGAGCGCCGCCAAACCATAGGCGACATAATCAGCCTTCGGCACCTGCTTCGAGAGTTTGTCCAGGTGCTCGCGCGCGCTGACGTAGTCCCCGAGATTGATCAGCGACACCACAAAGTCGTAGTGTTCCTCGCTTGTCTTGAACTGCGTTGCCCCGCGCTCCATCTGCTGGCTGCATGCGTTCATGTGCACGGAGGCGCGATCGGCAAGCCCACGGTTCGTTCCTGCGACCACTTTCTGCAGCATGGTTTTGGCTTTGTCGTATTTGTGTTCCTGCATGGCGCGCAGTCCGGCTTCATAGGACTGCAGCAGCTGCGTCATTTCAGGATCGCTCGCGGGAGGGTGTTTGGCTGTGGGTTTCTGGGCCATCTGAAGGATTTTTCCTCGGTTTGTCGTAGGGAATCCAAACGGCTATCAGCTTTTTGCTCTCAGCCTTTCGCCGGAGCATTCTCGGGTCTTACGAAAGCTGACAGCAATAAATTAATGAATGTTCGCCGCTGACTGCAGGTCGACCTGTTTCCATTCGCCGGCAATAATTCCTTTACGAATCTGCGCCGGCGTCTTATGCTTTTGAGTCATTTGGTACGAGTAATAAAGCTCTTTCAGGCAGATCGAGCACTCCGCCCCGTGAGTTCCTTCAAAGCAACTGTGCAGGCTCTTGTGGCCCATGCGCTCGCAGTAGCAATAGCAGGGCTGCTGGTAAATGACCTTCTGGATTTTCGCCGCCAGCTCGTAAGCGTGTGACTGGTAAGGATATTGGTCGTTATTGCCCCAGAGCTGGTCTCTGGTCAGTATGGCAGGAAGCTTCGCGCCCGGCGCCGGCGGCGGATTATAAGCCGGAACCTCCGCATCAGCCGCAGTTTGCTCTGAAATTGCCCACGGCGCGGATACCGCAAGCGTGAGCAGCAGCACCCCTCCCAACATCAATCCACGTCTCAACATACGTTACCCAAAGGCGTATTGTAACCCGAATCACACGTGAAAGTCACAAGGGACACCAGGTTGGTCAATGTTGACATATACTTCGCCACTGCCCTATGTAGAACACGGCGGCGGGCATGTGGGGACAGCCGCCCTCGGCTGTCCATTAGACTGCTCGAGTCTTAGCATAAAAGGAGAGTTCTAAGTGAAACTAACCTGTCTGTTCTTGGCACTGGCCGTCGCCCTTCCTGCATTTTCGCAAGACCAGAAAGCGGTTCCGACCCTTAAGAGCATTCTGCTCGAACAACTACGCTCCACTCACAACAAAGCCGAATGGTTTGTTCCAGCGAACACCGCAGTCGAGGGCCTGACTGCGGAGCAAGCCAATTGGACCGACGGCAAAGGTAATCACTCGGTCGGCCAATTGGCCTATCACATCGTCTATTGGGACCGGCGTTCGTTGCAGAAATTCAAAGGCGAGCCGCAGGACAAATTTGATGGCAACAACGACGAAACCTTCAATAACTTCGACGCCAAAAAGTGGGATGCCTTGGTGAAGCAGCTCGATCAAGTCATGACCGATTGGGAGAACGCCGTCGAAGGCGCGGACGATGCCAAGCTTAAGGACTGGTATTCAGAGATCGCCCACATCGGCACCCACAACGCCTATCACATCGGCCAGATTGTTTATGTGCGGAAAGAGCAGGGCTCCTGGAACCCGGAGAAGGGCGTGAAGTGAGGAAGTTAGAAATTAGTGGTAATTGAACTGAAATCTTGCACGTTTTGTGAAGTCATCGTAAAAAAGCTCGTATCCGCCGACATTGTCGCTAGCTAATGAGAAAAGAACCTCAGATTGCCCGTCATTGTCATAGTCCCCAGCGTCAACAAGCCACATTCCAGCATCGAGATATCTTACTGATCCTCGGACATCGACGACAAACCATGGGTCCTCGATATCGAAACCTGCTTCGATATAGTTGCACTCTATGGCTTGCAGGTGCATGCGACCGATGCTCAATCCTCGCTTGGACGTGTAGGCCTTGATGACTTCGACGTCCTCGTCGCGATAAGCGAAAGACTCTAACTTGCTCTCATCAGCCTCACTTGTACGGCATAGCTTTGGATAATGTTTTCGGAACTCTTGCCGCAGTCGCGTAGTCAGGTCTTGAGACGGATTGAAGGGTCTCCAAGCATCCGGATCCTTATAGTACGGCTTTGTGTTTGTGATCAGCGGCCTGTACAAGGGTGCGCCGATGTACCCGCTGAATTCAACGGAACGCTTACCAACCGTCGGTACTAGGCCATCGCTTACGATTTCACCCTGTCCGATGCTTGAATACCAGCGAAAATCATCTGGAGTGCGGCTCGTTACCTGGCCAAGGTCGCTGCCATCGAAGCTAACGGTCCAGGTTAATTCGCGGGGGTATCGTGCAGTTACTGCGATCAGACATTTCTGATCAGGACAGTCGTCGGCAAGTGGATGCCATTCGTTCCCATTTTTGGCAAACACTGTCCTGACCGATCGAAAATTGGGGTCGCCCGCATAATGCCCGGGGTTGTCCTCCAGGACTCCGAGAATAGTTTCCTGCGCCGTTGCGCCAGCGCAGATTGATAACAAGGCGCTGAGGATGAGAAGAAAGCGAGCCATTATTCTTGAATTCTATGCTCATCGATGTTCCAAAGACATATTACGTTCGTGCACGATAAAGGCTCGTGCAGTACCTGTATATTTCAAAGATCGTGTTCTTGTTCATTCCTGAATTCCCCAGTATGTTTAATAGATGTCTCGTTGGCTCGGGCGCGACCTGAATCTAGTTATCCTATTTGTTGCTTTACTGTTGGGTTCGTGTCTCGCGCAGGAACCTGCCCAGCCCGCGCCGAACCAAACGGCCCCTGTCGCCAGCGGGCAAAAGTCCGAACCCAAGTCATCGCCGCCTGAGGCCGATCAATCCGACCTGGCAGATACCGATAAGCCAACTACTGATAAATCCACCACCGCTCAGCCCGAAACCAAAATCACTCCTCAACAGGCCGAGCAACTTTTCCACGACGTAGATACTATCCTTACCTTCGCCAGCCAGGACACTTCGCTGCCCATCAAGCACGAGGTCAAGCGCCGCATGGCAAGCCGCGAAGAGGTGGTCAGCTATCTCAAGAAAAACATGGCCGAAGATAAAGACGTGCAGCGCCTCCGCCGCACCGAGTTGGTGCTGAAAAAATTCGGTCTGCTGCCCAAAGATTTCGATCTGCAAACTTTTCTGGTCAGCCTGTTGGAAGAACAAGTCGCCGGTTACTACGACGCGAAAACCAAAACCGTGAATCTGCTCGACTGGGTTGCGCCCGATCTGCAGCGTCCGGTGTTGGCACACGAGTTGACGCACGCGTTGCAGGACCAGTCATTCGGCTTGGATAAATGGCAGAAAAAGGGCAACGAAGATCTGGACACAAAAAAGGACCTGAAGCCAGACGACATTATCAAAGACGAGAACAGCGAAGCCCGCCAGGCAGTCGTCGAAGGGCAGGCGATGGTGGTGCTGATCGATTACATGCTCGCGCCCATGCATCGTACGGTGGCCAATTCGCCTGAGATCGTGCAGATGATGAATGACAGCATGGCCAACGGCTCCGCCGATTCCAAAATTTACCAGAACGCGCCTGTCTTCATGAAAGAATCGCTGACTTTCCCGTATCGCTATGGGGTGGAGTTTGAAGCCGAAATTCTGCGCCAGCAAGGAAAAGAAAAGGCGTTCAAATCAACATTTGAGAATCCGCCGCAAACCAGCCGCGAAATTATGGAGCCGCAGACTTACATAACGGGCGAGCACCTGGCGCCGCTTCCGTTGCCGGACTTCAAGCATATTTTCAAAAATTACGAGCGCTTCGACATTGGGGCGATTGGAGAATTCGACGTTGCCGTGCTGGCCGAACAATATGCCGGCCCTGAAACTTCGAAGCGGATTTATCCCAACTGGCGGGGTGGTTATTACTATTCCGTCCGTCCAAAGGGGAACCCCGGCGCGCCATTGCAATTGGTTTTCGTTTCCAAGTGGGCGAGTGCGAAAGCCGCCGACCAATTTGCCGCCATCTATGCGCGGGGCATGCAGCAGCGTTACAAAAAAGTATCGGCAGCTGCGGATTCGAATCTTCCCGCCGACTTGAAAGAACTGCGAACTCTCGGTGGCGACCACACCTGGAACACCGAAGAAGGCGCGGTGGTGATCGACGTAAAGGGCGATACCATACTCGTCACGGAAAGCCTGGAGCCGGCACTCACCGAGGAATTTCGCGAGGCGGTGTTGGGGAGTCCGTCGGGAAAGCAGCGCTGAAACTTTGAAACTTTGAAACCTGGGAAGCCTTAACGTCCACTTTTTCTTCGGCGTTGAAGGTCGGAGGCCTTTTGTATAATCACGATTCGTCTTCTATTTCCTAACTCTTCCTGAGAGGCAATTTGTCGCAAGCAGAGATTGGAATCATCGGTGGCAGCGGCCTGTATTCCATGCCCGGTCTGACCGATATTCGCGAAACCGCCCTGGAAACCCCGTTCGGCGCGCCTTCTGATCCTTACGTTCTGGGCACGCTGCAAGGCCGCAAGGTTGCTTTTCTGGCCCGGCACGGGCGCGGCCACAGAATTCTTCCCAGCGAATTAAAGTTCCGAGCGAATATTCATGGGTTCAAACAACTCGGGGTCGAGCGAATTCTTTCCGTTTCCGCCGTCGGATCGCTGAAAGAAGAACACAAGCCGATGGAGTTTGTGATTCCCGATCAGTTCGTCGATCGCACACGGCACAGAGTCGATACGTTTTTCGGCGATGGAATTGTTGCGCATATCGCCTTTGCCGATCCAGTTTGCCCGCAGTTGTCAGAGGCGGTCGCGGCTGCGTGCAAAAAAGCTAAAGTGGTCGGCAAACGCGGCGGTACTTATCTCTGCATGGAGGGCCCGCAGTTTTCGACTAAAGCCGAGTCGAATTTATACCGTTCGTGGGGCATGGATGTGATTGGCATGACCAACCTGCAGGAAGCCAAGCTGGCGCGTGAAGCTGAGCTTTGCTATGTGACCGTCGCCATGGTGACCGATTACGACTGCTGGCATCCGCATCATGACTCGGTCACGATCGACCAGATTATTGGTGTGCTCACGAAGAATGCGGAGAACGCCTGCAACGTGGTGCGCGAAGCCGTTGCCGCGATGCCGAAGGAACGGGGCTGCAAGTGCGGATCGGCGCTGGCTCACGCCATTGTTACCGACCGCGCAAAAATCCCGCAGGCTACCCGCGAGAGATTGAAATTGATCATCGGGAAATATCTGTGAGCTGGCGGTTTCAAAATTCAAAACGATAAATAAATAATGAGCTTACTTGCCGTCGGTTCCGTCGCTTTCGATACCATCACCACCCCGTCAGGCCACGCGGAGAACGTTCTCGGCGGAGCTGCAACCTACTTTGCGCTTGCGGCCAGCTACTTCACCGATGTCCGAGTGGTTGCGGTCGTTGGCGAAGATTTCACTGCAGAATATGAGAACGTGCTGAAAAAACGCGGCGTCGATACTCGCGGCATCGAGCACGCTGAAGGGAAGACTTTTCGCTGGGGCGGGCAATACCTCGACAACCTGAATGAAGCCAAGACTGACTTTACCGACCTCAATGTTTTTGAGAATTTTCACCCGCGAATTCCCGAACAATATAAGGACTCTCAGTTTTTGTTCCTCGCAAATATTCACCCCAGCCTTCAGGCTACGGTGCGCCGCGAGCTTTCCGGCGCTAAGCTGACCGGCGGCGACACCATGAATTACTGGATCCGCAGCACCCATGCGGAGCTGCGCGAAACTCTGCGCCTGGTAAACATTCTCATGATCAACGATGGCGAGGCCAAAATGCTCGCAAACGAAACTAACCTGCCGCGAGCGGCGCAGAAGGTTCTGGCCATGGGACCGCAGGCACTGGTGATCAAACACGGGGAATACGGCGCGACCATCTTCTTTCGCGAAGGCGCATTCGGCGTGGGCAAGCATCCCTTTCGCGCCCCGGCTCTGCCCATAGAGGAAGTTAAAGATCCGACCGGCGCGGGCGACTCATTCGCCGGCGGCTTTATGGGATACATTGCTTCGCAGGAAGAATTGAATCGCGAGGTCATCAAGCGCGCCCTGTTTTACGGTGGAGTAATGGGATCATTCGCAGTGGAAAAATTCGGCACCGAGCGTCTGCAAGAGCTTACCCGCGGCGAGATCGACGCGCGCTTTCAGGTCTTCCGCGAACTCACCCATCTGGAATGAAAAAGCTGAAGCCGAAGCCGAGCCCGTCCGGCAACGAAACTTTTCTGGTTGGGCAGATCGCTGCGATTATTTCGATCGCTGCATTCTTCTATTACCTGCGGCACGATGACCTGCTGCTCTACGGTGACGCCGTGGCCCACATCAATATTGCCCGCCGCGTGATCGACTCACGCACTCCGGGTCTGCTGCAACTCGGCACCGTCTGGCTCCCTCTTCCGCACCTGCTCATGGTGCCTTTTCTCATTTTCAAATGGATGTGGCGGACCGGCATCGGTGGATCGATTCCTTCCATGCTGGCATATGTTTTCAGCGTGGCCGGAATCTTTCGGCTGATGAAGACGGTTCTGCCGCCTTCTAACGATCACGCCGGGACTGGGTTTGCGCCGTGGTTTGCCGCCGCCGTCTTCGCACTCAATCCCAACCTCGTCTATCTGCAAACCACCGCCATGACCGAGCCTATATATCTGGCGTTTTTTATCTGGACGCTGGTCTTTGTCGTGGCCGCGCTCCGCGCCTGCTTTGCCGCGGATGAAAAAACTGCCACTTCATCTCTGACGCGAGCCGGCCTGTGCATGGCCGGTGCTTGTCTGACTCGCTACGACGGATGGTTTCTCGCAGTGGTGGTAGTCACAGTTTTATTTTTTCTATCGCGACTTACGAATTTCGCGCATCTTCGCCCGGGGATAAAACGGTTGGCATTGCTCGCGGCCGCCGGTCCCGCGCTGTGGTTTGTATACAATGCCGCGGTTTATCGCAATCCTCTGGAATTTGCGAATGGCGCGTACTCGGCAAAAGCTATCGAGAGCAGATCGATCCTGGCCGGATCGCCACCGCATCCGGGCACTAATAATTTGAAAGTGGCATTTCAATACTTCTTCAAGTCTGCCGAATTGAACCTGGCGGAAGGGAAGTGGCAAAAGTTTTGGGTTTGGTGCCTGCTGTTGGGTACAGCATTCGTGCTTCTATTCCAGCGAAAACTCTGGCCATTGCTCTTTCTCTGGATTCCCGTCCCGTTCTACATGCTTTCGATTGCGCATAGCGGCGTTCCTCTGTTTGTTCGAGCCTGGTGGCCATTCTCGTTTTACAACGTGCGTTACGGCCTGGAGATGTTACCGGCATTCGCAGTATTCATGGCCGTCGTCGGTTATGGACTGATTCGCTTCGCGTCGACTACCAGGTCGAGACTGGTGATCGCAGTCGTCCTGGTGGCTTGTGTCTCGGCCAGCTATGTTCGCGTGTGGCGGCAAAGCCCAGTCAGCTTGCAGGAAGCCGTAAGCAATTCCAAGACCCGCATTGCGCTCGAAAGCGCCGTGGCGGCCAGACTGGAACTATTACCGGCCGAGTCAACCTTTCTGATGTATCTCGGCAGCCATGTTGGAGCGCTACAGCAAGCGGGTATTTCGCTGTCGCGTGTGATCAATGAAGGCAATCATCGCCCCTGGGCGGGAGCCACTGATCCCCAGGGCTTGTGGGAGCGCGCGCTCAAAGATCCCGCAGCCTACGCCAATTACGTTATCGCGTTCGATTCCGATCCGGTCGCTTCGTCGGTAAATAAGAAACAAATCGCTGCGCTCGTCGTAGTCCGCGTGACCGGTCAGTCGCAAGCGACCATCTACCGTACCGTCAAGAGTAATCAGCCACGTTAACGCTCACCGCCAGCCTGGGCGAGAGCGACTGCTCGTGCAATGATAGAATCCGAGCGAAATTAGGCCTTTGAAATCGAGCTGACTTCATGCTGGCAAACATGCCTCTCATCTCCGGCGACTTTGAAAAGCTGGTGCTGGCTGCGATCCTCGGAGGATTGATCGGCCTGGAGCGTGAAGCCCGGCACCGTCCCGCCGGGATACGCACCAACATGTTCATCTGCATGGGTGCGGCGATGTTCACATTGCTTTCCGACCAGCTCGCAGTCCTGCATATGGGTGATCACACTCGTATCGCCGCTCAGATAATTCCCGGCATCGGCTTTATTGGCGCGGGTTGCATTCTTCACGCCCGCGCCGACCTGGTCACTGGAATCACCACTGCATCCACATTGTTCGTTGTGGCTTCGATTGGCATGGCGGTTGGCGGCGACCTGTATTGGATTGCAATTCTTGCGACTCTGCTGGCGGTCGGCATCCTGCTGCTGCTGGGGGGCACCGAGAAAATTCTCAACCTTAAACCGACGGTGCACGCATACGAGATTTCCGCGCCGACTGCGCAACAAGCAACCGCCGAGGTCAACCAGGCGCTGGAGCCGATGCATTTTTTTGCCAGCAATGTGGAGGTCGCTCCCACTCCCCGGCATGTGCGGGTACGATTCGAATGCGAGGGCACGCACAAGCAACAAAAAGCAGTGCTGCGCATGCTGCGTGAATCGGGAAAATTCGAGAGCGTCACGCCGCTGGGTCCGGTGCAGTCGGAATGAACGATAATTCCGCAATGAATATGGCTGCAATTCCTTTCGTGAAGGCCAGTGCCTGCGGCAATGATTTTCTGATCATCGACGGCTTGCACGCGCCGCCCGACCTTCCTGCTTTCAGTCGCAGCATCTGCGATCGTCACAATGGAGTTGGCGCGGACGGAGTAGAGTGGCTCTTCCCAACGCAAGATGCTGATATCCGCGCGCGCCTGATAAATGCGGATGGCTCTGATGCCGAGATTTCGGGCAATGGCACCCGCTGTGTAGCCGCCTATTTGTGTTCTGAAAATCGTGGCGAGCAGGTCAGTATTCGTACCGGCGCAGGAATTAAAAAATGCAGCTTGATTTCTCGCAACCAAAAATCGTTTGAATTTGAAATGTCCATGGGCGAGCCGCAAATCGGCGACGAGTTTCCCATTAAACTCACATTCGGCGAAATCCGTGGAATTCCGGTATCGATGGGAAACCCGCACTTTGTCGTTTTTGTGGACGAATTTGGCCCGGCGTGGCAAGCCGATGCGGCTGAAATTGGCAAGCACCATGATTTCAAGTATGGGATTAACGTTGAGCTAGTTGTTGTTCGAGACAAAGGCAATGTCGAGGTCCGCTTTTTCGAGCGTGGCGTAGGTGAAACACGATCGTCGGGAACCGGATCCTGCGCTGCAGCGGTGGCAGCGATTGTTTCTAAACGCGCAGAGTCGCCGGTTCGCGTCCACGCGTCGGGAGGATCGCAGACGGTGCGTTGGGAAGATCAGATCTTCCTGCGCGGATCGGCCCAATTAGTTTGTCGCGGAGAATTCCTGCTTTAATCCCTACATGCCCGCCAGCTCCCAAGTTGAACGCATCAAGCCTCCTGCGCTGCGGGCTGGAGACAACATCGGCATCGTTGCGCCTGCAAGTTATTTCAACCGGCAGGATTTTGACGCTGGTTGCGCGGCATTACGCAAGCTCGGCTACAACCCGGTTTACGATGAATCGATTTTCCAGCGCGATCTCTACTTTGCCGGGACTGTCGAGCGTCGCGTCCGCGAACTGGAAAACATGTTCGTCCGCGATGACGTTAAGGCCATCATTTGCGCGCGCGGAGGTTACGGATCGAATTACCTTTTGCCGGCGCTCGACATCCCCGAGATCAAATCGCATCCCAAAGCTTTTATTGGATACAGCGACAATACTTCACTACAAACTTATTTTTGTGACGCGGCCAACATAGTGACTTTCCACGGGCCGATGGTGGCGAAAGATTTCGCGAGGGCCGATGGCGTCGACATCGAGTCATGGCAGGCGGCATTGACCGGACGCGAGAACTGGCGTTTTAATTTCGATTCAAATTCAGGAGTCAAACCCCTGGCGCGGGGTTCAGCCGAAGGCGTGCTTTACGGCGGGTGTCTCTCCGTGCTGGTTGAATCGCTGGGTACGCCATATGAGATTCGCACCGCAGGCACCATACTTTTTGTTGAAGACATCGCCGCCAAGCCTTACCAGATCGATCGCATGCTGATTCACCTGAAGCTGGCAGGTAAATTGAAAGACGTGCGCGGCCTGATCTTCGGCGAGATGCTGGATTGTGTGCAGGCCCCCAACCAGGGCTTTACTCTGGAAGAAGTCGTGATGAGAGTAGTTGGTGAGCTTGGGATTCCTGTCGCTTATGGGCTGCGATCAGGTCATGTTTCGCATCAGAACATAACTTTGCCTATCGGAGTAAGCGCGTTACTGAACGTCGGCGACACCGGAGTGAGTCTGGAGATTCTCGAGCCGGCGACGATTCTTTCGTAGAGACGTTGCTCGCAACGTCTATGGGACGGAACTGGTGCCAGCAGAAAGAGACGTAGCAAGCTACGCCTCTACGAAACTATAAATGACATCCTCTAAACACATCCATTTGATCGGCATCTGCGGAACCGCCATGGCATCGCTCGCCGGAATGCTTGCCCAGCGCGGGTTTCGCGTCACCGGCTCGGATGCGGCCGCCTACCCACCGATGTCTGACTTTCTCCATTCGCTTGGTATCCCGATATCGCAGCCGTTCTCGGAGCTGAATCTGGAACCCAAGCCTGATCTCGTGGTTGTCGGCAACGCGATCTCGCGTGGCAACCTCGAACTCGAGCATGTGCTTGATCAGCGCATCCCATTTTGCTCGTTGCCGCAGCTCCTACACGATGAGTTTTTACGCGGGAAAGAAGTGTTGGTCGTAGCCGGCACTCACGGCAAAACCACCACGACCTCAATGCTCTCCTGGATTTTCGAGCATGCCGGAACTCATCCTTCTTTTTTGATCGGCGGCATCGCGGAAAATTTCGGCCGCAGCTTCCAACTCGGCGACGGGAAGTATTTCATCCTCGAAGGCGACGAATACGACACTGCATTCTTCGACAAGGGCCCGAAGTTCCTGCATTATTTTCCTGATGCGATCATCCTGACCTCGGTCGAATTCGATCACGCCGACATATATAAGGATCTCGATGCGGTCGAAACTTCATTCAAGCGGCTGGTAAATCTGGTGCCGCGACGCGGAAACGTTATCGCCTTCGACTCCGGCGAAAGCGTCGAACGCTGCATTGCGCGCGCCTTCTGCCCGGTGCAGCGTTACGGAGCAACCTCCAAAGCAGATTGGCAAATCTCGGAGATAAAGTTTGAAGCCGAGCGCACCACCTGGTCGGTTATGCACGATGGCAAAATCTGGGCGCATTTTGAGTTTCCGCTCGCCGGAGATTACAACGTTTGGAACGCGACCGCGGCCGCTGCCATAGCGGCGAATTATGGAATTCAGGTCGACGTGATCGCCGAAGCGCTCAAGAATTTCAAAAGCGTGAAACGGCGACTGGAGGTAAAGGCCGAGGTCAATGGCGTCACTATCATCGACGATTTTGCTCACCATCCCACCGCCATCGCTGCAACCCTGAAAGCGCTGCGTGCGCGATACAGCGGCCGGCGGCTGTGGGCGATTCTTGAACCTCGCTCGAATACCCTGCGGCGCAATGTGTTCCAGGATGATTTGGCCGAGAGCCTTGCCATCGCCGACGAAATCGTGATCGCCAATGTTTTTCGCTCTGAGTCGATTCCTGAAGCCGAACGCCTGGACATTGCCGCCGTGGCTGATCGCATTCGAAAATTCGGGCATCGGGCGCGCGTTATCGCCGACGTGGAAGGTATTGTCCGCGCCGCCGCTCCCGAAATGCGCTCCGGCGATGTGGTCGCAATTCTGTCGAACGGCGGTTTCGGAGGTATCTACGAAAAACTGCCGGAAGCGTTAAAGTCCGCCCGCGTCGAAAATTCCGTCCAGGCGGGCGTGCCGGAATGAACGTCTGCAATCCGCGCTCGCTACCAGCCACTCTGAGCGTAGCTATCGTTTCTATCTTGTGCCACTCGGCGTTGGCCGCTGATCACGTTCACTACACGGTAACGCTGGGAAACCCGGAAACGCATTTGGTGCAGGTCACAATCGATGTTCCTCCCGGACAAGCCGAACGCGAACTGCAGTTGCCGGTGTGGAACGCGCTCTACCAGGTTCGTGATTTCTCGCAGTATATGAATTGGATCCGGGCTGAATCCGGTGGAAAGCCTTTGCCGCTGGCGCAACTGAATAAAAGTCGCTGGAAAATTTACGGAGTGGACAAGGGCGCGCGCGTTCAATACCAGATGTTCAGCGACAATTCAGGTCCATACGGAGCGCAGCTGAATGCGGGGCACGCGTTCTTCAATCTCGCGGAGATTCTTTGCTACATCGAGGGTGAACGCGCCAGTTCCGTCGAAGTCGAGTTTCGAAATCTGCCGCCCGGGTGGAAGCTTGCTACACCTCTCGTCCAACAAAGCAGCAGCGAATTCTCTGCAGTTAACTACGATCAGTTAGTCGATTCTCCGGTCGAAATGGGCACCTTCAGCGAGCAAGATTTCGACGCAGCCTGCGGAAAATATCGAGTGATCGTTGACGCGGCGGACAGTCACGCCATTTTCGAAAAGATTATTCCGCCGATTGAGAAAATCGTCTCCACCGAAGCCGCGTGGATGCACGACTGCCCTTACCAGAATTACATGTTCATTTATCACTTCTCGGATTCCCCAGGCGGCGGGGGCATGGAGCATTCCTACAGCACTGCCATTACATTGCCTCGCACAGACTTGGACACGCGCTTCGATCAGTTCATCAGCATCACGGCGCACGAGTTTTTTCATCTCTGGAACGTGAAGCGCATCCGGCCGCAATCACTTGAGCCGGTGGATTACACCAAAGCCAACTACACGCCCGCGCTCTGGTTCAGTGAAGGCGTAGACAGTACGGTTGCCGAGTACGTCCTGCTTCGCTCGGGCCTTCTCGATGAGCAGCGCTATCTTAATCACGTTGGCCAGGAAATTACCGAACTCGAAAGCCGCCCCGCCCATCTCACTCAGTCGGCCGAGCAGTCGAGCGTGGATGCGTGGCTGGAAAAATATCCGTACTACAATCTTCCCGTTCGCAGTATTTCTTACTACAACAAAGGGGAATTGCTGGGGGTGTTGCTGGATCTAAAAATTCGCGAGGCGTCCGGCGATCAGCTCTCGCTCGAAGATTTGTTTCAGAGAATGAACTCCGATTATGCGAAACGGGGGAAGTTTTTTCATGATTCTGAAAGCGTCTGCCAGGAGGCAGAAAACCTTTCCCATTCAAATTTTCGCGAGTTCTTTGATCAATACGTGAGCGGCGCCGCGGAGATTCCCTGGGATAATTTCTTCCATCGCGTCGGCCTGCGCGTGACCAGCAGCACGGTTAGCTTTGCGGACTCAGGATTTGAGGCGACGCGGGCGTTCAATCAACCTCCGGTGGTGGTCGAGGTGGAACCAGGCAGCGCCGCCGACCACGCGGGGCTGAAACCCGGAGACGTGGTTCTAGAAATAGATGGCCAGCCGGCCGGCCGAAGTTTTGATAGAGATATCGCCAATCTCGGCCCCGGAGTGTTGCTGCACCTTGGTGTCTCACGTAATGGCATTCGGCGCGACTTGCAATGGAACCTCGGCACAGCCCAGCAGAAAGTTTTCCGCCTGCAGGACGTGCCGGACATCACGGCCGAGCAAAGCGCACGGCGTAGGGCGTGGCTTTTCGGTAATTCCCGCGCGGAAAATCCATCGACACGATGATCCGGACAATTCTCATGCTTGGCTTTTGGGCAGTATTACTGCCCATTGCCGCACTGTTTCTTTTTCCCTGGGTCATTATTAGTGGCGATGTGTTGCCGCTTTATCGTGTGGCGATGTGGGGAGCGGGAACCGGGGTGCGGCTCGCCGGCGTCCGCATGCGAATCGTTGGCCTGGAAAAACTGGATCGTTCACGCACTTATGTTTTCATGTCAAATCACGTGTCGAACATCGATCCGCCATTGCTCCTCCCCATTATCCCTGGCCGCACATCGGTGCTGGTGAAGCGGGAATTGTTCAAAATTCCGATTCTCGGACGCACCATGCGCCTGGGCTCGCTGGTTCCGGTCGATCGCGGTAATCGCGACGCCGGCATCGCCGCGGTAAGTCAGGCCGAAGAGGTGGTGAAGCAGGGAATTCACATGACCATCTATGTGGAGGGCCACCGCTCGTACGATGGAAAGCTTTTGCCGTTCAAGAAGGGCCCGTTTTATTTAGCGGAAGACTGCAAGGCCCCGGTTGTTCCCATAACCATTGCTGGAACTCACTACGCGATGCCGAAAGGGCGGTTCGCCATCAAGCCCGCGCTCGTGACCATTACCTTCCATCCGCCCATTGAGCCTGCGGATTTCGGCACCCGCGAATCTTTAATGGAAAAAGTTCGTATCGCGATTGAAAGTGCGTTACCGGAAGAATATCGCATCTAGGGAGAAGGCTTCAGGCGGCTTGCTCGGAGTTTTCGCCACAGGCCGCAAACACGCCCTCAAAGTTCACGAAGAAACATCGTACTTCGATTTCCGGGAATCGTTCCTTGATCAACTCTGCGGCACGCTGCAGTTCGGCCTGATGATGGGTGGCTTCGCGCTCGCGGTCGCTGCCGAAGGCCGCCAGTCCGCCATAGGTCGCGCAATCGGAATGACTCATAAGAAAAACGCGGCTAGTTTTGTGCAGCAAAATCGACATCCGCACCTGCTCCAGTATGAAGTCGCGCTCGAAGTCATTGCGCGGCGAGGCGAGAGTCTTGGCGCCGCCGGCGACAACGATCATATCGGGACGCAGAACCTTCTGTCGCTGCAGGAATTTATTTACCACCAGGCGAATCCGCTGGTCGAAACAACACAGCACGGCGGCGTCGGCCACGTAAGGATCGGAAGCGGAATCAAAGTGAAAGGCCTTCTGCATAGAAATTTGTGGAGCGCTTTTCATCGTATCAAACTTGGAAGTTTGGTTAGTTCACTCGTGTCATCCTGAGCAAAGTCGAAGCATCCCGCGCGCGTCAATTGAGAATGCCTCGCATCGACACCGTAACTGCCCGCAGTGCAGGGATCCTTCGACTTCGCTCAGGACGACGGTGCGTAGGCAACTCCTTTACGCGTGCTTGCTCTTCATCTCCGCCAGCAATTGCTCGATCCTGTCTTCCTTTTCAATCGCGGTCAGCCGGTCTTCGACATCGTCTGCCCCGAGCTCAGACTTCGCCTGGCTAACGGCTTCGTTGTGCGTCACCTTGCGCTTCATACGATCGAAGGCCGCACTCTTTGATCCATCGCCGATTGCCATGCGCGCGTCGTGCGCCTTTCCGGCTGCCCGCGCCCGCCGGTGCTGCGCAATCAGCAGATCGGATTTGTGCTGCGCCTCATCGAGTTTTTGTTCCAGCTTGCGTAACGCGGTTTTCAGATTGTCCACCTGCGCCTTCTGATCGCCGACCTGCTGGGCAAAGCTTGCCGACATCTCGCGATAACTCTCCAGGCGATGCAGAGCAGCGCGCGCCAGCTCGTCATCCTTCTTGCTGACTGCAAGCTCAGCCTTGCGGGTCCATTCACTGATCTTTTCTTCGTTCTCTTTGTGCTTTTTGGCCAGCAGGTGCTGGTCGGCGATTGCAATCGCCACCTGCGTTTTCACCTGCAGAAGCTGGTTCTGCATGTCGAGGATGACCTGCTTGATCATCTTCTCCGGGTCTTCGGCCTTGTCGATGAGGTCGTTGAGATTTGCGCGTACCAAGGTTGAAACTCGCTCAAGTAGTGCCATAAGAAACTCCTTTTTTAGCTGTCAGCCATCAGCCGTCAGCATTCAGTAAAAACTTTGAACGAACTGCGTTACTCCGTACCTAATGAATTATTTTCAAGTCTTTTGTTACTTTTCGACATAGCGGCGCCAATTGCCACGCCGATGGCGACTCCGATCGCCAGCCAAGTGCCGCCAGAGCCGAAAGCGGCATCGATGGCAATGCCGATTCCGGCGCCGAGTGCGATTCCTAATCCAATTTGCATTGATGGTCTTTTCATCTCGTTTGCCCCGTTGTGCCGACAGGTCGGACAAGAGTGTCCGATCCCACACGGACTGTGCTTACTTCTTGCCTCCGTTCACCGCTGGCGGTAACGCCTCGGGCCTTGGTCCCTTGTCGCCAATGCCACGCACTTTGCTCAGCAACTCACTCATGCTCACGCCAGACAATGACTCGAAGAGCGCCGGAACTTGCGCCGCCATTTTGGCGAAGTCGCCGGTGATCTTGTTCATCCCCGTAGCGTCACCATTGCCGGTCGAGACCACGGTAATTTTGTCGACGTTGGCTAATGGAGCAGCCATCGCCCTCACCACTTCCGGCAAGCTGGTTAGCAGCTTGTCGTAGATGGCGGCCTGGTTGTATTCCTGATACGCCTCGGCCTTCACGTTCATAGCCTTGGCTTCCGATTCACCTTTCTTGAAGATGATCTCGGCTTCGGCTTCGCCTTGGGCGCGAATCGCAGAAGCGTGTCCTTCGGCTTCGGCGATCAGGCGTTGCTTCTCGGCAGCTGCGAGAGTCTCGATCCGCTGACGCTCGATCTCGGCGCCTTTCAGTACCGTCGCAATCAGTTCTTTTTCACGGCGATTGATCTCGGCTTCTTGAACCTTGATCTGCTGTTCTTTCTCGATCTGCTGCACCTTCACCTGCTCGGCAACCACCTGCTGCTGCATGATGTTGGTCTGAATGTCGTAAGCTTTGTCAGCCTGCGCTTGCTGCCGCTTGGTGACTTCGACATATTGCGCACGTTTCACTTCAAGATCGCGCTGCGCCTCTGCCTGTTTAGCTAGAGAAAGGGTTTCAGCCAACACGCGCTCCTGGTCCGCCTGCGCTTTGGCGACGGCGGCTTCTCGAGTGGCCAACGCGCGCCGGATTGCGGTGTCGCGATCGGCTTCCGCCGTCGCCACATCGGCATCGCGCTTGATGCGGGCAACGTCCGGCTTGCCCATGTTGATGATGTATTCGTTCTTGTCGCGAACTTCCTTGATGGTGAAGGAAATAACTTCCAGCCCCATCTTGTTCATGTCGTCAGCGCAAGTGGAGCGCATGCGGTCGCCGACCATCTCCGGCTGCTTGACGATTTCTTCTACCGTGAGCTGGCCGATGATGCCGCGCAGATGGCCTTCCATCACCAGCTTGATCAGGCCTTCGCGTTCCTGATCGGACTTGGTGAGAAACTGCTCCGACGCGGTCCAGATGGACTCGGTATCTGACTTAACTTTGATCTGCGCCACGGCTTCGACCGTGACTGCCACGCCCTGCTTTGTGTAGAGGTCTTGCTGTGGCGCCACGTCGAACGACATCAATTCGAGAGACAACTCGTGACAGTTTTCCATCATGGGGAACACGATTGTTCCCCTGCCGACTACAACTCGCTTGTTGCGGAATCCGTAGACGATGAGCGCTTCATGCGGGCCTGCTTTTCGATACAAGCGTGCCAATGAACTCATCAGAAAAGCCAACACCAGGACCCCGAGCCCAATCAGAATCCACACTTCTGTCGATAAACCGAAATACATAACGCCTCCTCCGCGTAACGCGAAATCTTCAACCACCAAGAACGCAGAGCGTCAGGACGAAAAAGCAGCTCCGCGTGCTTCATGATTGCCGGTGATTAAATCCAAATCTCGAATAATCTGTTCCGGGCGGTCATGCCCGAGAAAAACCTCGCCTTCCAAAGTCTTGATAAGAACTCCACGATTGCCCCAGACATAGGCGCGCTTATCACCCACGCCTCGAATGCCGTATCCGCCGATGACGTTCCAGCGGTCGATAGCATAACTTTTAATGTCAGCGGCTGGAATCGAGCGCAGACGGAAACCCAACGCGCGGACCTCGACTCCCGAAGGGCTGAACAGGTAACGAAAGCCGTCCCATGCCAGCGCAGCTGAGGCCAACATAAGAATGACAGCGACCCCGAGAGCGAAGCGAATGCCGGCGACGGGAATTGCGGCGATAACCGCGATCATTAGCACTGTAGCCACACCCAGTATCAACGCGATTTTCGGGGAATTGTGACGCTCAGCCGCGAGAACCTTACTCGCGGGAAGTTGCACGCTGCGCTTGGTCGAGAGCGCGGTAATCACAACCAGTATGGCCGCGCCCATGCCGCTGACCAGGACCGGCGCGACATTCACGGGTTGTCCGTGAACGTTGTAAGCGATGATCGCCTCTCCTGCCCACAGTAGAGTTCCGAGAATTACGTAGAACAGGAGCAGAAGTGCCCAGGCTGCGGGGTCCGGCTTCTTTACGCGAGCCAGGATCAACGTCGCAAGCCCAGCCATAAAAATTCCCATCACCATTAGAAAAGCGAGTGCCGCTTCGCGCGACATCCAGCCATTAGGCTGATTCGCCAAATCAAAGTGCGTGGCCAGTCTTGCGGGTAGTTCCCGCCAGGACATTGCGTACAAGCCTCCTATTGCGGGTACGGCGAGCCACATCAGGCCGGTGAAGACTCGGAAATATCGGCGCGAGCCGGATGGTTCGAGTGCGATCGTCATTGCCGGCTCCGATCTTTTTCATTCAGCGGCTCGCCAAACTCGCTTTCTTCTCCGGCGAGTTCTGACCACGGACGCACGTAAGCGATGCCACGTTCATAACGCGTGACTACGACTTCGGTATTTTTCGGGATGGCTGATGAATCTTCTGCGCGAGCCCCGCATACCCGGCGCGTGCCGGCTTGCGAGTAGATCAGTTCTCCTGTGCCGGTCTCGCGAATGGGCATAGAAAGACGGCCGAGCACGCCGACCATTTCGTAGTCCGCCGGATCGAGCGCTTCATCCGGAGAAGTGAGAACGCGACTGAGAAACATATAAATAATGGCGGCCCCGCCGGTCCCGCTCAACAGCGAAATCCCCAGCGCTGCCCAAAACCAGATCGCGGAATGCCGGGTCAGCAGAAAGCCCGTGCCGCCAAACCA
Source organism: Terriglobales bacterium (assembly GCA_036268595.1). Lineage (GTDB taxonomy): Bacteria > Acidobacteriota > Terriglobia > Terriglobales > Acidobacteriaceae > Gp1-AA145. The sequence goes on from DATATW010000055.1 coordinate 76,690, forward strand.
GGCCAGGAAAGCCGTGAGGCTAATCAGGTTGAAAGGCGAAACCTGGCTGCCATGCGCCCCGTGAGCCGAGGGCGCATGTCCTGAAAAGTGAATGTGCGCCGGCGCATGAAGATGAAAATGCGGAATGTGAAGGTGCAGGCCTCCGCCCAAAAACATGAGCGCGCTCAGGAAGAACCCCACGACAAAACAGACCAGATAAAAATCTGCCCAGGTCATAGCCGCCCTCCTTTTTTCCCGTGTGAGTTTGTTCCCTCCGGATGCAGAGCCTCCAGCAACCGGTCCGCCAATCCCGGCGTATCCAGGATTGCGCCCAGCACAAGAAAACATTTGCGCGAATCTTTCTGTCGCGCCACTTTGATCAGGACATCAGTCAGCGCCGGATCACCCGCAAAACGCTCCGACGCATGCAATAACCAGACATCCAAACTGCCTTCTGTGGTGCGCAAATCCGATGTCAGCTCGGTGTGATAACCGTCAGGATCGTCAACCAAAAATCCCGGATGCACCTTAAAAAACCTTGCCAGTAGGGAACGCGACGACTGCGTCATGTGCCGTCGCGACCCGCTCTCGATCTGCGAAATGTACGACTGGCTGATGGCCTTGCCCTGCTCTTTGCGGACCGCAGCGACCAGCTCCTGCTGGGTCATGGGACGGTCCAGGCCGCGCAACGAGCCTTCCACCTCGCGCAGGTAACGAATTTTCTCCGCCAGCTTCATATCTCAATACGCAATATGTATATCGCAATATGTAATATAATGTCAAGAAGTGGATTTGGCGTCGATTCAGAGACTTGCAAGAGAGGAATTAGAAGAGTGTTAAATCGATTTGTAAGGGCGTCGCAAGCTGGACTGGGCAAGGTTGCCCTCCCACAACACCCTTCCGCGAAGCCGACGCATCGATCCCTGAGACGCGATTTGCGCGATCGAGTGCAGCCCGGCGTTCGCTCCGGCTTTTTTTGCGCCTGCGCCCTTCTGGCGCGAGGAGTCCGCCGTCAAGACGCCGTCTTTACCAATTCCAGCACGCATAAGATTCATGACCCTGGGCCTATGTAGACCCCAAGTTTATCGCTAATCAGGTTTTGGTGGGTTGCTTTCGACTTACCTCGGGACTAGCATTAACTACGTCGTCCCGGCGCGCTCACCAAAACTTCTTTTCAGCCCTGAATCAGGAGGTTTCCATGGCTACAGTTTCCGCAACTCAAATCGATCCTCGCGTGCTCAGTTTCCTCGAGAAGCCGCGCAAAATGCTCATCAATGGCAAGTGGGTTGATGCTGTTTCCGGCAAGACTTTCCCAACTTATGATCCTTCCAGTGGTGAAGTTCTGGCGCAGGTTGCAGAAGGCGATCGCGCCGATATCGACCTTGCGGTGAAAGCTGCCCGTAAGGCTTTTGACGAAGGTCCGTGGCGCAAAATGACGCCTTCCGAGCGCGGCCGCCTGATCTGGAAGCTTGGCGATCTGATTGACCAGCATCTTGAAGAATTTGCTTTTCTTGAATCGCTCGATAATGGCAAGCCGCTGACCGTGGCCCGCGCCGCCGATGTCCCGCTCGCGGCCGAGCTTTTTCGCTACATGGCAGGATGGGCGACCAAGCTCGAGGGCAATACTATTCCGCTGTCGGTTCCATACACACCCCAAGCAAAGTATTTGAGCTACACCTTGCGCGAACCGGTGGGCGTGGTCGGACAAGTGATTCCGTGGAATTTTCCGCTCTTGATGGCAGCATGGAAGCTGGGTCCGGCGCTGGCGACTGGCTGCACGGTTGTATTGAAGCCTGCCGAACAGACACCGCTTTCCGCGTTGCGATTAGGCGAACTAATTCTCGAAGCCGGATTCCCCGACGGCGTGGTGAACATCGTCCCTGGATATGGCGAGACCGCCGGCGCCGCTCTGGCTGCGCATAATGATGTCGACAAGATCGCTTTCACCGGTTCAACCGAAGTCGGGAGGCTGATCGTTCACGCCGCTGCAGGCAATTTGAAACGAGTTTCGCTCGAGCTCGGCGGAAAATCTCCCAACGTAATTTTTAAAGATGCCGACATGGACGTTGCCATTCCCGGCGCGGCCAGCGGAATCTTCTTCAATCACGGTCAGTGCTGCTGCGCCGGTTCACGCCTGTACGTCGAGAAAGATGTCTTCGACCAGGTCGTGGAAGGCATTTCGGCAAGCGCCAAGAAAATTCGCGTCGGCTCCGGCCTCGATCCAAAGACGCAAATGGGGCCGCTGGTCTCGGAAGAACAACTAAACCGTGTCTGCGGATATCTTGAATCCGGATTCGCGCAAGGCGCAAAAGCCGCGGCCGGCGGGCACAAAACCGGCGACAAGGGATACTTCGTCGAGCCGACGGTACTGGTCGACACTCGCGAAGACATGAAAGTTGTTCAGGAAGAAATCTTCGGCCCAGTGGTTGTAGCGATGCCGTTCTCAAGCGCGGAAGAAATCGTGCCCCGCGCCAACGACAACGTCTACGGGCTGGCTGCCGGAATCTGGACTCGCGACATCAGCAAAGCCCATCGCATGGCGGAATATTTCCAGGCCGGCACGGTGTGGATCAACTGCTACAACATCTTCGACGCAGCCCTTCCGTTCGGAGGTTACAAGCAGTCCGGCTGGGGACGCGAGATGGGCCACGAGGTCCTGAACAATTACACGCAAACCAAAGCGGTGTGCGCACGAATTTAGGTTCTAACAACTCTCGTAGAGACGTAGCTTGCTACGTCTTTTTTTTGATCGCACAACTGCCTCAAAGAGACGTTGCAAGCAACGTCTCTACACCGGCATCGGGTTCACCACAGGAATTTACGGCCGCACCAGCGGAAAATCTTTCGCGCCGTGTTCTTCCAATACCGGCGGTTCCGGCCGGAGAAAATCGTAGTGTTCAATGTGGACCGCGACCGCGGGTTTGCCGCCATCAACCTGATCGCAACGCATGACCCGTGCGCGGCAGCAAACATTCATGTCCTCGGCAAGCGTAATTTCAGAGGGCATCACCAGCGTCATCTCAATGATCTGACCTTGGCTGAGAGATAGATCGGTCCACAGCATCGCGCCCCGCGAACTCAGGTCCTGGGTGAAGCCTGAGCCAGTGCGGGTTTCATCAGGCACTCGCAGTGTGACCGGTATCTGGTAAGGGAAGCGCTGGCCTAAGCGGCGCTCCACGCGGTTCTGCTCGGTGCTCGTCATTCGCAACACTGTAGCGCAACCTGGCCTTTCCGGAAAGCAAAAAGAGCATAGCGAGCGCCACAAAACCGCCAAGTTGCATCGGAGTATGGACAGACCGCATCATTGAGTGTGAGCCCCGTGCCGCCGTCAGACTCCCCAAAATCCCAGCAACCCGAGAAAAAATCGCGTGGCCTCAGCCTGTCTGTAACCTTGCGTGCGCTAAAGCACAGAAATTTCCAGCTGTTTTTCAGCGGCCAGCTCATTTCGCTGATCGGCACCTGGATGCAAAATGTTGCACAGGCGTGGCTGGTCTACCGGCTCACCGGTTCGTCGCTGCTGCTTGGATCGGTCGCTTTTGCAGGCCAGATCCCGGTTTTCCTCACGTCTCCGCTAGGCGGAATCGTCGCCGACCGTTACAACCGCCAGCGGGTGGTGATCTTGACTCAGACCGCATCGATGATTCTGGCATTCGCTTTTGCCGCGCTCACGCTGACTCACCGCATCACCGTGACCGAAATTTTCGTTTTGGCGATCATGCGCGGAGTCGTGAACGCCTTCGATATTCCGGGGCGGCAGGCCTTCATCGTCGAAATGGTAGGCAAAGAAGACCTGATGAATGCCATCGCCTTGAACTCCTCGATGTTCAATGGCGCTCGCATCATCGGGCCGGCAATCGCGGGAATCGTGGTCGCGAGAATCGGCGAAGGCTGGTGCTTCTTTGCCGACGCTGTGAGTTACATCGCCGTGATCATCGGACTGTTCATGATGCGGGTAGCGCCCCGCACATACCGGCCCATGGGTTCGCCGCTCGAGCGCATCATCGAAGGATTTCGCTTCGTCCGTGACACCGCACCCATCCGGCTGCTGCTGTTTCTGCTGGGACTGGTAAGCCTTGTGGCAATGCCTTACACCGTACTGATGCCCGTATTCGCCGACCGCATCCTTCATGGTGGCGCCAGGGGCCTCGGCATTCTGATGGGCGCGACTGGAGTTGGCGCTCTTCTGGGAGCACTCACCCTGGCTACTAAGACCGGGGTCCACGGGCTGGGGCGGTGGGTCACTTTTTCCTGCGCCGGTTTCGCGCTCTCGCTGATTGCATTTTCTCTCTCGCGAAACTTCTGGCTGTCGACTGTGCTGCTCGTTCCGGTCGGCTTCTGCATGATGCTGCAAATGTCTTCATCGAACACACTCATTCAAGCCATGGTGCCCGACGAATTACGCGGCCGCGTGATGTCTGTCTATTCCATGATGTTCATGGGTATGGGGCCGTTCGGCGCATTGGTCGCCGGGGCAATTGCCGACCGCCTGGGAGCACCTTTCGCAGTGATTATGGGATCGGTCGCATGCCTGGGCGGCGCGGTCATCTTCGGAATGCGATTGCCACACATTCGCGGCGAAGCGCGGCGACTGATCATTGCCCAACAAATGGTGGGCGGGGAACCGATCCAGGAGATGAGCACGCCGGCGGTGGAAGATTGACCGAGTTGGTCGCGCCGGGCAGAGCTGAGATCAGCGTGCCGCATGCCAGTGACGCATGGGTGCGATCAGCAATCGCAAATATTCAATCACTGACTGCGGCGCGCCGCCCGGTGAAATCGGGATGTAAGCGAAGGTCAGGACCAGCATCAGCAGGGCACAAACTGCGAGCCAGCGGCGTCCGGTCGTGATTTCCGGCCAGACTGGAACCGAAGGATGGCGCATTCCACTTATTCGCAGCAGCACCGCCCACACCAGCCACCCCGTCCAGAAAAACAGCGCCAGGGGAATGAGCACCAGAATGGTGATTCGGGAAATTGTGCGGTGCGCTCGGGGAGAAACCGCGAATACGATGTGTCCGCCGTCGAGTTGGCCGCCGGGAAGCAGGTTCAAAGATGTGGCAAACATTCCCACCCAGGCCGCAATCGCCACCGGATGCAAATAGACTCGGCTGAGTGGCACACCGGCGAGGCCATGCGCATAGCCAAGCCCGACCAGCGATCTTCGTACCAGATGAAAAATGAGCGGATATCCCAGCTGTATGTCTGGAGGAAAAGCTCCCAGTGGCGCAATCCGTGACAGACCAAGCGAGAAAATCAGTACCACCAGCGCAACCAGAAATCCTGCGATCGGTCCGGCGATGCCGATATCAAAAAGCACGGCCCGCGAACGCAATGGAGACTTAATGCGAATGAACGCTCCCAGCGTTCCGATCAGCGTAGGAAAGGGAATGAAAAACGGCAAGGTCGCGGAAACCCCGTAGCGAACGCAACAAAGATAATGTCCCATCTCGTGCGCCAGCAAAATCAGCATCAGGGTCAGCGAGAAGGGAAGACCCAGCAGCAAATGATTTCCCTGCAGCGCCCACTTCACCGGGAAAATTTCGTCGCCCAATGTGAATGGCGGCAGACCGACCAGGAAATTCCATTGCAGGCGAGCTCCCACTACCAGCGTGGTGAAGAAAGTGAGCGCAAGCAGGAGGAGGTGCAGCCAGTAGCGATGCTTGAGAGGGGGATCAAACGACTCCTCTGCGCCATCGGGGGCGTAGATTTCGCTGGGTAAGTAAACTTCGGGGGAGTTCTGAGTTGACATCTGTCGCTCGAAGGAGAGAACCAGTCATATCCCGAACGGGTTGCGTCCGCCCAGACGGACCCGAACCGGGCTACATCTATTCTATCGTCTGCAGTTCCTTGCCCGGCTTAAATCGTACAGCTTTGCCTGGCGGAATCGAGACTTCGGCGCCGGTGCGGGGATTGCGACCGATTCCAGTCTTTCGCGGCCGAACGTTAAACACGCCAAAGCCACGCAGCTCAATGCGATCGCCCTGAGCCAGAGAGCGTTTCATGCTCTCAAACACGGTCTCAACCGCCATTTCCGCTTTGGTTTTAGTGATACCGGTACGGTTCACCACTTCATTGATAATGTCGAGCTTGATCACAGGAGCCTCATCGCGATGGGAGTGTAGGGGTGCCTCAAGTGCTTGATGCTAAGAGAGATATGGAAGATTGTCAATTGACAGCTTTGTTTCGTAAGATGACGGTTCAGCTTTGAGCCGTGAGCCAAATCGAAGAGTTGCCCGTTTGGCTTAAATCAAGGGCTCAAAGCTCAAAACTCAAAGCTCAACACTGTTCTCAAGGAGTTACATGTTAAAAAGCGATCGCTGGATTCGCAAAATGGCCCTCGAGCACGGGATGATCAATCCTTTTTCAGAGAAGCAGGTGCGCGAAGGCGTGGTTTCTTACGGGCTTTCTTCCTACGGTTACGATTTGCGCGTGGCCGACGAATTCAAAATTTTTACTAACGTGAATTGCGCGACAGTCGATCCGAAGCAATTCGACGAAAAATCCTTCGTTACGGTTCGTTGCGATGCCGCACTCATCCCGCCGAATTCTTTCGCGCTGGCCCGCTCGGTTGAGTATTTCAAGATTCCCCGCGATATCTTGACCATCTGCGTCGGCAAATCAACTTATGCCCGCTGCGGAATCATCGTGAATGTCACTCCGTTCGAGCCGGAGTGGGAGGGCTTCGTCACCCTGGAAATTTCGAACACCACGCCTCTTCCAGCGCGCGTTTATGCCAACGAAGGCCTGTGCCAGATTATTTTCTTCCAGTCAGATGAAGTTTGCGAAACGAGTTACGCCGATCGCAAAGGGAAGTACCAGTCGCAGAAGGGAATTGTGCTGCCGAAATTGTAAGAAGGCGTCGTGCGTCGTGCGTCGTTGGTCGTGCCAAAAAGCGAAAAACTAGAATAAGGGACAGCGAAGGTGGCGGCGAAGCTTTTGAAACCTTGAAACCTTGAAACCTTGAAACCTTGAAACCTTGAAACCTTGAAACCTTGAAACCTTGAAACCTTGAAACCTTACTTCCTTCCTTCGCCTTCCTTATAAATGTACTTAATCGAAGGCTTGTAAATCATCAGATTCGGGCCGCTGGTGCGGTTTACCTTTATGCACGTGCGGTCATACCACTCGATGCAGCCGTGAACTTCTTCGCCATCGGTGAGCACGATCACCATTGATGTCTTGGACTGCATCTGCTTCTGGTAATAAAAATTTTCCGCATTGGTCTGGTCCGGTGGCGGGGCCTTGCGCGCTCCGTTCGAGCGATCCTGCGAACGCTCTGGACGCTCGGAACGCTCCGGGCGGTCACGCCGTTCTCCGCCGTTCTGAACCGGATGACTGGCGACAGAATGATTGGTGTGATTGAGTAAGGGCCGGATCAATTTGCGGCTGGCGAATCCGTCTTTTTCAACATGACGTTCACCGGCCACGGCTGGAATCGTTTCTTTCATGACATCACCTGCGACACGCTCAAATTGCGGCCCACAACGAAATTGGCGCGCTTAATGGGGACAGAGAGGCGTGAGTTGCTACTTACCCTAGCACAGCACGTCAAGAGTGACAATCCCGAGTTCCTTGTAGAAAGTGACGAGAGAACATGGAGTACTTGAACCATTGAGTCGTGGAATCATTGAGTCATTGCGAGTGCGGGCCGCTGCCAGACAGTCCAACGATTTAGGTTAGATGATTGAATGAAGAAATTGCTTAGGTTTGCAGGACTCCGACTTTGAACTCAGGGACATCCGGATTCAGCGCGGCCGCTTCGAGCGCCGTGGTGATGGCATCTCGCGTATCCACGGGGTCAATAATCTTGTCGATCCAGAGCCGGGCTGCGCCGTAGCGGGGATCGGTTTGCTCGTCGTATGTATTCTTCACCGAATCGTACAGTTCTTTTTTCTCTTCCGCGGTCAGCTGCTTGCCACCACGCTCCAGTTGCCGAATCTTGATCTCGACCAGCGTGCCGGCCGCCGAATCTCCGCTCATTACCGCGTACCGCGCCGTCGGCCAAGCGAGCATAAAACGTGGGTCGTAAGCCTTGCCGCACATCGCGTAATGTCCCGCGCCAAAAGATCCGCCAAGAATGACCGCAATCTTTGGAACCACGGAATTCGAAACCGCATTCACCATCTTGGCGCCGGCCTTGATGATTCCGCTCCACTCGGCGTCGCGACCGACCATGAATCCGTTCACATCGTGCAGAAAAACCAGTGGGATCAAGTTCTGATTGCAATCCATGATGAAGCGCGCGGCCTTTTCCGCCGATTCGGTGTAGATCACGCCGCCAAATTCCATGCGCTTCTTGCCTTCGTGATCGGTGGCCTGAGCGTGCATTTTTTGATTAGCCACAATCCCCACAGCGAATCCGCCGATGCGCGCGTATCCGCACACCAGTGTCTTGCCGTACTCCGCCTTGTATTCGTCGAACTTGCTGGCGTCCGTGATGCGCGCAATGACTTCGCGAACGTCGTAAGGCCGAGCCGGTGACGAATCGTAAATCCCGTAAATTTCCTCCGCCGCCAATGCGGGAGCCACCGGCTTCTTGCGGTCCCAGGGAGATTGCCTGCGGTATCCCCATTTTTCGATGATCGAGCGAATCCGCAGCAGGCAGGCTTCATCGTTCGGTTCGTGAAAATCTACCGTCCCGCTGATGGCCGAATGCATGGCCGCTCCGCCCAGTTCTTCGGCAGAAATTTTTTGCCCGATAGCGGCCTGCACCAGCGCCGGCCCGGCCAGAAATAGGCCACTACCGTCGGTCATTAATACGTGATCGCACATCACCGGCAGATACCCTCCGCCGGCCACGCACATTCCCATGATGGCCGCGATCTGCGGAATTCCCATTGCCGACATGACAGCGTTATTTCGAAACACTCGCCCGAAGTCGTCCGTGTCGGGGAAGACGTCTTCCTGCAGAGGCAGAAAGATGCCCGCTGAATCCACGAGATAAATGACGGGAATCCGGTTCTCGATGGCAATGTTCTGTGCGCGAATGACTTTCTTCGAAGTCATGGGAAAAAACGCGCCCGCCTTCACCGTGGCGTCATTGGCGATAATCATCACCATCCGGCTCTCGACTCGTGCCAGTCCGGTGATTACGCCCGCCGCCGGCGCGCCGCCCCATTCTTCATACATGCGATAAGCAGCAAAGATGCCAAGCTCGAAAAAGCTGCCCGGGTCCACCAGCTTGTGAATACGCTCGCGTGCGGTTAGGCGGCCCTTCGAATGCTGATTGTCGGTCGCTTTTCCGCCGCCGCCCTCACAAATCTGTTCTTCGTCATTGCGAAAGCTGGAGACCAGGTCGGCAAGGAAGCGCATGTTGGCTTCGAAGCGCGCCGACGTGGCATCAACTTTGGAGGTGAGGATAGAGGTGTCCGAAGCCATGTTTCGCGATTGCTACGTTAAACCAGCGGAGCAGAGCGGCGCAAACTAACAGTTGCTCATTTCGTGCATTTCTGGTTAAGAAACCGGAAAACATCGTCAGCCCATACCGAGCTGCCGAGGTATGCAAAGCTGTGACCGTCCTTCGACGACTTTCCGTAAGCAGGGTAAATTTTCATCTTGGCCGCTTTGCCTGCTTTCTTCATTGCCGTGAACAAAGTTTTGCTCGGCGAAATGTCATAGTCGTTTTCGGCTTGAAAGAAAAATATCGGTGCGTGCGAGTCCCTAACCGCATGCAGCATAAAGTTCTGGATTTCAGGAGATTTCGCCCAGCTCTCGGCGGCGCCCGAGGCATCAATCGCCGCACAATATGCTCCATGTTCTGCGCCAAGCACTGACTCAATTCCTCCAAAGGAGTTGCCCATGGTAGCGATACGTCGAGAATGGACAAACGCTTGCTTGTCGAGCCATGCCAGCGCAGCTAGTTGATCATTGAGGTGATCAGTTTCGAGCAGATGGATCATGGCGGCAGCACCCGCAGAGATGCCACCCTTTCTTACAGCTGTCGCGATCTCGTCGCCTATGTAGGGTCCTGCGGATTCGCTCAAACCCTGACCACGCCGGTACGGAGCAAAAAAAACCCAACCTCGCCCCGCAAAAATAGGTCCAAGTGCCTCAATCGCTTGGTTGCTATACATACCCGGGGCGCTCCCGTGGTTAAACAAAATAGCTGGGAATGGGCCCTCGCCTTGAGGGCGGTACAGAACGCCGCGTAGCGTGAGATTTCCGCTAGGAAACGCGACGACCCTCGCTCCTGGAAATGCAAGAGCGAACAGTACGCCAACGAATAGCATCACTGCTCGACAAATCATACGCAGAATTCTAATGCCGATCTGAAAAATATGAATATCGCCGGCGGTGCCCATTTCTCATTGCTTTTGCTAGAAGTGGGCATAGATGACCGGTGTTTAGCGCCGCGTCGACGACGCCGGATTCAGGGAGCTTTAGCTCGACAAAACGCAGCTCTATTTTTCGTCCGGTTTCAACTCCAGCGCGGCTGAGTTCATGCAATACCGCAAGCCGGTCGGGTTTGGTCCATCAGGAAACACATGTCCCAGATGCGCCTCGCACTTCGAGCAGCGGACTTCCGTTCGTCGCATGCCATGGGTGACGTCAGTTTTCTCTTCAACCGCGTCATCCGCAGCCGGCTTGTAGAAACTCGGCCAGCCTGTTCCGGAATCGAATTTCGTATCCGAACTGAACAGCGGTTGTCCGCAGCATGCGCAGGTATACGTTCCCGGATCTTTGGTCTTATTATATTTTCCACTGAACGCCGGTTCCGTCCCCGCTTTGCGGGTCACGTAGTATTGCTCAGGCGATAACTGCTGTTGCCATTCCGATTCAGTTTTGGTGATTTTGTCAGTCATAAGCAGTCTTGTGCTCCTGGCTTTTAGCTTTAATGATCTTAAAGGGTTTCTAAAGAGTAGATGCGCGACCACGCAAGAAGTCACAACCGTCCTCGTGGCTCCGCTGTCGAGAGCTAAGAGCTAATAGCTAAAAGCTGGTTTTCCTTGACTTCGCTTTATATTCGCCTACAATGCTGGCATGGCGATCACAAAGCGTCAGCGTGAAGTTTACGATTTTATTGCCGAGTTTGTGCAGCGCAACCAGTACTCGCCGTCGTTTGAAGAAATCGGCGAAGGCCTGGGGCTGAGCTCCCTGGCCACCGTACACAAACATATTTCGAATCTTGAAAAAAAAGGCCTGCTCAATCGCGACTACAATCGCAGCCGGTCAATCGATCTACTTCCTCCCAAAGGCCGCCTGAAAATCGCCATGTCAGTCAACACCGGCATGGTGTTGCCGCTGCTGGGGCGAATTGCTGCCGGTCAGCCGATTGAAGCCATCGAGCGCCCGGAGACAATTTCGCTCGCGGATTTTGTGCGCTCCAAAGAAGCCTACGTGCTCGAGGTCAGCGGCGACTCAATGCAGGATGAAGCTATTCTCAGCGGTGACTACGTTCTGGTGGAGAAAACCAAAATCGCGCACAACGGGGACATTGTGGTCGCCCTGGTTGGCGGCGCTGATGCGACTCTCAAGCGCTTTTACCGTGAAGGCGAAAAAATTCGGCTGCAGCCCTCAAATACGAAGATGAAGCCGATCATGGTGCCGGCCGCAGACGTGCAGATTCAGGGCAGGGTGATTGGAGTGCTGAGGAAGTACTAGCCATTCAACGGAGATGGAATGCAACTTCCACGGTTGCATATACAGGCATCGGCTCGCCGCCTTTTCGTGCCGGTTCAAATTTCCACGTCCTTACTGACTTGATCGCATTTTCGTCCAGCCCATATCCAACTGGTGAAACTATTTTTACGTCGGTAGGCTGTCCGAACTTGTCAACGACGAGGCCGATTATTACCATCCCTTCTACGCCTTCTTTGCGCGCCTCCACCGAATATTCAGGATCGGGAGCATGGATAGCGTGTGGTGGCGAAACACCCTTTCCAACCCCGAAAATAGCATGGTTATCGTTTGCCTGTTTGTCAGCTGCAGGCGCAGAGGCGACTTGCAGAGGAGCAGCGAATCTGAATAGGGGCGCGAGTCGAGGCGAGATGCGGCAGGCGGTTGATCCCGTTGTTTGTGCCCCGAAGCAGGGCTTCCAGAACGCCGGAACAAAATCCGCGGCGCGATCCTGGGAAGTCAGAAATAGGTGATGCATAAGGGAGTGAAGAGAGTCCACGGTAATCGGCTGGCCATCAACATCGATCTCCATTGTGAGCCCTCGCTCAGAGCGCACCAGTTCGTATCCATCAGGGCTCGAGCCTAAGAAACGTCGTTTTGTGCGAATCTGCAGGTGATTATGGGCAAGGTTGATCTTCGAGATTTCAACCGCACCGTCAACAGTCCAACTTCCAGTTGGCGGGTTCCCTAAAATTTCTCCCGCGGCGTTGTAACGGAGCCTATCGCCGCGATAAAAATTCCTGACGAGAAAGATTTTGCCTTGAAGATCATGGTTCAATTCGCGTACCGGGGAATCGTCTGCATGCAGCTGCACAGCGACTACGGCGACAAGCGCACAAACAGGAAACCAGCCACGCCACATGGCGCAGGATTATAGGAGATTAGATCGAAGGTGGAAATACAAAAACGCCCGACAGACTGCCGGGCGTTCGTTCGTCGCTTATACGTCAAGGGTTAGACGGCTTTTACTTCAATGTGCTTTTCCAGCCGCTTCTGAATCTGGTCTTTGGGAACGTAGCCGACGATCTGCTCCTGCACCTGGCCGCCCTTGAACAGCAACAATGTGGGAATGCCGCGCACGTTATAGCGCATCGGGGTCGCGTTATTACGGTCGACGTCCATCTTGCCGATCTTTACTTTGCCCTCGTATTCCTTCGCGAGCTCTTCAACGATGGGAGCAATGGCGCGGCACGGTCCGCACCAGGCCGCCCAAAAATCCACCAAAACCGGAGTCTCCGACTTCAGTACGTCTTGGTCAAAGTTCGCATCGGTCACTTCGAAAATTCCGTTTCCTGCCATTGGTCCTTTTCCTCCAACGCTTGGCGCGTTTTCAATATCGTAACACCAGATATTGGATGCTATTTGGCCCTGAAGGTCGCAAGAAGGGTGGCTGGCCGACAGCCCCGTTTTTAAGGTTTAGACGGTTTTGACACCAAATAAAAAAGCGCCCTGAACATTGTTCAGGACGCCTCGGCAGCCCTCCCCCAGAACTGCCTCGAACGAATTGGATACTAGAAGAGCGCAGGAGAAGTGTAAATATCACTTCGGTAATGGAGAGATTGCGTAGTCGTAACCGGGCGATGTTCCTGATGGGCTACTTCGAACGCCAGCTTTGGCCGCCGTCGGAGGTGCTCCAAACCTGGCCTTTGGCGGTCTCCACCACGCCATTCTGCTGGTCAGAGAATTCAATCCGGGTGATGTCGTCGTCGGAAATTACGGGCAGCTTTGCCCAACTTTGTCCGGCATCAACCGAGCGATATAGCGCTCCCGCGCTTCCACCAACCCAAACATCGTTGCCGACCGAACCGATAGCGCGGAAATGCAAACCTTCGCCGACTGACACAATTTGCCAAGTCGCCCCGGAGTCAAGTGAGTGCTGCACGTTGCCGTCAGGCGAGAGGCCCCAAGCGGTTCGCGCAATCTTCGCACCTGCGGAAGCGCTGCGCGCCACAGACACCTGGTTAGCATCAGCGCCGGCCAGTGGCGCCGAAAGGTGAACTTCCCCGGACTGATCAAACTCCATGCTGGCTTGCGGCTTTGCCGTCATGTGTTTGGCGGGCGGACGGGCCTTTGCGGCGGTTTGAATGGCGGACGGCGCCTCCGTTGGGCTTTCCGCAGGCTGGTCTCTCAATTGCGTTGCTGGCTGATCTTTTAACTCCGCGATCTTCGCAGGCGGTGCATTACTTGGGGAGTGGTGCATGAGCAATCCGCGGTCGCTCAGCAGTGCCACTCCTATGATCAACACCGAAGCACTTAGTGTGGCCCAACGCATTCCCCAATGTCGCGGCCAGTGCGCGGGCGCGACAACCGGTTGCACATCTGCTTCCGGCATTGCCAAATAAAGGGCATCGCGGCAATCCGTGCAGGCGGCAAGGTGATTGAGCAGACTGATGCGATCGCGGCCCGACAGGCTGTTCTCGGCACAGGCCGCGAGCAGTCCGGGATCCGGATGAGGCCCGATGGCTTGCGCCCTGAGTCGTCCGGAAACGAGTTTTTTAATCGCCGCGTCCATTTTTCAAATTGCCTATCTGCTACCGTCGCTGGCTTTGGCTTCTCTGTTGGAGAACGGTACATTGGCCGAATCTTGCGCTAAACTTGCGCGAATATCCAGCCGCAGATCGCGGGCATCCGCAGCCAGCGCTTCATCTGCCTGTCGTTTGTTCATCCCCATTCTTATCAAGCCTTTGAGAATCTGCTTTCTTAATCCCTTCGTAAGCTTCTCAACCTTGCGGCTGATCGTCGATTCGTGAACTGAAAGGGCTCGAGCAATCTCAGCCAGGGTGCGCTCGTCGAGGAAATACGAGGCCAAAATGAACCTGTCCTCCGCAGACAGCGCCCTCAAAGCTCCGTCAACCGCCTGCTCCAGGCGTTCGTCGATTTCGGTAACCGATTCGATTGCTGCCGCTGGGAATTGCGCGCCTTCTTCACATTCGCGGTCAAGGCTCACCATTCGCCTGTGTTTGCGGTAGTGATTGATATATTCCTGCGCCAGCACTGTCCGCAGCCATCCGCCTAGAGACCCTCTGCCGCTATAAGAAAAAAGCTTCGACTGCCGGCGGCCCGCGCGGGTCTTGGTGCCGTACAAATCAGCATAAACGGAGTCCGCCAGCTCTCTTCCGGTGGCGTCGTCGCGGGTGAGTTGACGGCCCGTGTCATAGAGCTTTTCGCGGAAGCGCAGCATGAAAACCTGCCACGCCCGCTCATTGCCGGCAGCACAGGCCCGCGCCAATGCCAGGTCCTCCACATGCAAACCGGCGAAGAAATCCTGAGTTCTCAGCGGCAAGGAGTGCGAGCCATTTTTCGCCGCTACTTCGTCCAGAATCACCGCGAATTCTTCTGCGGAGATGCCGAATTCCTCAGCTTTGCTTCTGCGGTGGGTTTCCAGCATGACGGAACTCAACTCCGCCTTGGAATCGCGCGCTGGCTGTTTCTCCGACATGCTTTTTGAATGCTACCAAATTAGACGCTCAAAGCTGGATTTTTGCCGTTTGCTGCGGTTTGAACCCTGAATACCCGAGATTTCTTCCAGCCAACCGTCCCATCGAAGCCCTGTTGCCACCGCCAAATGGTCTTCGCCAAGTCCTGCCGCCGGCTCATTTCTCTTGGACAACGAGCCTCCGCGTTCTGATCTCGACCGTTCCAGCTACTCGCTCGCAGGTTACGCTGACCACGTTACTCCCAATCGAGTACCACCAGCAATTCAATGATAGTGCGCCAGTTACATCACTGTCCTTTAGTAACCCGCTTACGTCCGTAACTTGTACAGGCAGCGGTTACTTTGTAAACATGAGCATGCCTTATCGGACTCACGCAGTAGCTCGCGATTCGTGTAGCTAACTGTAAGTGGTCCGAATCCCCCGACCAGGCACGAACGCATATTACGTTTGTCAACCAATAGCCGGAGGCAGGATGTCGTTAGACGCGCACCATCTGCAAGGCCTGACCAGTGTGCCCCAACTATCGCGGCTCTATGCCACTTATGGAGTTGAGGTAAACACTTTGTCGGTTGAGCAGATTTTTGCGCTTTACGAACGAACTGGGTTTCTCTATCCCGGTAAAGCCGCACGCCTGCGCCCTCATCTTGGCTTAGTGCTAAAAAACTGGCGCAAAATGCTGCGCGCCGGGGAATCACTGCTCTACATTCTGACTTCCGGCGACGAAGCTCAAGGCATGGCCTCGATTGCTGTCTGGCGGACCGCGCCCCACGGCTGGATGTCACAGCACTTAGTAAGTGATAACAACCCCTTTGCATCTCGCGCGGTAATGCTAGCAGCTGCAGCGGGAAAAATTCTGCGGGGAACTGACGACGCGCAAAATTGGTTTCGCCCGGAAAATCGGTTCCCGGCGCGGGTATTTGGATCCATGGTGTACACCATTGGTGAAGCTCTTTGTTCGGTGCAGCGCCACAGTTATTTCGCGTTACCGCGCGGACTCAAGCTACCCGCGGCCGGGAAAATTCGCGCCATTCCTTACGACGCTTCACAGAAGCACGCGCTTTCTACGATCGCATCCGCCACCCGCGGCAGCGTTTACATCGCCGGCGAAGACCTGTTAGGCGACGTCGAACTCAAGAGTGTTGACGAGATGTATCGTGCCGTCGGGCTGCGCCGCACCCGCTCGGTGTGGCTGGCCTATCAGGGAACACGCAGCGAGCCGGTCGGAGCCGCCATCGCTTATCGCGGCCCGCTCGGAATTAACTTCAGCTATCTGGAGAATCGCTGCGACTTACTGCTTCATCCAACGCTACCTGCAGTTGATGTGCCCGGCACCGTAGCTTCACTCCTGACCGCATCGTATTCCGCATATCAGGACTTCGAACTGGATGATATTCCGTTAATTACCGACGAAATGGCTACTGAGACTCTGCTCAAGAGTGGCGCAGAATTCCTTCGTCACTATTGCCAGGGAATCTGGCTCAAAGCGGGGCATCAGGGTTTCTATCAACACGTAGACGGCTTCTATTCCAAACTTCTTGATCGCGCTTCCAAACAAAATTCCAAACAGCGGCGGGCCGCGGCGGGTTCGCAATGATTTCGACGGCGCGCACTTACATCATGGAAGATCCCCGCGAGGCCATGCGCCTGGAGTTGAAAGTCAATGCCGAAGCTTGGGTCGCGAAGTACTTGGCACAGGTTCTAAAGCCTGGAGATCAGGTCCTTTCCGTGGGCTGCGGGCCGGGAACGATTCTTCGCCAAATATGTGCGACTGACCGATCTATCCATGCAACTGGAATAGACATCAGCGCCGAGCGGGTACGCGAGGCCAATTATAAAAACAATGCTGATGCCCGGCTCAAGTTTGTCCAGGGCGATGCTCATGCCATGCCGTTTCCAACTAATAGCTTCGACTTTGTCTACGCTCGAATGCTGTTTGAATACCTCGAAAAGAAAGAACAGGCTGCCGCTGAAATGGTTCGGGTATGCCAGCCCGGGGGAAAGATAATGTTCCAGGACCTGGATGGCCAGTTACTGTGGAACTATCCCGAAGATCCGGCATTACAGAACGCTCTTGCAACGGTTGTAACTGGATTATCCAAAACGGGTTTTGATGCGTTCGTAGGACGTAAGTTGTTCTCACTGGCGCATAAGGCAGGCCTTGAGAACATCTCGGTGCAAGTGGAGTGTTACCACCTGATCGCCGGAGAGATTCAACCAGACATTCTGCAGCAATGGCAGCTGAAGGTTGAGATCGCGTTTCCCCAAATTGCGCGTGTGTTGGGCAGCAACGAAGCGGCTGAAGATTATGGCCAGCGGTTTATTGACTATTTGCGTCGGCCCGACACGCTTACTTATTCCAACGTATTTACAGTGACGGGGCAAAAACCCCGGTGACCGTGCGGTGAATAGATGTACAGATACACACCATCAATTGCGAAAGGGGACAACGAGAACGTAGGGTTACAACAACCCGTCATAACAAAACGTTTCTCGCCTTCTCGCGAAGGAAAATAACCATGCAGACCACTCGCTACCCACACAACCGTTTAAGAGGTCTTACTCGCGCTGCGCTGGTGTCCGCCTTGACGGGTCTATTCGTCCTGGCAGCCGCGGCTCAGAGCAATCAGGTCGACGTCACCACAATGAGCGTCGAGGACCTTATGAACATGCAGGTCACATCCGTGTCCAAACGGACTCAGAAGGTCGCGGACGCCGCTGCCGCGGTCTACGTGATCACGCAGGAGGACATCCGCCGCTCGGGCGCGACTAGCATTCCCGAAGCGTTGCGGCTGGCTCCTGGGATCCAGGTGGCGAGAATTGATGAGAATAAGTGGGCCATCAGTTCGCGCGGCTTCAATGGACGCTTCGCCGACAAGTTGCTGGTCTTGATCGACGGCCGCAGCGTGTACACCCCACTCTTCTCCGGCGTCTATTGGAACGTGCAGGACGTCATGCTCGAGGATGTGGACCGAATCGAAGTCATCCGCGGACCCGGCGCGACATTATGGGGCGCGAACGCTGTGAACGGCGTGATCAACATCATCACCAAGTCAGCTAAGAACACCCAGGCCGGCCTGGCGACTGCCGGTGGCGGAAACGAACTGAGAGGTTTCACCAATCTTCGCTACGGCGGAACCGTAAATCAGGATGCTTACTACAGGGCGTACGCAAAGTACTTTAATGTTGGCCAATCCACCGTTCCACTCGGGGGAAATGCCAGTGACAACTGGGACTCAGTGCGCGGTGGTTTCCGCGGCGATTGGAATCCCTCTGGGCCTGACTCTGTAACTCTGCAGGGCGACATGTACCGCAGCCATTACGGAGAAACTCTAACTACTTCCGAGCTCAGCGCGCCTTATTCAAGCACGTTCCCGAACCTTGGTTCGAATAGTGGTGGCAACATCCTCGGTCGGTGGACTCACAATTTTGACAACTCGTCCACTTCGCTGCAGGTTTATTTTGACAACACCAACATTTCCGAAAATTCGTTATTCACCGACCACGAAAATATTTTCGACATCGACTTCCAGCACTCTCTCCACCTTACAGATTCCCAAGTCGTGATATGGGGTGTGGGATATCGCTCGATCGGCGACAGCAATGACTCGAGCTTTACGGTTTCGCTGCAGCCTAGCCATAGTTCGCTCAATCAATTCAGTGGATTCGCGCAGGATGAAATCAGCCTGTTCGATAAACGGGTGCAGTTCACGCTTGGTTCCAAACTTGAGCACAACGACTTTACCGGGCTCGAAGTGGAACCCAACGCACGAATTTTATGGAACGTGACTCCAAATCAGTCGATTTGGACCGCGGTTTCGCGTGCCGTTCGTACGCCCGCTCTGACCGAACGTGGGCTGCAACTTGTTTCCACAGTCATACCCCCGGGAGGCCCGGGAAATCCGACCCCACTGGCGGCTGAGGCCGACGTATACGGAAGCAACCAATTCCAGTCGGAAGATCTGCTCGCCTACGAAGTTGGTTATCGCGTGCAGGTTGCAAACAACGTCTCCGCAGACATCGCGACTTTCTACAACAACTACACTCATCTTCGTTCGGCTGAGCCGGGAATTCCATTCGTACAAACCGACCCGACGCCGGTGCACCTGGTAGTTCCTTTTGTGGCCAGCAACAAGATGCATGGCGGAACCTACGGCGCTGAAATATTCACCGAGTACAAAGTTATTCCGCGCTGGAAGATGACAGGTTCCTACAGCTACTTGCAGATGGACATACACAAAGACGCAACCAGCATGGATCCAACGGCGGACAATCCGGATATGTCAAGCCCGCGCCACCAGTTCTACGTCCGATCATCGCTGGACGTGTTTAGAAAGCTCGAACACGATCTCACGGTCCGCTATGTGGACGATCTTCCGGGGCTCGATATTCCGCATTACTACTCGGTAGATACCCACTTCAGCTATGCGTTGCCGCGCAGCTTTGAGTTATCTGTCGGCAGCCAGAACTTACTCAACCATCAGCATCTGGAATTTGTTCCTGACTTTATCAACATCTCTCCGACTGAAGTAAAGCGCTCCATCTACGGCAGTATCACCTGGCATTCTGAGTAGGCTGGAGTTCTGACTTTCAGGCTGATGAGAGATTAAGCGCATGCGAGCACACTCGATCAAAAGACGGCTAACAACAGCGATAGCGATACTGCCTATCCTGTTGGCGGCGACTGCGCTTAGATCTCAGGAAGCTTCGGGATCGTCTGAGTACTTGATCAAAGCAGGATTCATCTACAATTTCGCGAACCTGGTGCAATGGCCGTCTTCCAGCTTCGCTCAATCGGACTCGCCTATCGTGATTGTGATTTTGGGCGAAGACCACTTCGGAAACACTCTTGATCGCGCTCTCGACGGGAAGAAAGTAAACTCCCGGCCCTTTGTCATCAAACGTGCCAAAACGGTGGCCGAGCTTCAGCGAACCTTGGGTCCGCAAAAGGATTGCCAGATTCTGTACGTAAGCTCCTCAGAAATGCCACACCTCGGCGAAGCCATTCAGATGTTGAAAGGGGTTCCGGTCCTGACGATCGGGGAAACCCCAGGCTTTGCTAAAGATGGCGGAATCATCAACCTCATCCTCGAAGACAACAAGGTACGCTTCGAAGTAAATGTCCGCGCCGCAAAGGACGCGGAGCTTAACATAAGTTCGCGGTTGCTTGCTTTGGCGAGAATTGTTCAATCGCCAGAAGGCAGGAAACCAGAATGAAATTCCAGGATTTATCAATAAAACGGAAGCTCATTCTGATGACGATGCTCACCAGCAGCATCGCCCTGCTGCTTTCGTCTGCCAGCTTTCTTATTTACGACCTTATTTCGTTTCGCAACTTACTTACTCATGACCTGACGACCCAGGCGCAGATCATCGGATACAACAGCGCTGCGGCCATGGCATTTAAAGATGAGCCCGCCGCCACTGCAACTTTGTCAGCCCTGACCGCCAAGGGCGATATCGTCTCGGCTGCTCTTTACAGCCCTAACGGCCAGATATTCGCGCACTATTTTAGAGATAAAGAGACGTTGCCAATTGCTGTTCCCACTTGTTCGGCGGACAAGCCATACCGCTTTGTAGGTCAGTATCTCGAGGTCTGCCACGAAGTTACTCTCAACGGCGACCGCGTCGGAACTCTGTTTTTGCAATCCGATATGCGCCAGTGGAGTATGAGGGCGCGTCGATACGCCACCATCTGCTTGGTTTTCGCATTGGTCTCTGTGTTCCTGGCCTTCCTGGTGTCTTCAAAGCTGCAAAAGGTCATTTCCGGACCGATCATGCATCTCGAAGACACAATGAAAATTGTGTCCGCCAATAAGAACTATGAAGTACGCGCGGTCAAATCGTACTCCGACGAAATTGGCAGCCTGATTGACGGCTTCAATGCCATGCTCTCTGATATCCAGCACCGCGATGGGGCCCTGCGCGGCGCCAACGACGAGTTGCAGACCAGGACCCTGGAACTGGAAGAGGAAGTGTCGCAGCGTAAGCAGGCGCAGGAGGAACTGCTGAAAGCCAAGCACGTTGCCGAAGAGGCCAGCCGCGCCAAGAGCACATTTCTTGCCAACATGAGCCATGAGTTGCGTACCCCGCTCAACGCTATTATTGGATACAGTGAAATGCTGGAAGAGGAAGCGCGTGATACCTCTGATACGGATCACATTGGAGATCTGCAGAAGATTCAATTTGCCGGCAAGCACCTGCTTTCCCTGATTAATGATGTTCTCGATCTTTCTAAGATCGAGGCAGGAAAAATGCCGCTGCATCTGGAAACCTTTGACGTCAGGCTCATGGTCGGAGAGATCATTACCACTTTGCAGCCGGCCATCGAGAAAAACAAAAATACTTTACGCGTGAGAATGGTTGACGAAATCAGTACCATGCGCGCCGATCTCACCAAGGTCCGACAGATCCTGTTCAATTTACTCAGTAACGCATGTAAGTTTACTGATCACGGTATTATTCGTTTGGATGTTGACCGCAAGATGGAAAACGGCCAGGACTGGGTCCGTTTCCAGGTTTCCGATACCGGCATCGGCATCGCGCCCAAGCAGCGGGAAAATCTGTTCAAAGAATTCGCTCAGGCCGACACTTCGATAGCCCGCAAATACGGAGGCACCGGCCTCGGGCTTGCCATTAGTTACAAGTTCGTTCAATTAATGAAGGGACGCATTGAGGTGGAAAGCGAGCTCGGACAGGGAGCGACCTTCACCGCCGAGCTGCCTGCCCAAGTGAGAATTGAGACCGCTGACCCGGTTCGTTCCGATGACAGCAGCGATCTTCCCCTTGGCGCTCCAACTAAAAGCGACCAGGACACAATCCTGGTGGTTGACGACGATGCTGCGGTCCGTGATCTCATGACGCGGTTCCTGAGCAAGCTGGATCTCAATGTTGTCGCGGCCCGGAACGGCGAAGAGGGCCTTCGTCTGGCTAAGCAGCTCCTCCCAATGATGATCACTCTGGACGTTGTGATGCCGGGTCAGGACGGCTGGTCGATATTGAACCAGCTCAAATCGGACCCCCAGCTTTCTGAGATTCCGGTAATTATGGTCACCATTGTTGATAACGAAGCTATGGGTATAAACCTGGGCGCTTCCGGCTATCTGGTGAAGCCGGTCCAGCGCGAACGTCTCGCCGAGTTGATCGAAAAATATCGGACCCGCGCGTCAGGTACGAAGACCGTTAAAATACCTGTTTCATTACCGCCCATCCGCAAGACGCACGAAAAAACCGAGAATAATAATCCGCGGAGACGCTGACTATGCCGAGAATTTTACTGGTCGAAGACAACGAGATGAACCGCGACATGCTTTCCAGAAGGCTGCAGAAGAAAGGCTACTCGGTGCTTATCGCGGTGGATGGCGAACAAGGATTGGCCACCGCCTACTCCGAAATGCCAGACCTGATCCTGATGGACATCAGCCTTCCATTTATTGATGGTTATGAAGTTACTCGGCGTCTGAAGGCCAATCCGCGCACCAGGCACATTCCAGTGATCGCACTTACTGCCCATGCTTTGCTCACCGATCGCGACAAGGCGATTAAGGCGGGATGTAACGATTACGACACCAAGCCCGTAGATTTCACCAGGCTGACTGACAAAATAGAAACTTTATTGGTTAAAGAAAAGACTTTATGACGACGCGTGCCAGTCGACTGCTGATTGTAGACGACAACGAATTGAATCGTGACATGCTGGCCCGCCGCCTCGAGCGCAAAGGCTTTGAGGTGGTCGTCGCCGATGGTGCGGAAGCATTGTTTAAGCGGCTCAAAGAAGCCACCATTGACATCATTCTGCTCGACATCGAGATGCCGGAGGTCAGCGGCCTGGAAGCCCTGGCTATCCTCCGCAAGACCTATTCTCCGATCGAGCTGCCGGTCATCATGGTCACGGCGAAGAATCAAAGCGAGGATATTGTCAAAGCTCTTGATTTAGGCGCCAACGATTATGTAACCAAGCCCATCGACTTCGCAGTTACTCTGGCCCGCATTGGCACCCAGTTATCCCATAAACGCGCACAGGAAGCTTTACGGGAAAGCGAAGAACGCTATGCGCTCGCGGCCAAAGGATCCAACGACGGTCTCTGGGATTGGAACCTGCAAGCTAATACTGTTTACTTCTCGCCCCGCTGGAAAGCCATGCTGGGATTTGAGGAGCATGAAATTACAGACAAACCCGAGGAATGGCTGTCCCGCATTCATGATGGCGATCGCGAGAGAGTAAAACAGGAAATCGCTGCTCATCAAAAAGGTTCGATTCCACAATTTGAAAGTGAACACCGTGTCCTGCACAAAGACGGCAGTTTTCGCTGGATGCTGAGCCGCGGCCTTGCGGTTCACAGCCCGGCCGGTAAGGCCCAGCGCATGGCTGGATGGCAAACTGACATTACCGAAGGCAAAGTCTCAGACCCGCTCACCGGCTTGCCCAATCGCCTCCTGTTCACGGACCGGCTGGTTAGATTGATAAAGCATGCCCAGCGCCGCGAAGGGTACTTATTCGGCGTCTTGTTCCTTGATCTCGATGGCTTCAAGATGGTTAACGATAGCCTGGGTCACTTAGTAGGCGACCAGTTACTCGTGGGAGTCGCCGGCCGTCTGGAAAAGTGCTTGCGCGCAACAGACATGGTAGCGCGTGTGGGACGGGATTTCATTGTTGCCCGCCTGGGGGGAGATGAATTCACAGTTCTGCTCGACGACTTGAAAGATCCCAGCGACGCCAGGCAAGCCGCTGAGCGTTTGATGAAAACCGTTGCGGCTCCTTTCAATTTAAATGGCAAGGAAGTCTTCACCTCGGTCAGCGTGGGCATTGCGCTCAGTAATGCGGCAAAGTATGAACTGCCGGATGAAATCCTGCGCGACGCCGATACTGCCATGTACCGCGCCAAGTCATTAGGCAAAGCCCGTTATGAAGTGTTCGACGCGGATATGCGCGCCAGCGTTATGGCCCGCCTTCAGTTGGAGATGGATCTGCACCGGGCGATTGAGCGCCAGGAGTTTTCCAATTTTTACCAGCCGATTATCTCTCTGGCCTCGGGTGAGATTGTGGGCTTCGAATCCCTCTTGCGCTGGAACCATCCTACCCGCGGCCATCTTGGCCCGGAGGAGTTCATTGCGGTTGCAGAAGAAACCGGCCTGATTCGCGAATTAGGTTGGTGGAACCTGCGCGAATCCTGCCGTCAGATGAGCCTCTGGCGGGCGGCCTACCCCGAATATTCAGACCTTGCGATAAGTGTGAACCTGTCACCCAAACAGTTTCTCCAGCCGAATCTGATTCGGGACATTGAAGACGTACTGCTCGAGTTGAAACTGCCTTCGTCTGCGTTGAAGCTGGAGCTGACCGAGAGCACGGTCATGGGAAATCCCTCTGCAGCCATCGAGATGCTGGAGCAGATCAAGGCCCTGGGCATCAGTCTGGCGATCGATGATTTTGGTACCGGATATTCGTCATTGAGTTATCTGCACCGGTTCCCGCTCGATACCTTGAAGATCGACCGCTCTTTCATCAGCGGCATTGGCGACGGCACCAGTAATGAAGACGGAACCGAAATTGCCCGTACCATCATGCCCATGGCTTCCAATCTCCGCTTAGACGTAGTCGCGGAAGGAGTGGAGACCGGTGAACAGCTTGCGTTGCTGACCAGGCTGAAATGCAAGTACGGTCAGGGATTCTATTTCTCCAAGCCGCTGCCGGCCGCGGATGCTGCATTACTGTTGGAAAAGAAGACCAACTGGCATCCCAACTCGCGTTCAGCTGCTAGCGGCAAAAGTTAGCGATTTAGACGACGCGATGTGATCGGTTTCTCAGCAAATCTGAAGTGGTCTTTCAGCTTCGCGATCTTCCATCGGGTTCTTACTCCGACGCAGCCGTGCATAGCACAGGGTTAAGATAATCCGCTGCATAATCTTCCACGGTCGAAGAACCGACCCGAAACTATAAGGTAAGTCCCTTACTCAGGTCATCGAAATCGATAAAAACCGCATGGGACGCGCCCTCACGCGCCCCTCATCAAGACAAATCACACAGCGGTGTATCGGTGAGAGCGCAGGCGCTCGGGTCCTGGTAGCGGGTGAGGAATCTATATCGTTAACCATCATCCCGCAACTGACCCTGCTAGAGTTAGGTCACCAGATTCGCAATTTGCTCTGGTTGGTACCAATTGCGTCGGAGGCTGTTTCAGAATGTTGACCTCTGCTCATGACCGGCGAGCAGTTGAGGGCCTGCAAGTGCGGTGCGGCCGGACAGGATAGTTCCTAGCACGTAACCTTCGGAAGTAATCCGGTGGTTCGCGAAGTGGACAGGTTCCGGTTTGCGGAGGTGTTCTGGACGATGGATGGAAAAACGACAGAACCTAAAAAATCATACGAGTCTCCATTGCTTACGCGCATCAGTTTGCGTCCGGAAGAGGCGGTGTTGGGAAATTGTAAAAGCCTTTCATCCGGAGGGCCGGTGAGCGGGACCTGCTCTTCGGTTGGCCCTTGTCGCACTTTGGGATCGTAGATACCGCAATTGGCTTGTGTCTCTAATGGGAGGAGCCCGAGCAAGTGACACAGCGTATCTCGAGCCGGAACCGTACGATCGTTCCTATTGGCGTCGTTCGAGTATGACCAGCCCGCCACCAGTGCGGAACTACCGATCCGGGATCCCGTCATTACCGATGCCAAATCGCAAATTTTCACCAATGCGCAGTCGCTGCTTGTCGATTTTCTGCTGTCTCATTGCTTCTTGCTCTCTCATTACCCTTCAAGTCCATGCCCAAGTCGCACTCGATGCAACTACCAGTGGCTCGGGCGACCTCACAATCGGCGCGAATACGCTTACCTTTGCTCACACTACCACCGGAACGAACGTTGTGCTGGTGGTGGCTATCTCGATGAATATTTTTGCCGGGGTCAGTGCAACTGTCGGTAGCGTCAGTTATAACGGCGTGGCATTGACGGAAGCTGGCGCGCACAATGATTCTGCGAACCAGCGCCGCACTGAGATCTGGTATCTGATTGCACCCGCGACCGGCACTCATAATGTTGTCGTAACGGTCAAGGTGCCTTTTCTTGCCACCATCGGCACAGTAGCCGGCGCCACAACCTTTACAGGGGCGGATCAGACCTCTCCCATTCGCACCTATGCTTCGAATGATGGCAATACGAACGCGCCATACGTCGATGTTGCCAGCGGCATTAATGACATGGTGCTGGACACCATGGCCACCGCCGGCAACCGAACCGTCACCTCGGCTAGCGGAACCCAGGTTCAGCAATGGGCTTTATCTACCGGGATTAGTAGCCACGATGTTTATGGTTACGGTTCAACCCATGGCGGCGCCGCCAGTGTCTCTATGGCGGAGAATCTGAATGCCAGTTCGCAATGGTCATCCTCCGCCGTTTCGGTCCAGCCACTAGAGGGAGATCTTGGCGTTAGTGTTTCAGGGTCCGCTACACAATTTCCTACGAACCTCAGCTACTTAATTGCCGTAAAAAATAACGGACCTTCAGCCTCAAGCGGCGCCGTTCTCACCACTAATTTGCCAGGCGGACTCATCTTTGTTTCTGCCGTAAGCAGCCAGGGATCATGCAGCGGCACGAGCGCGATAACCTGCAATCTGGGGTCGATAGCCTCTGGTAGCAGCGCCACAGTTACATTGACGGCTACTCCAACTGCGCCCGGTGGCTATATAGACAGCGCCAGTGTGACCTCAACATCCCCCGACCTGATCACAACCAACAATTCGTCCAATGGGGTGGCTTACTCGGAGCTTACGCAGTGCACAACCAGCACGCTAACCGCTGGTGGCAGCTTGACCGGGGTTATCAATACCTATTACCCAGGGACCGCCACTGCGACCGCAGGTTCCACATCTCTTACTCTCGGCACTGCCAGCGGAGCCAGCACAGCCATTTCTACCGGCGATCTGGTGCTGATCATCCAGATGCAGGATGCTGCCATCAACAGTTCCGACACTTCGAGCTACGGTGATGGGATCAGCGGTTCGGGCTCGACCAGTTTGAATAACTCGGGCAGTTATGAATACGCCACGGCAATGAATGGCGTCGCGCTAGCAGGCGGAAGTTTAACCGTGGCTGCCTCTGGTCCGGGAGGCGGGCTGCTCTATACCTATACTTCAGCGGCCGCGACTAGCTCCCAGGGAGCGCGGCAGTTTCAGGTGATCCGGGTTCCAAACTACGCTACCGCAACCCTGACCTCGGGCCTAACGGCATCGGCGTGGAATGGCTCAACCGGCGGAGTTCTGGCTTTGAATATTTCCGGTGCGCTTACGCTGAACACCGCCACCGTGAGCGTAGATGGGCTGGGTTTCCGCGGAGGTGCGGGTCTGTTGCTAAATGGCGTAGCATCCGGCGCGACAAGTACCGACTACGTTTACCCAGCGCCTGGCACCTATACCAGCCCGCCAGTTGCGGGTGCGGATGGTTCCAAAGCTGAAGGTATTGCTGGAACGCCACACTACGTGGAATCGAGCGGAGTGGTGGTTTCGACCAATCAGACTTATGCCGAAGGGTATCCCAACGGGAGCATGGCCCGTGGTGCGCCAGGAAACGCTGGAGCCGGTGGAACCGATGCTGATCCACTGGGAGGCAACGACCAAAACACTGGCGGTGGCGGTGGCGCGAACGGCGGCGCGGGCGGTTCAGGCGGCAACTCCTGGAGCTCAGCATTGACCAGCGGCGGGCTTGGAGGGACGGCGTTTCCGGCCGCGATCAGTCGGGTTGTGATGGGCGGAGGCGGGGGCGCGGGCACTCGTAACAACGACACCAATACTCAGTCGAGCAGCGGCGCGGCTGGTGGTGGCATTGTGATGATTCGCGCTGGGAGCCTGACCGGAACCGCAACCATTACCGCCAACGGCGCAGCCGCATACAATGCCACGGCAAATGATGGCGGTGGCGGCGGCGGAGCAGGCGGCAGCATCCTGATTTTGTCTGCTGGCGGTGGCGAAGGCGGCATTACCATTCAAGTGCACGGTGGCCGCGGCGGCGATGCCTGGGACACGCAAGCTTACAGTAATGGAAATAGGCATGGTCCCGGCGGCGGAGGCGGTGGCGGCGTGGCGCTGCTTTCAGGTGCGCCGGCAAGTGTCGATGTGACCGGCGGCGCCAGCGGTATTACGCTGAATACTCCTTCTGTTCCTTACGGCGCGACGGCGGGGACGGCGGGAATTAGCGCCACAAACCTTTCTGCTTCCCTGAGTCCCGGTCCGCATTCATCATCTACATGCACCGACCTGGCGATCACTAAGTCCGGCTCTCCAAATCCGGTGCTGCAAAGTCAGATTCTGACCTATACCCTGCAGGTAACGAATAACGGTCCTCAGACTGCGACCGGAGTGGTAGCCGAGGATACCCTCCCCGGCCAGGTCACCTATGTTTCTGCGACTTCCACTCAGGGGACCTGCAGTTCCTCAAGCGGCGTAGTGACCTGCAACATCGGGACCATGCTCAGTGGTGCCGTCGTTACCATAACCGTTCGAGTGACCGCTACCACGCCTTCTGACGCCGTGAATACTGCGGTGGTGAACTCTTCCACACCGGACCCGCTAGTCAGTAATAACACCGCAACCATCACCACCCTGATTGAATATCCCAACGCGGTGCGAACCAGCTCGTTCGCTGCCTCACGAAACGCGGCGGGAGTGCAGATCTCATGGCATACTGTGGGCGAGCTGCACAATTTAGGTTTCAACGTATACCGTGAAGCTGGCGGCGAAAAAATCAAACTCAATCCATCTCTGATCGCGGGGTCGGCGCTGCTGATGCGGGAAGTCCTCGAACAGCATGGGGCAAAAACCTACGGATGGATCGATCACAATCCCACTGCCGGCGCTCTATATTGGCTGGAAGATGTGGATTTGAACGGCACCCGAACCTGGCATGGGCCGGTGTCGGTTCAGGCCAATGCACCGCTGTATCAGGCGAAAGCTCAACCGATGACCATGGTCGAACTAGCGCAAGCCAGCCCAGCCGTTCCTGTCGCCGTCGCTGATGCCGACAACATTCGCGAATCGGTGGCCCGGCCGGTTTTGTCTCCAGATACCCAGGAGATCGGATTCAGACTTGCCGCCCAGCCCGCGGTGAAAATCCTGGTCGACCACGAGGGGTGGTATCGAGTTACCCAGCCACAACTGAGAGCTGCCGGGCTCGAACCCAATCTTGATTCACGATCGCTTCACCTGTTCGCCGAAGGAGTCGAGCAACCGATTCGAATTACGGGTGCGGGCGCGGGATTTGGCCCGGCCTCTGCGATTGAATTTTACGGGACTGCCATCGATACACCGTACTCGGGGCAGCGAGTCTACTGGTTGACGGCTGGCGATGGATCCGGACAGCGCATACCTGAGACGTCAGCAACCGGAAGCCGTGGTCCGGCTGAAGCTAGTTTCATTCAAACCGTTGAACTGAAGCCCCGCACCACCTACTTCGCGGCATTGTTGAACCAGAATAGCGACAACTTCTTTGGCCCACTCATATCGCCTACGGCTGCTGTTCTGAATGTAAAAACTTCACATGTGGCGTCCGGGACGAGCACATTGCAGGTCGTGCTTCAGGGTGTGACCGATGGCCAGGCGCACGAAGTCACTGTGAGCATCAACGGCGAGACTTTGGGTGATGTCAACTTCGAGGGGCAGCAGCTGGGCAGAGCTGCCTTCACTGTTCAGAATGGTGTTCTGAAGAACGACTCAAACACTATTACCCTGACGTCGCAGTTGGGCGCGAACGACCTGAGCCTGGTCGATTTCATTGACGTAAGTTTCCCCCGAACCCTGACCGCGGACTCAGACCATTTGAAATTCACCGCGGGTGCGGGAGAGTCTGTAACGGTCGTCGGGTTTACGCATCCTCCGGCGCGGCTGATTGATATCACCGACCCGGCGCGGCCATCGCTGATAAATTTCCAGACCAGCGTTCTGAACGGGCATTATGCCCTCTCGACCGTGGTCTCCTGGACTTCGCCTGGCAGGCATACGTTCCTCGCTGTGGCGGATGCGCAGATCGCGAAACCAGTCAGTCTTGTTAACCACAGTCCGTCTAACTTGCATCAGGTTCAGCCTGGCGCCGAGGTGGTTTTGCTTACCCATCCTCTCTTTGTTAACCAGCTAAGACCGTTAGCGACATTGCACCGGCAGGAGGGTGAATCGGTCGCATTCCTGACCGTCGATCAGCTTTATGATGAGTTCAATTTCGGCGAGCGTTCTCCATACGCCATCAAGAACTTCCTGCGGACGGCAACCGCCGCGTGGAGAACTAAACCGCGCTACCTGCTGCTGGCGGGAGATGCCTCTGTCGATCCGCGCGATTATCTTGGCTTCGGCTTCTTTGATTTCGTTCCGACAAAAATTGTGGTCACATCCGAGCTCAAGACCGCGTCTGATGACTGGTTTTCCGACTTCGACAATTCCGGATTTGCAAGAATCGCCACCGGCCGCCTGCCTGCCCGCACTCAGTCAGACGCCGAAATTATGGTCTCAAAGACTATCGGGTACGCAACCAGCGGGTCTGCCACCTGGACGAACCAGGCTATGTTGGTGGCGGATGTCGACGAAGATTCCGTCAGCTTCTCGCAGCAGGCTCAGGCAATTCAGAAAATGCTGCCGAAGGCGATGAATGTGACTGACGTATTTTCCGGCGTATTAGGGCCGGATACTGCCAGGCAGGAGCTCATCGGCGGTATCGACAACGGCCAGCTGCTCGTGAACTACAACGGCCACGGTTCCGTGGAAGTATGGTCGGGCAGCGACTTATTCGACAATACAACCGCTTTGTCCCTGACCAACGGCAACCGTCTGCCGGTCTTCGTTATGATGAACTGCTTGAACGGTTTCTTTCACGATGTTTACACCCAGAGTCTCGCCACAGCACTGATGATCTCGCCCAACGGGGGCGCGGTCGCGGCTTGGGCCTCTTCCGGTCTCACCGCTCCAGGTCCTCAATTCCAGATGGACCAAACTTTCGTTCGCACCTTATTCGCACAGCCTTCGATCACCCTGGGCGATGCGGTGTTGCTCGCAAAATCGGGAATCAGCGACGTGGACGTCCGCAAGACATTCATCCTGTTCGGCGATCCACTTTTGCACCTGAAGCAAACCCCGGCCGGGTCCGCGAGACATTAAGAGCCGAGCTCCGGTTCTTCGCTCTTTAATTATTTGCCTTTCCTCGCCGGCTTTAGCTCGATTGGCGAAAGTCCGGAGCGACGGCAGGCTAATGTAATATCAGACAGATGGGCGCGTAGCTCAAACGGATAGAGCATCAGATTTCTAATCTGAGGGTTGCAGGTTCAATTCCTGCCGCGCCTACCAGACCCAACACCTCCTCTTTAATGGGTTACTGCTTTAATGGGTTGCTGCGGAGTGTTCCTACTCAAGCCAAAAATAGGCTTCAGTGGGCCACTGGCGGAACTCCCATAAATGTCGGCTAAAGCCGTGTTATATCGGGTTTGGTATATGTTCGATGCGGCCAGCCTCGGGACCATCATCAGAAGTAAGTTGGCTGGGTGCGATTCTCAATGTAAGGATAAACAGTACGCACACCCAGAAGTGTGGTGCCGCCCCGCTGGGCGGCTTTTTTACGCCTGTGCGGGCCTGCACGGTTATGTTTGTTCGGCACAGAAATATTCGTCGGAATATCGACTGACTGCATTACACGCGTTATCTTTTGCCCGCCGCCGATTCTTGGGAACATGTCAACATAGCGGAACGCTACCCGAGGCTGACAGGAGGCAAGCGGAGCCATGCAAAGCGAAAACGCAGAGCGTTGGCGCGAACTGTGTGTGCTGGCGACAACAGAAGAAGACACTGACCGCTTATTGGAGCTGATCCGCGAGATAGATATGCTGCTGGAGCGAAAAGAATGGCGTCTCAAATCTGTCGTCGGACTGAACCGAAGGTAGCGCGAATCAAGAGGTTGCCGGTTTGCAATTGTGCAAGTCGAACTGCTGCTGAAGGCTAGTTTGGGCGTCTTTGGCCTTGGCGAGGATGGTCGTTGGAGCTTTGAACTGGCGCCCGCATGACTCGCACACGGCGATGACTGGAGTCTGCTTTAGCCATTTAATCACTCGCAGAATGCGCTTTGCCACGAAGATCACTCCTTCTTCCAATCCTTCAGAGATGCCAGCTTATCCAGAATCTCTTGCAATCGTTCGGCGCGACGTTGATGTGCCGATTCAGCTTCAGCAAGCCTTCGTCCGTCCATCAGATATCGGCGGTTTGCTTCGCTGATCTGCGCTATTTCTTGTCGCAACTTTGCTACCAACTCTGTGATCGGCTCCTGCATAAGGGAAAGCGTACTGGCAACTTTACTACGTCGGTGTCGGGAGATACCACGGCTGGACTTATAACACTTAATTCATGGCGGAAGCGGCACGATCTCCTGTAAGGGCTTTTCGGATGACGGCTGCTCCCGAGATAAATTTTGATTGCAGTTCGGGCAATCGCCCGTGCAAGCTCATTCGCGCACACCCCAGGTTCACAATTCTTTACAAGGATGTTCTGAAGGCAAACGTATGATGGCGAGGTAATAATTGTCTTGCGGAAACGGGCAGCCCTCCCCCGAGATCCACCCGTTTCAGTGCTCCACTTTCGCCCTCGTGGGCCAGAGGGCCATTATCCTGCCACAAAACTCAACAATTGTTTGTCAAATCTGCGACAAAGAACCATAAATATTGTCAGTTTCTGCTGCACCCACCGCCCGAACTAGCTTGAGCTTTCTGTAACTTCGACCTAAGCGCGTCGAGGCGGTCGCGCGCCTAAACGTCTTCCCCAAAGTGCCGATAGAGTCGAAAGCACGCTGTCGGAGGAGTCTGATGTCTGGCGAAGATTGCAAAATTCTGGTGGCTGATGATTCTGCCATCTACACTTTGCTGGTAAAGCAGACGCTTTCACCGGAGCCCTGCAGCCTGCTGTTCGCGAAAGATGGTTGCGAAGCCCTGAGTTTGTTTGCCGAGCATCAGCCGTCGCTGGTGATCACCGATTGGGTAATGCCCAAAATGGACGGGCTTGAACTGTGCCGCCGCATCCGGGCTGATTTCCCTCAGACTTTTTCTTACCTGATGCTGCTGACCAGCAACGACGAAAAGGAGAGCGTAGTTACCGGCTTGCGCGCGGGCGCCGACGACTATCTGAGCAAGCCTTTTCATCCCGGAGAGCTTTTGGCCCGCGTGGGCGTGGGCCGCAGAATGGTTGAGTTGCATCGCCAGATCCAGGCTCAGAATCGTCAACTGGAAGGGTTGGCATTGACCGACAGCCTCACCGGTTTGCCCAATCGAAGGGCGATTGACGTCTGGGCTTCTCGCCAGCTCAGTGCTGCGGCCCGGTACGGCTTTCCCATGTGGGTGGTAATGGCGGACCTGGATTTCTTCAAGAAGGTTAATGATGGCTGCGGCCATGCCGCAGGAGATGCCGTGCTGCAGGGCTTCGCCGAAATTCTAAGAACAAATACTCGCGGCTCCGATATCTGCGGTCGTATCGGCGGGGAAGAATTTCTTCTGGTCCTCACTCATGTCGAATACAACAACGTGGGCCCCGTAATGGAGCGCATTCGGCGAAGCGTTGAAGAACAGGAATTCTGCTTTCAGGGCAAGGCCATACGCGTGACTGCCAGCTTTGGAGTGGCGGGTTTAGATCCTAAAAATCCTGCTGACTTTGCTTCTCTGATCGCAAGCGCTGATGCCGCGCTGTATTCCGCAAAACAGAAGGGGCGGAATAGCGTAGAGTTTGAATCGTCTCTACAAGTGACAACTCCCGAAGCACGGCGACCGCTAGCGGCTTGCAGATCTGTTGTCACTTGACGGCCACTCGATATCAGTGCAAAACTCCCTCAGAATCACGAGATAGGAGATCCTGATGCGGAGCATTCGCTTTTGGCTGGTGTTGTTTGTGGCGGGGCTGCTCGCCGGCTTCATTCCCCAGTACCTGAAAGCCCGCGACTTGAAACGGCAGGTGAATGTCTGCAATGCCGCATATCAGCTTGCGGAAGTTCGGCGTTCGGCTGCCCTGACATATGTTGCAGCCACGCAGTTGAACTATGGCACCGCCAGCCAATACGCCAACCAATTCTTCGAGCAGGCGCGTCGCCTCGCTGCCACGACTTCCGATGTCAGTGGACGTTCCATGCTCTCCAACGTGCTTTCATCGCGCGATAAGATTACCGCGGACCTATCCAAAGGGGATCTGCAAGTAGTCAGCGACCTGCAGCCGATTTTGCTGGCGGTTGAAGGAGCAGCAGGGAAGTAGGCTCAGCCAGACTGCTTACTTAGCGGAGCCAAGCGCGAGGCGGCCTAATCTTTCAGCGGCACCAGCAACTGATCGCCTTTGCAAAAGGTTGCAACCCGTTCAATGGAACCGGCCTGGTCGGGAAGTGTCATCACCGGGCCATAGCAGTACACGGCGTGTCCGGTGCGGGCGAAATACCACTGACCGCCTTTGTGCGCAGGCGCCTTAGCCTGTTGGGCGAAATGCGGCGCAGGCTGCGCGGAGTTCGCCGCATGGAAAAGCTGGACCTGGGGTACGGGGAGTGAAGCTAACAACAAAATTGCGAACGCCTTCATAAATACCTACCCGGCCACAAACTAAATGGAGAACGAAACTCGTCTCTGGTCCGAAGGATCAGTGGGCTCGGGCGGCGGGCTGGCCGGGATGGCCTTCTCCGCTTTTCGAGTCCCGCGTTCGGTCTTTGCATTTGCTTGCGGCCCTACTTTGCTCGATGGAACCTGGGCTAACGGGATCTGGGATGACGACTCCTGGTTCAGCGCGCTCTCAGATGCCGGGGTCTGAGATGCCGGATTCTGGGCCTGAAGCTGGCTGTAGTCTTGCGATTTCGGCTTTTTCGACAAAGTCGCGGCGTGCTTGTGAAGCCGGCTTAAATAAACGTTGTCTTTAAAAAGCATATGAATCATGCTGCGTTGCGAATCGATGGTTTTGTCTTGTTCGACCACCAACTTGGTCAACAGCAGGTATGAGATCACAAACAGCACGACCAGTATTGGAAGCGCGGTCAGCTTGCGTTTATGTTTAGTGGCCGCGTTCGCGATGGAATCCATGTTATTAAGTCCCCGAGTGCGCGCTTATTCCAAGCGTCGCCTTCCTAAAAGCAGATTTCGCACCGAATCGGTACCTTATCCTATGTTGCGGAAGACTAAAGACTTAAGCTGACGCTGTGACGCTGTTTGGCCGACTTCCAACTGCAACCCATTGCACATTGAGGGTAACCATATTGTGTTACTGGAGTAAGTTGAGCCGACTGAACCCCAATGAGTTAACCGCAGATGAATTGAAATTCGGTTTTGATTTATTAGGTCGATCAAAAATTGCAATTGGACACTGTTCGCTGCCGCCGATAGCGTTTACCCATGGCTTCTCCGGTTCAAATCGACGATTCAAACGTGGAAGTGCTGCATCATTCGGTAAGCCGCATAGCCGCCGCTGATGGCTTTCACCAGGCGCTTGATCGCGTTCTGGACTTCGCGGTCGAAGTGGTCAAATGCGATTCCTGTTTTATTTACGTGCTTGAAGGGGACGACCTGGTGTTGCGGGCTTCCAAGAATCCTCACCAGGAACTGGTGGACCGGCTGAAACTGCCCCTGGGGCAAGGAATTACGGGATGGGTGGCGGAACACCGCGAGCCGGTCGCAGTATTTTGCGAAGCTTACAAAGACCCGCGTTTCCGCTATTTCACCGAGCTTCCTGAAGACCGCTATGAGGCTTTTCTGTCAGTCCCATTGCTGTCGCGCGGGCGGCTGGTGGGAGTGATGAACCTTCAGCATCGAGAGCCGCACATTTACAGCTCTCGCGATATCGGACTGCTTTCCACTATCGGTGTGTTAGCAGGTGCCGAGATCGAAGTAGCGCGGCTTGAGACGGAGAATTCAGGTCTGTCGCGGCAGCTTGCCACTCGCAAGCTGGTCGAGCGCGCCAAGGGAATCCTGCAGCGGGATCTCGGCTTGACCGAAGAGCAGGCTTACCTGAGCATCCAGCGCCAGAGCCGGCAAAAACGCAAAACCATGAAAGAGATCGCTGAGGCGATCGTGCTGAGCGAAGAGGTGCGGAGCAGTTCGCGGCCTGAGTAATCCATCGAACTGCTCACAAACGATTCGCCTCCTACGGCTGCGGTTGCGGAACCTGCGACGGCGCCTTTTGTCCATCAGAAGGTTGCGTTTGAACATCGGTACGGGCGGTGACAAATGGCACTTTGGGCATGTGAGTAACCTGTGCTTTTTCCGCGTCCTGGACCAGAATTCCCGCGTTCTCCAGCAGCAGGCCGGTAGAGCGGTCCAGTTCAACCCGGGATTTCTCGTAAGCCGCGAGGGCTGAAACCAGCGTCGATTCGGTGGTGGTAAGCGACGACTGAGTTTGCAGCACACTGGTGGGGTTTGATACCCCGGCTTCCAGCTTCTTCTGCTCGGCATCACGGGTTTGGCGAGCCAGATTCACTGCCGCCTGCGCGGCATCGACGCTGGCGCGATTCTGCTGCACGTCGAACTGGGCATTACGCACTTCTATCCGCACCTGATTTTCGAGCTGTTGCAGGCGTACTTGCGCTTGGCGAAGCTCGAGTTCCGCGCGCACCTGGTCGGCCTGAGCGGTGCGGTTCAGGATTGGAATATTCAAGCTGATGCCTACGCCTTTGTCGGGAGCGGTTGAATCCACAAGCTGGCTGAGCGTATTGCCGTAGCCGACAGGTCCTGCAAGAAACTGAGAAGGAATACGGTTGCGGTTGATACAAATGCCGGAAGCCGAGGGGCAAAAAGTAGCGTTTGGGCTAAGGGTACCGCCCAGCCCGCTGCCTCCGTAATAAGCATACAGACCGAGAGAAGGCAGCATGGCATTGCGTACGGCCTTGTCGTTGATGTCGCGATTGGTTAAGTCGATGCGCGATTCCGACAATTCGGCGCGATGTTCCAGGGCCTCGTTGATCAGATCTTCAGTAGGCGAAACCGGTTCCTGTGGCGGCAATCCGATCGTCGAAGTGGGCACCACGTCCGCCCCCGCGATCAGCGGGTCCTTCAGGTTCCGGCTGAGCGCATTCTTCATAAGCAATTCCTGCAGCTCGAGGTTGGTTTGCGCCACCGTCAGCGCCTGCTGATTGCTGGCTACTGTGCTCTGGGCGCTGACCACTTGAATCGGCGGCATGGTGCCAACCTGCACCGCCTTTTGATTATCAGCAAGCGTCTTTTGCGCGAAGGCCAGAGCTTCCTGCTGCACGCGCACATTTTCAAATGCATAGACCAGGTTCCAATACAGGTTTTCAATCTGATCGACGGTGGTGATCACCTGCAGGCGGAAGGCTACGTCGGAAATCTCGCGATTGTTTTTCG
Organism: Terriglobales bacterium; assembly: GCA_036268595.1. Lineage (GTDB taxonomy): Bacteria > Acidobacteriota > Terriglobia > Terriglobales > Acidobacteriaceae > Gp1-AA145. The sequence goes on from DATATW010000055.1 coordinate 114,034, forward strand.
CAATCCGGATGAAGCGCGTGTTCGGCAGAAAGCCAAAGCCCTGCAAAAGCTCCTGGGTAACGCGAAATTGAAAATTTGATCCGATGGTGGGACTCAGCGCGGTCAGAGGATTGTCGGTAGTGATGTGACTATTGTTGAAACCCGCCAGGATGTTGGTGCCCGTATGGAAGCCCTGTTGATAGCTTATGTCGGCGGTGCCGGTGTTGGTGTTGGTGACCGCACGTCCGCTGAGTGCGCTGCTGGAAAGGGTGTTGTCGCGGTCCATCTGCAGGCTGCCGGAGATGATGGGATCGAAGCTGGTGATAGGAGATCCGATACCGAGCGTCGAACTTACTAATCCGTTTGTACCCGTTCCCACGCCGCCGGCCGCAACGCTAGTGCCGCCCGCACCAGACCCAACCGCGCCACTCAGACCGCCGACTCCTCCGCCGGGCGTGTTCTGGACGATGCCGGTATTTACGCCCAAAATATTCGAACCCGCTTTCGCGCGCAGAATATCGGTCTCGGCAATGTTCAGGTTGTAACGCGCCAGTTCGAGATCGAGGTTATTTTCGAGCGCCAGCGCCACCGCATCATCCATCGACAAGTAAATCTTGCCGTCACGCAGAAGTTGGTCCATGCGGGGAGTGTTGGCTAAATCGGCGTCCGGCACTTCTCGCGCCTTATAAGGCGCGAGCACACCTGGAAACACGCTCACCGATTTGGAATAGTCTGTGCCAACGTAAGTCTTGGGAGTTGGAGCTTTCTCTGCCTGAGGCGTGGCGGGCAGCGTTTCCTGCGCCTGCGCTTGCGCAGCCGGCGTTTGCTGCGCTGGCGCGGCGGCGACGATTGCAGCGGGCAGAAAACAAAGAACCAGAGTGCGGGCAATGGCTTTCAAGCCGTACATGGGCAGATTTCCTCTCATCCGATTGATTTCGTAAAGTGCGTTAAAGCCGAGTTGGATGCGAATAACGAGATTGGTACTACCGACAGGTTTCCAGAATTGCGGGACTTCCATCGTGCCGACGTTTGCATAGTGAACGCGTCCCGCGGGCAAAGCCAATCGGCTGCCGTCAGGACACTTCAGTGTAGATTCCGTAAATCGGTATCTGGAGTGTAAAGAATTATAAAAGGTGTGGCGAACCTGGCGGGGCGGCGCTGATTTTCAATGTCCGTAGCCTGCGCCATCGAGAGGAACTTTTCCCTTAAACATGCGGTATACGACCACAAAATACATCGCCGCCAGGCCCATGCCGAAGGCCCACCAGATCAACCCGACGTGCAACGCGTACGATCCCGACAGCGCTTTCTGAATAGTGATGTCATTGGCAGGATTGTTGCTTGAGGGCAGCAGACGAGGATAAAGCGCGGCGGCAGCGCCAACCAACATCAAGGTGAGATAAGCGCACGAGCACGTGAAGGCTTTGCGGTCCTCCTGCTTGCGGGAAAAATAGTAGATGCCACTGAGGGCGGCAATAATTGCGGCCGGAACAACAAACAGGATCGGATAATGCTGATAATTTTGCAGCCCATCGGGACGAGCAGTCATGGTGGCGGGCAGGCTGAAGATCGTCAAAGCAAGCAGGGTAATCCACAAATATCTTGCCGCGAGGCGGGATCGCTCTTGTAGTTGCGATTCGGTCTTCACTATGAGGTACAGCGCTCCGTGAAGCGCGAGCGCAACCAAGGCCAACACGCCGCCAATCACCGTGTACCAATCGAGAATTCCAGGTCGTGGGCCCAGGCGCCAGTTGGTCCAGAGCGGGAGAAAGAAATATCCGTCAGCGCCAATCGGCACCCCGCGAATCACATTGGCCAGGGCCGCGCCGTAAAAAATTGCCAGAAGAACGCTCGAGATAAAAAATACGCCATCGAAGAAAGCCCGCCATACGTGGCTTTCAAGATGCATGCGCAATTCGACGCCCAGCGCCCGCATGATCAGCAGCCAGAGCACGATCATCAGCGCCAGATAGAAACCGCTGAAGGCGGATGCGTACAGAAGAGGGAAGGCGAAATACAGCGTGCCTCCAGCGGCCAGCAGCCAGACTTCGTTGCCATCCCACACCGGGCCGATGGAGCGCACAGATATCTGGCGCTCTTGCTCGGTGCGCGCGACAAATAAATGGAGAATGCCGACGCCGATGTCAAAGCCGTCCAAGACGACGTAGGCGACGATCATCACCGCGACAATCCAGAACCAGATAAAACCCATTGTGCTTTCCTAAAGACCTCGGCGTGCGACTAACGCCAAATTCTTAAGCTACCGTCACCGGCTCGGCAATTGCAGTCGCCGGCCTGAGTTCGGGACCCTCGGCAATAATGCGGTAAACCAGCACGATGAACAGAATCGACAGCAAACTGTACATACCCATGAACCCAAGAAGAGTAAACAGGCCATTTCCCGCCGAGACATATTTGGAATAACCCTGGTCGGTACGGATCAACCCATACACAATCCACGGCTGGCGGCCAATTTCAGCGGTCATCCAACCGGCAGTATTGGCAATGTAGGGCAGCGGGAAACTCAGCATCAGGGGCCAGAGAATCCAGCGAGTGGAAAATAATTTTCCGCGCCACAGCAGGAATACAGCGACCGTCATAAGCAACGCAAAGTAGGTCCCCAGCCCCGCCATGATGTGGTACGCGTAATAAAGAAGCGGAAGCGGCTCGGGCCATTGGTCGCGCGGAATCTGGTCCAGCCCTTGCACCTCCGCTTTAGTAGTGCCATAGATCAAAAAACTGAGAACGTCATTGACCACCAGCGGATTGTCGATGGTTTGCTTTTCTTCATCGGGCTGGCCGATCAGTACGATCCCGGCGCCGCGCTGGGTATGAAAGAGTCCTTCCATGGCCGCAACCGAAGCGGGCTGGTGCTTCGCCATATAGCGCCCATGAATATCCCCGGTGGGGAAAATCTGCGTGATGCATGAGATCACGCCGGCAATCACTCCCACCCGCAGGAACAGCTTTCCGGACTCAGAGAACTGGCCTTCCAAAATATAGAACGCGCCCACCGCGCACATGGCGAAAGAGCCGGTGATCACCGCGCCCGACATGTTATGGGTGTACTGAATCAGCGCCCAGGGATTGGTTAGCAGCCCCCAGAAACTTGTGAGCTCGAACCCGCCGTTGGGAAGGGCGTGATAGGCGACGGGGTGTTGCATCCAGGCATTGGTCACGATGATGAAGAAGCCCGAAATCCAGGAGCCGAGGAATACCAGAAACGCAGAAGCCCAATGAGCCCGCGGGGAAAGCCGCTTTTCGCCAAACAGGAACAGGCCCAGAAATGCCGACTCCAGGAAAAATGAAAAGACGCCCTCCATGGCCAGCGGCTGGCCAATCACGCCACCGGTAGCGCGGGCGAATTGCGACCAGTTGGTGCCGAACTGAAATTCCATCGGAATGCCGGTGACGACGCCTATCAGAAAATTGACCGCAAAAATTCTGGCCCAGAATCGCGCTGCCTGGTTATAGCGCTCGTCTTTATTGCGGAGGGCGATGGTCTTCAGCACCACGATCAGCAACGCCAATCCCATGGTCAATTGCGGAAATAAATAATGGAACGTGATGGTGAAGCCGAATTGTATTCGGTGCAGCAGGAGCGCAGTCACAATGTAACCTCAAGCATCCTGTTGGAATGTGCCGTGATCATAGTGGATCTCGGTTTGTTTTGATACAAGTTGAACAAAAATTACGACGATTTAAACGTCCCAAGTACCATGTAGCCGCAATACGGTTCTTCCGCCAGGGGATCGCCAGTCAATGCGTAAGCACGAGCGCGACATCCGCCGCATGGATCTTTGAAGTCGCAGGCGCTGCGCTTGCCTTTCAGTTGCGAGCTATCGCGTAGTGCGCGAAACAGCGGCGAACCTTGGTAAATGTTCGCCAGCGGCTCCCAGAGCACATTCCGGCGGACAACGGAAGAAAGCCGCTAGGGTAGGCCTCGCCTACGTGGCTGAGAAACACAATGCAGAAGTCAGAAGTAAGAATGTAGAATCGGGTTTCTGCCTCTTCGTTCTTGCTTCTGCAATCCGCGTTCTTACTTCTGCATTCTGATTTCTTACTTCTGCATTCGGATTTCTGACGTCACTTCAGGCTTTGAAGATAGGCGATCAG
>DATATW010000056.1:0-11257 GCA_036268595.1 Terriglobales bacterium
CGAAAAGCGCGCTCGCGCCATCGTGAAAGCCGCCACCCACTTCAACGACCCTAAAGTGTTACTTGAAGTCAGCGAAGACCTGATCGGGGCGATGAAAGGCCTGGCCGTGGCCGCGATGGACGAAGCCAGCATGATGCAAACCAGGGGCTGGTAGAGCGTACTGAGGGCCGGAAATTATGAAGGGTCTGACCGTAGAAGAAGCACGCGGATGGTGCGCCCAAGTTGGGCCACAGGAAAGCAATGGTGTTCTGCGTTACGAGACGTCTAACCAGGATTACAGCTTCTTCGTTTTAGCTCCAGAAACATTTCGGGAGATCACAATTTTGGCACGTGCCATGCTTGTATTTCGTGGGGACGCCAATTTCTATGGTGGGCTGCTTTGGCTTCGAAGGTGGGACATTGGTAGCCCACAACTGGTACATGCTGGATGGCGCATCATGGAGGAGATGCGAGGCGCACACGGTGAACCGCGATCTCTTGAGATGGCCCCAGCACAGCTTTTCCGCGAGGATGAGCTAACAGATTTGCACGTCTTCCTGATACAGGTGATTGGCTTTGGCTTGGTAGCAGATCTTGTCCCAACAGCTGGGAGTTTCTTCGTGCATTTTAAGGACAATCGACAAGTGTGCTTTACATGTGAGTCTATGGAGTTGCTGAATGAACTGCGCACGACCTTTACCGCATGGAACCCCACCGATCATGACCCAATGATCTTGAGGATTGCCGAACTGGAACCACGACGCACTACGTAGAGTCGGGAATAGGTCGCTCTCTTTTTCGCAGTCAGGAAAAGGAACGCGAGCAATTCCAATCACGCATCGCCCAGTCGGGAAATCCGTAGGAATTAGAGTGCGTCATCCCGAAGTCCCCGCGTTCTCTCCAGCGGGGCGAGGGATCCGGCGTGCAGCGCACCCAAGCTGTGGGAATGTTCAGCGGTTACAGACACCCAATGCCTCGTTATAGGAATGTTCTCACTCGATGCTCGCAAGATCCCTCCCTCGGCTGAAACGCGCCGAGGTTCGGGATGACGCATTGCAGAGAACATAGTATGAGGAACCCATAGCGGGAGTGGCCATTCAAGCCCGCCTTTGGCTTGAGTGGGTAGAGCTCCGTATTCGCTCAACGCCTTCATCTTTGCGTCGCGAATTTTGACTCGGTCAGATCGAGTTCCCGCTCCAGCTCACGCAGTAATTCGTCGCTGATCCTTCGCTGGTTGCGAAGCTGAACTGCTGTTTGTCGCTCGATCTTCAAGAGCTTGCCGGAGACTTCAAGATATTGCTTATAGAATTGCGGTGCGACTTTGTCTGCAGTGGCGGATCCATCGTCCGTCAGGCTCGCAAGCCGGGCGCGGTAATGCTGTGATAGATCGTTGTACACTTCCACAAGTTCGGGCGTTTCTTTGTCACGAACTTCATCGAGATATTGCAAAGCTGCTTGCAGGATAGTCCGTCTCGCGGCTTGCTCCTCAGGCGGGGATGCCGTTGACCCGGCGAGTCCCAGGGCTCGAACCAACGGCGGCAAGGTAAGACCCTGAAGCACCAGGGTCACCAGAATGGCGCTGAAGGCGAGAAAAATAATCATGTTGCGTTGCGCAAACGGTGTGCCGTCGGCGAAGGTTTGCGGCAGAGCAATGGCGGCAGCCAGCGAGATTACTCCACGCATCCCCGTCCAACCGATCACAAATATTTGGCGGCCGCCAGGCATCCGCACATCCTGATGAAGAAGATGCTTACGAATAAGGTTCGCAAAGTAAGCTCCCGGGAACACCCAGATAAGCCGCAGCAGAATAAGAAAGGCGCTGAAGCCTGCGGCATACGCAATTAATCTTCCTAAATTGTGATCGCGAATGTTGCCAAGCACATAAGGTAGTTGGAGCCCGATTAACACAAAAACCAGTCCATTGAGTATAAAAGTCAGGGCGTCCCACACGGCCCAGGCTTGCAGCCGTACGCCCGGCGAATAGAAGTGCGAGCTCTTGCGGCTGAGGTATAGTCCGCAGGCGACGACCGCGAGCACGCCGGAAGCCTTCAGAGTGTCGGCGGTCAAATAGGCCACGTAGGGCGTCAGAATGCTTAGCGCGATTTCGATGGGGCCATCATCAATACGGTCTTCGACGCGGTGAACAATTTCGCCGACCGCAAGCCCTATCAGAATGCCCACAGCGATCAAGTAACTCAAACGCAATAAACCAAAGGTGAATGTGGGCCTCGTCCCGCCGACCAGGAGTGCAAGTCCGAATTCGAGTGCCAATAGCGCACTGGCATCGTTCAACAGGCTTTCACCTTCCAGAATGTCAACCACGCGTTTTGGCAGTCCGATCCGTTTGGCAATGGAAGTGGCAGCAATGGCGTCAGTCGGGGCCACCACAGCGCCGAGTACCAGTCCGATACGCCAGTCGAAGCCGGGAAGAAACCAATGCCCTAAACCGGTGACGCCCAGCACCGTGAAGGTAACCAGGCCGAAGGCGAGAAGCAAAATGCTCACCAGGTTGAAAGAAAATTCACGCCACGAAGTCAGCCAGGCTGCGCTGTAAAGCAGCGGCGGCAGGATCACAAAGAAGACAATGTCCGGATTCAACTGGATGCGCGGAACCCCTGGCACAAAGCTCAGCAGCAACCCACCAACCACCAGCACAATGGGATATGGCGTTTTCAGTTTCTTAGACAACAGCCCGAAGACCACAACAAAGAGCAGCAGAAGCAGCAAGACGAATTCGAGGGCATGGACGTTGGTCTGCATGGCCGAGTGTCCTCTTAAAATAACTCAGCGGTGGTGGTCGGCTCAGGAATTTTTCAGTGCCGTCATCGAAGTCCCCGCCTCCCTCGCTGAAGTACGCCGAGGTTCGGGATGACGCCTTTTCGGGGGCTAGCTTATAAGAAAGCCAAAAGATTCGATGTTCAAGTCAAGGAGAACGAGCGGGCAAAAAGCGCCGGTTCCTGTGAGGTGATCGATACGCTTTAGACAGGCGTCATCCCGAAGTCCCCGCGTTCTTTCCAGCGGGGCGAGGGATCCGGCGTGGAGCGCACCCAGGCTGTGCGAATGTTCAGCGGTCACAGACACGCAATGCCCGATTGCAGCAATATTCTCATGCAATCCTCGCAGGATCCCTCCCTCGGCTGAAGTACGCCGAGGTTCGGGATGACGCATTCGGAGGGAAGATACACAGCACATGCCGCGGGGGCGGGTGCGCGGCGACACGCCGGTGGAATAGCATCCAACATTCTGAGAGCGCTTCTCGCATTATTCGCTCTTTTAATAAGGGACGTCGCGACTGTCTTTCCGAGTTATACTGCTGCGCGCATCCCGTTAAATGATAGTGAGGTGGCGCACATGCCGGTAAAACAAGGCGATCTTTCCCTCTTGCAGCATCCCGCTGCGCAAGAACTTCTGAAGTCCAAAATTCCGGCGCGCCTGGCGTACGTTTGGATGGACGGCACGCCACGAGTAGTGCCCATATGGTTTCACTGGAATGGAAGCGAGTTGGTGATGGGCACGCCGCCGAAAGCACCCAAGCTCAAGGCATTGGCGAAAAACCCGAAAGTTGCGTTGACCATCGATGGCGACGTTTTTCCGCACAAGGTGCTGATGATTCGCGGCACCGCGCAACTGAACTCCGTAGAAGGAGTCGCGCCGGAATATGCGGCCGCAGCCGAGCGTTATTTTGGGCGTGAGCAGGGACGGGCGTGGGTGACGCAAATGGGACAGATGGTCTCGTCGATGGTGCGGGTGACGGTCACGCCCCAGTGGGTGGGACTGCTGGATTTTCAGACACGATTTCCGAGCGCATTGCCGCTGTGATGCGAGCTGAATTCGTCCGCAACTTTTGCGTGACAAAAGCATCCTATCGAGTGGAATAAAATCCCGACATCAAATCTTCAGGAGGCAATTATGGCTGATACCGCAAAGCTCGCGCTTTTCGTTCGTCTGGAAGCAAAGCCTGGCAAAGAAGCCGAAGTGGAGAAGTTCCTACGCGGCGGACTCGATCTAGTACAGCAGGAACCGGGCACGACTCTGTGGTTCGGGCTGCGGCTCTCAGCGACGACCTTCGGAATTTTCGACACGTTCGCCAACGAAGCCGGACGACAGGCCCATCTCTCCGGAGAAGTAGCCAAGGCCCTGATGGCGAAAGCGCCGGAACTGTTCGCGGAGCCGCCGAGCATTGAGAAGGCTGAGATCCTGGCTGCCAAGCTGTCGGGCAGCGCTAATAAAGCCGCATAAAAAACGGGAGCCGCAGCCGGAATGCGTGCGGCTCCAAAATCCAGAGGCTACGCAAGCGCCAAACTCAGGCGGCTTCAAGAACTGACAAAATATTTCCCGCGGGGTCTTTGAACCAGGCAATCGTCGGCCCGTTGCCGCGAGAAATTCCACGCGCGTCGGTCTTCGAATTGGGTTCGTTGTAAATCTCAAATCGCACCCCGCGTCGGCTGAGTTCATCCACCGTCTTCTCAACGTTCTCCACAGGAAAATTAAGCACTGTAAAGCTTGCGGGCTGGTGATTGGGTTTCGGGTACATCAACGCTTTCCTGTGGCCGTCGACGCTGAGGACCAACGTGCCTTCGGGACCGGAAGAAACTTCAATTCCGAGGGTCTTGCTGTAGAATTCCCTCGCCTTGTGAATGTCGTTCACCGAGTAGCTGCTGAATGCTTTATTTGCGCTTAGCATGATGCACTCCTGAATATTGTTTGGAATTCGGGTGGCCTGTTTGGTCAGTTAAGATTCGCAAATCCTGATGATGTAAAGAATGCCTACACTGGCAGGAGGACACAATGCATCGAGAACGTGCGCTGCAAGTCGTATTAGTCGTGGTGGGATTGCTGTTCACTGCAGGAGTCGTTCCACTGTTGATGTTTTTTTCGCGAGAGCCTGCGGTGGCCATGATCATGAGTCTCTACGTTACGCTGGGAATTTGTTTGCTGCTGGCAGCACGCAATCCTGAAGCGAATCGCAGCTTGATCGCCTTCGCCGGATGGGCGAATGTTGCACACGCCGGCGTCATGGCGGTGCAGGAATTCAAGCATGTTATTCAGCGCCAGGAATTGCTGGGTGTGGTCCTGTTCGGAGTTGTCGGTGTGCTATTAGTAGCGATCGCGCCACGACAGAAATCAAGCGAGCGAGTATCTGCAGCCAGCGTTTAGCTTTTACTTGCGCTTCGCCACCTTACTGGCCTGCTTTCCCAGAGCTGTGCGAGTTGATTTCGGCAGATGCGCAATGGTCCTTTTCTTCTTGGCTGCAGCCGCCGCTTTCTTGATATTTTTCTTGGCGGCACTTCGTTGTTTCTTGCTGGGCATGAAGCCTCCTTTATTCTTACGGACGTTTGGATGCCACGAGTGCCATCGGGTTGTCGAGGGCTCTTACCCCGCACTCGAGTGAGCCGTCATGAATTCGCTTGCCAGGCCGGCTGCTTCGTATTAAAAGTTGAGAAGTGAAAAAGAATAATCCGATTCCGTCCAACCTTGGTACAGCGAGATCGCCGATGGATTTCGGGCAAGGGAGCTACGCGTACCGTCGCAACGGACGCTGGCGTTATCGCAACGCGGAGACTATGCGGCGCTTCGGACGGAAGTTTGTCGATGCCAGGGATCACGACTTGATTATGGAACTGGAGTCGCGCGGTTATCAGATCCTCTATCCTGCGCATGAATGTGTGGACCGCCCTCATTTGCCGTGCCCAGCCTGTGAAAGAACCGCGCTGCGCGCAACCCGCACCGCGTAACGCCCGTCGCACTTGAAAACATTGGATAGTCGCAGGCCTCAATTAACCCTCTAATTTATTGACAATTCTTTACGTATAACTCCTGTCACCTCAGTGTCTTGGCGCAACTTTCCGCAGCCGCCTGTGTTTCCATTTATGTAGGTCGGAGGTGATGAAAATGAAGAAAATAAGTTTATTGATGGTACTGGGATTAGCGCTGGTTCTGGCTTCTGCGGCTGCGCCCAAAGCTAACGCCGGTGTGGTATTTGGAGTAGGAGTCGGCGTTCCTGCTTATCCTGTGCGCGCTTACGGATACGTGGGTCCTCGATATTACGGCCCTGCTTACGCACCGGGTTATGTCGCGCCTTACATTGCGCCCGCACCATATGTGAGTTACGCGCCTGCTCCGGTTTATCGGCGATATTATGCGCCCGCGCCATATGTTTATGGCCGACACTACGATCGCCGCTTTGAAGTGCGTCGTGACTTTCGCGGCGACCGCCGTTAACCCAAATTTAAGTTAGAAGCATGGGGGCCGTTCGTGGCGCGGAAAAAGCTGCGGGCGGCCCTTGGTATCTCCAGCCACAACGGCTGGAGAAAGTTGAAGTGCAAAAGGAAGGTTGAATATGAAACTACGAACTATGATCCTGGGGTTGGGACTGATGGCCTCTACGCTTTCATTTACCGCACAGAGCGCGATGGCCTCGCTTCGCAGCACGGAAGCGATCGAGAAACAAGTGCGGCATGAACTCAACATGCTGCCTTACGCGAATGCATTCGATTACATGACCTTCACAGTGGACGACAATGGCATTGTCACACTGACTGGCGAGGTCACGAATCCGGTGCTTAAGAGCGATGCCAATAATGTGGTTAAGCGCGTCGAAGGCGTGAACCGCGTGGACAATCAAATCCGGGTGCTGCCTTTGTCTCCCATGGACGATGGCTTGCGGGTTCGCTTGTTCCGCACCATCTACGGATATCCGGCACTGCAGAAGTATGAGCTTGGCCTGAACAAGTCGATCCGCATTATTGTGGCGAATGGTCACGTCACACTGATCGGCATAGTCGATAGCCAGATGGACAAGAACATTGCCGGCATACGTGCCAACTCTGTCCCCGGCATTTTCTCGGTCGATAATCAGTTGAAAGTCGTCAAAAGCTAATTTAGACAGCCACGGAACGATGGCTTCGGAATACCGAAGCCATTTTTTTTGGTCGAAACACAGCGCCGGGCTCTAGTCGGGCAGGGCACGCGCTATGGTATCGGGCAGCAGCGAAGGTCTTACCCGTGGTCTTCGATGGCGATAGAGCTCGTGAAGCCGCGCAGGAATCGCGAGCGCCCATATGACCATGCAGACGATAAGCGTCTTCGGCAGTCCCGCTAAATGATTCCAACTCGCTCCTATCCACCACACGCTAAATGTCGCAAGTGACGAGAAGGCGAAGACCTGCAACGAATGCTGGCCAAGAAAGTTAAAAAATTGAAATATCCGAAACTGCTTCAGTCCGTCATCGATCGCTCTGGGGATCCAAAAGATGAGATAACCCAGGCAGGCTGCGTCCAGAAATCGCGCGGGACTACGGTTCGGGCCTTCATGAAACTTTAACAAGGGTGTGATTCCCGCGATCAGGTGAAGGTGCCGGTCCACAAAAAACAAGGTCGCGCCAATTGCGCAGACCGCGAACAATGCGCGTGACTTAGGTATGCCCACATTGCGCGATGCCGCCCACCATGCCAGGCAAAGTCCGGCAGTAAAGTATGCCTGCCACGCCAGAACATTGAACTTGCCGAGATATATCCAGGGAACGCGCGCCGAGGTCTCGCCAAAGCCGAATTGCGAAAGAAACCAGAGAACCGTACTCAACGCGACGACCCACCGGATGCGTCCTTTCACGAGTTGCAGCAGCACAAGAGGGGTGAAGAACAAAAAAACACAATACATCGGCAGAATGTCTGAATAGCTGGGCTGATAAATCAGAAACGCGCCTGCGAGCAAAGCTTGCGCAGGAGTCGCACCATGGAACAGCGCTCGCCCGCTTAGGGCCGTTCCAACGATTGCCACAACCAGCAGGGAAAGTTGCACCAGATAAATTTGCCCGGCACGCCGCAATGCGCGGCTCGTCAGGGCGGCTGGCCCCGAACGATCGAGAATTTTCAAATATACCCAACCTGAAACCAGACCCGAGAGAAAGACAAAGCCATCGGGTGCCGAAGCATATCCGAGGGTGTACTCAGTGAACCGCGTCAGCGGATTCTGTCCGAGATGCGCAATGGTCATGACGACGAGAAAATAGCCGCGAAGAGTATCAACTCGCCAGTCGCGTCCCAGCGCGGATGCGCTAACCGTCATCATCGGGCAGCTATTGTAACCCGGTTTGTCAAACAGTCTGCGGCGAAATCCTCCCTGGTTCGTCAGACATGCATCATCCCGAGGTCCCGCGCTCTTAATAGATCAAAAGCTAATCGATTGAAAGTCGTGAACAGCTGAAATCAAAAAATCCGCCCAAGTCGAAAGCTTGGACGGGTTTTTTTGGGTTCGAGTACGGATCGCCAGAACTTAATGTCTCGGCGTCCTTAGCCCCAGCTGAAACGGATTCGCCACCTGTGCCGCTATCACATACCACGACGTCGCTCCGATATGCAGGAACGGCAGGTAGTTGAATCCGAATCCCGTAATCAAAGGACTGGTCGCCGCGACAATTCCCTGGCCATTGACAAGCGCTTTGCCGCCGACGGTCTGCCCTGACCCCAGACTCGCCTGCGCAACCTGAATACTCTCCAGCATCAGCGAAGCTGTATTTACGTCTCCATGAAAGCTGAAGATATCCTTCTGGGGCGGAAGTCCCCGCGCCAGCAACGCCGCGACAGCATGTCCGGTGCCTTCGCACCAGACGGCATCAGCATCCACGGTCTGGTCGCCCAGTACCGTACCCAACTTGCTTAGGCTGGCATAAGTTTCTCCACTTACACGGAAGTTGCCGGTAAAGTGCCAGCCATTGTTGAAGGCGAATGAAGTGTCGGTGGTTGCCAGATTGGTTTTCACCCACTCCAGCGAGGAGGCGAAATCCGGATCGAGCAACGCGAGGTAGGACCAGGTTTGCACGTCTTCAGGAATATTATTGTAAAAAATGTTGGTAGCGTCCGAGGTTCCGGTCCAGAAGAAACCCGCCGAAGTGTTGTACATGGCTTCAACGAAAGCGCGGGCATGTTTGGCTCCATTCAGCCAACTGGCGTTGCCGGTCAGCCGCGCCAGCATGGTGAACAAAGCGTACACGTCGATGTTGTGCTCGGTAGACTTGTTGCTCTGGCCATTGCCGAAGTAATACCCGCCGGGCGGCACATTGGTGTTGTCTCGGGTAGTGGTTTCAATAAAAGTCGCGGCTTTTACAGCGCCGTCCAGATACTTCTGCACACGGGTTCGCTCGAAAATCTGGGCCAGAGCCAGCCCCGCCCACGCCACATCGCCGACTGCGCTTCCCTGAAAGTATGAAAATCCGGGGTTCACAAATACTCCGTTGCCGTCCGCATGGTCAACCAGGTACGCCTGCCGGAAACGCCCGTCGCCCGCAGGGTCGGTTTGTTGCGCATAAAGCAATCCGTCGCCTATCACCTTCGCGCGCGCGATGTCGCTGGACTTTCCGCGAACCAGGTAGGCGCACGCAATCAAAGCGTTGTCGTAAGTGAACGCAGAACTTTGCAGCCCGATCTGGTCCGCATAACTTTGGGTTAATCGTGTAGTAGAACCGGTGGCGTAAGCATCCATCATCTGATCAAGAAATGCGTAGGCATTCGTTACCGAGGTCAGCAAGGTTTTGACGTCGCCGCTGAAATTACAATCACGGTCTGAACCGAAATCGTCAGCGCGCGCCAGCTTGACGGCGGCGGAGGGCAAAAGGGTGGCGGATGCGGCAGCTCCCAGGCTGAGTCCTAAAAGGCCGCGGCGGGATAGTTTCGTTTCGCTCATATATAACCTCGGTCGTCACGGAAATTTGATCGGGCGGCGTGGCCCGAGAAGTGCGGTGGAATTGTACACCGGACCTGGGGCGGTCGCCAGCAAACAAAAGCTAATGTTTGGCCGGCCTGGAGAGCTCCAAAACCGCCTGGGACTGCGGTTTCCACGGTCTACTGGTAACTGTGCGAAGCATGGCGACCGCGGCCCGGGCTCTAGTCGGGCAGGGCACGCGCTATGGTATCGGGCAGCAGCGAAGGTCTTACCCGTGGTCTTCGATGGCGATAGAGCTCGTGAAGCCGCGCAGGAATCGCGAGCGCCCATAAGACCATGCAGACGATAAGCGTCTTCGGCAGTCCCGCTAGATGATTCCAACTCGCCCCTATCCACCACACGCTAAGTGTCGCAAGTGACGAGAAGGCGAAGACCTACACGAATGCTGGCCAAGAAAGTTAAAAAATTGAAATATCGCTCTTAATGGCGGCACTCGATCTATGCTCGCGAGGCAAGCGGAAATATTCTGCTATTCTCCAGGGCGGATCGATTTCCCATGAAACGCCCTACCATTGCGATTATTGGAGCAGGACGGCTGGGGACAGCGCTTGCGCAACGCCTTTCGGAAGCAGGATACATTCCGGAAATTCTGCCGCGCAATAAGCGATCGAACATCCAGCGCCAGGAAATTATTTGGTTCTGTGTTCCCGATGCTCAGGTCGAGGAAGCCGCAAAGAGTTTTCTGAAACTTCAATGGAATGCGAAGTACGCTTTTCACTCCAGCGGCGTTCTATCGAGTGATGTCCTAAGTCCGTTGCGAAAGGCAGGAACGCGCGTAGCATCTCTCCACCCCTTGATGACCTTCGTAAAAGGCTCAGTGCCGGAGTTGGCCGACGTTCCCTTCGCAATCGAAGGCGACCCAGCGGCGGTTCGAATGGCGCGAACCGTTGTTCGCAGCTTGGGCGGAAAGCCAGTTGCGATCAGGAAGCAGGACAAAGTGGCCTACCACGCCTTTGCAACCATGATTTGCCCGCTGCTGGTTTCACTGCTGGCGGCTTCGGAGAAAGCCGCTGCCCTGGCTGGAATTTCCGCAGCCGATGCACGCCGGCGCATGCTGCCCATCATTTTCCAGACGCTGCGTAATTACCAGAAGCTGGGCCCGGCCAAGGCATTCAGCGGCCCGATTGTGCGCGGCGATGTGGCGACGATTCGCGCGCACCTGGATGTGTTGACGAAGTCGCCGTCATCGAAGAAAGCATATGCGGTGCTTGCCCGTACCGCGCTAGATGTCCTGCCCAATCGCAATCGCAGCCAGATTGCGCGCTTGCTCGACTAGGATATTCTCCGCGCCTCTACGATTTTCTCAGCGTTCTCTGCGGTTAAAAGCTTTACGACTGTGCAGATTATCGAACCCCTTCATGGATTCGCAGCGAACAGCTCTTAACCGCAGAGCCCGCTGAGAAAATCACAGAGATCGCAGAGAACATCTCGATAACGAAGTCACTCGGGAAAGAACTCCCCGCAATGTGACACGCATAAGTCCGGTGAGCAGGCGCTGAGTTCGTGAAAGCTAAAGGTTCCCGAAGCCACCGCCAAGATTTGCGCGCCGACTTGCTT
>DATATW010000057.1:0-6950 GCA_036268595.1 Terriglobales bacterium
GTCAGAGATGCTGGTTGATTACGTGCGAATCTATACGAACTAGGCGCGCTATCGCGGAATTGGGCCTATGCGGGCTTTTCGTTTTGCAGTAAAGGCAATCGTTCCGGAGCTTGTCCCTCGCTCGCTGGGTCAGCGATTGCCCGGAGCTCAGGATAGTGCTCCAGCAGCGACTCCGGCGCAGTCACGCGGCGTCCGGTCAGCATGTATTTCAGCTGCAGCGCATTCACTCCGGCTTTGGCCTCGAAGTGATTATTCGTGATCACGAATGTGGTCTTCGCCTGCTGGGCAATGTTTTCGACGCGCCCTTTCCATCCTGCCAGTTCGCTCGGCTTGTACAGATAGTTGTAACGGTCGGCGCAAGTCTCCGCCTCAAACCACTGATCGTAATTGCGCCCGTGCAGCCGCACGTACCCCAGGGCAGAGGTCACATGCGAAGTCGGTTCCAGCGATCGCCCGATCTGCGGCTGGTCGATGTTGACGAAGCTGACATTTCTTTCCGAGAAATAGGTAATCGTTTCCGGATTGTTCCAGGTGGAGTGCCGCACCTCGACCGCGCGCGGATACTCAATAAACTGCCGTAGCAGGGTTTCCAGATATTCACGATTCAAAGCTGTGTTCTTGAAGGAAACCGGAAACTGGATCAGCAGTGCGCCGAACTTGCCAGTATCTGCCAGAGCTCCCAGACCTTGTCGCGCCAATCTCTCGTCTTCATCGTTCGGATGGATTGATACCGCAGAGGTTGGCTCGATCGCGGCCATCGGAGAATGGGTAAATGACCGGTGCAGCTTGGTTGTAAACATGAAGTCAGGATTAACGTCAGAAACGATTTTCGACCATAGCTTCGCCAGCTCCGGCTTAATGTGTCCGTAAAAAGATGTGTTGACCTCAACCACATCGAAAATGCGCGCCACCAGCGCGAGTGGATGCTGCTTCCGTCTCGACATTCCCGGAGGGTAAAACACTCCCTCCCAGTCTTTATAAGACCATCCAGCCGTACCCACGCGAATAGGGATTCCAACAGGCATTCATTCATTTAAACAGGGAATCAAAAGGCGGGCAATGCGGAGAATCCGAGACGTGGACAAAAACACGAAAGCCCCGGTAGTCAGCCGGGGCTACAAAATGATACTGAACGCCGTCCGCACTTCAATCATAATCCACGCGATTAGTTTGTCAACCTGCCATCCGGAATCCGTCCGCGCCTGTGGGAAACTGTGTTTATGAAACCTGCGCCGCTTGACCGTCCATGTCCAAAATGCGGAGCTAAGCCGAATGAGACCTGCAAGAACGAGAAAGGCCAAGTCATTCGGGGAAGCCACTCTGAGCGATACGCCCAAAAAGAGGATTTCAGCCAAGCCGCTGCTCGGATCGTGAAAGAGGCAACAGAGGATCACTGAAACGTGGGGGGATGCAAGCTTTGTCTTCGAGGGATGCGAACCCCTAGGCTCGTAAACAGCTGATCGAATCTTCCCTTCATAACTAGGCGCGTAAAAATTGAATAGGCATCATTGACATCTCCAGCTTTGCGAAGCGTCTGCGAGATGTACAGGATAACAATCTTTTTCTCTTTGGAAGATGCCGCGTAGTAGATTCGCAATCTCCCCTTTTTCACTCGGAAGATGTTCGACAACGGGGATCGGCGAAGGCTCAAAATTAAAATGCAAATAGAATTTCTTCGCGGATTCGTCAATCGCGTGAACCAATACTGCTCGCGCCCACGATGTCGGCGGCATAAGCAATGCGCACTAGCGCGTCTTTCAAGAGCGCCTTGCCCAGACCGGTCCCTTTAGTAAAACTCCAGCACCACCCAATAAGCGCCGCTGGGATAACGCTGGGTGCGGGCATAACAAGTCCCGGCGGAGTAGGTACGCAATCCGCGATGGGAGATCACTTTCGAAATCTCTGCAGGCAGCGAGTCCGGCTGCATGCCGGTGTAGCGCAGCATATAAGCCCCGGGCGGAGGACTCGTCGCACTCAGCGAGTCAGCTTTCGCCATTGCGCAAGCGCCCGATTGTACGTCGCTGTCATTGACTCGTTTTAGCTGCGGCATTTTTGCCCGCGCGCGCAACTTCTCCACGCTGGCAGAAACCAACTCCTGCGCCTCTTGAACTGAGTAGGTCGCCATGCTTAATCCGAAATCCTGCGCCACGTAAATGACGTGCCCCTGCCGAAAGACGCCGAATCCGGCCACATTGAATTTCGAACTAAGCAAATTATCGCGGTGGGGCGGGGACGCCATTAGCGCGTCATGCGCGTCTTCATCGTTTGGAGCTACAGCTACGTTTTCACCCATCCGCTGAAGATGCAAATTCGAAACGGCAGCAATTCGAGCACTGGGGGAGGGCTCTCCGGAAAATTGATGCGAAATATGTTTTTGCGCCGCCATCTCGGCTGCATGTGCCCGAGCGGCGCGGACGAGTCCGGCATCCATCTTGAGCGGTGGCAAGCCAGCCCGTGCCCGATCAGAGTTGGCCTTATCCAAAAGCTCGCGCTCGGCCTGCGAATCATAATTGGGGCTATCGTAAGGCGAAACCTGCTGCCAGGAGCTGTTCGGTGCCGTATTCGCAGGCGTGGCAGGCAAGGCAGCTCCAGCAGCTGCCAGATGCAGAGGAATCGCCGCGATAAGGGCCAGGAACATGAGTCTCTTAACCCCAAAACGCTAACCCTGCGCTTTGAGTGCCGCCTGTCTACGTTCCAGATGCCCTGGGAGGAATCTACTTTGCTTGGTAAAGAATAACTTCTACAATCCGGTTCAGCACCTTACACCGGAGATATCCCGAATTGTCCACTCTCCCAATACTGCTTGGTCTGCTTATCGTCATAAACGTCGTCCTACTTCTCTGGTTCTTCCTGTACCAACGTTCTGGATCATCGCAAGCTGCTGGAATTGAAGTACTTGTTAATCGTTCGAATGGCCTCCAGAAGGCCCTGACCGAACAGTTTTCGATCGCTACAGCGGACATGGCCTCCCGGCTTGAGCAAACTAAAGGCGACCTTCGCCAGCAGGTGACGGACCGCCTGGCCGAGGGATTTTCCGGCATCCGGCAGACGGTTGAGAGTCAATTGAAAGCTGGCCGCCAGGAACAGGCTGAGCGCCTGGGCGAAACTCGTGCCGAACTCGCCGGAGCCTTGGCCATGACAACATCTGCTTTGAAGTCAGAGTTTGATCGCCTAAACCAGCAGACAGCCGAGAGCCTCGATCGCATACGCGACCGCGTTGACGCCAAGCTGATGGCGATCACCGACCAGGTGCAATCGAAACTCGACCAGAATATTAAAGAAGGCTTCGCCCAGTTTGAAAAAGTACAGCAGCATCTGCGCGCGGCTGAAGAGCAGTTGCGCGAAGTCGGCGCGCTGGGGCACTCGATCAACGACTTAAATAATCTGCTGAAGCTCCCGCATCTGCGCGGAACTTTCGGCGAAGCCAGCCTGGAACGTTTGCTTTCCGATTTTCTGCCCGCCAATATGTTCGAAATGCAATGCACGGTCAACGGAGGCGGCCGCGTGGACGCGATGATCAACTTTCCCGATCGGCGGCTTCCGGTTGACGCCAAGTTTCCCCGCGAGCAAGTCCTGGCATTTTTTGAAGAGAGCAGCGAAGCGCAGCTCGAAGAAGCCCGCGTCGAGTTCGTGCGGGTGATGAAAGCCGAAGCCAAGCGCATTAAGGCCTATATTCAGCCGGAGCACGGCACAACTGAAATTGCGCTGATGTATTTGCCTAGCGAGACCTTGTATATGGAAGCGGTGCGCAATCGCGAGCTGGCTGATTGGCTCAACCAGCAGCACGTGTTTCCAGTTTCTCCGAATACTTTGCTGATGACGTTGCAGACGATTGCGTTGGTGCACAAGTGGTACGAAGTTGCCAGCCGCTTCGAAAAAAGCCGGCAGGAACTGGCCAAAGCACAAAAGTCGTTCGATCACTTCCAAAATCAATTCGAGACCGTCGGCAAGAGCCTGAACAAAGCGCAAGAAGCATTTGATAAAGCATCCACCCATTTGAAGACCTATCGCGGACGCGTGACCGCGCTCAGCGGCCAGGAGCAGCTCGAACTCGACGCCGCAAACGAAGCCGCCGCTCTCCCGCTGATTGACAAAGCCAGCGCGTAGCACAGTTCAGAGAGGTGACCTCCAGCATTCAGGCTGGCGCAACCGCCGCGATCCCGATGGAGGCATGATTGTCGAGGTACACGACCGAAAAAGAGAGTTGTGCCAGGTTAGGTTTCCTTCGTGAACCTTAGTGTCCTTCGTGATTAATGTTCTTGGGGGATTGTGCCTCGCGCTACTCATTTTCCTTTCGTCGCAATGCTCGCGCGATCTCCGGCAGGCGGTTGAATACCGCAACACAGCGCAGCCACAACTTGTTATCCATCGCCGGATAACCGCTAACAATCGCGCCCGGGGCAACATCATTCGGAATGCCGCTTTGCGCGGTTGCGATGGCGCCATATCCAATTTTGCAATGTCCAGCCACGCCGACTTGCCCCGCCAAAATCACATTCTTGCCAACGTCGGTGGATCCCGCGAGCCCGACCTGCGCACACAGCAAAGTATCTTCGCCCACGAGTGATCCGTGTCCCACCTGCACCAGGTTATCGATTTTCGCCCCGCGCGCGATTCGCGTTTCGCCCACACTGGCGCGGTCGATACAGGCATTGGCCTGAATCTCCACATCATCTTCAATCACCGTCGGTCCGGATTGTACGATTTTGCGCCAGTGTCCCTGTGCATCCTTGGCAAAACCGAAACCGTCTCCGCCAACCACAACTCCGTTTTGCAGGATCACATTCTTGCCGATGCGGCAAAACTCCCGCACGACGGCATGAGCATGCGCCAAAAAGTTTGCGCCAATCTTCACCCCGCGATAAATCACCACGTGCGCAAGCAGAACGGCGCTTTCGCCGATCTCGACATCTTCCTGAACGACAACATATGGCCCAATGTGCGCGCCCGGGCCAATCTTCGCCGACGGATGCACTACCGCTGTTGAATGAACTCCGGGCGCATATTGCGGTGGCATATAAAAAAATTCCAGCGCCCGAGCAAAATCCAGGTACGGATTTTTGCTGCGCAGCATGGCGGTTTTGAGGGCAGGGGAATCCTCGGCAATAATTACCGCTGACGCTTGTGTAGTGCGCGCCGCCGCCCCGTATTTCGGATTCGCAATGAAGGTGAGCTGCCCCGGACCCGCGGTTTCTATGCCAGCGACGCCATGGATATCGATGTCTTCCGCGCCGTTCTCCAACCTGGTGCCCAGCCGCCGGTTGATCTCTGCCAGTTTCATTTTGCAGATGATTGTAAAGGAAGAGTTGCGGAGAATCGGGCAGAGCCGAAAGAAACATCCTTCCGTCGAGATGTTGATTCTCTCTCTGCGTTCTCCGTGAATTTCTCAGCGTTCTCTGCGGTTAAAAGCTTTTCCGTTCTGTGTCTTAGGCTTCCCAGGCATCTGCGAAATTGAACCCCGCAGCCACTCTCGACGATCTAACAAAAACATGGCTTCTGCTCCAAAATTGACGGCCAAGGGCTCGCCTCGGCCCAAGCTCAAAACAGTCATGCCGCTGGTGCTGGAACTCATCCGCCCGCGGCGAGGCCTGTTGGCATTGGGTTTCGTCCTGATGGCCATCAACCGCGTGTCGTCTCTGGTGCTTCCGTACTCTACCCGGTATTTAATCGACTCGGTGATCGTGAAGCACCATATCCAGTTGTTGAAGCCATTAGTGCTCGGAGTTCTTGCGGCCACGGTGGTGCAAGGCATCACTTCATTTTCTTTAACCCAACTGCTCTCGAAAGCCGCACAACGCCTGATCACCGAACTGCGCCAGAAAGTGCAGTCCCACGTCGAACGTCTTCCGGTGGCATTTCACGATTCCACTAAGAGCGGCGTTCTAGTCTCGCGCATCATGAGCGACGTCGAAGGTGTGCGCAATTTGATCGGCACCGGCCTAGTTGATCTCGTGGGTGGATTACTGACTGCCAGCATCGCACTGGTAGTTTTATTCCGGATCAGCGCGCTAATGACTGTGCTGGCGTTCGGCTTTCTCGCCTTTTTTGCTCTGGCGTTGAAAAAAGCCTTTCAAACCATCCGCCCAATTTTTCGCGAGCGCGGCAAGATCAATGCCGAAGTCACGGGACGACTGTCCGAATCTCTTGGCGGCATTCGCGTGGTCAAGGGATATCACGCCGAAGAGCGCGAAGAGAGAGTCTTTGCTGGCGGTGTTAAGCGTTTGCTGGACAATGTTCTGCGCAGTCTGACCGCGACTTCAGTCATGGGCCTTTCGGCCAGCGTGCTGCTTGGGGTAGTAGGGGCGGTCATCATGTATGTCGGGGCGAGACAGATTCTGGCGGGCTCGCTGACCATCGGCGAATTCTTTACTTACACCATGTTCATGGGATTTTTGATCGCACCGGTCATGCAGATCGTGCAGATCGGCACCCAGCTTACCGAAGCTCTGGCCGGACTCGAGCGCTCGCAGGAAATTCTTACCCAGCCGGCCGAAGACCGCGATCCCCGCCGCACCATCATCTTGCCGCCCATCGAAGGCAATATCGCTTTTCAGGATGTTAGCTTCAGCTACGACGGCACGCGGACCGTCTTGCATGACATCTCGTTTCATGCCGCGCCAGGAACAGTGACGGCGCTGGTCGGATCTTCGGGCTCCGGCAAGTCGACAATGATTGGATTGATCTCCGCGTTCTACGTTCCCACGCAGGGATCGGTTACCGTAGATGGTTTTGACTTGAGCAAAGTGAAGATCGATTCCTACCGCACCCAGCTGGGTGTGGTCTTGCAAGAGTCATTTTTATTCGACGGGACGATTCGCGAGAACGTCGCCTTCTCCCGGCCCGATGCCAGCGACGAGGACCTACTTCGCGCCTGCCGCATCGCGCGGGTGGACGAATTTGCCGAGAGCTTTGCTGACAAATACGACACCATCGTCGGCGAGCGCGGGGTT
>DATATW010000058.1:0-18542 GCA_036268595.1 Terriglobales bacterium
TACCACGGTTGGAAGCATGCAGTCCGGTCTTTATTATGGTTATCTCGGTTTGGTGGACGGAATTTTGGAGCGGCTGCTCGGCGAACTGGGAAAATCCACCAAAGTGACTGCGACTGGCGGCTTGGCGGCGCTGATCGGCTCGGGATCCAAGTACATTCAGAATGTCGATGAATTTCTGACCCTCGAAGGTCTGCGAATTTTGTGGGAGAGGAATGCTGCCGACAAGAACCTCGCAGATGAGAATCGGGGCGAGCGCGCGGCGAAACCTCGATCTGCAAATCAGTCGAAAAACAATTCTTAATAAGCTTTGACGTTATTTCCCGCCGGCTTCTATATCTTCCGCCGACTGTAAAGCCATCAACCACAGAGAGCACTGAGGTACGCGGAGAAAAGCCACAGAGGAATTATGCGAGTCTTGTTTTAAGCTAAGAGCTAAATGCTAAAAACTAAGAGCTAGGGTTTTGCAAAACTACTTCAATTACTTCACCGAAATCGAGGAGCATTTCCAGCGCGGACGCGGCACCATCCTCATGCTCTCGACGCTTGACTGGGCGCTGATCGAAACGTGGAAAGACGCCGGCATCCCGCTTGAGGCGGTGCTGCGGGGAATCGACGCAACATTCGAAAAATACAATGCGCGGCCGGCGAAAAGCAGGAAGGTCAACGGGCTTGCCTATTGCTCGCAGGAGGTGCTGGCTGCCGCGGAAGACATGAAAGAGGCATCTGTGGGCACTGCGAGTGCGCCGACTGCAGTGAAAGGTTTTGACACCACAGAAATTTCGGGCTTTTTGCGCCGCAACGCGGCAGAACTGGAATCTGCCAAACTGCCTTCGCGGCCCGGAATCTCGCCGGGCACAGTGGCGCAAGAAATTTCTGCGACTCTACAAAGCATGGCGACAGAAATTGAAGCCAAATCGTCGACTTCCCGACTTGAAGACTTAGAACGAAAGCTCACCGTGCTCGAAGAAAAACTATTTGCGGTGCTCCTCGCCGCAATTCCGGACGACGAGGCTGTCGCCGTCCGTGCGCAAGCCGACCGCGACCTCGCTCCTTATCGCAACAAAATGCCGGCCGCACAAATCGAGCAACTGCAAAAGCAGTATGCCCACAAGAAGCTGCTCGAGAAGTACGGCCTGCCGCGGCTTAGCTTGTTTTACATGTAAAGCCGGTACTGATTTATCAACGCCTATCGATCGATGATTACTCCCGGCGACGAGCCTCCAATTGCGAGTTGGCCGTTAACATAGGCTTCGTAGAGATATAAACCTGGTTCGGCCTGCGCGCTTACAGTCGCGTACGCAGTCTCTGGGCGTACGCTGATCGGTTGCCCAAAGACATCGGGCAAATCCAATTCGAGCTTCTGACCGTTTCCCACCACTTGCCAGGTAACGGTCTGGCCCGGGGAAACTGGTTTTCGGGGATCGGCGATAATCCAATCTCCTGCAGCCGCGTGGTCTTTGGACGCAGGAGTACCTCGTGGTGAAAAATAAATAAACACCTTTTCCTCTCGACACTGCGGGATCTGCTTTGGAAACTCGATATGCTTGGCTGGTTCTGCGGACATAAAGTCCCTCCTCATTTATCCGGCGATTTTGGCGTCTTATCTTCCACTAGATTTTGGTACCGCGGATCTTTGTGTAACTGCCCCAGGGTCGGATCACCTCGAATGTCCGCCACAGAGTACCCCATGCGCACCGCCAAGGCCAGCTTTTTGAGCGCAGCAGCATGGTCTCCGCCCTGCTCGTAAATCTCTGCGGCACGAAACTGTATTTCCGGGTCGGATGGCGTCTGCGCCGCAGCGCTTGCGATAAGGGCCAAGGCTTCCTGTTGCTTCCCCAGCATGGAATCACAAAGGGCGAGCTCGCTCATCAGATTGGGATCGTGCGGACTGATCTTGCGCTGCGAAATAAGTAACTCAGCTGCGCGCTTATAAGCGGGCCCGGCTTTACTTCGTTGTTCCGGGGTCCAGTAATAGGCATCCCCGAGATTCCGCCAGACCCGGGGATCGCGATTGTTCAGCTGGGTTGCTTTTTCAAACATGTCGGTCGAGTCCGAGTACCGGCCTTGGGCGAAGAACAACGCTCCCAGGTTGGTATATGCACGGTAGTTCGGTTCGATGCTCAGCGATTTTCGCAGGACTTCTTCTGCCTGCTGCGGTTTTCCCTGAAGAACATAAATTCCACCCAAATTTGTGTAACCACGGACATTTTCCGGGGCCAGGTCGATCACCCGTCGAAATTGCGTAGCGGCATCTTCATACCGGGCATTCTTGTAATAGAAGGCCCCAAGGGCCGAATAGCCGCCCCAATAGTCCTTGCGCATTTCGATAGCGCGGCGGTAGACGCTTTCGGCATCGGCTGTTTTTCCCAGCGCCTCGTACGAAATAGCTAATCCCCGGTAGGCCGCGTCGCTGGTGTCGTCGAGCGCGATGGCTCTTTGAAAGTCTTTCACCGCCTCATCATCTTTGCTTTGGCCTTGAGCAATCAGACCAAGTGTGATGTGAACTGAAGCGAGATTGTTATTCAGTTGTGCGGCTCGATGGCAGGCCTCGACTGCTTTTGGTATCAAGCTCTCGTCCTTAGTTTCTTGAAACAGGCGCCAATAGGCTTCTCCTGTGCCCGCCAACGCTGGCGCAAAGGACGGATCACGATCCAAGGCGGAATGAAACAATGCAATAGCGGAATTCAAGCTACCTACGTCCTGATAGTCCTGCAGGTAACCCACACCTCGCACGTAATATTGATAGGCATCAGGGTGAGAGCTGGAATTTATCAACTTGGCGTTTTGGTTTGTTGGCCGCAACTCGCCAGCCACCATGTTCAGGAGATTGTCCGCGACGTTGTGTTCGACGGACAGTAGATCATCCATGTTGGCTTTGACGAACTCGGCACTCATGTTGTGACGGCTTTGCGCGTCGACCAAGCTATACATAACCTGGTTGCCGACGAAATCCCAGCTTCCTTCTACAACCAGGGTCACGCCCAGCTTCTGACGCGCCGAGGTGATGGAATTTATGCCTTGCGTCCGCACTTCGCTCGCGGGTACGACTTCGACACCGTATTGTTTGCTGATCTGAGTCAGCCGCGTGGTAAGCAAATCAGTAAGCCCGCGGCAGAGAATCTGGTTGTCCCCCGCGCCGCCAACTGCTTCAAATGGCAACACTGCCACAACCCGCGGAGGATTCGCCGGTGGATGTAATGATCGGTAGCTTCGGCGCAGCATTACGCCCACGCCCAAGGCCAGCGCAAGCAGAAGCACCACCGTAAGCCAAGACTTTCGACGGGACCGAGGCGCCGGCAGCATCGCGTGATCGATTTTTCTCGCGGAAACCAGGCGCTGCAAATCGACTTTCAGTTCGCGTGCGCTTTGATAGCGCAGCCCTGGGTTCTTGTCCATGGCTTTGCGAATGATCGCATCCAGCTCAGGAGAAATTGCGGGATTCACGGAGCGCAGCGGAGCCGGCTCGCTTTGCAGGATGGCGCGGAGTAGAGCCGCGACTGAATCCCCGGTGTAGGGGCGGAGGGCGGTTGCCATCTCGTACATGATCACACCACAGGAATACAAGTCAGAACGCGCATCGACGTTGTGCGATCCTGATAAATCTTCAGGGGCAACGTATGGCAGCGTTCCAGATATTCCTGGTTGGTCACTGGCAGTCGTGCTCTGCCAGTCGGAGGTCAACAGGCGAGCCAGACCGAAATCGAGCATCTTCAATTGCCCGCCGGGAGTGATCAGGATGTTGGAAGGCTTCAGGTCCCGATGAATCACACCTTCTTTGTGGGCCGTTTCTAACGCCGACGCAAGCTGAGTCGCATACTCGACAAGCTCCGGCTCACTTAATGGTCCGGCGGCTAGTTTGCTCGCGAGGGTGACCCCGCGAATGTACTCCATCACCAGGAAATCTTTATCGCCATCACTTTCAAAGCTGTAGAGGGTCTCGATATTGGAATGATTCAAACGGGCAAGAGTGAGTGCTTCTTGTCGAAAACGCCGGCGCGCGGATTCATCATGCGTGACATTGTCGGGTAATACTTTGAGAGCAACTTCGCGCTGTAGGTGCTCGTCCTGTGCACGGTACACGACTCCCATGCCACCCTGGCCCGCCCGCTCCAGAATGCGGTAATGGCCAAGGACCTCGACGAATGCTGGTTTTGCAGGCATTTTTCCCGCCTCGGGGGAATGGCATGCTGGAACAGGGCGCGGGCAATCGAAACTGCTGGGAGAATTGTTATCCCCGGATGCGGTAAAAGCAAGTCGAAATATGACTAGTTCTCAACAAAACATTGTAAACACCCGTCACATCTTGCCGTGGAAGACATACACCAGCTCAATCAGCAGAATCAGCACCACCATCAACTCCAGCCAGAATGTCCGCGACTGGTGAAATTCGTCGATCAGGAAGCGGTACAGGTCTTCCGCGGTGCGCAGTTTTTCCTTGGCGAGGCTTTTATAGTCGGGCACGCCGACTTTGTTGGCCGCCAGCCGGTAAAGCCGCGCGGAGAACATGTCGCTGAGAAACTTGATGGCGTTGTCGGCACGCTCGGTGAGTTCGGTTACGTCCAGCAAGACGGTCTGCAGGCGCGACGCTTCGCGCGGTAACCGCCAGCGTCCGATGAAATTCGAATTTCTTTCCAGCGAATCATAAACCGCCGCCAGCTCGCGGGTCAGCAAATCATCGTAATGTCGAAATTCAAGCAGCTGCGAATTTGCATACTCGAGCAGTTGCATGGTGGTTTCCGAACCAGCAGCGGAATCGTACACGAAAGCCGCGTTCCATCCCAGCACGGCAAGATCATTCGGATAGTAAGACATCGCTGACTGAATGACCTCGCGGCGCTCATCGTCGGAAAGCACCATATTCTCGCCGCGTACTACTTGCGAGATCTGCTGGCTGCAGGAGCTCAGCAGTTGCGAGGCAGACGGATTACCGGCTATCTCCCGCAAAAAGAAAATAAAGTAGTCCTCACTCAGCCAGCTTTCGTATGGTTTTACCAGCGCAGGCCGCGTCCGCTCAACTCGATCTTTGGCGATTTGCTCAGCCCGGGTCGGGAGGTCGGTTCCTGAAATCCAGCGTGACGAGAGCGCAATCAGGTCCGGCCAATCGCCGGCAAAAGGAAATTCGAAAAGTACGCTGACGACACCATAATCGTAATACTTCACCCGCACCTGGGCCTGAGAACCAGCGGCTGGTTGCAGATTTTCGACCACCGGCGGTCTTTCAAAGAATAATTGCTCGGCGGCGGCATGCTTCAATCCCTCGCCCAGGCGTCGCGCTCCCAGAATGTTGCGCAGTTCATCCAGCTTCACTTCTTCGCACACGTCGAAGAGAAACAGGCCTACGGCTGAGCCGCGAAGCGGCGCATTACCAATGGGATTCACGAGGGAACCAGTCTACCGCGGAGTTGAGGTCGCAGTCTCGCCGAGGACGATGGATCGCGCATTGCCAAGTTCGTGTTGCGAGGAGAGAGACTTCAGATAGCGGCTGGCGAAGTATTCGTTTGTCGGGCGATCATCGTGCAGCGCGGGCGCTGTCGGCGAAGCAGCGATGATACTCTCCACACTGAATTCGTTATTCAGCAAAATATTGAACTGCCCTGGCGTGGTGGCCTCGGGGCCCCATTCAATGAAATCCGTGGTTGCATTCGGGCCAAGCTTTGCGGCCAGTTCTTGTGCGGTACGCTCCGGAATTGGCCAGTCACTCACCAGGAAATGAAAACCCCAGCCTTCCATAGATCGAAAAACTCTGACGTGCGCGAACGAAAGCTTAATGGCTTGAGCTATTGACGAGCGTAGCAGCGGGTCGCCAGAGTAGGCTGGCAGCCATTGTTCGAGAATCCCATGCGGTTTAAGGTGTTTCTTGGCCACCGCATAAAATTCCGTGGAATACAGGAGGCTGGTGCCGGCGGCGAAAACCGGCGGAGGAGGATCGATAGTGATCACATCAAACTTATCCGGAGTGCGATCCAGATATCTTCTGCCATCGTCAATGATCACGCGTGCGAGGGGCGAGCGCAGTAGTTCTTTCGCGTCCGAGTGGTAATACCAAAATAGTTTCGGAACACTCGGGTCCAGGTCCACCGCAGTCACGTGAATTCCCCAAGAGAGCGCGGAGCGGAACGTAGTCCCCATGCCGAAACAAATCACCAGCACACTGTCAGGCGGATGGTCCAAAAAGGCCAGCGGCAGATGAGCCATCGCTTTGGTAGCGGGAGTCAAGGTTGTAATTCCGACACCATTCACCAGCAAAACCCTGCTCACGCCCTTGCCCGCCGCGATCACGGTAGCTGTGTTATCTCTCATGAGGACGTGTCGTGGATAAAGGCTTTCGAAAGCTTTGGGCTTCAGGGTCGCGACCAGAGTGAGCGCCAGGAAACCAATCGCCGCAGTCCGTTTTGTCCAGACCGCTGCACTGGAATAGTGTCGAACGAAATTTGAAAACCCGAACAAGATCCAAGGAGCCGCAAACAAGAACAGGCTCCAGCGCTCGCTAATCCTGGGAAGCAGGATGAATCCTGCGACTAGCGGCCCCAGAATGCACCCCAAAACATTGACAGCATAGGCATGAGCTGCCCGATCAGCATCTCCGTTGGACCAGAGGTCGACTAATTGCGGCGTGAGATAACCAACTGCCGCCGAAAAAGGCGCTATGCCCAGGAAGACTCGCACTAGAAAATTCATGTCGCCGGGCTGGCAGGCGAATACGGGCAAGACCGCAAGCAGCGAAAGTGCGGCCAAAGGGACCCAAGTTTTCGATTCCGGATTCCGGCTAAAACTGCGGTACGCGGAGGAGCCCAAAAAGGTGGCGGCGAGATATGTAACCAGGATTAATGCGAATGAATAGACCATGACGCCGATAAACGGCGTGTATAACCGAATCCAGACGACCTCCATTCCCATGCTGGTAAGTCCAGTCATAAATAGCACGGCCAGAATTCCCTGATTGCTGTCGCTTCTGGCTGGCACGTTCGGTTCTGGCGCAACCTCTGAGCCGATTCTGTGCGCTTTCGCTACTGCGAAAGCAGAAAAGGCGATGATGAAGTTCAGCAGCATGCCTGCTATCAAGGTGAAATGGAAGCCGCGGAACTCGATGATGGCCAGCGGCACGATCGCGCCCAGCACCGCTCCCAGTAAATTTGAGACATAGAGGAAGCTGAATGAACGGCGCGACTGCAATCGAGGGTCGCTGTGGACCACAAACATCGCCAGAGGGATGGTCGCACCCATAAAAGCGCACCACGGCACCATGGCCAACGCAATGCATATTCCAGAAAGCAAGGAATACGTAACCGACGAGAACTCGGTGGAACTCGCAAGATGAGAAAGGAGGCGATGCCCGATAATTAATTCGGCAGGAACAGCCAGGGCGGAAATTCCAATCAGTAGTTCCGACCCGGCATATAACCACAATGGGGGAAAAGAAATTTTTGCGCCGTAACGCCGGATAAGCATTCCGGCGCCTAGAGAGCCGATCCCCATGCCACCCATAAACGCTGACAGAACTATTGAAACGATGGGAGTAGTTACGCCGTACTGCGCCATTGCCAGGCGCAGCCAAACCAGCTCATACAATATTCCGCAGAAGCCCGAGATCAGAAAGAAAAAGAAATATCCGCCCATAATTGCTTGATCCCTTATATCTGATGTGGATTCAACCGAGAAGTCATCACGCGGGCAACTTCGATTTCGTATTCTCGGTTGAAAGATCGGAAAACGAATGCAACTGAACATCGAAAAACTTGTGTATGGCGGAGACGGACTCGCCCGGCTCCCCGCTGACGAACGCGGTCCCGGAAAGACCGTGTTTGTGCCATTTACCATCGATGGCGAGCAAGTAGAAGCGGAGATTGTTGAGCAGAAGCCGGGATTCGCGCGGGCGCGGTCGGAACGAGTTTTGCAGTCTTCGCCCGACCGGGTTGAACCGGGATGCGTTTATTTCGGGAAATGCGGCGGTTGCCAATATCAACATGCGAACTATGCAAGGCAACTGGAAATTAAATCAGCAATTCTGCGTGAGACGCTTCAGCGCACAGCCAAGATCGAATTGCCCTGCGAGTTGAAGGTCCATCCCTCGCCAGAATGGAGTTATCGTAACCGGACGCGGCTCAAGCTGCAAACCGCGCCTCAGTTTGCGCTGGGGTATTACAGGCCCCGCTCTCATGAGCTGTTGCCGATCGAAGAATGTCCTATCAGTTCGCCGCTGATTAATCGCACCATCGCCGAAATCTGGGACGCCGGACGGCGGGGAACAATTCCGGCCGAAATTCGGGAGGTTGAGTTATTTGCAGATGATTCCGACCGGCGCCTTCTGCTCGAAGCATATTGCGAGGCACGATCGATTCGAAGGAGCGCGCAGGAAATTGCCGAGGTGCTGGCGCAAATCTCGCGGAATGTCAGCGGTGTTGCTGTATTCGAGGAGGGGCGTCCTAACGCTATAGTCGAGCCGAAACGCGTTGCCGCCGTCGGCGAGGCTGCGCTCACGTATCAAACCAAGTTCGCCCATTATCGAGTAAGCGCCGGGGCATTTTTCCAGGTGAACCGGTTTTTAATTAATGAACTCATCGAGATCGTTACCGGCGGGACTTCCGGAAAACTGGCCCTTGATCTCTACGCTGGCGTTGGACTTTTCGCGGCCGTACTGGCCAGGAGTTTTGCACAGGTAATCGCGGTCGAGTCATCACAGACTTCGCTCGCCGACTTGCGCCACAATGCGCCCTCGGAGGTAAAGGCAGTTTTGGCCACGACGGAGCAGTATCTGGGACAAGCTTCTGGCCTGCTCCCGGACCTGGTTGTAGTGGATCCGCCGCGGGGCGGATTGGGCGAAGGCGTGGTTCGGAGTCTGGCGAAGCTGGAAGCTCCGAAGATCAACTATGTTTCGTGCGATCCCTCGACTTTGGCGCGCGATCTGCGACTGATGACCGGCCTGGGATACAGGATCACAGATGCTCACTTGATCGACCTGTTTCCCCAGACTTTCCACATTGAAAGCGTGTTTCTTCTGGCGCGATAAACTGCCGCTCTGCTTGGTTTCTGCAATAACTACCGTATCGAATGCTGTTCCGGTCCGGACAATCTCGGCTCGGGTTGCGGCCAGAAACCAGATTTCCGCGCGCCAGCCGTTATTCTGGGCCGCCTCATTTTTCTCTGTCGGAATTGTTGCCGGCAACTACGCATGGCGACCGCCGAGCTGGTGGGTGATTGCGGGGATTGTTTTTGTTGCTTCGGCGATTTGCATTGTCAGAAAAAGAATTCTTTCTCCGAAGATTCTGGCTTTTGCAGCGCTGATTGCGGTGGGCGCGCTATCCATTCAAATGCGTAGAAGCTTGGCGTCGGAGCAATCACTCTGGTTCGGGGACGGCGAGGTGCAGATCACGGCTCACGTTATTACAGAAGGCGAAATTCAATCTGAAGGCGATAGGTCTTACAGGCAACGCGTTGATATTGAAACTGAGACGATCGATTCCGACCCTCAAACCAAGAGAATCGCGGAAGGAATCAGGCTCAGCATTTATCAAAATGACCGTGGCGACTCCCACAATCAAATGCGGTCGCTTTCTTATGGCGAGCGGCTTCGGTTTCGGACGACTCTCGTGCTTCCACGAAACTATCGCAATCCCGGCGCCTTCGACTATGCCGGATATCTTCGCGATAACGGCATTGTTGCCACTGCCTCGGTTAAATATTCAGGTCTTGAAATTCTCCCAGGATTCGTGGGAAGCAAAATCGAGACTTGGCGGGCTCGCGCGCATCGCAGCATCATCGGCAAAATTCACGTTCTTTGGGCTGAGCAGACTGCGGGTCTGATGGATGCGATCGTCCTGGGTGAAGAGACTTTCGTCGAACGCCCCACCCGAGTGGACTTCCAGCGTTCCGGAACTTACCACGTGCTGGTGGTTTCCGGAATGAATGTCAGCATCCTGGCGATGTTCGCGCTGTGGAGCTTGCGGCGGGTCGGATTGGGTCAAGTCGCGGCCAGTGCCTGCGCAATCGTTGTGATCCTGGCATATGCGGCGCTGACGAAAGAAGGCCCACCGGTGTGGCGGGCGGCGCTGATGTTCGCGGCCTATTTGTGCGCACGCTTAGTGTACCGCGATCGTGCAATGCTGAATGCTCTGGGCGCGGCTGCTCTCATTCTTCTGGTTGCTGATCCACGAGTGCTTTTCGGCGCCAGTTTCCAAATGACATTTCTATGCGTCGCCCTGGTTGCAGGCATTGGCGTTCCCGTGCTGGAGCGCACCCTTCAACCCTATTCACAAGGACTGCGAAGCCTGAATGCGCTGGCTTATGATCGCGCGCTTCCACCTAGGATTGCCCAGTTCCGGCTGGATATGCGGCTTCTGTTGAACCGGTTCGCGATGATCGTGCCTGGGCGACTTCCGCGCGGCGCCACGCTGATGTTATTTCGAATCTCGTTCGCGATTTTCGAATTGACTGTGATGTCGGCGATTCTGCAGCTGGGACTGGCCTTGCCAATGGCTTATTACTTTCACCGCGCGACCTCAGTGGCAATGCCGGCGAACTTATTCGTCATTCCGTTTCTTGAACTGTTGATGCCGGCCGGAGTATGCGCCATTTGCATGAGCTACGTTTGGCTGACGATTGCGAAAGTTCCGGCGCTCATCGCCGCTTTCGCTTTGCAGGGCATCGCCGGAACCGTGAGATGGCTGGGAGGAATGCGATTGGCTGACATTCGGGTTCCGACTCCCGGCTTGAGCGCCATTGTGTTTTGCATATTCGCGACTCTTATGTGCGCAATCTTTGTGCGGAAAAAAACTGCGCTTGCATTCGCCGGAATCGCGGTGCTCAGCGCGAGCGCATTATGGATTTGGCTGATACCGCCGCATCAGGACATTCGCCCCAACATTTTGGAGATGACCGCGATCGATGTCGGCCAGGGCGATTCAATTTTGCTGATCACGCCAGAAGGCCGCAAGTTGCTGGTTGACGCCGGCGGCTTGCCTTTCTGGACGCACTCACAGATGGATATCGGCGAGGATGTGGTCTCGCCTTATTTGTGGTCGCGCGGAATTTCGCGGATTGACGCCGTGGCACTCACACACGCCCACGCCGATCACATGGGCGGAATGTTTGCGGTCATCGCAAATTTTCGACCGCGCGAGTTATGGCTGCCGGAAGGCATTCCGGACTCGGAAATCGAGAGGCTTCTGGATGAGGCCCATTCATACGGCGTCAGGATCATTTACCGCAAAGCGGGCGACATCTTTTCTTATGGCGGAACACGCTTTGGGGTACTCGCACCGGCAGTGCAATCTGCAACCCATAACACTGGCAGCGACTCCCATCGCAACGATGAGTCTCTGGTAATGAAAGTTGAGTTCAGGAAGACCTCGGCGTTGCTCGAAGCCGATGCGGAAAAGCCGACCGAAAACTTTATCGCCACCGAAGATCCGTCAGCTGACGTACTCAAAGTGGCCCACCATGGCAGCGCAAGTTCAAGTGCCGAATCGTTACTGGCCGCCGTGCGGCCACGGTTCGCCGTGATCTCAGTAGGAGCGCGCAACGTTTACCATCATCCCCGCCCTGAGGTCTTGGCCCGTTTGCAAAATTCCCACATAATCACATATCGAACTGACATGGACGGGGCCACGAGCTTTTTTCTAGACGGAACCACTGTCACTTCGCATGTCGCGGCGATCCGTTAGTTTTCACTCTCGTCTTCGGCAGCACTCGCAGCCTCTTCCTGTGCTTCCTCCGCCGGAGTCCGCCGGTACTCTTTAATTATCTGGAGCGCCCGCTGAGCATCTTCTTCGCGCACCAGAATCACCGTGCCGCCAATGGGCAAAACATCTTGCGGTGCGTCGAGGGCCGTGACTTCGCAATCGATGCCTTGCGACTCCAGCAGGCCGCTTACCACGAGAGCTTCGGATTCCTGTTCCGCATCGAACACGCGCACAAGCTTTTCATTAGGATCGGGCAAAGGATTCGGATCAGCCGCCATGCGTATACCTCCTGAAGGATTATAGATGCCAGATTCATGGCGCTGAGCTTCTCGCTACAGCTGCGGGCCTGAACCTAAGTAGTGACCGAAGTGTGTTGATTCGTGGCATGGTTCCTGAGCACAATAGCGCAACGTTGGTTTCGGGCGGCACATCTAAACTTGGTAAGCGGGTGGGCGCATCCCACTCGGAACAACGGAAAGAGGGTCCTCTTGGAAGAAGCGCGTGCCAATGAAGTGCAACAGGAAGCGCAGAAGATCCGCCGCCTTCAGATCATGATCAGCATGGTAATGTCGGTGATTGGGCAGGACCCGAATCTCACCATTGAAGAAGCTTCAGAACTCGCCGCCGGCGCCAAGCGCGCGGCATTGGCTATGTTCCCGGATAAAGAGTTCGCCTACGATATTCTTTACAAGCCGCGATTGCAAAGGCTCATGCGGGAAAGATTTCATCTGCAATAGTTCGCGTAACCACCTGATTCGCCTCTAAAAGAACAACCGCAGTGCTCCATCGACTCGTCTAGCCGGCAATAGATAAAACTGACTGTCTCCAAGTTCGCTTTCCGCGACCGGATCGCGCCGGTCGGTTAGATTGCTGCCATCCACTCGCAACTCCCAATGGCGTGTGCGATAACCGGCGTTGAGGCCGAATGTCGCGAACCCGCCAGCCAACGCCGTGTTCAGCATGTCGAGGTATTGGTTGCCGGTGTAACTGATCTCAGCTCCGCCGAGAAATCCGTGTAACGGGTTGTACTGTACGCCCACCGCAGCCAGATTTCGCGCCGACATTTGCAGTCGCCTTCCAGCGAGTTGCACCGGAACGCCGTTGAAGTCCTGCACGAAATCGGTGAAGGTGGCATCGTGAAAACTGTAGGTGCCGCGAACCACGATTTGCCTGGCGAAGAAGTATGCAACGCTCGATTCAAATCCCTGAAACCTCTGCTTGCCCGAATTGATCAGAGACGGCAGGCTGTTCACATTGCTGGCGGTCACTAGGTTGTCGAAGTTCATAAGAAAGCCTGAGGCCTCGGCTTCCATTCTTCGATCGAAGAAGCGGCCCTTCAGACCGCCCTCGACGCTCTGCGAAGTCTCAGGCTTTAAAATCAGTGGTCCGCCCTCGTCTTCCCCGATTCCGAAATCGATGGCCGCCGGTTTGAATGTGTCGCGATAATTGATGTAGAGCCCCACTGAATCCTGGTTGCGTTGCCAGGCAGTGTAGATTGCTCCCAGACTCGTTCCCGGACGAATGTCAGTGCGGCTCTGCTGGTCGTTTGTGCCGGCGCCGCCGTCCACCACTTGTTGGTGCTCCTGCGTAACATTCAAGCGGACGCCGCCGTCGAATCGCAACCGCTCCAGCGGAGTCCATTCTGCCGAGGCATAAGCTCCGGCAAAATTACGCTGATCATCAATGTGGAAGTCGAGAACCGATGGAGATGGCACGATCGGAGCAAAGCCACCGTTCAGCGGTGCGGTGTAATCAAAATCTGCGCCGTGGGCCGCGCCTGCTCCACGCACGTAGTCGCCGCCGAAAAGAAAACGCACAGACCGCAAAAGCCTCCACGAAATATGTGAGTCGATGTATAAGTCGGTCAGGTAAATTTTTTCGCGAAATCCATGCGCGTTTTCCTGCGTGTCTGCAATATCGGTGAGAAAGCCGCGCAACGTGTCCTGATCGTCGCGCGAGACGCTGGCCGAAGTGCTCCATTCCGCACTGCGTACGGCTCGGTCGAGGCCTCCTGTAACGGTTCCGCGATGATCGTTAAGAAACGCTCCCGCCATATTTTGATTGGAGTCGACCGGAACCAAGGGGGTGAGCCCGAACCCCAGCAGCGGCCGCGGGCTTGCCGGATTCTGATTTAGCCAATTCAAATCCGCATTCAGCCATTCGCGATTCGATGACGTCGGTTTGTGGTCCAGCCGCCACAATCCATGACCGCGGCGAAATGCGGTCCGTGGATCGCTAAAGCCTTCGCGCTCTCCCTCCAACGTTAATCGCGAGGCCCATTCGCCCCACACTGGAACCGGAAGCGAAAACGCGCCGCCTCCACTGCCATAGCTGCCGGCGTGCAGATCCAGCGTCTTCGCTTTGTCCTCGGCGCTTTTGTGGACGACCTGAATCACGCCCACGAACGAGGTCGCGCCATACATCACCGGTGCCGGACCGCGAAGCACCTCGATGCGATCAATGTCGCTGAGGTTCAATGAAGTAAGCGCGGGATTGAAAGCGCCGCCCCAGGGCACGCCATCCACAACCAGCAGGAACGCGTCGAACTCCTTCAGTCCCCAGAAATCGGGCACAGAACTTGCAGGTCCGGAATCTCCTCCGGGCGCGATCTCGACTCCGGTTGCGAGCGACAGCGCGCCGCGAAGATCCCGGGCACCTTGCGCACTTAGTTCGTCACCGCTGAACACTTCGATTGCCGCGGGAACATTTTCCGGATCTTCTGGCACCCGCGTTGCCGTAACTTCCACCCTCTGCTGAAGCGTTGGTCGATTAGGGGGATTCGGCGTCGCAGCCGGAGGACTTTGTGCAGAAGCAATTGATACCGCAATAATGGAGAACCACAACAGTCGAGCTTTCACGCACTCACTTTATCAATTATCACAGCGGCATGTTCCCATGCTTCTTGGGCGGGTTTTTGTCGCGCTTGGTTTCGAGCATTTCGAGGGAGTGGATCAGCTTCTTGCGGGTATCACGCGGCTGAATGACGGCGTCCACGTATCCGCGTTCGGCGGCGACATAAGGATTGGCGAAACGGTCGCGGAATTCTTCAATTTTCTGTTGGCGCAGTTGCTCGCGGCGCGCGGCGCCCTCGGTTTGCGAGAGATGTTGATTGGCGGCGCGTTCCAGTTCGCGGCGGTAAACAATATCCACCGCGCCTTCGGGACCCATGACGGCAATCTCCGCGGTTGGCCAGGCGTAGTTCACGTCGGTGCGAATGTGCTTGGACGCCATCACGCAATAGGCGCCGCCGTAAGCCTTGCGCGTAATCACCGTGAGCTTGGGCACAGTCGCTTCGGCGTAAGCGAAGAGCAACTTTGCTCCATGGCGAATGATGCCGCCGTATTCCTGAGTTGTGCCGGGAAGAAATCCGGGAACGTCTTCGAATGTAATCAGCGGGATGTTGAAGCAGTCGCAGAAACGCACGAAGCGCGCTCCCTTCACTGACGCGTTGATGTCGAGCGTTCCGGCCAGGAAAGCCGGCTGGTTGGCGACAATCCCCACCGAGCGGCCGTTCATGCGGGCAAATCCAACGACGATATTTTTTGCAAAGTGCTCGTGCACTTCGAAAAAATATCCGTCGTCAATCACGGCGCGAATCACTTCCTTCACGTCGTAGGGCAGGTTTGATTGCGCGGGAACGATGGTGTCGAGCGCGGCGTCGGCGCGGTCAATTGGATCGGTGCAAAGCTTGCGCGGCGGATCGTCGAGGTTATTCGACGGAATAAAACTCAACAGCTCGCGCAACGTGGAGAGGCACTCGGCGTCATCGTGCGCCAGAAAATGCGCTACTCCAGAAGTTTCGTTGTGGGTCTGCGCCCCGCCCAGTTCTTCCTTGGTCACATCCTCGTGCATAACGGTTTTAATCACGTCGGGACCGGTGATGAACATGTACGAAGTGTGGTTCACCATGGCGATGAAATCAGTGATGGCCGGCGAATAAACCGCGCCACCGGCGCAGGGGCCCATGATCGCCGAGAGCTGCGGCACGACTCCGCTGTAAAGCGTGTTGCGCAGAAAAATGTCAGCGTAACCGGCAAGCGAAACTACGCCTTCCTGAATGCGCGCGCCACCGGAGTCGTTCAGGCCAATTACGGGCGCGCCTACGCGGGCAGCCGTATCCATGATTTTGACGATCTTGGCTGCATTAGTTTCGGAGAGCGACCCGCCGAAGACAGTGAAATCCTGCGCGAAAACAAATACCAGCCGTCCATCAATGCGGCCGTATCCGGTGATGAACCCGTCGCCATAATATTTCTGCTCGGCCATGCCGAAATCGTTGGCGCGATGCGTGACCAGGCGATCGGTCTCCTCGAATGTGCCTTCATCGAGAAGAAATTCGATGCGCTCGCGCGCCGACATCTTGCCTTCTTTATGCTGGCGCTCGCGGCGTTCGCGTCCGCCGCCTTCTTCCGCCAACTGGTCGCGGCGCTTCATCTCCTGCAACTTCTGCTCAAGGTTCATGGGACGGGATTATAAAGCGTCGTTGGCTGGACGTCGTGCGTCGTTGGTCGTGCGTCGTGGGCTGAGGCAGCACTCTCGCGTCGAAATGCGATTGGCCCGTAAGATTAGATCGTGGTTTCTTTACCGCGCATGCGGACGTAAACCAGCGCAAAACTCGAACCCTTGTTTTCGCTGTTAATTGCCACGATGTGCTGGTTGCTCTTTGTGCCAGCCTTCAATTCAATGGTCTTGCCGCTGCTGCCTTCGCACTTCAACTCGTCGGAATGGTCCTTGTCTGCGTCCGAATGGGCCTCGTAATTGTAGTGTTTTGCATTCGTGTGGCACTCCAGAACAGTTCCATATTGCTTCAACTTGTCTTTGTAGTAGGCAATGACCTGGTCGGGTGAGGCATCGCTTTGATATTGGAGCGCCACGACTTTAAGTCCGAATGCTGAAGTTGAAATGTCCACATTCGCAGACTTCTCGTCTTCCGAATCGCCTTTTTCTTTCGGCTTCGCGCCCGGATAAACCGGAAGGCCGGTATCGCGCACGTCGGCGCCCTTGCTCACATGGATGCCGCCGAAAGGAGTGTCGATGTCGACGTTCTTGTCCTCATCATTGCCGGACTTTTTTACATTGACACTGCATCCTGCGAACAGAAAGAAGGTTGCGGTGAGAATAACCACAGCAGGCAGTTGAATACGATTTCCCATGCTTCCTCCGAATCTGAGCACGCTACTCGCGCGCTATTTTGCGGGACATCTCTGCGGATCCCGCTCCACGTGCCGCGATACCAGGAATTGTAACCGGCAGGCGGCCACGAATGTCGATTTCGCCAAATAGAGCCTTGACCGCGCTCACCTCTGATACCGGCGCGGCAGAAAAGGTGCACAGATAATTCTGCACCTCAGGAAAGTCTCGCGCCAGGTAGGGATTGCCCATGGCCAGAACAATGGTTTTCTGCCCGTTGCTCGCCAGGATCCGATGCAGCAGTCCGGCGCTGGGTTCCGGCAACGCTACGGAATTTCTCGCGACGCCATTGGCCTGAACCACTTTCCCCGCGGTCGGCGACGCATACACGGCGACCACAATTTTCTGCGCCTGCTGGACCGCATTGAGCACATTCGATTCCATCGCATTGGCCAGCGCCGGATCCGTATAAATCACATTTGCGTCCGGCACGCGAGACTTTATTTGGCGTTCGAATACACGTCCGGCATCCAGCCGCACATCGTCCGTGAAAATGACCACCACCAGCCGATTACGGACCTCTACGCCATCTTGATACGGCAGGCCGTTGGAATTTGTTCCCACCTTTGCAAGCGGCAACACCGCGCGGTTCTGGCGAACCAGGGTCACACCGGCATCGGCAATCTGCTGCCCGTCGGCGATGTGCTCGGGAGTTCCCACGGTTTTGTCCAGAGTCGAGACGTCCACCAGGCGGGCTTTGTGTAATCCAAGGGAAGCCTTGGTTTTGAGGATTTTCAGGACCGATTCGTCGAGCCGGGCTTCGGAAATTTCGCCGCTGCGGACGGCGGCGAGCACACTGCGATACGCCGCATCCAGATCGGGCGGGATCAGCAAGACGTCATTGCCGGCCTTGAATGCATCAACCGCTTCCTGGCCGATGTTCGCGGAATACAGGCGGGTGAGCGCGCCCATGTCGAGCGCGTCGGTGATCACCAGTCCCTGAAAATGAAGCTGCTGCTTGAGCAACCCGGTCACGATTGCCGGCGAAACACTCGCGACCGCGTTGGGATTGGGATCGAGGGCGGGAACGGTGACGTGCGCAATCATGATGGCGTCGACGCCGGACTCGATGGCTTTGCGGAATGGCGGCAACTCGACCGAGTCGAGTCGCGCGCGATTGCCGGTGACCTGCGCGGTGCCGAGGTGCGAGTCGGTCGCGGTATCGCCATGTCCGGGAAAATGTTTGGCAGTCACGATCATACCTGCGGAGTGCGCACCGCGAATATAAGCGGCGACGAAATCGCTGACCTGCCGCGGATCTCCGCCGAACGAACGGGTGTTGATGATGGGATTATCGGGATTCGAATTGACATCGGCGACCGGAAAGAAATTCCAGTGCACCCCGATCGCCCGTGCTTCTTCGGCGGTGATGCGGCCAAAATCTTCGGCGTATTTTGTCTGACCGCTGGCGCCGAAGGCCATGGCGTTGGGAAAGCCGGTGCTTCCACGCAGCCGATTGCTGACACCCAGCTCAAAGTCGGCGGCGATCAGCAGAGGGAGTTTGGAATCGCTCTGCATCCGGTTCAGCAACTCAGCCGCCTCGTACGGGCCGCTTTTGTATAGAAACGGCGGCTCGTAGGGCACAGTCATGGCGAACGAGCCGACGTGATACTTGTTCATGTTGTCGCGAAGCTGCTGATAAGTGGAACTGTCGGCGTTGAGAAATTCGGCGCG
>DATATW010000059.1:0-8959 GCA_036268595.1 Terriglobales bacterium
CGGCCGAACATCTTAAAAAACGCGTTCACCAGCTTGTGCCAGAAGATCAGTAAAAAGCCGACGAGACTGGCGATGCCGGAGGTGATGGTCATCACCTGGTCCGGACCGCCGTAAAACGCGAGCAGATTGAAATGCATGCGATCTCCCTGAATCAATTTTACGGGAGTTCCCACCCTTAAGGCTACCCTGAAGTCGTGCTCGGAACCGCTAGTAACATCGGCCATGCGTCAATGAGATAAGTCTGACGCGAGCGCCGAGACGGCGGCGCGTCCCGCCGGAGTGGTGATCATGTTGTTGGATTCTGCAGGATCGGTTTTCCAGTCATAGATTTGGTCTCCATCTTTTTGGTGACGAATTAGTTGCCACTGCGGCGATACCGCTGATCTCATCCAGCCGTCTGTCGCAATCGGTATTTTGCCCTGCATGGCGCGATCGGCGGCGACAATGGTGTTGGTCTGGGGAAGCTCGGAAACGGGATTTGGCCAATCCTTCGGGGCTGATTTTCCCCATAATGCCGCCAGCGTCGGCCCAGGAAAAGGATTCTGCTTCGCAACGACCATGCCCAGCACGGTATTCGCGATGTCTGCATTTGTAACCGGCTGCTCGACGCGAACTCCTTGTGGCACGTGTCCGGGCCAGGAAATTACCAGCGGCACATGCACCAGATCCCAATACAAAGCCGCACCGTGGAAGCTGAGGCCGTGGTCGCCGAGGGCCTCGCCGTGATCGGAGGTGATAATGACGATCGTGTTTTTTAGAACACCTAGACCGTTCAAACCGTGAAGTAGTTGCCCGATAAAATCATCGGTGTATTTCACGCCGGCATCATATTCATCAATAGTGGTCCCATGGTCCCATGCCGGCTTCGGATAACCCGCAGGACCGCCGTAAGCGAAGTGCACGTCGAGATAATTTAGAAATGCCAGGAACGGCCGCTTTCGATCATGTGCGATCCAGCGCAGAGTTTCGCGATTCACCTCGTTCGCTCGCTTGCGAATTCCGTAAATGCCGCCGTAATCGCCCGAACCTTCCGAATCTTTGTCCAGCCAGGAGCCCAGGCCGAAGTACCGAAACGCTCGCGTGATCTTGCTCTTCGGACTGCGATTCATGTACAGACGCGCGAACTCTCTACCGAATTGCGTGCGCACAAATGAATCGCCCACACCGTCAAAATAATCCTCAAAATGAATGAAGCCTCTTCCCAGTCCAACGTTGCTGGTGAAATAGATCCGGTTCGCGGAGAATGCGCCGGTTCGATAGCCCTGTTTTTGCAAGGCCTCCCCCAAAGTCGGCAACCCGTTCAGCCCGGACTTGCCCCGTCCCATCCAAGGCATCGGTTCAACGTTGCCCATTCCATGCTCGTGCACCTCGCGGCCAGTTACTAACGACGCGTGCGAAGGCAAGCTCCAGGATGACGGTGCAACAGCGTTTTCAAACAACACTCCGCCGCGGGCCAGCGCATCAATGTTGGGGCTGGTTGGCCGCGAATATCCATAGGATGAAAGGTGGTCGGCGCGCAACGTGTCGACAACGATGACCAAAACGTTCGGAGATTCAGGCGTAGACATCGGCAGGTTGGAGACGGCAACGCTTTCATGAATCCGCTCTCCGACTTCGATTCCGAGGAAGACTAAACCCAGCGCTACAACCAGCCAGATGGCAGTGCGCCGGTAAAATATGACTGTTGCCCGTTCGTGCTTGCTAAACCAGCGACCGAAAGCGACTGCCACTCCCAGCGCAAATAACAAAGCGGCACGACGGTAAAAGTGCCCGGTCAACATCAGCCAGTCATAAGCCGTAAGAAAAATTAGCGCGAAGATCAGTACTCGAATTGCGGGGAGGCGTCGTGAGAAGCGTGATGCCAGCGCAACCGCGAGCGCGATTAACAGAAAGAAGCACAGATCGACCAGCGGCGAGATCCACAATATTTCCTTCGAAACATGCATCACCCGGCCCCATTGCCGCCAGTTGATGCGCTGAAACAGCAACAGCCCGAAGCCTTCCCCGAAACCTGCGGCAATGCCGAACCAGGCAGCGACCAAGAGCAGTAAGCTCAGCGATGCGGTTCCAGCGGAGGTAAGCACGCTCGTAGATTTGTTGACAGAAGCAGCCGGTACGGCTCGCGCGTCGCGAGGTGACGAAACCATCTTGAGCCAGTTTAGCAGGATGAAAGTTGAGGCCACGCATAGAATAGACGTTCCACATGGAAAGCGCAGCCACGGTGCCGCACAAAGGAATGCCATCGCGCAGGCCTACTTCGTGGCTTTTTCTCTTGATCCTTGGCGGCGGATTTCTCTTGCGCCTGCGCCTGGCGTGGCTGACCTTCCTCAATCCAGACGAGGCGCTCCATTACTTTCTAGCTCACCAGGCA
The DNA here is from genome assembly GCA_036268595.1 of Terriglobales bacterium. Classification (GTDB taxonomy): domain Bacteria; phylum Acidobacteriota; class Terriglobia; order Terriglobales; family Acidobacteriaceae; genus Gp1-AA145. The sequence continues at coordinate 2,372 of DATATW010000059.1, forward strand.
TCGTTGAAGATCGCCTACGAAGCCAGCCTGACCACGGCCCATCCTCCCCTGATGATTTTGTTTCTTCATTACTGGTGTTTGCTCGGCCGATCTGAGCTTTTCCTGCGGCTTCCGTTTGTGATCGCGGGAACCCTTTTCTGCTGGGTGATGTTTTTGTGGACTCGCAAAGTTGCGGGCAGCACCGCGGCATGTTTTGCGTTAGCGATGTTTCTATTTGCCCCGTCGCTGATTTCGCTCTCGGCAGAGATCAGGCAATATTCGTTCTTGCTGCTCTTCTGCGCTTGTTCCCTTTACTGGCTGGAACTTGCGCTGGAAAAAGGCGAGAAATCTGTTCAGTCGATGATTTTTTCTGCGGCAGCTCTGTACCTGGCGCTGCTCACGCATTATTCAGCAATGATTTTCGCCGCTGCGGTCGGACTTTATGGCCTTCTGTCTTTGATCCGCCAGAAATCGCACGCTAGATTAACCAGCTCGTGGATACTCAGCCAGGCTGGCGCCTTGGCAATTTGCGCTTTTCTCTACCAATCTCAAATTTCTAAACTGCGAGAAAGCGGCGTGCCTTCGGAGATCGCCTCCACCTGGCTTAAATATTCAATCTTTCAACCAGGCCAGAACCACCTCATGCCCTTCGCGTGGCATAACAGTTTGCGATTGTTTCGTTATTTTTTCAGCCAGGGAACCGTCGGCGTTATCGGATTCGCACTGTTCGTATTTGCTGTTGTCGTTTTGATTTTAGCGAACAAAAGCTACGAGCCTGATCTGCGGAAACGCGAGTTGGCTGCACTCATCGCTATTCCATTTCTAATTACTCTCGTACTCGCGATCGCCGGTATCTACCCGTTTGGCGGCACACGGCACGACGCATTGCTGACGATTTTTGCGATTTCTGGAATATCCATCGGGCTCGATCTCTTGCCGCTCGGTGGAACAAACGCCACAACCAAATTCGTAAAGGCGATTCTGCTTGCTTCTGCCCTCCTCATCTGCAATTTGCACCCTTCACCCTCGGGTCCATACATGCGGCCGCAGAATCAACGCCGCGAATTGATGCATCAAGCGGTTAACTCTTTAAAATCGCTTCCGCCAGAATCGGTTCTCTTCACGGACGCTCAAGGAAGTACGGTGCTCGATTACTACCTTTGCGGCGATGCAATGCCCCTGCCCTTCACCCCGCAAAAGCAAATACAAAGGCGGCGCTGCGGCCAATATTACGTACTCGCCTCGATGGCCGAGCAGACGGGCTTTGACCGCGCCGCGTTTCCACAGTTACTGACAAACGCCTGGCAGGAGGTTCCAGATGGGTCGCATTTGTATCTTTTTCAGTCGGGATGGATCGACGATCGCCAGCAAGACTGGCTGAACGAATTACGAGCACTAGGCGGAACGCCAAATAGCTTCGGCCCGAATATTTTGATTTGCCCGATTCAACGAACTAACACGACCCCGGCCAACTCGTCGCGCTAGGCTAAAAGCAGACCGTATAGGGCTTGACCTGCCCGGTCGCCAACTTATTCAAGTAAGTCACGTTATCTGGCGGGGCGTAAGTGCCGTCGGATTGAAGCTTCTGGTGCTGCCATTTGACTAGGCCGTATGGCTTGGCCAGATGAAACTCTTCTTTGTTCTGGCAATTTTGCAAACTGCTGTCACAGCTGTATTGGTAGCTGATTACCAGCGTCTGCAGGTTATCGGGCAAATCGCCGCCTAGCGATTCCGTGTACGGTCCCCATACGGTGTTGATCACGCCGCCCAGTTTCTGAGTGACGAAAGTATTGCAATCGCTATGGGTCTCATAGGTGGAACTCGAAGGCGGAATTGTAATCTTCGATCCCGGAAATCCTCCCTGGGCAAAGCGTGGTACTAAAGGAAGGTTCTTGTCGCCCAGCGCGGGATCGTGAAAGACCTTGTAAGTACTTGGGTTTTGCCAGTTCAACTCCGTTACCCACAGATAAATGTAATCGTTGTCATACAACTGAATGTCCCAGGGAAAGCCCTGGCCGGTTTTGGTCCAGAAGAAACGATCCGAGGCAACGCTGGTATAGACCGGATTTGCGGTGCCGGACATATGGTGGCTGGCGGCGATGGACGGATCCATCGTCATCCATGCCAGCATGTCGTAAGTCTGGGGGCCGGGCGCGGGCGGCGGAGTCTGCGTTTGGGGTGTTTGCTGGCTGGTGCTGCTGTTGGCCGGTGCAGCAGAGTTCAGCTCATTTCCGCAACCGATCAGGCAAGCGAGTAACCCAAGCACGATAAAGTACTTCATCCCAGTTCCTCAGTTTTGGTTGAGTGCGCTTGCGACTTGCTGGGAGGACTTTATCGCGGCTGTGGAAAATCCAACAGATTACGAAAGGAGATGGAACGTAAGTGGACAGGGCACTAACGTGGAATGTGCCGAAGTACAGCCCTGCCGTTTGGCAGGAAACGAACTTCTATTGAATTGTTATGGTCACGATGTTGCTGTCAACGTTATCAAAGCTGGCCTGCACAGTGACCTGCTCCGCTTGCGCAGCTTGGGGGATATCAGAGATTCCACTCCCCTGAGTGAGCGGCACGTTGGTCGAATCGGAATCGATCCACGTTACCGAAGAAGTAATGTCCTGCGGGGTGCTACTGCCGGGGAATAGCGCCTTGGCGGTAAAAGTTATGGCAGTGCCCGGCGCGGGGTTGGCATTCGAGACAGTAAGCGTGATCGAGGTGGGGGTACCTTCGGTTACGGTGACGGTGGTAGTGGCCGCGCTCACTGTTCCAGACGCCGCACTGATCGTCGCGGTGCAGATGCCTGTGATCGTCTTCACGGGCGTTACTACCCCTGCCGAGTTAACGCTGGCGCAAGATGTTGTGTCCGAGCTCCAGTTCACCTTTCCGGTCAGGTCCTGAGTGGAACCGTCACTGTAGGTGCCCGTGGCGGACATTTGCAAGGTTTGTGCAGTCGTAATCGTCTGGTCCTGGGGACCGATGGTCAGCGAAGACAGCGTTGGATTTACGAAGAAGCCCGTGCATCCGGTCGCAAGAGCGACCCATAAAATCGCAATACCGAAGCCTAACTTTCGCCCGAAACCATCCATGATCAAGTCCTGACGCGGAGCAACCCAGTCAAACCCACAACTTGGAAAATTGTAGCAGAGAGGTTCAGTCCAGAATCGCACCCTGTACCAACGAGTGACAACATCCCTGCCTGGAATCAGAACGGGGTCGAATGGGAGTCTTGCGAATAAAGTTGAGAAGGACTCGCAAAAAAGACTAGTTCGATCGCTTGGCGTTGGCGATGCGAGAAGTTACCGGCTTACGACCGGCAAAGCCCTCGCTCACGCCGTGCCAGTGGGTGATCGATTTCTCGCCCAACTTCCAGCACAGCAGGACGACTTGGCCATCGACTTCGCAGGGGAAATCCAGCAGGCCGATGTCGAGGTCTTTGACCTGCACGCCGATAGCGGCGATTTCGTCCATCGCGTCTTTAACCCGCTGAAAGGTCTTCTCGCGCTCGGCTTTGCGTCCCGCGAAATGAACCACATTAATCGACATGCCGCCATTCATAAATATCCGGTGCGCGACCGCCTGCAATTCGGCGTCAACGGATTCGATCAACTTCTTGCCGTCGAGAGCCTTACGCAACAGGGATTCGAGCACTGACAGCAGGTCTTGAGCTTCGTCGAGAGTAAAAGTACGGGAAGACATAGCTTTATTCTAGTCCATTGGCCATGTGGCGCGGGCGCCTTCGCCCGCGAATAGTCTGATACGTCCCAACCCCACGCGGGCGAAGTCGCCCGCGCCACACATACACCGCCAGACACATCACACTTAACTTATTTCCAGCATCCGATCCAATGCCACTTTCGCCCAGTGTTTCACGTCATCCCGCACTTTGATCTGGTTCACGACATTGCCTTCCACTAGGTTCTCCAGTGCCCAGCACAGGTGCTGTGGGGAGATGCGAAACATGGTCGTGCATAGGCATCCGGAATCATCGAGCGTGATGACCTTCTTCCCTTCGGCTGCAAATTCCTTGCCCATGCGGTTCACCAGGTGAATTTCAGTGCCGACCGCGAATGCTGTTCCAGCCGGCGCCTGGCGAATCATCTTCAGCAAGCCTTCGGTCGATCCAATGCCGTCGGCTTTCTGGCAAACTTCCCAGCGGCACTCCGGGTGCACAATAACACGCATGCCAGGATATTTTGCGCGCACATTGTCTACGTGCTCGGGAAGAAAGCGCTGATGAACCGAGCAGTGTCCCTTCCACAGAATCACCCGCGCTTTCCGCAGCCGCTCAGGATCGAGGCCTCCATTCAGCATGTAGGGATCCCAGACCACCATTTCATTCAAAGGAATTCCGAGCTTATAGCCGGTGTTGCGACCGAGGTGTTGGTCTGGGAGGAATAGAATCTTGTGCCCGTGTGGCGCGGGCGCCCCCGCCCGCGTAGCGCTATTTTGAGCTGCCCACTGGAAAGCCCCCGCCGCATTCGACGACGTGCAAACCACCCCGCCTCGCTCACCGCAAAACGCTTTGATCGCGGCTGTGGAGTTCATGTAAGTGATAGGCGTGACGCCATTACCCGCGTCATCAGTTATGCCCGCCCGCACCAGCGTTTCCCAGCAGTCTTCAACCTGCGTGATCTCCGCCATGTCAGCCATGGAGCACCCGGCGTTGAGGTCAGGAAGAATCGTCACCTGACCGGGTTGCGCCAGAATGTCCGCACTCTCAGCCATGAAGTGCACGCCGCAGAACACGATATACTTGCCGCCGGCCTGCGCGGCCTGCTGCGAGAGCTTGTACGAATCGCCGCGAAAATCGGCATAGCGAATCACTTCATCGCGCTGATAGTGGTGCCCAAGAATCACCACATCACGGCCGAGCTCGCGCCGGGCCGCAGCAATGCGGTCATCCATGGTGTGATCGGGAAGAACTAGATAATTATCCAGACTGCAAACTTGTGTTGCCGTAGCCATATTGGGTCACGCTTTCAGCTCCGGAGTTCGCGCGCGGACACTTGTGTCCGCAACTGCAAAAACCTCAACTCCAGAACGGGGATGTTGAAAGCCTCTCAGCGGCTCCAGCCGGCTCACTGCGCGTTTTCGAAATCGAATTCGCGCCCAGCCTGCGGGGATGTTGAAGCCACCTCTTACTAACTGATTGGATGCTCACCGGCTTCAGAAAGTGTCGCTTTTTTCTGACGCCATTTTGTGGAGCAGCCACCTACATTGTGCACTGTTTGCCGTGCAGGGCGCAACTGATGACTGTCGTCACTCTCGTACCGCACGGCGAGATGCTTAAGGTAATCTGTATTCGGGAGTCATTCGATATGCAGGAACAACAGACGTCCAAGAATGCGAGGCTGATTGGTTACGGGTTGGGAGCGATAGTTGCCGCGATCGCACTTGCATGGAAATTCTTCGCCCGCTAATGCAGGTCTATCTGCCGGCTGACGGGTCAGACGAATTTGCCGCGTTCGCATCGACAAATAGGTGGGTCGATGGGCTAAGGCCCGGCGGATAGCAGTTCCCATCGCGACTATAGTTGTGGCATCGGGCCGCAAAATCAGGGCGTCGCGGGGACTGAGCAAACTGCCAAACATCGGCGAAGTCGGTCCCGCTTTCGGCAGGCCGCGGACTCTGGTTGGGGAAAGCGCATCCCGGCGATGGCGGGCAAACATCATTTGTCACCCAGTAAACAATGTGGCGGCCTTGCGCGTTGTCACGAATATCATCGGCCGTCACAATAGTTGTGTTCTTGTCTTCCCGCGACGGAATGCCTGAGCAGTAGACTCCCGCCCGAAATCCTGAATCGTTGACCGCATCGATCCAAGCATAAATGTAGGCTTTCTGCTCGGGCAGCATGCGCCCGCCTTCTTCGATATCGAGAAAAATAATTGCGTGCGCGGGAAAGCCTTCGTGTTGCGCTGATGCCACCACGGCCTGCCCGTCCGTTTTCCCAAGAGCGGTCGCATTGCGGCGGAGTTGCTTGTCGAGACGTCCATTGAATAGCACTAGAAAACCAAATCCAGCCGATTCGATCGCCTGCCGCTTCCCGTGCCACGAATTCGTATTTTCACCGGGAGGATTGTTGAGCCAGAATCCGGCGTAGGAAAAAGTCTGGCGTAAGGCTTTGAGATTTTGGTCGCCGGGATATTGGTTGCGATCAAAACCCAGGTAGCTTTGCTGCGCTGACGCGCTGCAGACAGCGAAACATAGACCCGAGCAAAGCAAAAGCAAAAGCTTCACGATGTATGCCGCTCCAGATTTAAAAGCATAAACCACGAAGGACACTAAGGTTCACGAAGGAGGACCTTCGAGCCGGGAACACTTAGCATGTTTTGCTTTTCTCGGCACGCTCTTCGACCTCGGCGATGAAACGGGGTTTCCTGATCGCTGACGGCTGACGGCTGACAGCTACCCTCCGATATGCACCATCGTCCTTGATGCCGGCACAAAATCGGGCTCGCCAATGTGGTGCCGCGCTTCTTTCTTGCTGACCACATCGCGGATGAAGCTTACGAGTTCGTCATCCGAAGCGCCGCGCCGCATCAGTTCGTGCAGGTCGTGGTCCCACACCGAGAACAGGCAGGTGCGAATCTTGCCATCAGACGTAATGCGAAT
>DATATW010000060.1:0-32793 GCA_036268595.1 Terriglobales bacterium
GCGGCACTGGTGATTTCGCTTGGTTCCGGCACTTCCGGCGGCCTGCTTGCTCCCATGTTCATGTCCAGTGCGGCCATGGGCGGCGCATTCGCCATGGTGCTAAATAAAATCATCCCCTCCGCACACCTTTCGCCTGGAGCCTTCGCGCTGGTCGCCATGGGCGCGGTATTCGGCGCAGCGTCGCGGGCAACGTTTGCGTTCATCATTTTTGCATTTGAGATCACTCGCGATTACAACTCGGTGCTGCCGCTGATGCTGGTGAGCGTAATTGCCGACGGAATTGCCATGCTGCTGATGCCGCGCGCGTCCATCATGACCGAAAAGTTGCGGCGCCGCGGATTGCGTATTCCCCACGAATATGAAGCCGATGTGTTGTATCACATGACGGTTTCACAAACCATGGAGCGAGACGTTCCGACCGTACCCGCCGCGATGACAATTGGCTACCTCGCAGAACGTATTGCGCGTGGCGATCCTCAGGTCGGGGCACATGATGGAATGATCGTCCTCAATGAGCAGGGCAAACTTGCGGGCATAATTACGCGCGGGGATGTAATGCGCGCGCTGGACAAAGATCCGTCTGGCGCAATTGCCGTTCTCGACGCCGGTTCGCAAAGCGTCGTCGTGACCTATCCAGATGAGGGTCTGCAGGACGCATCAGAAAAAATGCTGCGGCATAACATCGGGCGGCTTCCGGTGGTCGAGCGTAACGATCAAAAGAACGTCGTCGGATATTTAGGCAGGCCGGGGATCATGGCGGCGCGCCTGCACCGCTTCAATGATGAATACGTGCGCGAAGCGGGATGGTTTCGAGGGTTTCGCAAGAAAACAAGCTGAGGTTTGATTTTCTTCGGCAGATCTTATTAAGAAAATGGGTTGATGTTGATTGCGCTGTACCTCTCGCCAGGAGAGCACCCCTGGGGGCCATCACTATTTTAAAGGCGATTTCTTCTGCGCTGGGCCTGGGATGAGAGCTAATTCGAGCAATGCGGCGTGATATTCATCAGAATTCTTGGCCGCCATTGACACAGCCTTGTCGAACAGCGGTCTAGCTTCCTCAGGGTGGCCACGCAACAGCATTCCTTTACCGAGATAGAAATAAGCTGCGCCTTCGGTATATTGAAAGCGGACTTTATTTTCTGTCACGGGGGCGTTGTCGCAAATGCATGGGTTCTTGTCCGCCAAGTCATCCGCTCTGGCCGCGGCGATGAGCTGCGCGGATGTCAGCGAGCCAAGGTAGTACTTGATTACGGGACCTGGCCAATACTCGAGTTGCTCTCTAATTCTCGGAGCCTTTTCCCGGAGGCCTTCCTCTGCGTTCTCGCCGAGTTTGGTCTGGGCGAAGTACATCCAGATATCGGAATAAGGCCCCTCACCTGAACGAGCAAAATCTTCCTCAGCTCGGGCGAACTGCCCCATAAAGAACAGAGCTAAGCCTCGATGATAAAAGCCGTAAGATTCTAGAGTCGCCACGTCGGTAAAATCCTGGATCGCTCCTTCGTAATCACCTTTGTAGAAGTAAGCGAGGCCGCGCTGATAGATTTCGCCGATATTCTTGATATTGATTTCCGGCTGCAGGTTTATGACCTCATTGTAATCGCGGATCGCAGCATCATAGTCGCCTCTATCGTAGTAGGCAGCAGCGCGCAGCCAGAATGTGAAGATATTCTCTGGCTTCAGTTGAATGGCCCTGTCGAAGTCGCGTATCGCCCTCTCGTAATCGTGTTTTTGGTAGTAAAACGAGCCGCGGCTGGAGATGGCCTCTGCATCGCCTGGTTGGAGTTCGATCTCGCGGCTAATGTCACGTAGCGCCTTCTCGTAGTCATGCTTGTACATGAACGCTTCACTGCGTTCCTTGAATGCGTCAGCGTAGTCCGGTTTTAGCTGAATGGCCTGACTGTAATCCTTGATTGCTCGGTCAAAATGTGCCTGGCCAGCGTAAACTTTGCCTCGGTTGTAGAAAGCGCCGGCGCTGTCTCCCCGCAATTTGATGGCGTGATCGAAATTCCGAATCGCTTGGTCGCTGTCGCCCTCGTTTGAATATGCGAGACCGCGATTGTTGAAAGCCAAGGCGAAGTCGGGTTTCAGATGAATAGCTTCATCGTAGTCCTGGATGGCCCGACTATAATCGTGTTTCGCTGAGTATGCGAGACCGCGATTATCGAACGCGTAGGGGTAATCCGGCTTCAGACCGATGGCTTGATCGTAGTCCTGAATCGCACGGTCATAAGCTCCCCTGCGATAGTATGCCCAGCCTCGACTATTGAGACTATGGACGAGTTCATAGTCCGTCAGATGTCCTGAATCGATGGCCGCGCTGCAGTAGCGGGTCGCCTTTTCAGAGTCACGTCCCGCTTCACTAAAGCATTCATCAGTAGGCAGCTGTGCCCAGCCAAGACTCGCCGCTGCGCACAACACAAGAAAGCAACTCACAAAGAAAAAAAGTGCACGCCACATAACTCGCCTCGTCGGGATCGTACAACTGTGCAGCCGCTTGGGCCAAGTTACGCCGGTTTTACAAATGGGTCGATAGTTTTCACATCTGCGGCGTCCGTCAATTCAGGAGCTGAACAAAGAGATCTGCTCACTTGCGAGTTCGTAAAGTTCTCACCAGCTTGTTACACGAAAACGACGTAGTGAGCAGCGAATGAACCAGAAGATACTTGCCAACTCCAGCGAACTCAACTGTTTTGCGCGGCCCAACAGAGTCGGAAGGACTACCATTGTAAACAAGCGTGGCTGTTGAAAAAGTCCAGCTTCCTCTGAAACAGCCAAAATTGGTGGATACAAAATGCCTAGAAAATCCAGAACGTCGTTTGTGGGACATCCTGCGCAAACTCTTTTCGATCCCTTTCAGGGAATGACTTCTTCCACGCACTCAACAATCCTGGAGGGTAATTCCATCGCCCCAATAAGGTGCGGTATCAATACACAGAGGAACAGAGTTACACAGAGGAACGCCACAGAGTTTCTGGGTGTACTCTGTGTGTTTTCTCGGTGTGGCTCTGTGCTCTCTGGGGTGAGCTTTTGATTTTAGTTTTAGGAAGACCTGAATTCAGAAGCTTCGCTGGGCCTTCTCAATAAGCGGCTTCAGCGACTGCGCCGAGACACCGAGCGTGCCACCGGCAAATCCGTCAATGTAGGCTGCGTTCACCCCAATCACTTCTCCGCGGGAGTTGAAGACCGGGCCGCCACTGGCGCCGTGTGCGGTGGGTGCGTCATAGATCAGCTTGTCGCCGACCACATCGCCGAGATGTCCGCAGGTTGCCGAGGGGCGAATCAGGGACAGCGCCGCTAATTCGCTGGCTGCGCCCTGATCGTCACGCCGGTACGCAAGGCGTGCGTAGACCGGGGTCGGTGCCTTCGCCATCATGCCCAGAACTCCCATCGGATATCCCACCACCGCAACCAGTTCGCCGGCGTTCGGCTTGTCCAGGGCAAGGGGCAGCGGGCGCAGATTCAGCGCCGACGCATCTTCCATATGCATGATTGCAAGATCTCCATCTGAAGACAGCGCCGCAGGGGTAAGGTTGATCGGCGATGGTGAGCCCGGAAAATAAGCCACCATCTTTTCCAGCCTCGGGGTCGCGCCCTTTGCGACCAGGGCGTCGGTATCGGGATCGCCATACCAAGGTTCGGCAACATGGCGATTGGTTGCAATCAACCCCTCTGCAACCACGAAGCCAGTGCCTGAAATTCGCGTCCTCTGCACAGGTTTCCCGCCCTGAAATCCAACCTGATAAATGCCGAAGATGTAGCAGATCGAATTGCGGTAGCGGTTCAATACCAGCGACGGCATGGCCTGTTCTTGCCTAAGCTCGTTCACCTGCGCGGAAAGGGTGAGTACCTGTTCCCGCAAAGCCTTCGAGTCAGGCGCCATCAGTAAGTAATGCGCTAATACCAAAAGTGCAATGGCGAGGAAAAATAATAGCGCCGCCTGTACCAGCCGCTGCCAGGCGGTACACACCGGCTCTTCTTCGTGCGTAGTGCGGTCAAAAGTCATGAGCGATAAGCCATTTGGGAATTTCTGAGAACTCACCTTGCGGAATTTCGCTGGGGGTGGAAACCGCAATTCGATTCGCTTATCGTCGCGCCAATCGGACACATTCGCCACGGTACCTTAGGCCCTGTACACGTGCGTATGTCATTAAAACCTGTGTCATATATCATGGTATATACTTAAAACGAAGGAGACGCTATTGGCACGAACTGCGAAATTGTTTCGTAACGGCCGCAGTCAGGCAGTGCGATTGCCGGCGGAATACCGCTTTGAAGGATCAGAAGTTTATATTCGGCGGGATCCGCAGACGGGCGACATTGTCATCTCCCGGCGGCCTGATTCCTGGCAGGAGTTTTTCGATCTGGCGGACAGGATCGGCGTTCCTGACGAGTTCCTTTCAAATCGCGATAACGCCCCTCCCCAAAAACGCAGGCTGTTCTGAATGGCGGTGCGCTATTTGCTCGACACCAATACGGCCAGCTATGCAATCAAAGGTAATGTACTGGGAGTACGCCAGCGGCTGCAGAAGTGCGCCCCCTCGGAAGTTGCGATTTCAGGGATAACCGAGTCGGAGCTGCGGTTCGGTGTGTTTCGTCTGCCCGGAGCAGAGCGTCTGGCGATTGTGGTCGAAGAATTTCTCCGCTTCATCGATGTTCGGCCGTGGGACTCTGAGGCTGCGCAGAACTACGCTCAGTTGCGGGCGTCGATCGAGCAGGAAGGCCGTCCCATCGGAAATTTGGACCTCATGATTGCCGCGCACTCGCTGGCTCTAGGCACAACTTTGGTGAGCGGCGACCGCGTGTTCCGCAGAGTGAAGGAGTTGAAACTGGAAGACTGGTCCCGGGCTTAGACTTTCTCTAATTCCCTCAGCGTGAACTCGTTGTCGACATTGCCGGTGTTCAAGGTCGATGCCGGCTCGAATAACACAATCCAGGCCTCTTCATCGGCTACGGGTTTGTGCTCGACCCCACGCGGTACCACGATGAATTCCCCTTCCTCGAGCCATACGGTCTTATCGCGAAATTCAATGCGGAACCGGCCCTTCACCACCAGAAACATCTCGTCTTCGTTTTCGTGGTGATGCCAGACGAACTCGCCCTTCAGCTTGTCGAGCTTTACCAACTGGCCGTTCAGTTCTCCGGCAATATAAGGCTTCCAGTACTCGGTTATCCGCGCAAACTTTTCGGCGAGGTTAATTTTGTCCAGCAGGGCTTCCTCAGGCGACATCGATCAGTCGCATCATGTTTTCGTTGTAGCGTTGTCCGGCGAACGCACCCTTGGGCAGAATTTTCTCGATCTGTGCGAGATCATCCGCTGACAGATTGACGTCAATTGCCTCCACATTCTCTTCCAGATATTTCACGCGCTTGGTACCTGGGATGGGAACGATGTCATCGCCTTGAGCCAGCACCCAGGCCAGCGCCAATTGCGATGGAGTGCATTTCTTCTGACGCGCAATCTCTTCAACCTTTTTGACCAGGTCGAGATTCTTCTGGAGGTTCTCACCCTGAAAACGCGGAGAGTTACGGCGATGGTCATCCGGCGCAAAGTCTTCAGACCTCCTGATCTGCCCGGTCAAAAAGCCGCGGCCGAGAGGACTGTACGCGACCAAGCCAATGCCCAGCTCGCGGCATGTGGGCAACACCCGGTCTTCGGGATCACGCGTCCACAGCGAATACTCCGATTGCAACGCAGTTATGTTGTGGACTTTTGCAGCGCGTTTCAGAGTCTCCGGGCCAGCTTCGGATAGACCGATGTGCCGGATCTTCCCTTCCTTCACCAGCTCCGCCATCGCGCCGACCGTGTCTTCAATCGGAGTGTTTCGATCGACGCGGTGCTGATAATAGAGATCGATGTAGTCGATTCCCAGTCGCGTTAAACTTCCTTCGCAGGCCTTGCGAATGTAATCAGGTTTGCCGCTCACCCCACGCGCCTGCGGATTGGCGGGATCGCGAACGATGCCGAATTTCGTGGCGATGATGAGCTTGTCACGCTTGCCGCGAATGGCTTTGCCGACCAATTCCTCGTTCTTATAGGGACCGTAAACGTCGGCGGTATCGAGAAAGTTGATTCCTAACTCAATGGCACGATGGATGGTGGCGATTGATTCATGGTCATCGCCGGCGCCGTAGAACTCCGACATACCCATGCAACCGAGTCCCAAGGCAGAAACTTTGAGGGCCTCATGACGGCCTAGCTGGCGGTATTTCATGGCGTGCTCCTTTTAGAGGTACCTGCCTGATTTTAGATGACTCGACCGGAACGGAGGATTGAGACTTTCTCCTGCACGCGAGTACCTGAGATCTCTCTTCCGATGGACGTGCTCTCAAGTAGAATAAGGGCTTGCATCCGATGCCCATCTTATCGGGCCGACGCGGCTTTTGGCTTCAGATTAAGCCCAATCGCGCTCTGCCATCAGGCCTGCTTTACCCGTTCGGGAGCGCCGCATGCGCCAACTGACGCGACTTCTGCGTTATCTGGCGCCTTATTCGTGGCAATTTATCCCGTCTGTTCTCTTGCTTGCAGGTGTCGGATTTCTCGAAGCCTTCCGCGTGCTGCTCGTCGGCCCGATTCTCGGACGGGTGTTGAATCCGTCGACGGGTTCGGACAACATTGTACTTTTCACAATTCCTCGTACTCATCACCCTATTTACCTGCAGCCGTTTGTACCATCACATTTTCATAATGCCTGGACGATCGTCGCGTTTGCCTTCGTTGCGTCCACGCTTTTGAAGGGAATCTTCGATTACGCCGGCACTTACCTGGTGAATTACGCCGGTTATGGGTTGATCACCGACCTGCGGAATTCTCTCTACAACTCTGTGCTGAGGCGTTCAGCTGCCTTCTTTCAAAAGCACACGACGGGAACCTTGGTTTCGACAATTGTCAATGACATTGAACGCGTACAGTTTGCCATGTCGAGCGTTTTAGCGGAGTTCCTGCAGCAAAGTTTTACGCTCGTGTTTCTCGTTGCCGCGGTAATTCTGTTGGGTGGCAATTTGGCATGGCTGCTTCTGCCAGTTGTACCATTCATGATCTTTTCCACGGGAAAGATCGGTAGGAGGACGCGGCACACCACTCGTCATGGACAAGACAAACTCGCCGATGTCCAGAATATTCTTCACGAATCCATTACCGGCAACCGCATAGTAAAAGCGTTCGGCATGGAGGCGTGGGAATTTGCACGTTTCCGCGCGGCCGCGCATCGTTTGTTTCGTGCAAATCTCCGTTCCGTAGCCGCCGCGTCACTCAGTTCGCCGCTGATGGATTTCTTCGGCGCCACCGCAGTAGCGCTTCTTCTGCTCTTAGGTCGTCAACAGGTAGTCCACGGCTTCATGAAGCCCGAAACATTTGTCGCCTTCATCATCGCCGTCTTCAAGCTCTACGATCCGGTTCGCAAGTTTGCGCTTTTTCATAACAGCTTCCAGCAGGCGCTGGGCGCGTCCTCGCAGATTTTCAAGTTCATGGACATTCGCGACGAAGTGCAGGAGAAGCCGGGAGCTCCAGCATTGCCGCCTTTCTCACGCAAGATCACTTTCGAGGATGTTTCCTTCCATTACGAATCTGAGGGCGAGCAGCGAGAGGTTTTGCGCAGGATTGATCTTGAAGTCAATGCGGGCGAAATTCTGGCGCTGGTCGGGTCAAGCGGCGCCGGCAAGAGCACGCTGGTTTCTCTCATACCGCGATTCTTTGATGTAACTTTGGGCAGAATCGCGATTGACGGCCGGGATGTGCGGGACGTTACTGTTTCTTCGCTGCGTTCGCAGATCGGCGTGGTCACGCAGGAGACGGTGCTTTTCAACGACACCCTACGCAACAACATTGCCTATGGTCAACCCAGCGTATCGCAAAATCAAGTTGAAGCCGCGGCCCGCGCAGCTTTGGCGCATGACTTCATCAGCAAGCTTCCAGCCGGATACGAAACTGTAATCGGAGAAAAAGGCGTGCGCCTTTCGGGAGGCGAACGCCAGCGAATCGCCATCGCGCGCGCCTTGTTGAAGAATGCTCCGATCCTGATTCTGGACGAAGCGACGTCCGCGTTGGATAGCGAATCGGAAGCTCTGGTCCAATCAGCGCTGCAGAACCTTATGTCCGGACGCACGGTCGTCGTAATCGCTCATCGCCTTTCGACGGTGCGCCGCGCGGATCGAATCGTGGTGATAGAAAATGGCGCCGTTGCTGATGTGGGAAGCCATGAAGAATTAATGCAGAAACTCGGCACCTATCGCCGGTTGTATGATCTTCAGTTCATCGATATCGAACTGCCGCGACACGCTACGCAATCGCAATGAGAAATTTCTGATGCCCATTCGATCCATGACCGGTTTCGCGCAAGCCAAGGGACAAGTGAACGGCGGTCCTGCGTTCAACATTTCCATCAAGTCGGTAAATCACCGCTTCCTCGATCTTCATTTCCGCCTGCCTTCAAATACTGACGCGCTGGAAATGAGCTTGCGAAAAATTCTTAAAGAGAATCTGGCGCGCGGCCACGTGGACGTGAATCTCTCATTCGAGCAAGCTGGCAGTTCGCCATTTGCCTTGAACAAGCCGCTGGTCGCCGCTTATGTGCAGGCGTTTCGCGCCGCAGCTGCCGAATCCGGAATTGCTGCTGAACCTGATTTAAATGCTGTGCTGCGATTGCCTGGCGCGCTCGATTCCGCTGCTGCTCCCGCCGAAGAAGAACTTACGCCCGCGGTATTGTCGGCGATCGAGCACGTGTTGGTGCAACTGAATCGCATGCGCGAAGAAGAAGGCCGCGGCATGGAGCGAGAGCTTCGCGAACGAATGGCTAGCCTCAAATCGGCCTGCACCGAAGTACGCAAGCACCGCGAAGCCGTGCTCAAGAACTATGCCGAACGGCTAAAATTACGTATGCAGGAGTGGTTGGGCTCGACGATCGATCCCGACCGCATTCTGCAGGAAGCGGCGTTGTTGGCCGATCGCAGTGATATTCAGGAAGAGCTGGTGCGTTTGGAAAATCATGTCGAGCATTTTTTGGGACTACTCGCGTCCGAGGGCGAGGCGGGGAAAAAACTCGACTTCCTTTTGCAAGAGATGAATCGCGAAGCCAATACGCTGATGTCGAAAACTTCAGGCTTGTCGGGTGACGCGGTAAAAATCACCGAAGCCGGGCTGGTGATGAAGTCGGACATCGAAAAGGCGCGCGAACAGGTGCAGAACATCGAATAATGACCAACGTCTTCATCATCTCGGCGCCGTCGGGTTCCGGCAAATCCACACTGGTAAATGAAATTCGGCAGAGCGTTCCTAACCTGTCATTTTCTATTTCCTACACTACGCGCAGCCCGCGCGGACGCGAAAGCGATGGCAATGAATATTCGTTTGTATCACGCGATCAGTTCGAGCAGATGATTCAGAACGACGATTTCCTCGAATACGCCAACGTCTTCGGGAATTATTACGGAACGGCGCGCCGGTTTCTTACCGGTGCAGAAGATCAAGGCAATGACCTTCTACTCGATATCGACGTGCAAGGCGCGGCGCAGATCAAATCAAAACTCCCCGATGCAGTAAGCATTTTCGTTCTTCCGCCTAACCGCGAAGAACTTGAGCGCCGTTTGCGCGAACGCAGCCAGGATAGTGAATCCGTCATCCAACGAAGGCTCAGAGACGCCAACCGTGAGATTGAGAATTACGATAAATACGACTATATTCTGGTGAACGACCGCCTGGCGGATTCCGTGGGTGCGCTGAAGGCGATTCTGTTGTCACAACGGCTCAAGCGCCAGGGCCGTGCTGACGCTGAGTTGAGCGCCACTGCTGAAAAGTACCGCCTGGAAAATGTTCGCCAACGCCTGCATCCGATTTTGCAGTCGTTCGGTAAGACCGCAGCCGGTGTGAAGTAAACGCAGGGGGATTTCCATGAAGTTGATCGACGGGTTTGACAGCAACTATCGGTACATCCTGGTGGCGGCGCGGCGCGCGCGTCAGCTACAGGGTGGCGCGCCTCCAGTCATCGAGACAATTTCGCGCAAGCCCTGCAGGATCGCGCAGGACGAGATCAAGGCCGGCAAAGTGAAGTGGGTCGTGCCCGAAATACCCGCGTCGCCGGTCGATGTCGCCACTGAAATGCTCGACAAGGCCATGGGCCAGGAGAACTAGCAGTTACGTTGGTGCTAGTTTGCGGCTGCTAGTCCTCGCAAGCGCAGTTCGATTTGCTGGATGCTAACAGCTGGAGCTGGAAGCTAGATGAAAGTTGCCCTCGGAGTTTGCGGCGGAATCGCAGCCTACAAAGCCGCAGAGATCGTGCGTCTGCTGCAGGAGCGCGGCATTCGCGTTCAGGTCATCATGACCGACTCCGCCCAGGAGTTCGTTCGCCCTCTTACCTTCGCAGCGCTTTCCGGAGAAAAAGTTATCACCGGGATGTTCAATCGCGATGCCGGCGTCGAGCCCAACATTGAGTCTGCCATCGAGCATATCGCGGTTGCGCAGTCCATCGATGCATTGGTTGTCGTGCCTGCAACCGCCGACGTTCTAGCAAAATTTGCGCAAGGAATCGCAAACGATTTTCTGACTACGCTTTATCTCGCTACCACCGCGCCAGTGGTGATGGCGCCGGCGATGAATGTGAATATGTGGGAGCATCCGGCGACGCAGCAAAATCTGGCAACACTTCGCAAACGCGGGGTGAAGATCATCGAGCCGGGCAGCGGATATCTAGCTTGCGGCATGACCGGGCCCGGCAGGCTGGCGGAAAACGAAGCAATCGTTGCCGCTGCTCTGGAAGCCCTTGGCGCTGCGCAGGACCTGAGTGGCGAAACGGTTTTGATCACGGCGGGACCTACGCGCGAAAAAATCGACCCCGTCCGTTATCTGACGAATCGCTCCAGCGGCCGCATGGGTTACGCATTGTCCGAAGCTGCGTTGCGCCGCGGCGCGCGAGTATTGCTGGTCACTGGGCCGACATCGCTGAAACCGCCGTCAGCCGCTGAAGTTGTCGGCGTCGAGTCGGCAAAACAAATGCTCGATGCCGTGCTTCGGCTTCTGCCTGAGGCTTCGATCGTAATTAAAACCGCCGCCGTTGCGGACTACACCATCGCCAATCCCGCGGAGCAAAAGCTTAAGCGTGGCGGCAACATGAATTTGGATCTCACGCCCGCCCCTCACATTCTTGCGGAAATTTCTCGGCACAAAAAATCGCAGCTGATCATTGGCTTCGCTGCGGAAACTGAAAACGTAATCGAGAACGCGCGCAAGAAGCTGCAATCGAAATCGCTCGATGCCATTGTGGTGAACGATGTCTCCCGCGAAGGCGTGGGCTTCGACACCGATCGCAATGCGGTGACAATCATTACTAGTTCAGAGACCATTCCTGTCCCTGAAACCACCAAATGGGAAGTGGCGCAGCGAGTATTGGATTGTGTGGTGAGTCTGAAACGCAAGCTTTTAGCTTTTAGCTCCTAGCTCCTCTCAGCTCAGCTTAAGTGGCTTTTCCTTTGTGCAACTTCGTGTCCTTTGTGGTTAGTGCCTTTGTTTTGCGAAATCTAGAATCTCACCATTACAATCTCAACCCATGCCTCCTCTTGATCCACAACTTCGCCGTGCGCTGACTGATCGCGTTCGTTACTATAACGATCTTGGGATATACGATTTATATCGGCAGCCCATTCAAGCAATCAGCGCTGCACCGGAAGTCGCGGGCGAGGGCGCCCGCGCCACACCACCATTACTGAACCCCATGAAAATTGCTCAGTCATCTGATCCCATCACCGCACTCCGCCAGATCCGCGAAGACATTGGGGACTGCACCCGCTGCCGACTCTCTAAACAAGGGCGCAAGCAGATTGTTTTTGGCGTGGGCAATCCGCGAGCTGATCTGATGTTCATTGGCGAAGCTCCTGGCGCCGATGAAGATGAAAAAGGCGAACCATTCGTCGGACGCGCTGGTCAACTGCTCACCAACATGATCAAAGCTATGGGCCTAAGCCGCGAAGAAGTTTACATTGCGAACATCATCAAGTGCCGTCCTCCGGGGAATCGAACGCCTGAGCGCGACGAGTGTGAGACCTGCTCTCCATTTCTCATGCGCCAGATTGAAACCGTCGCTCCTAAAGCCATCGTGGCCCTTGGCGCGGTTGCGGCCAAGACTTTGCTGGCGATCAACGCGCCCATGTCGGAACTCCGCGGCCGCTGGTATGACTTCCGCGGCACCAAGCTGGCGGTGACTTATCATCCCGCGTTTCTGCTGCGGGATCCTCGTCAGAAAAAGGAAACCTGGAAAGACCTGCAAATGGTGATGAAGGAACTGGGCCTGAAGGCGCCGGAGAAGGCCCCGGCATAGCAAGTCACGGCTGGGAGTCTTTCGGTTCGTATCCGCTGCACTGGATCACCGGAAGCCGGGGATATTTTGGGAAGCTTTTTTCCGATGCCGAACGTTGGCATAGATAGAAGGACGTTCCACGATCCGACAGGATCAACCGCACATGGCAGCAATTAGCACAAAGGCCGACGCGCTCCCGTTCAGATTTCGGGTCTCTTACCACTTCTACAGGATATCCTGCGTCGCTATATTTCTGGGAACAGCGCGTTGGGCAGGCCTTTCGCCGATCCAAGAGTAAGCAACCCAGCTACTCCGTTTCGCACCTAAAAGGTTCGCCGTATCGAGGTTGGCGTCGTGTGAGTTTCCGGTTACCTGGTTTTGCTGTTTCTCTGGCCTGTGCGTTGCTCCTAACTGCTTGTGGAGGCACCTCCGGAAGCACCACTCCGCCTCCGCCACCCGCCGATTTCAATCTAACGGTGTCAATGACTGGCACTGGCACGGTTACCAGCACTCCCGCAGGAATCAATTGCCCAACAACCTGCACTGCAAGCTTCACGTCTGGAACTTCCGTTACTCTCACCGCCAGCGCGGGTTCTGGGTTCCAATTCTCCGGCTACGGCGGCGCGTGCAGCGGAACCTCTTGCCAGATCACGCTCTCCAGTGATCAATCAGTCTCGGCAACATTCGCGAAAAGTTCTTCGAATTCCGCGCAATTGACCGTCGTGGTTTCCGGCCAAGGCACGGTCACCAGCAGCCCGGCGGGAATTAATTGCCCATCGACTTGCACCGCCACTTTCAATAACGGTACTGCCATTACCCTAACCGCGACGCCAGCTTCGGGATACACGTTCTCCGGCTTTAGCGGCGATTGCAGCGGCTCGACTTGTCAGGTAACGGTTTCAAACAACCAAAACGCCAGCGTCAATGCGGCGTTCGCTCAGGTCGCGCACGATATCACCGCCGTAAAGCACATCATCATCGTTACCCAGGAAAACCGTTCCTTCGACCACTACTTCGGGCATTTGTCCGATTACTGGCAATCACATGGTTACCCGCAGGCAACGGACGGAACCACATTTGACGGCGAACCTGCGACGTCGTCGGACGCCGATCCTAATGGAACCATAGTGAACCCGTATAACTTGCAGACCGCCTGCACCGAGAACCCCAGTCCTTCATGGGCTGAGAGCCACCGCGATCGGAATCGTTTCAGTCCCGAAGATTCCAATAATGCGTTGATGGACGGATTCGTAATCACCGCCGCTGACGACGCGCAACAAAGCAGTCCCACTCTTTATGACGTTTTGGGGCACCGCACCATGGGATATTTCAGCGGCGACCAGTTGAATTACTACTACTTCATGGCTTCCAACTTCGCGACCTCGGACCGATGGTTTGCTCCTATCATGTCGCGCACCCAGCTCAACCGGATGTATTTGTACGGCGCCACATCTCAGGGACACGTTTCTCCGCTGGTTGCGAATGAGCACCTTACCAGTGAGACCATCTTCCAGTTAATGCAGGCTAACAACGTCAGTTGGAAGATTTATGTTCACGCCGATTCGACCGGGTGTACCACGCCGTCGTGCCTGGCCAACTACAGCTACCTGAAGCAGTTCAATTATGGCAGCTACGTGCTTAGTAATTTGCCCAACCAGTTCCAACCGATCTCGCAGTTGATGACCGACATGCAGAATGGGACCTTGCCTCAGGTGTCGTTTCTCGAACCCGCGGGCTATGTCGGCCTGGATGAACATTCGAATGACACCGACATCGTTCACCCCCCCAGCGTGCAGACAGGGGCCAATTACGTCGAGGGAATTATTAATACCTTGATGGCGAGCCCGTCGTGGAAGGACACCGTGCTCATCCTGACCTACGATGAACCCGGCGGTTTTTACGATCACGTTCCGCCACAATCGGCAGTTCCACCAGACAGCATTCAATTTCCGACCGACGAATCCACGCAGACCGGAACGGCCTGTGCGAACGACAACACCGATCCGGTTTGCGGCTTCTTCTTCACCGGCTTCAGGGTTCCGGTAATAGTGATTTCGCCCTTCAGCAAAGCCAACTACGTTTCGCACGTGCCAATGGATTACACCGCGATGCTGAAGTTTATCGAGACCCGCTTCAATCTCCCGAGCCTGACCGCACGCGATGCCGCACAGCCTGACATGTCCGACTTCTTCGATTTCGTGAACGTGCCCTGGGCCACGCCGCCTTCGAGTATTCCCCAGCAGGATCAAAGCATGCAGTGCCTGCTCGAGTCGCTAAGTGGCATTACGGTCTCGCCTAATCCTGCGCCTGCTGGCGGGCAGGCTACCGTTACGCTGTCGCTCTCGAAGGCCGCCATTCAAGATACTCCCGTCGTGCTTTCCGCCGACTCGCCCGGAGTGGTACCACCCAATGCGACCATCGCGAATACGACCTCATCGACTTCGTTTACGATCAACGTCCCAGCCGGTATAACCGAGCTCACAATAACCGGTGCAGTCGGGGGAATCCCCGTTAGCACAACGGTTCCAGTGCAATAAACAACTACAAGTAATCCACTCAATTATCAGGAATAGGACTAACAACTCCCGCGGTAACTCTCAATTGTGTGATGAGCTCTCTGTAGGAGCTGGGCTAACTTCGTGGAGATCGCTCTAGGAGTGCATCTCCGGGGAAGTGCGCGGCCATCGAATGCATCGCTTACGTAACGAGAGAGAACAATTCGAAAGGAGCTCAACATGAGTATCTTTACTATTTTGTTTGTGATTCTTTTGGTGGCCTGGATTTTAGGTTTCGGCGTGTTTCACGTCGCGGGTGGGTTGATCCACCTTCTGCTGATTCTGGCGCTGATCTCGCTGGTGCTGCATTTCATTCGCGGGCCACGAGCGGCTTAGCCCGGATGGCGGGCCGGGCGACAGTTAAATATGGTTGGTAGCCTTGGCGGCGGGCGGCATTCGCCCGCCCTTAACTTTCGTTGGCCAATCACTCGTTGGCCAATCACGCCTGGAATTCTGCTGGCAGATTAAGGCGCTAGGAATCAGCACTACCTGTGCACGCGAATCGGAGCTGGAACGAAGGGGTTGTTCCAGCTCCGATTTTTTCTTCGCGCTTGGGGTTTGGCTGTTCACGAAACTTAGCACGCAATTTGTGCCGGACCTCGCGAATCCTGCTCTCGTCGGAATACCGACGCCCGACGCCATGATCGCTTTTGAATGAAAAACCCGCGAGGTCATCCTATGAGCCGGGCTTTGTTCGCTTACGCGAAACGTGATTGACGATTCAGCGTGAGCGCCTCATGAAGCTTGCGGAGCAGGGTTTCCCGCTTGAAAGGCTTGGGCAGGAGAATGGCGTCAGGTCCCGGACCCTGGCCATGCCTGAATCCAGTGTAGCCGGACATATACACCACCTTCATATCCGGCCGAATGGCAGCGACTTTTTGCGCCAGACTGGGGCCGTTCATTCCGGGCATAACCACATCCGTCAGGAGCAAGTGAATCGGACCGGAGTGACGAGTGGCAGTTTCGATCGCTTCCTCGGGCGATGCCGCATCAAGAACTTTGTACCCGCTTCCGGCCAGCAAGTCACAAGTCAATTCACGAAGCGCCTCCTCGTCTTCCACCAGCAGAACGGTCTGTGTGCCGCCGGACGGGCTGGGTGAACCAACGCTATGCTTTTCTTCTGAAATGCTGTCCCGGACGAGAGGCAGATAAATTTCGAAATTTGTGCCCTGCCCAGGCTCGCTCTGGACCCACACATAGCCCTCGCTCTGCCTGATGACCCCGTAGACTGTCGAAAGACCTAGACCTGTGCCTCTGCCCACATCTTTCGTGGTGAAAAACGGCTCAAAGATTCGAGCTTGGGTTTCGGCATTCATTCCGATGCCGGTATCGCGAACACTTAAGCGAACATATTCACCCGGTTGTTGCGGTGGGTGGTAGCGGGCGAATTCTTCGTCGACGTTAACATTGCTCGTGGTGATAGTCAGCTGGCCTCCGCTCGGCATCGCATCTCGAGCATTCACTACCAGGTTCATCAGGACTTGCTCAATTTGGCCTTTATCGGCTTTGATGAAACCCAAATTTGGATCCAGCAAAGTCTCGAGCTCGATGTCCTCGCCAATCACCCGGCTGAGCATTTTTTCTACATCCAGAATGACGGAATTCAAATTAAGTATCCGGGGTTCCAGTACCTGCTGGCGGGAGAATGCCAGTAGCTGGCGGGTGAGCGATGCGGCTCTTTCGCCGGCTTTCTTAATCTGCTCGCAATTTTTCCGCGGAGTGGTATTCAAGGGCAGTTCCAACTCGAGCAATTCGCAGTAGCCGGTGATGACGGTCAATAAATTATTGAAGTCATGGGTAATGCCGCCGGAAAGCTGCCCCAGGGCTTCCATTTTCTGCGATTGGCGAAGCTGTTTCTCCAGAAGTTTTCGTTCGCTGATGTCACGCGTGATTGCGGCCACTCCAATGATTTGTTCACCGGCGTCTTTGACTGGCGACATTGCCATGGAAACATCGATGAGCCGCCCTTCCTTCCGCATCTGAATAGTCTCGTAGCGGGCGGTCTGTTCTCCGCGTTTTAAAGTGGTGACCATTTCCGGCAGCTCGTCTGGCTGGCCGGGCGGTAACAGGACGGTTCGAGCGCGGCCGAGCACTTCTCCTGCGTTGTAACCGTATAGAGTCTCGGCGCCGCCGTTCCAGCTTACGATGGTGCCGTCGAGCGTAAATATTACGATCGCGTCACTCGAGAACTCGATGATGGAGGCGAGTTGTGAAAGACGCTCCGCACTGCGTTTCCGTTCGGCTACCGTGTTCTTAGTTTCCTGATGAGCACGAACAATCTGGCGGGTGCGGGCGATGACGTCCTGCTCGGCGTTTTGATCGGTCTCAGAAGCCTCGCTCTGCGTCTGTAAAAAATAAACAAAGACTTTCCACGAATTGTTATCCAGGAGCAGAGGGAGCATGAGGTTGACGGTCGCCGTCCCGGCATCGAAACGCCCCTGCTTGCCATCGGAAGCACCGTAGGATGAGCGGAACCACTGCGCGCTGGCCGATTCCAGCAATTCTCGTTCGCGCTGCGACACAACCTGTTCGCGGATTCGCTGCAGGAGTCCGGAAATTGCGGCATTATTGTCGGACTGCTCCCTTACAAGCGGCTCGATGTCCGCCTCAGCGCCTATCAACATCTTCATGGTTAGCTGAAGGTTGCGGTCGGAGTAGTCGAGTATCTGCTCCGCCAAAGCGATTTTGGTCGCGGGAGGTCCGCCATCACTTATCCGCAGCTCCGGCATAGTTTTAGCGAGCGTTTTAGGCAAGGTTCTTCTCGGACAGCAGGTTTTCGATTTTCCCGCGAAGCCTTTCAAAATCGACCGGCTTGGTGTCGTAATCGCTGCAACCTACTTCGGCCGCCCTGGCGCGATCGCCAACCAGAACATGAGCGGTCACGGCGATGACAGGAATGTGCCGAGTGCGGGGGTTAGCCTTTAGCAGTTTGGTGACTTCCCAGCCGTCCATGGTCGGCAAACTGATGTCCATAAGGATCAAATCGGGCTTCTCCGACTGTGCCAGTGAGTATCCGTGTTCCCCATCTACGGCCGTCACTACGTAATAGCCAATTCGTTCTAAGCGTCGGCTAAGCATGTCGCGGTTCATTTCGTTATCTTCCACCAGCAAAAGTTTCGGCATTCAACATCTCCGCAAGCGGTTCCGCTTCGCGTAACTGGAAGGGGACTTGAGTAGCTCTTTTTCCGGACGTTATCAATCATTTCTTATATCTGGGAGGCCGACAATATGTCGTCGGTGTGAAGAGAGGGTACGAAAGTGCAGGATGATAATGGCTTTGGGTTTGCCAGTGGAAGTTAATGAATGACGTGCTCGAGAAGGGTCGGAGCAGCTTGAAGAAGACCCGATAATCAGCGTTCAGAGGCGCAGGGGTCAATCATGATGACGGCGGGTTTCGCGCAGGATGGTTGCAAAATTACGCCCACCGAGGCTGAATCCCTGCTGGATGGTTCCCGTCACCGCGACTTTGGAGTCGCTGCCCGGCACTCCGAACTTCTGGCTATAAACCCACATCCTTCCGGTGCCGTCATCGATTTCAAACGCGGCCACACCCATCACGTCGAAAGAATTCACCACCCGGCCTGCGATCGTAACCTCGTGGTCGTGAAAGCGCGCTGGATCACGATTGATCGACTCGATGCTGCTGCGCGAAGGGCAAGCAGCCAACAGAAGGGTAGCGGTAATAATGCAGGTTATGGCGATCGATTGGGGAATTCTGGGCATGGTGCCTCCGGATTGAAGTATTGAAACACAGAGTGGTAGTGAAAGTTTTTGGATTTGTGCCGTACTGCCGTACACCCGTTGCGTTTCCTCGCGGCTGCACAACAGGGACTGCGGGATGACGTAAGGTCCCTCTCCGTCCGCGTTCCGCGAACGGATTCGGGATGACACGAGTATGGAGTGAGAAGTAATCGCAGAGCGTTTATCGCGCTCGCGCCAGCACCAACGTGACGTCGTCGGGCTGTTCGGCGCCGCCAATCCAGTCATCGACGGCAGCGGTCACGAGCTCTGTAATGCGTTCGAGCGGAAGGTCGCGGTTTTCCTGGACGAGGTCGATTAAGCGTTGTTCGCCGAATTCGCCAAAGTCATTTTCCGGCTCGGTGACGCCGTCACTGTAAGCGAGAAAAATTTCGCCGGGATGAAATTGGATCGAAGCTTCATCGTAATGAATGTCATCAAACAGGCCGACCACCGTGCCCCCATCCTCCAGCCGCCTCACTCCCCCGTCTCCCGAGAGCACCAGCGGCGGCAAATGCCCAGCATTGCTGAAGGTAAGGCGGCGATCACTGGTGTCGTACATCGCAAGAAATAATGTCGCATATTTTTCCTGCGGCGTACTGTGGACGAGTTGGTGATTCAACAGGGACAACAGAGTGCCGGGGCACACCTCCGCGCCTTCGATGAGAGATTCGACTCTGGAACGCACCGGCGGTCCATTGCCTACCACCTGTAACTGGCGAAGCGCGGGAACGCCTTCCACCGAGTAGGCGCGGACTGCAGAGTGAATGGTCGCCATGAGCAAGGCTGCAGAAATTCCTTTACCGCTCACGTCGCCAACCGCCAGCAGCATTCGCTCCGGGCCGAGGGAGAGAAAGTCGTAATAATCGCCGCTTACGCTCCGTGCGGGACGGCAAAAACCGTGGACCTCAAGACTCGGCAGTTGGGTGATGTGGCGGGGAAAAAGCTGTGCCTGCACTTCCTGCGCGATGGTGATTTCGTTTTCCAGGCGCTGCTTTTCTTTCTGCTCGAGGACCAGGTTCTGAATGGACTCCGTCATCGAGTTGAACGAGTTCGCCAGCGCCGCCAGTTGGTCATTCGAGGTAACGGGAATGCGATGGCTGAAATCTCCGCGATTGATATGGGTGGTGGCAAGATACATCTGGCCCACCGCGCCAGTAATGGAACGAGAAAGTCGTGTTCCAATCCACCAGGCCGCAGCTTCAAAGAAAATGAGCGCTATTAAGAGAACGAAAAGAACAAATTCGATGGTGGATCCCAAATCCCCCAAAGAGGAAAATCCAAGATCATACAGTTGCGAAAGCCGCGTGGTTACGCTTATAGGAGCTGGTTTTGCATCTGCCCCGCTCATCCAATCTAAAACTGGAACTTTGGCCCCGGAGGAAACAGTGAAATCCAACGTTCGCCGTGACGGCGGTATGTTTCCGGCAGTATAAATCGGGGTCGGATTCTCGGTTCCGGTATCCAATCTATATAAGGTGACTTCGCCAAGATTGTCTCCGAGCTCAGCCAGCAAACGCCGCTCCACGGGCCGGCTGGAGAGCACAATCAGCACGCCGTCGCTGCCGGGAATCACACTCACCGAACGCAAAAATACGGCGCCGTGGTCCTGCACCACCCTGGTCAAATCTTGGCGAAGATACGCTGGCAGCGATGGCGCAGGCGCTCCCGAGTTATTAAAGATGAGTTTGCGGTTGACCCACGCAAATACCTGATGATTGGTGCGTCGAGCTGGTATTGCGTCCGGCGCTAAAGGCGTCACGCTGTGCCCGGATACTTTCGCGGCTATTTCACTGGCCACACGGGCATTACCGACGTCTAAGCTGCGAAGGTCTGAATCCAGCCGCGAGGTGAGGATATAGACAGCGAATTGCCCCGAGAAAAGATAGAAAGCCAAGGCTGCCAGAACCACTAACAAAACGAGGGGAATAACCCCGATAAATGCGTACGTTATGACCAGCCGGCTTCGTGTGCGCCACAGTAATCGAGACCAGAATCTTCGCAGCCCCAGTATGCTGAGCAGGACCAGCGCAAGCAGCGTTAATAAGATGACCCAGCCGGTAAGCGAGGACCCAAAAGAACCGCGGAACATTCTGCCGATTTCTTCGACAACCAGCAGCAACAAATCGATCGCGAACACATAGAGCGTGAAAAACGCCAACCTTCCGCGAGGAAAAAGGCCGTGGTGCTCCAGCCAGAGGCGCGCGCGTAAACGACGGGAGGACATGCGTTACCGCCTGAATTATAGATGGTAGCCCAGTGAAGAAAGGACTCAGAGTTGTGACCGCGCTGGGTGCTGTTAAAATGCGGTTGTGCGTAAGAAGATAATTGCGATGGCTGCAATCGCGGCGGTGGCGTGCCTGTGCCGGGCCCAGGAAGCACCTGCGTCAAAGCCCCAGGTCAAAGTAAATGTGCTGAACGTGTGCACACCCTCGCCGGCCGAACAACAGGAAATTTCGTCCGCTCTGTCGCGCATTCCGAAACGGCCCTCGTTCAGCCCGGACTTCGAACTTGATCGAGGCAGATCGACGCTTGATCCGAATACTAGTCCGATTCCGGGCATGGCGGATACAAATGCGACGATGGTGACTTCACCGGACCAGGCCCTGGCAGAATTTGTGCGCATCCGCCGCGACTTTCCCAATGGCGAGACATTTTCTAACGTGCAATATTCCTTCAGCCGGGACAAGGAACAGATGGTCGAGACGCTGGTCTTTCGCTTGCGCGAGGCGAAAGACCTGCTGGAGATTTCAATCGAATCGAGCGCTTCTTCGGTGACCAGCGCAGCCACTATGCTCAACGCAGCCACGCCAGCTGGACGTATCAAGCTGGAAAGATTCGGAAAATCTTCGGTTGTGTTAGCCCGCTGCTCAGGCAGCAACGGGGGTCCGGCCCCGGACCAGAGCGCCTATGAGCATCTCTTTGGCTCCGCGTCATCGATTCTTTCGGATTATCGCGGCGTACTAGATGCGAGAAAGCTGATTCCAGCGGAGCTGGCTCGGATAACCGAAGGCGGAGTTGCGCATCACAAAAGCACAAGCATCAGTCATCGTCCGTGATCTGCGGTTTGCGACCGAATTTCAATTCTGTAATCTAACGAGCCTATGGGTATACGAAACGTTGTGATCATCGGATCGGGCTGCGCCGGACACACGGCGGCCTTGTACACTGCGCGCGCAAAGCTGGAGCCGTTGGTGATTGAAGGACACGAGCCGGGCGGGCAGCTCTCCCTGACTACGCTGGTCGAGAATTTTCCCGGGTTCCCCGAGGGAATTCAGGGGCCCGAACTCATCGCCAACATGCGCCGGCAGGCGGAACGTTTTGGTGCAGAGTACCAGATGGCTCACGTCACCGGAGCGGACCTCAGCAAGCGGCCGTTCACCCTGACCGTCGGAAAAGAGACCATACAGACGCGTAGCGTGATCATTGCCAGCGGAGCTTCAGCGCGCTGGCTGGGATTGCCGAGTGAGCAGGCCTTGATCGGACACGGAGTATCTTCTTGCGCCACCTGCGATGGATTTTTCTTCTCCGGTAAAGACATCGCTGTGATCGGCGGCGGCGACTCTGCCATGGAAGAAGCGATATTTCTGACCCGGTTTGCCAGCAAGGTTTCACTCATTCACCGGCGCGACGAGTTTCGCGCCTCCAAAATTATGCTGGAACGCGCTCAACAACACGAGAAGATCGACTTCATTACTAATACCGTGGTCGAGCAGGTTGACGATCCCTCCAGAAAGGAAGTAACCAGCCTGCGCCTACGGGACCTGCGAGACGGAAAGGCTTCGACCCTGCCGGTCAGCGCGATGTTTCTGGGTATTGGGCACATTCCAAATGCCAAAATTTTTGAAGGCCAGTTGGATATGGATCAGGACGGATATCTGAAGACAACCGGGAATGTCTTCACGAAAGTTCCGGGTGTGTATGCCTGCGGCGATGTGCAGGATCGGCGCTACCGGCAAGCCATAACTGCCGCAGGATCCGGCTGCATGGCCGCCCTTGAAGTAGAGAAGTTCCTCGAAGATCAAGGGATTGAATGAACTCGGCGTGGCCGCGCTCAGCACTTGGAGCTTTTCCAGTACTTCAGTCCCCACCCAATTTCCAGTGAAGTAATCTGTTAAAAGCATGTCATCCCGAACTCGTTCGCCGAAGGCGGGCGAGTGAGGGACCGTACCATGCGATAGGATCGCCGGGGACGTGGAGAGGAAGACTGTTGACAACGGTGTCTTCCCGGGTCGCACTGAACGGCAACTATCCCGATGACACGGAGGAGAGTTCATTCGGTAGCACACCACCCGTGATCTGCTCTCGACTCGAACCGTGCGGTTTGTGGTAAAACTTTCTGTGATCTCGTCGAACAAGGCGATACCAAACTTCGCCTGCACAGGAAAAAAGTGCTGAGGGCCTCGCTCATTTCCTTGTCCGAGAGCCGCACCCTCCGCCGGTTTGCGGAGAAATCCTCTCTTGGCCAGCGGATCTCTTCACGCTTCGTCGCCGGGACCCAGGTTGAAGATGCGCTGCGTGCAGCTGGCGAGCTGAATCGAGCTGGCTTAAGCGTGTCGGTAGACAATCTCGGCGAAAACGTAAACACCGCCGAAGAAGCCAACCATAGCGCTCAGCTTTATCAGCAACTTCTGACTGAGATAGGTGCGCGCGGATTAAACGCCAACGTCAGCGTGAAGCTCACCCACATGGGGATCGATGTCGATCCGCAATTTGCATACTCGAATGTTGCGGCCCTGGTAGAGAAAGCGGCGTCCATGTCACCCAGGAACTTTGTTCGGGTAGACATGGAAGGCTCTCCCTACACGCAGCGGACTTTGGATTTCGTTCACCAACTCCATCGGCAAGCCGGCAATAGCGGTTGCGTGGGCGCGGTCATTCAAAGTTACATGCGGCGATCGGAAGCTGATGTAGCCAGCCTGTTGCGGGAGGGCATTCGCATCAGGCTTTGCAAAGGTGCATACCGCGAGCCGGCAGAGATTGCTTATCAGGAAAAATCAGAGGTCGATGCCAACTATGTCAAGCTGATGAAGGTCCTGCTGAAAAGCGGGACCTATCACGGCCTGGCAACTCACGATGAAAAAATTATCCGGCAGGTGCAATCATTTGTGACGCAGGAGCGGATTGCGCGCGATGCTTTTGAATTTCAAATGCTTTATGGCATCCGGCGAGACCTGCAGCGATCGCTGGTACGCGAAGGTTGGCGCATGCGAGTTTATGTCCCGTTCGGAACCGAGTGGTATCCCTATTTGATGCGGCGGCTGGCGGAGCGGCCTGCCAATTTGCTGTTCGTCGCCAAAAACCTGCTGAGAAAATAATTAAATCTTACCTACTGAGGCGGCCGTGGAATGTATCGTTGCGGACCGGTGGCCGGCTGCTCCGATTGATTGGGCTGCGCCGGAGCCAGTGGCAGGCGCGATGTATTACCCAGAATCTGCCGCTCCCGCGGAGATAAATCCCCAAAGCCGGATTGAAGTGCGCGCTGCCTCGCGTCTGGTGGCATAGCCCGCAAAGTCTGAATCGCATTTCTGACTACTTGCTGGCGGTCCGGTGGCAGGCTGCGGAACTGTGAATCTACCGCGCGGAACTGCTGCTTCTGCTGCGGTGTTAAGTGCTCCCAGGTCTCCATGCGGTGCAGTACCTGCTGCTGGCGTTCCGGGGGCAAGGTGTCGAAACGTTGCAGCCGCTGCTCGAGCTCCTGCTGACGCGTGCGAGGAAGACGCCGGAAAGTAGGATCGTTTTCGAGCGCGCGGCGTTGCTGGTCGAGCGGCTGGTCGCGGTAGCGGTTCAGCCATTGGCCCGAATGATGACCTTGCGCCGGCGGCTGATATGGCCGGGGCACGTTGTTTCTTGATTGCTGCTCTGACTGGAAATTCCGCTGCGAAGGCGAAGGAAAGTTGCGCTGCGGCGGTCCATAGTTCTGCGGCCCGCGAGATTGATAGCCCCGCGGCTGCTGATAACCACGTTGCGGTCTCGACTGATAACGCGGCTGGGCTTGGGGTCGGCTATATCTCGGCTGTTGCTGCCGAAACTCCGGGCGGCTCGGCCGCGATCGACTAGGTTCCTGGCGCGAAGGGCGCTGGGCCGGTTCGTTGCGGTGGTTTTGCGCAAAGCACGGCACGGCCGCCAAGGCCAGCATCGTGATGCACCAAGCCAGCCGGTGCCGAAATTGCGCCACCGCTTTCATTTCCTTTTTCCCCCGGATTTCTTTCCGTGTTTCTTCTGACTTCAACCCTGATGACTAAGTCTCCGAATGTTACGGATTTGCGCGGACATCCTGCTGAACCTGCAAATCATCCAGCAAGTCTGAGTCTGAGTAAATGTCGTGGTTCTGGTCGAGCGCCTGCAGATCGCCTACCGCAGTGCCGGGCTCAATTGAAGCCACCGGCCCTGGCGAACGATGGTGAATTCTGTTTTCCTCAATCCGGAAGACACCAGCGCCCACCACCACAATTGCCGCCAGCGAAGCGGCCAGCGCGGGGCGCCGCATACCGGCCCAACTCCACCAATGCGACGGCTGTTTTGCCGCCTCTTCACGCAGGCGCGCCTGCAACCTGGTATCAAAGTAAGGCGACGGTTCCGGCGCCCGCCATTCATCCAGCAGCGCCATTGTCTTTTGGAACTGGCTAAGCGTCCCCGCGCAATCAACGCAGGAGCGCAGATGATGATTGACCTCTGGCTCGGCGACGGTGAGTCCGGCGGCCAGGTCCGGAAGCAGTTCGCGAATTTCAATGCACTTCATAAATCTTCCTTTGCAATTCTCGTGCGGGCCGGATTCTTCGTCCGGCGCCGGTTTAAACGAATTCCTTCAGCTGCGTCCGCAAAGTCTCGTAGGCGCGGAACAGCAGCGACTTGGTGGCTGATTCACTTAACTTCAAAACTTCTGCGATCTGGCGGTAATCCATTTGCTGGTACTTGTGCATGAGCACCGCCATCTTCTGTCTTTCTGGTAAGGCCTCTACTTTTTGCCGGATCGCATTCAGGCGTTCGCGGCGCATGATCTCTTCTTCAACGGTTGGCGTCTTGTCCGCCAAGTCCGGGGATTGACCGGTTTCTTCATCTGGCTCATCCAAATTGGTAACGTTCTCGGGACGCTCATGACGCGTGTCGCGCGAATAATTCATTCCCAGGTTGGTCGCGATGCGATAAAGCCAAGTGGTAAATTTCGCGCTGGCTTCGTAACTGCCTCGCGAACGATATACCCGCAGAAAAACTTCCTGAGCCAGGTCCTCCGCCGCCGCGCTATTGTGCGCCATGCGGTACATAAAATTGATAATCGGACGGCGATATTTTTGCACTAAAAAATCAAAGGCGGAATCGTCGCCGGCTTTGACCCGAAGCATGACTTCGGCGTCAGTCGATTCCCCTGCGCTAGCGCCCGAGGTCTCGACTGCCGAGCGTACGCCCATGGCGGGCAGCCCGTAATTGAGTGCCACGCTGCTCACATCTGAGTTAACCCTATCTGGGGCAGAAAGTTGCGCATCTTCCAGAGAAGAAGCTGGCTCATATCTCTCTTCTGGAGAAGGGGTTACAGGCGGAGCTGCGGGTTTAGGCTTCTTCCACATTGAGCGCTGAAATTGAGTGTGGCCCCGCCGCAGCACACGGCTTTATTTTGCGGCGAGCTCGTCTTCGCCCAGGTCTATTGGAAATTTCCGGACCAGAAATTAGCCTACCACGGGTGCGAGAATGGCGGAACGGAAGGCTTTGCTAGAATATTCGTTCAAGTGGGCGCTTAACTCAGCGGTAGAGTGCCATCCTCACACGGTGGAAGTCATAGGTTCGAATCCTATAGCGCCCACCACTTGAAGCGCCTCGCAAAGTACCGAGAACCCGCCGCTTTGATTGCCCGGACCGACGGAGAGCCGCCGGCTCGTTGTTATAATCGATGCTGAATTGATGTCTATGCGACGTCGATTTCGCGGTTGTTTGCAGGCTATGCCCGATTCAGACGGCGCTATCGTCTAGGGGTTAGGACGGAAGATTCTCAATCTTCAAACCCGGGTTCGATTCCCGGTAGCGCTACCAACCTCCTTGTAAGCAGCTGAATACAAGATAGAAGCTGAAATTGCTTTTTTCTCTTGTAACCAAACCCGTAACCATTTTAATCGGTTTGGTTTCAGATTCAGTATTCAGCCTTTAGAGGTGATGGAATGGCGAATCTAGAGGTATCGAGCCTACAGCGAGTATTGTCGAGCCTGCTCGTACAAGGTTTGCTAATATCTCGGCGGCCTAATTAAGAATCGCGCCCACGCTCTGATTATTGTTCATAGTCACGGTGCATGGGTTGCCCGTATCCGGTGCGCAGTTAGAAGACCAACCTCCGAATGCCGTTCCGGTCGCTGGTACGGCAGTTAAACTCACAGTCGAATTTAAAGGAAAGAAACCCGTGCAGGTGGCACCCGAAGTTGAGCCTGATGTGCAACTCAGACCCGCTGGACTGCTTGTTATCGTGCCAGTACCCTGACCTACCAGATATACAGTCAGCGTCGGTAATTGAGGCGTGTTGCCATTCGGTTGTACGGCTAGACTCGAAGGCATTGCCGTGGCTGTATTCCCGTCCAAATTGGTAAAAGTAGCAGTAATCGCGGTAGTACAGGGAGGATTGGATGCGGAACAAGAGACGGCAGTCGCAAGCCCCGAAGGATTGATGGTCGCTACATTGGTGTCTGCTGATCCCCACCTCACCTGCGCGGTGACATCTTCGGTGAGCGGACTCGCGCTGAACGTTCCAATGGCTACGAACTGAGCTGTCTGTCCCAGAGCATAAACTGTTTGAGTTCCGCCAGCGGGTAATATCTCAATTGAGGCGAGGTCTCGCGTAATGGCGGTCGATACCAGATTCGCGGAGGCTGGCTCTATCTTATTCATGGTAGCCGTGATGGTAGCCTGACCAGAGTCAATTGTGGTTGCTAGCCCTGAAGAATTGACCGTAGCTATCGCCTGATTGCTCGATTGCCAGCTAACCTGATCTGTGATGTCGCTCACCTTAGAGTACGGCCCAGAAGAATAATGACCTAACGCTTGAAATTGAACGGATTGTCCCAGAACGGCTACTGATGCGTTCTGCGGAAGAACTTCAACATTTTGTAGCTTCCAATCACGCCCACCGCAGGAAAGAAGAGAAAAACTGAACAG
Source organism: Terriglobales bacterium (assembly GCA_036268595.1). GTDB lineage: Bacteria > Acidobacteriota > Terriglobia > Terriglobales > Acidobacteriaceae > Gp1-AA145. The sequence continues at coordinate 27,710 of DATATW010000060.1, forward strand.
CAACACTAAAACCCAACGCACAACAGTACCTCCAACTCAAAAGTGCTGCGAAATTCTGCAAATAGCACTTTTGGGTAGCGACAAAATGTCGCCACCCGGACAGGGTGGTTGGACGCGTAATAAATGTAACCACTTGTAACCACTTTCAGGCATTTTCGAGCAATTAAAACTTCCAACAATGATGGCAAAAATTAAGCCGCTACTCAGCAAGCACAAACGTAAACGTTTTAGCCTGTGTTCATGCGGTTAAAATAACGCTTGACACTGATTCAAATTTCTTGTGCTGCTCCGCATTCCTCTCGACTGCCTTTCCGATTTTAGAAATGTCAATGCTGAACGGCTTCCGCCGATCGCAATTAGCTAAAACGGGTAGTATCGTGCATGCGAAAGATCAACTCTCAGGCGATTTGACGATGTCTATGTCGAAGCTTCGGGGGCTTGTCTGCTTTGCTCTGGTCATCAGCTTTGCGCAAGCTGCCTCGGCCGCCGACGTTTTGGTTGGCGATGCGAAATCACAGCCGGAAAGTTTGACGATGGCGCCAGGAGGCGTGCTGATTGTGGGCAGCGCCAGCTCCACAGTTAATAGGCGTTGGTTCACATCATTAAGTCTGCACAATCGCAGCGAAAGGGCGGGTCGCCCGAGTTCATGGCCGCCGCAGGAATTTGAAGTAGAACGCTGCGAACGCTAATACGATTCCAATATTCACGATCAGCCGTTCCCAGAATCGGTTTCTCAAGAACACGAAATCTATACCGACTATGATGGCCGCCATCGCCACCACATAAAGCACGATAGTTATTTGTCTGCCCACTTCAGTCCCTTTGTTCAATCGTAACGGGATTAGCTCTCTCAAGCTATGGTCATTGGGGAAAGGGGCAATTTATCGATTCCTTGGGTTTGCCATCTCCTCACCCGCGCGTATAGAATTCCGGCGTTCGGGGCATGGGCCCAATATTCTTCTTGTAACCAACTCAGCCGGAGAACTCCTCATGACGCCCAACCAAGCAGACCGCATTTGGCTGGTACCGCAGAAATTCTGGTCAGCCACCAAGCAAATGTCCACAGAAGAAATAGAAAATCTTATTGAACGACTGATGCGTTTATCTCTTGCCAGGGATTTCGACTCGCTGCAACAGTTCGATTTCATTGTGGTGGGGAACTCCCTCTTACACTCCAACGCAGCCTAATCGCAGGCTGCGCCCCGCATGGGCTTGTGGGCCCGCAATCTCTGACATCCGCGGCGCTTGCCGCTTGGCCGGTTTTTTCAACCATACTTAAGGAGAAGCAAATGCCTACTATCACCGTAAAAGACGGCGCAAAAATTTATTACAAGGATTGGGGCACAGGGCAGCCGATCGTGTTCAGCCATGGCTGGCCACTCACTGCGGACGACTGGGACGGACAAATGCTCTACTTCGGCCAGCAAGGTTTTCGCGTGATCGCACACGACCGGCGCGGCCACGGACGCTCCACCCAGACCTGGGACGGCAACGAAATGAACACCTACGCCGATGACCTTGCGGCATTGACTGAAAAACTCGATCTGAAGGATGCGATACACGTCGGCCACTCAACCGGAGGGGGCGAAGTTGCCCGCTACATCGGGCGACACGGTTCGAAACGTGTCGGAATGGCGGTACTCATCAGCGCGGTCCCGCCATTGATGGTCAAGACCGATAAAAATCCCGCAGGCGCGCCCTTGGCGGTGTTCGATGATTTGAGGGCGCAGCTTGCCGCCAATCGGCCACAGTTTTACAAGGACATCACCATGCCCTTCTATGGCTACAATCGGCCGGGAGCAAAGATATCCGAAGGCATTCGCGAGCACTGGTGGTTGCAGGGCATGATGGGAGGAATGAAAGCCCATTACGACTGCATCAAGGCATTCTCAGAGACCGACTTTACCGAGGACCTGAAGAAGTTCGATGTGCCTACACTCATCCTTCACGGCGATGACGATCAGATCGTGCCCATCGCTGCGGCGGCGCCTCTTTCGGCGAAACTGGTGAAGAATTCCACGCTGAAAATTTATCCCGGCTTCCCCCACGGCATGCCCACGACCAATGCTGACCAGATCAACGCCGACCTGCTGGCATTTTTGAAGCACAGCCGGCAAGCTGCGGCTTGATTCTTTCGGCCCTCGGTCCAGGATTTGGATTCGAGGGTCGATTTTTTCAGGCGAACGAAGCGCCGGAGCGCAACATCCATTGCTGCAGCACAGGCTGCCACGTTTAAGATCAACCATATGCTCTCATCTGCCGATCTGCCGGAATGCTGGCCGCCGTTGCCTCTCGATTCCTGGAAAGATACTTGTGAAACGCTCCATATGTGGACCCAGATCGTCGGTAAAGTTCGGCTGGCGCTGACGCCTTTGGTCAATCACTGGTGGAACGTTCCGCTGTACGTCACCTCGCGCGGCCTGACCACGTCCATCATGCCGTACGGGGACAGATCGTTTGAGCTGCGTTTCGATTTTCTGAAACACCAGCTTGTACTCGAGACCAGCGACGGTGCGCTTAGAACTTTGCCGCTTGCGCCTAAATCAGTTGCTGATTTTTACCAGGAGTTCGTGCGCCTGCTTGGGGCTGAAGACATCAACGTCAAAATCTGGCGCATGCCGGTGGAAATTCAGAACCCGATTCCGTTTGATGAAGACCGGATACACGCGTCGTACGATGCCGAATCGGTCGAAAAATTCTGGCGCATCCTGGTGTCGGTCGATGCCATCTTCAAAGAATTCCGCGCAGGCTTTATTGGCAAGTCGAGCCCGGTGCATTTTTTCTGGGGAAGCTTCGATTTGGCAGTGACCCGGTTCTCGGGCCGGCGCGCACCTGAACGGCCCGGCGCCGATGCCATAACCAAGGAGGCCTACTCGCACGAAGTAAGCAGCGTGGGCTTCTGGCCGGGTGCGGCCGGAATATCGGACACAGCGTTTTATTCCTATGCGGCACCGGAGCCGAACGGATTCAAGCTGGCTCAAGCGCAACCGAAAGCCGCCGCGTACAACGCTGGGCTGGGAGAATTTCTCCTGCAGTATGAGGCGGTTCGAGGGTCAGAGTCGCCCAGCAAATCATTATTGCAATTCTGCGAGAGTACCTATTGGGCGGCAGCTAATCTTGGCAAGTGGGACCGTGCTTCCCTCGAACGCAAAGCAGCATAGCTTTTGCGGAAAATTGCGAGTCGTTGTGGGTGGTTGGTCATCCTAGTATTTGGAGAAAATTATGGCAAGAGCAAGAAAATCGAAACGCGATGAGTTAGGTCCGGATTCGGCCGGGCAGTCAGGTGACACGCAGCAGATTTCTAACACAGCCGACGCCGATTCCGAAAGCGTTGAGGAACTCGCGGAAGAGGGCAACGCTTACGAAGCCGATGCGGTCTACGGCGTGGAAAACGCGAAAGATGCCGATGTTTCCGAAGTCGTAACCCATGAAGTTCCCGAAGACGATGTTCCCGGCGAGTATCTGGACGATGACGAGCACGTGGCGTAAGTAAACGCTTCATCAGCAAAATTCTGTCGAGCCTAAGATACCCTACCCTCCGAGAGGACTTCTCTTGCTTTCGAGACAGCAAGTTCCTGGCTTCGCTCGAGCTATTCAAATCATTGGGTTCATGCGGCGTTGCGCCTGTTCGCATACACGGGCAGCCAGACTTCATCGGCCAGCTCGATGGTTTCAATGACTGATGGAATGCCCCGACATAGATCGGTGTAACGGTTCGTGTCGACCGCAAGTCTCATGCCGGGATTCCCCAGCATGCCCGGTTTTGGAGTGTCGGCGTGGTCATCGCCACAATTCTGCGTCGATCGTGTCCTGCGCGGCTACTGCGTCATCAAATGCAGCATCTTTTCGCCATGTTTTTGCGATATCGCTGAGGTCCCGCTGACGGGATCTTTGCTCGCCAACTCCGGCGCCTTGGGCTAGAGCTTCTATAGTCACGTCGTTCAGACTCTTGCCCTGCTCGCGGGCCTTGCGGCGAAGGGCGGCGTCCAGGTGGTTCGGTACGTTTCGGATGGTATATTGCATGCATTAATTGTAGGCTTACTATGCAAGCATACGGGATCTGGTTCCGACAAGAGGGGACCTCCTCAAAGTAAAAGTCAAAAAGCCCCACCCTGTCGCAAACTGCGCGACAAGGATGGGGCAACCGGTCTCTGGAAGATCCTTACTGTAATAACCCGCCGGTCGGTTCCTCATCTGGCGGGATCACTACCGCCGCCGCCACCCTGTCCCCGGCTTCCATGTGCAGCAGACGGACACCCTGTGCGCTGCGGCCGGATTCGCGGATGGTGCTGGAATCCATGCGGATGATTTTGCCGTACTGGCTGATCAGCATGACTTCGGATTTTTCTGAGACCTGCGCAATGCCGGTGACTTTGCCGTTGCGCTCGGTGGTTTTGACGTTGATGACGCCTGAGCCGCCGCGTCCCTGCAGGCGGTATTCGTCGGCAGGCGTGCGCTTGCCGTAGCCGTTTTCGGTGATCGAGAGAATGAGCGAGCCTTTGATCGGAATCGTGGCGTCGGTTGCGGTGGCTTCCGGCACTCCGGCGGCGGCTTTCGCTTTTTCGAGTTCGGCTTCGGCTTTCTTTGGATCTTTCGGCGTAGTGGCCATGCCGACGATGTAGTCTTTCGCGTCGAGCTTCATGCCGCGAACGCCGTAAGCCGGACGGCCCATATCGCGGACGTCGGCTTCGTCGAAGCGGATCGCCTGGCCATCGTGCGACGCCAGGAAAATAATCTGGTTGCCGTCGGTGAGAGTCGTGCCGACCAGTTCGTCGCCCTGATCAATGCCGATGGCAATGATGCCTCGCGACATCACATTGCAGAAATCCTTGAGCGGCGTCTTCTTCACCGTGCCATTGCGGGTGGCGAAGAAAATGTAGCGGCCTTCTTCTTCGAGATTGCGGACCGCGAGCATGTTGCGCACGGTTTCGCCGGGCTGCAGTGAGACCAGGTTGCCGACGTGCTTGCCTTTGCCGGCAGCGGCGATATCTGGAATTTCGTAGACCTTCAGCCAGTACACGCGTCCGGTATTGGTGAAAATCAGAATGTACGCGTGGGTCGAAGCAATAAACAAATGTTCAACG
>DATATW010000061.1:0-10528 GCA_036268595.1 Terriglobales bacterium
CGTGCTGTGGTGCGGGGTAATTTCTGTCCGCCTGGTTTACCTGCAAATCTTCCGCTACGGATCCTTCGAACACCGCGCACAACGCCAGCAACAGCGCACTGAAGAAGTCTCGGCGCGCCGCGGAATAATTTACGACCGCCAGGGCCGCGAACTGGCTATGTCGATCAACGTGGATTCGGTGTTCGCGGTGCCGACCGAAATGCCGAAGCCGGCGAGCACTATCTCGCTGATCGCCAGAATCACCAAGCAGGATCCGCGCGAGCTGCTGGCAAAGTGCGAAGCGGCAAAAAGTTTCTGCTGGATGGTACGGAAACCTGACCCGGAAATTTCCGCGCGCATTCGGTCCCTCAATTTGCGCGGGGTGTACTTCCAGAAGGAATCCAAACGCTACTATCCAAAAAACGAGCTGGCGGCACAGGTGCTTGGCTACGTGGGCATGGACGATTCGGGCCTGAGCGGAGTCGAGCGCGAGTACGAAGATCAACTCCACGGGCGGCCGGGGCAGATGCTGATTTCGGTTGATGCGCGCAAGCAGTGGTTCGGTAGCGTAGAAAAGCAGCCTGAGCCGGGCGAGAACGTTGTCCTCACGCTGGATGAAAAAATTCAATACATCGCCGAGCGCGAACTCGAAACCGCGATGCAACAAACGCACTCAATTTCCGGCACCGTCATAGTCGAAAATCCGCACACCGGCGAAATCCTGGCGCTGGCCAATCGTCCGACTTTCAATCCGAACCTCTCGCGCGAAATCACGCCCGAGAAGCTAAAGGACCATGCGGTCAGCGATGTATATGAGCCCGGCTCGACGTTCAAGCTGGTGACCATTTCTGCGGCGATTGACCTGGGGCTGGTGCGGCCGGACGAGCTGATCGACTGCCAAATGGGATCTATCGTCCTGTTTGGCCGCAGAATTCACGACTGGAAACCGTGGGGCGTAATACCAGTATCTGAAGTGTTGGCAGAATCGAGCGATGTGGGCGCGATCAAGATTGCGCTCATGACCGGCGAAGACCGCATGTACAAGTACATTCGCAACTTCGGATTCGGGCAGGAGACAGGAATCGAACTTCCCGGCGAAACCCGTGGTATGGCAAAGCCGCTGAGCCGTTGGTCGAAAGTCTCGATCGGGGCGATTGCCATGGGTCAGGAAATTGGAATCTCCGCAGTGCAACTTGCGCAGATGATTTCGAGCATCGGCAACGACGGAGTCTTGCTTCCGCCTCGAATTGTGGCAGGCGAAATTCATGCGGCAGCTACTCCCCAGGCTGTCGCCTTCCATCCAGCGGAAGGAAGGCGCGTACTGTCGCCGCGCGCCGCGGCATTGATGCGGCAAATGATGCAGGGTGTGGTGGTGCATGGAACCGGGAAGAAGGCAATTCTCGAAGGCTATAGTTCCGGCGGAAAAACCGGCACCGCGCAGAAATTTGATCCCGCCAAGCACGCATATTCCCACACCAAATATTGGGCATCGTTCGCCGGACTTGCGCCGATCAACAATCCGGCAATTACGGTGGTTGTGATTCTCGATTCGCCCGAAGGCCGAACCACGCTGGAGCGCGAAGGCGGCTGGGTGGCAGCGCCGGTGTTTCATCGGGTAGCGCAACAGGTGCTTGAATACATGCATGCCCCGCACGATCTGGAGATCCCTGCAAATCGCCAGGTCTTGCTGGCCCGTGAAAAGGCCAGCGAAAAAGATGTGGGGGAAGGTTCGCCGGACCATCCCGGTGAGGAGATTGATGTAGCCGATGCCGGCATCGCCGATGCGCCTCCTTCAGTGGCTGGTGGGGAGCCGGGCGTCCCCGCCCGGCCAGCTTCCGTCGCCGGGTTCGACGATGGCTCACGAGGCGCCCGCCGCTCCACAAGCAAGAATGAAATCATTCCCGCCGCCATGCGCGAGAACATCTCGCAGCCGATGCAAACGCCGGCCGCCATGGCCTCGACATCACAAATCCCTTCGCCTGCGCCCATGCCCGCAAATGGCACCGTTGTTCTCGACGTGGAACAGGGTGGCATTGCGGTGCCTTCGTTCCTTGGAAAATCCGTGCGCTCGGCAATCGAAGCCGCAGAAGCCAATGGGCTCGATCTCGAGATCGTGGGCAGCGGGATAGCCCAGGACCAGTCACCCGCACCCGGCGCACACGTCGCCTCCGGAACCAAGATCATGGTGCGCTTCGGGCGATAGTTCTGCATCCAGAAGTACGAGGGCCGGACGATTCGCAGCCAAACACATACCTTGCAATACAATCGAAACCAATGACTCTCCTCGATCTCCTAAAAGGGGCGGAGATTCTCGCAAGCAGCGGGAACCCGCAGGTCACCGGTGTCGAGTACGACTCGCGCAAGGTGAGGCCGGGAGATGCGTTTGTCGCGATGAGAGGCGAATCCAGCGACGGGAATCAGTTTCTCGAGAGCGCAATTAACGCCGGCGCGGTTGCGGTGATCACAGATTCAGACCGAACTCCACCGAACGTTGCGTGGGCGAAAGTGACGCACGGGAGGCGAGCGCTTGCTGTGGCGAGCTCCAACTTTTACCGGTGTCCCGCAGAGCAGATCGCGGTCACTGGAATTACCGGGACCAACGGCAAGAGCACGATAGCGTTTCTTCTGGAATCCATTCTGGGGGCAGCAGATCGCAAGAGCGCGTTAATTGGGACGATTGAGTATCATGTCGGCGGCAAAGTCCTTCCCGCGCCGCATACCACGCCAGAGGGGCTTGAGCTGCAACGCCTGTTTCGCGACGAACTGGATGCCGGCGGTACCGAGGCCGTGATGGAGGTTTCTTCCCACGCGCTGGCGCAGGAGCGAACTTATGGCATTCCCTTCGACATTGCAGTGTTCACCAACCTGACCCGCGATCATCTCGATTATCACGGAACCATGGAGGAGTACTTCGCCGCTAAGCGGATTTTGTTTTCCGGTTGCGGCACCCGTCGGCCGCGAGTGGCGGTGCTCAATGCGGACGACGACTACGGACTGCAGCTCAAAAAATTTAGCCAGAATGCGGGCTCCGACGTCATCACCTACGCGATTTCAGGAGCTGACTTTCATACCAGCAAGCTGGAAGTCACCGCTCGCGGGACTGCCTTTCAAATGGTCATGCCGGACGACACGATTGCCGTCACGTCACCTCTTATTGGGCGAGTGAACGTCTATAACATCCTGGCCGCGAGTGCGGCCGCCTATGCGCGTGGATGCCCGGCTGAAGCAATTGCCGATGGGATTGCAAAACTGGCGAGGGTTCCAGGGCGTTTTGAGCCGGTTGACTGTGCGCAGCCTTTCACCGTGGTCGTTGATTACGCGCACACTGATGACGCGCTTCGAAACCTGACCTCGCTGGCGCGTGAGTTTGTGAAGCAGGATGGCGGGCGCGTGATCACTATGTTTGGCTGTGGCGGAGATCGGGATCGCAGCAAGCGTCCGTTGATGGGGGAAGCAGCCGGCAAAGGCAGCGATTTCGTGGTGCTGACCTCCGACAATCCTCGTAACGAGAACCCGTTGGCGATCATTAACGATGCGGTAGTTGGTGTACAGCGTTCTGGGGTGAAGTACACCATTGAATCCGACCGGCGGGCGGCGATTCGGACCGCCCTTTCATACGCCCGCGCGAAAGATATTGTTTTGCTGGCCGGCAAAGGGCATGAAAAGGTTCAGAGCGTTGGCGGCGCCAGTCTTCCTTTTGACGACCGTCAGGTTGCGACAGAGATTCTGGGGGAACTTGGTTATGATTGCCGTGGGGTCGGAAGAGGCGCATGAAGCTGCCGTTGGGGCGAATCGCAGGCTATCTGAATGTTCCGGCCGGTGACTTAGACGCAAACTTTAACCGTGATGCGGTCGCCACCGGGTATTCCATCGATTCGCGAACCATTAAGCCCGGCCAACTGTTTTTCGCAGTGCGCGGCGAGCGGATGGACGGGCACGATTTTCTCGACCAGGCCTTCGAAAAGGGCGCTATCGCCGCGGTGGTCAGCCGCGAAAAGTTTTCCGCTTCCTCTGCCCATGTAGCGGCGGGCGTCCACGCCCGCCCAGCAGCTTTGATCCCCGTCGAAGACACTCTGGTTGCCCTGCAACTCCTAGCCCAGGCGGTTCGCCGCCTATGGGCGCGTCCCCTGATCGCCGTAACCGGATCGGCGGGCAAAACCACCACCAAGGAAGCCATCGCTCACGTCCTGGCCACACGATTCCGCGTGCACAAGTCCGAGGGCAACTTCAATAATCATTTCGGATTGCCGCTCATGCTGCTCAAACTGGAGCCGGAACACGACTGCGCGGTGGTTGAACTGGGCATGTCTCATCTGGGGGAGATCACGGCTCTGGCGCAGATTGCGCAACCGGATACGGGTGTGGTCACCAATGTAGCTCCCGTACATTTGGAATTTTTTAAGGATATTTCTGAGATCGCTCGCGCGAAGTACGAGCTGGTCGAATCATTGCCGAATACCGGCACCGCGGTATTGAACGCGGACGATGAGTTTGTTTCAAAGTTTGGTAAGAATTTCAAGGGCAAGGTGGTCCTTTACGGGGTCGCGCCGAATGCCGACGTGCGCGCAGAAAATATAGAGTCGAAAGGCGAACAAGGATCGGACTTTGACGTAGTAACCGGTAACCGCCGGCAGCGCGCCAGCCTGCCGCTTGTGGGATCGCACAATATACACAACGCTCTGGCTGCCATTGCAGTCGCGCTGGAACGCGAGATTTCGCTTTCGGATGCGGTTGCTTCCCTGGCTACCATGGTCGCTGCCGACAAGCGCGGGCAGGTTGTTCGCCTTGGCAACATTACGGTGATTAATGATTGCTACAATTCAAATCCGAAAGCTCTTGCGGCAATGGTAGACGCGCTAGCCGATATGCCGGCGAAACGGCGGATCGTGGTCGCCGGAGAAATGCTGGAACTCGGGCCGCAGGGTGCAGAGATGCACCGTGACGCTGGGCTACATATTGCGAAAAAGGGAATCGACGTTCTGGTCGGAGTTCGAGGTCTAGCGACGGAGATGGTGAACGCTGCGAAGGAAGCAGGCGCACGCGCCGAATTCGTTCCCAGCGCGGATTCAGCCGGAGAGTGGCTTGCCCGCGAGACACGAGAAGGCGACGTTGTTCTATTAAAAGCCTCGCGCGGAGTGAAGCTGGAAAAAGCGCTCGAAAACCTGTCAGCTGTCGGCCATCAGGCATCAGCTGAACCAAAAACGACGACCAACGACCGACGACCGACGACCGACGACAAGAATTAAACCGGAGGCGGATTGCTCTACTGGCTGTTGTACCTGAAGCTTTTTCACTACTTTCCGCCGTTTCGAATTTTTCGATATTTAACTTTCCGCACCGCTTTCGCCAGTCTCACTGCACTCTTCACCGGTCTGATCATCGGTCCTCTGGTCATTAACCGGCTGCGTGAATTCCAGATTGGCCAGTACATCCGGGAAGAGGGACCCAAAGCGCATCAGAAAAAAGCCGGCACGCCCACCATGGGCGGTGTGCTGATCGCGATTTCAATCATTGTTCCAACCCTGTTGTGGGCTGACCTCACTAATCCCTTTGTGTGGATCGCTGTGCTCTCCACCGCTGCCTTCGCCGCCATCGGTTTCGCCGATGATTACACCAAAGTGGTCCAGAAAAGAAACCTCGGACTGACCGCGAGAGCGAAACTCGGGTTCCAATTCCTGGTCAGCGTCCTGATTGCGGTGGCCCTTATTGCGATGCAGAACCGCGGGATGTATTCGACTCGGCTGGTGGTCCCTTTCATCAAACAATTTCATCCCGACCTGGTGTTGCACGGGCTAATCCACAACCCGGATCTGTGGCCGGTGGCTTTCCTTCCCTTCATCATTTTCGTTTCGCTGATGATTGTGGGAGCGAGTAATGCAGTGAATCTCACCGATGGCTTGGACGGCCTGGCTATCGGTTGTACTGTGATCGCTGCCGGCGCGCTCACCGTGCTCACCTACGTCAGCGGCCACGCTACGTTTTCTACTTACCTTGAGCTGCCGAGAATGCCGCAGGTGGGTGAGTTGACGATTTTTTGTGGCGCCATGGTCGGCGCTTCCATTGGTTTTCTCTGGTATAACGCGCATCCGGCCGAGGTTTTCATGGGTGACGTCGGCTCGCTCGCGCTCGGCGGTGCGATCGGCACCATCGCAGTCATTATTAAGCAGGAACTGCTGCTGCCCTTCATCGGCGGAGTTTTCGTGATCGAGGCGCTCTCGGTGATTTTGCAGGTCACGTCCTACAAGCTACGTAAGAAGCGCATTTTCAAGATGGCGCCGATTCACCACCACTTTGAATTAATGGGATGGTCAGAATCGAAGATCATCGTGCGCTTCTGGATCGCATCGCTGGTGTTTGCGTTGTTCGCGCTGACCACGCTTAAACTGAGATAATTCCCACCACGGATTTTTCCCTCGAATGGAACTCAACGGCAAACGCGTGCTGGTGGTCGGCCTTGGCCGTTCGGGCGTCGCATCGGCTATTTTTCTGCAATCGCGAGGTGCGAAGGTCACGGTTTCTGACGCGAAATCCGAAGACCAACTGCGCGAGCAAATCCCCACTCTTCTCGATGCCGGGATTGCGGTCGAAACCGGCGCGCACGGCGAACGCACGTTCCGCAATCAGGACCTGATAGTGGTAAGTCCGGGGGTTCCAGTTGATGCCGAGCCGCTGGAGCAGGCGCGCACCTTTGGTCAGCCAGTGATAGGCGAGATCGAACTCGCCTCCCAGTTTCTCCCTGGCCCTATTGTTGCCATTACTGGGTCGAACGGGAAGACAACCACGACGACGTTAGTCGGCGAAATCATCGCTGCAAGCGGATTCAAAACGCTAGTCGGAGGTAACATCGGCACTGCCGCGATTTCTCTGGCCGACGAAGCCACGCCCGAAACCGTGATTGTCTTGGAGGTTTCAAGTTTCCAGCTGGAGACAATCGCCAGCTTTCGTCCCAGAGTCGCGGTCGTGCTCAATGTGACCCCCGACCATCTGGATCGTCATCGGACATTTGCGGCTTACGTTAACGCCAAAGCCCGTATTTTCGAAAATCAGCATTCAGACGATTTCGCCGTGCTGAACGCGGACGATCCTACCTGCGTGGAGCTTGCCGGGCGTACTCGCGCGCAGGTGTTCTGGTTCAGCCGCCAGCGCGAAATGGAATCTGGAGCATTCGTTCGCGATGGCTACGTCGTTTTCCGGGGAAACGGGCAGGAGCAGGCTGTGCTCGCTGTTGCTGAGATTCCGCTTAAGGGCTCGCATAATCTCGAAAATGTGCTGGCGGCGGTGTGCGCGGCGGCATTGATGGGATGCGCGCCAGAGAAAATTCGCATGGCGATCATGCAATTCAAGGCCGTCGAACATCGTCTGGAATACGTAGCCACAATCGGTGGCGTGGAATATTACAACGATTCGAAGGCCACGAATGTGGATGCGACGATGAAGGCGCTGCAGTCCTTTCCGGCTAACATTCATTTGATCCTGGGCGGAAAAGACAAGGGTAGCGACTACACCCTGCTCAACAACTCGCTGCGCGAACGAGTTAAGTCGGTTTACACGATCGGCGCCGCCGCGGAAACAATTCAGTCTCAGATCCAAGGAACAACCCAGATTGTTTCCTCGGGTACCCTCGACGCCGCAGTGAGGCAAGCCTCGGCAGCTGCAAGCTCCGGTGAGGTAGTTTTGCTCGCGCCCGCCTGCGCCAGCTTCGACCAGTTTCAGAATTACGAGCAGCGCGGAAGAGTTTTCAAGGAACTGGTTCGGCAACTGCAGTCGCGAAAGTCGCCCGGCCAGGCCAGCGAACCACAGAAGTAACGCTTCACTGAAATTCTTGTCCAAAGAGTTCACCGGCTCATAATGTCCCCGTGGTGAAATGAAATTCGCATGGCAAAACGAGTCAGTGTCGACCGCTGGCTGTTCATCGTCACCCTGCTGCTGGTTTTCGTCGGCTTGGTGATGGTGTTCAGCGCCTCCGCGGTGATGGCTAAGGAGCGATACCACTCGGGATATTTCTTTCTGCTGCGGCAAATGGGATGGGCGGTCGCCGGCTTTGCCGCCATGTTGGTCGGCATGCGGGTCGACTACAAAAAACTCAAGCATCCGGGCGCGGTTTTTTCATTGTTGGGCCTGACTGCGTTGATGCTGATATCAGTTTTTTTCCTCGACCAGTCGCATCACACCCATCGCTGGATTCACTTCAGCGGATTCTCATTCCAGCCTTCAGAATTGGCCAAGCCTGCGCTGATTTTGTTTCTGGCATTTTTTCTCGAGACTCGCAGCCGATCGATGGATGACTGGCGCAATACACTACTGCCCGCTGTTCTGCCCACCCTGGTTTTCATTGGGCTGATCGTCTTTCAGCCCGACCTTGGGACCGCGATCGCTTGTGGGGCAATCACCATTTGCATTCTGTTTGTCGCCGGGCTTGAGCTGAAATACCTGGCTTATTCTTTTCTGGGATCGCTGTTGCCACTTTATTTTCTAATATTCCATGTGGCTTACCGGCGCGACCGCATTCTGGCGTTCCTGAATCCTTACTCCGATCCGCAGGGCCGCGGTTTTCACATTATTCAATCGCTGATTGCAGTTTCCACCGGCGGTTTGACCGGCGTGGGTTTGATGGAGGGCAAAGAGAAACTTTTTTATCTGCCCGAGCCGCACACCGATTTCATTTTTTCGGTGCTCGGCGAAGAGTTGGGGCTGATCGGCTGCATGGCAGTAGTAACTTTATTCGCACTGTTCCTCTGGCGCGGCGTGCGAACTGCGTTGCGTACCCAGGATCTGTTCGGAAGATTTCTGGCGGTTGGAATTACCAGCATGGTCGTGGTGCAGGCGTTTATCAACATCAGCGTTGTGCTTGGGCTGATGCCCACCAAAGGAATTCCTCTGCCACTGATTTCGTACGGCGGTTCGTCGCTATTTATTACGCTGGCATGCATTGGAGTGTTGCTCAACATCACTAAGCAGGCGGAATGAACGCCGCTCGGATATAGTTTGCTTGCATGAGAGCCATTCTCGCGGGCGGAGGCACTGGCGGACACGTAATTCCTGCCCTTGCTATCGCCCAAGAGTTGCAGCGCCGCTACCGGGCTGAAGTGCTGTTCATCGGAACCGCGCGCGGACTCGAGAACCGGCTGGTTCCGGCGGCGGGATTCCCTCTTCAGTTGGTGAAAGTCGGCGCGCTGAATCGGGTGAGCCTTGCGACGCGAATTCGCACAGCTCTTGATCTGCCGCGCGCCATTTTTACCGCGGCAGGATTACTGAATGAATTTCAGCCCGACGTTGTAATCGGAGTCGGCGGATATGCCTCCGGGCCAGCGATGCTGGCGGCCATCATGAAGCACACGCCAACTCTGGCGTTCGAGCCGAATCTTGTGCCCGGATTCGCGAACCGGATGGTGGCGCGATTTGTGTCAGCTGCAGCGGTTCACTTCGAGCAGACGGCTGATCATTTCCGCAATGCGGTCGTAACTGGCGTTCCAGTGCGCCCGGCGTTTTTCCAGATTCCCAGGAAGCCCTATTCTCCGGGATCGCCGACCCTTCTCGTGTTCGGTGGAAGCCAGGGAGCGCGCGCCATCAATCAGGCGGTGATCCGTTCCTTGCCAGAACTGAAGCGGCGTTTGCCCGGACTGCACGTGATTCATCAGACCGGAGAGCGTGAATATAATGAGGTGCAAGCAGCTTACGCTGGGATTGCAATTTCCTCCGAGGTGCACAAGTTTATCGACGACATGCCGGCTTTTTTTGCACGGGCCGATCTGGTATTGTGCCGCTCCGGCGCGAGCACGGTCGCAGAAATAGCGGCCGCAGGGAAGCCCGCCATCTTCGTTCCATTTCCCCGCGCCGCCGACGATCATCAGCGCCGTAATGCGGAGGCGATGGAGCAGGCGAACGCGGCGGTCGTGCTCGAAGAGACGCGCCTGGATGAAGTCTGGCTGGTAGATACGATCGACGCGCTACTCGAAGATCCCGCACGGTTGGGCCGAATGAGTGACGCAGCGGGGGCGATGGCGCATCCCGATGCCGCAAAAGAAATTGCAGAGCTGGCCGCGAAAGTGGCGGGAATGGAAAACTCAGCTCTTAGCGTTTAGCTTTTAGCGAGTGAGGTGGCTAAGAGCTCACGGCTCATAGCTCACAGCTTTTTATGTTTGCCAAAATTCAACGAATTCATTTTGTCGGCATCGGCGGCATCGGCATGAGCGGCATCGCCGAGGTGCTGTTGAATCTCGGCTACAAAATTTCTGGCTCTGATCTCAAGCGCTCTTCGGTTACCGATCGTTTGAAATCGCTCGGCGCAGTTATTTTCGAAGGCCATCGCGCAGAGAACGTGTCGGGCGCGGAGGTTATCGTCACCAGTTCTGCAATCCAGCCGAGCAATTCCGAAGTCGAAGAAGCACACCGGCTGCACGTTCCCGTGATCCAGCGCGCCGAAATGTTGGCCGAGCTGATGCGCCTGAAGTACGGCATCGCCATAGGCGGCATGCATGGCAAGACCACGACCACTTCCATGATTGCCGCAGTCCTTGCAGGCGGCGGGCTCGACCCAACCGTTGTCGTC
>DATATW010000062.1:0-24145 GCA_036268595.1 Terriglobales bacterium
GGCAATCGGTATTGCCGTGGTTTATACGGTCATCTCGGGGCTGTTCGAGGCCATGGGAAACATTAGCCAACTGCCTCCGACGCTGGCGGCGTGGTCTCCGGATATTATTTTTGCGCTGTTGGGCGGATACATGATTTTGAAAGTGCCGACGTAAGTTTTAAGCTCTCGCGCCTTTGTGCTTCGCCACCGTGCTCCAGGTTTTATCTTCCGCGTGACAGATATTTTCCAGAGTGCAATCAACGCACTTGGGAGAGCGCGCGAAGCAAAGCTTGCGTCCATGCCAGATCACCTGGTGCGAAAACAATATCCACTTTTCGCGTGGAATAACGGCTATTAAATCCTGCTCGATTTTTTTCGGATCGTCGTTCTTGGTTAGCTCCAGTCGCCGCGAAATGCGGTGAACGTGTGTATCGACCACTAATCCTTCGGCTTTCTTAAACCAGCTGCCGAGGACTACATTTGCGGTCTTACGAGCAACCCCAGGCAGGGTGAGCAGGTCTTCCATCGTCTCGGGCACCTTGCCGCCGTATTCGCTAACCACTCTGCGCGCGGCGCCGACGACAGATTTCGACTTGTTGCGAAAGAAACCGGTTGATCGAATGTCAGCTTCCAGCTGTTGCGGTTCTAATTTCGCGAAGTCCTGGACAGTGGGATATTTCTTAAACAGCTCCGGCGTGACCATATTCACCCGAACATCGGTCGATTGCGCTGAAAGGATCGTCGCTACCAGAAGTTCCCACGGATCTTTGTGGGTCAGAGCGCAGGTCACATCAGGATAGAGATGATCCAGGCGCTTCAGAATCTCGGAAACGCGCTCAGGGGAGGTCGGCTTATAGCCCTTCGGAACGCCGGTCCTCGTCTCCCGTGACGGTCTTTTGCTGGAGGTTTCAGCAAGCTTTCCGGCGTTTTTGCTCGCTTTGCCAGCCGCCGCGATCTTGCGCGTCGCTCCTGGCCCTGCGCCCTCCTGCCTTCCGGTTTTAGCCGGCCTGCGCGGCACAACTCCTCGCGACATTTTTCCTCCTGGATAGAATGCAATCTTAACAATAATGCCCAGGAATTTTACCCCTTATCCGAAGGTTCACTTTCGCGCGAGAGCTTGACCGCGACTTCGGAGCATTGACGCCCTCCAGTGCTGGCTTTACTCTTGAATCAACCACCACCTTGAATTCTTGGTCCCCGGAGAAAGTTCGTATGGCAGTTAATTCCATCCAGCTCGGACAAGTTTGGCGCAAGGACGAAAATGGCCAGGATTATCTCGTCACCAAGCTGTACAACGAGGTATTCACCCAGTACGCGGTGCTTCGTCCGGCAGAAGTGAATGCGCCGGACGCTCCGACCGTCCGCGTCAAAGTCGCAAAGAGCGCGGCTGGCGCCGCATTGCCGGGTTTCACCTTTACTCAGGATGGTTCATTTTAAAGTTCTTTTTACCTCGACTCCGCATAAATTGTCCTGCCATTCACGATGACTGAAAAGCTCTTAGCCGCACTGTTTCTCTTTATTAAATCGCTGATCGCAGCCACCGGTTATGGCGGCATCGTTATTCTCATGGCGATCGAGTCGGCGTGCATTCCCTTGCCGTCGGAACTGATCATGCCCTTCGCGGGATACCTTGTATTTTCTGGCACCATGAAACTCGTATGGGTCGCGACCGCAGGCGCGATCGGCTGCAACCTGGGATCGCTGATCGCCTACGAGATTGGCGCCTACGGAGGCCGGCCTCTGGTGGAGCGCTATGGCAGATGGGTGCTTATGGGCAAACACGAACTCGACTGGGCTGACCGTTTCTTCGCTCGTTGGGGTTATCTGGCAGTCTTTGTCGCGCGCATGCTGCCGGTGATTCGGACCTTCATTGCCTTACCTGCGGGAGTCGCTCGTATGCCGCGGTTACGCTTTCACCTCTACACATTTCTCGGATCATGGCCCTGGTGTTTTTTTCTGGCCTGGTTCGGAATGAAAATGGGCGAGAACTGGCGTGAGTTGGGAAAGTATCTGCACAAGCTGGATGTAGTGATTGTGGTGCTTATTGCGGCAGGAGTTATCTGGTTCGTTCGCTCACACTGGAAAAACCGGCTGACGACCGCGTGAACGCGAGTGCCTGCCCTTTACTTTTTCAGGATTGGATTGTAGCCATCGTTCACCAGCCGAGCGCGCATGCTCTCCGCTTCTTTGACGTCGGTAAACGGCCCGACTTGAACATGAAAAAGCTTGTCCGGAGTTGCATCCGCGATAAACGCCTGATATTGACGTCCCTTTAAAGAGTCCACCAGGGCTTGCGCGTCTTCCTGCTTGCTTACCGCGGCAACCTGAACAAAATAGCTGGCAACAGGTTGCTGCGGCGTGAGGGATGGCACCTGATCGGTGGTTGAAGGCGGCGTAGTGGAACTCGCTGTACTGCTTGAATCCGGCGCAGCTTGCTGAGTGTCAGCTGGTTTGCTGACCGTTTGCGGCTCTGTCAGCGGCGCAGTTGTTGCTTGAGTCGCCGGCGTCGACAGCCGTGTGGGTCGTGAAGTGCTAGGCGATGGGAGCAACTCGGCATTTGTCTTTGCAGAATTGTGGCCGATCGAATATCCCATGCCAAAAAATGTAGCGCACAAGACCACGAGGCCAAAAAATAGCGCAAGCATTTTACCGGTGCCCAGCGTGATCTCGGTATCCTCGGAGTATTCACTTCGCGGATCGCGTGCCGGTGCTGCCATCACTGGAGTCATAAAGTCCTCACGGGCCCAGGCTATTTAGGAGGGGCTATGTCCTTCCCTAATAATTTCTGCATGCCAGAGAAAAAATCCACCGGAACCGGGAAGACTACAGTCGTGTTTTTTTCGACACCAATCTCAGTCAGGGTCTGCAGGTACCGCAGCTGAATACTGACCGGCTCAGTGGCTAGTAGGTTCGCCGCATCCACCAGGCGTTGCGCCGCCGAGAACTCGCCCTCGGCGTGAATGATCTTCGAACGTTTCTCGCGTTCGGCTTCCGCCTGCTTGGCCATTGCGCGCAGCATCGATTCCGGCATATCCACTTGCTTGACTTCGACGTTCGCCACTTTCACGCCCCAGGGAGCAGTGTGTTGATCGAGAATGCTTTGCAGCCGGAGGTTGATCTTTTCGCGGTGCGCGAGCAGTTCGTCGAGTTCAACTTCACCCAGAACCGAGCGCAGAGTGGTTTGCGCAAACTGCGATGTCTGATAGACGTAATTTGAAACTTCAACCACAGCGCGGGTGGGCTCGATCACGCGCAGGAAAATTACCGCATTGACTTTTAGAGTGACGTTGTCACGTGTGATGATGTCTTGCGGCGGAACTTCCAGCGCCTCCTGTCGAAGTGAGATCCGCACCATGCGGTCCACCGGCGCAAATACAAAAATTACTCCCGGACCTTTTGCCTCATGCCGCAACCTGCCGAGGCGAAAAATTACACCGCGTTCATATTCCGCAAGTATTTTGATGGAGCTCAGGAAGTATAGGAAGACGATGACAATGACAATTCCAAACGTGCCGATACCTAGATCCATCATGAACTCTCCCTGAAAATGCAGGTGTAAGCTGATTGTACTGCACCGATAGTGCAGGAGCGCGAGTTACCAGAGTTTATCGGGAAGATACACCCATTAACCACGAGGGGCAACCTTCGACTTCGCTCCGGGCAGGCTAGATTCACGAGGAAACACCCATCTCTCGGCGGGATTTCCTTCGTGTAACTTAGTGTCCTTCGTGGTTATCGCCTTTCGACCGTTTCCGCCACCGGATCGACTTTGAGTTGAAGTCCATCGACCTTGTTCACTATCACCCGTTCGCCCGCAGGCACGGTGGTAGTGGCGACTGCATCCCAGATTTCACCATGAACGAATACCTTGCCTGACGGTGCGAGCGCAGTTTGAGCGATCGCCACCTCGCCTATTAGGCCTTGAATTCCGGTGGTGATCTTGTTTCGGCGGGCGCGAAGCGCGACCGTCATCAGGAAAACGGTAATTCCCCCAAGCGGGATACTCACCGCCAGCGCGGTCGCCAATTTCACTCGCATCTCCGGAATAGGCGAGTCAACTAGAAGCAACGCCCCGATCACCAGCATCGTGATCCCGCCGATTGCGAGGACACCATGACTTGCAAACTTTGCCTCCAGTGCGAACAGGACAAAGGCCGCAAAAATCAAGACCACCGCGGCGAATCGAATGGGTAGAAGATGCAAAGCGAAAATGGCCAGCAGAATAAAAACTATGCCGACCGTCCCCGGCCAGACTGCGCCCGGATGATTGAACTCGGTATAGATTCCGAGCGCGCCAATTGCCAAAAGTATGAATGCGATGTCGGGATCCATGAGGAACGCGAGGATGTGTTCTTTCAGGGTTTCCTCCACCATAACCTCATGCTCACCGGTCAGGTTCAGGCTGATCGTCTCCCCATTGAATCGCTTCACCGGCTTGGACGCGATTTGGCGAAACAAATCCTGGTCGGTGGGGGCGACGTAATCAATCAGCTTTTGTGAAAGAGCTTCCCCGTCGCTAAAGGATTTCGATTGCAGGACTGCGCTTTCAGCGACTTGAACATTTCGGCCTCGCTTGGCCACAACCGAGCGCATCAGCGCCGTCGCGTCCTGCTCAACTTTTTCCTTCATGGTACCTTTGATATCGCCGCCGAATGCGCTCACAGGATGCGCGGCGCCGGTGTTGGTTCCTGGCGCCATGGCCGCGATGTCAGCGCTTTCCAGAATGAAAAATCCCGCTGAAGCCGCCCGGCTCCCGCTCGGAGCAACGTAAATGATGACCGGTACCGGAGAAGCGATTATCTTGCCCATGATCTCGCGCATGGCGTCCATAACGCCGCCAGGCGTATTTAGCTCGATGAGGACCGCATCATCTTTTTCGGATGCGGCCTGATTGAGAGCGCGCTCAATGCGCTCTTCAGTTGCGGCTTGAATCGTGTCGTTAATTTCCAGCTTCAGGACATTTGCCTGCGCGAGTGCAGGAAAAAGGAGAACCGAGAGCAGGACGGCCAATGAAAATCGGTGGGCCATATTCACACTCCAGCGGACCTATCGCTCTTATTGTCCTTATTGTCTCGCAATTCTGGCCACCGCGGAGGCTTCGTTTTCTGATTCGGCATTCTGCCAACCCGGCAGAGTGGTGTCTCCGGTAATCAAGCGGGCGCCGCGCTCGTAAGTTAAGTACGACCAAGCCCACTGGATCAG
The DNA here is from genome assembly GCA_036268595.1 of Terriglobales bacterium. Lineage (GTDB taxonomy): Bacteria > Acidobacteriota > Terriglobia > Terriglobales > Acidobacteriaceae > Gp1-AA145. Next base: position 5,182 of record DATATW010000062.1, read on the forward strand.
GACGATGACGCGGTTGCGGAAACCGATGAGGAAGAAAATATGGACGAATAACCATGCCAGAAACTCCGGCGGTAGCCACCTGATAAAGGAGCGGTTGAACGGTGTGATGATTCTTACGGTCGACGAGAGTGATGCGCGGCAATTTTGCATAGCACAACCACGCGCGGTCTGCTGTCGTGCATGCTGGCTCCTGCTGAATCAGCGCGAAATCAAACGTGTCCGAGCCTTAGATTCCGTCACATCCGGCAAGTCGGAAATTATTCTTGCATTCACGGCCGCACGGGAGAGGCGTGAGCAAACATTTAGTCCATCTTCTTTGGTACAGAATGATTTGTAAGCTGTTACAGAGTTGACCCGATTACCAGAGGTGCTGGATTCAGCCTATTTTTATTCCTGGGCGCAGAGAACCTGCTGCGCTCACGACCTGAAAATCTGTTCGACACGAGAGGAACTATGGGATTGATTCTCCTGATTATTGTGGTCTTGTTAGTACTCGGAGCGTTGCCCACCTGGCCGTACAGCACAGGTTGGGGTTATTACCCGAGCGGCGGGTTGGGGTTAATTCTGTTGATCCTGATCGTGCTTTTGCTGATGGGAAGGCTGTGAGGTTTTCCCGCACCTAGAAGAGCTTTCGCATTGGCTCCGCCGACACGGTCATCACCAGCCGCGTCGGCGAGGTTGATTTAGGGTTCATCTTCAATGCTTTAAAGTACATACCTCAACCTTAAGGATCTCGTTCGATTTTTGCTCGTAAGGTATTCGTCTCAAAAGAACTACATGAATTGCTGGAGTTCAACTACAGCGTTCACTCAATTGTTTTCCACAGGGATTAGTCCTAAATTGTGAACATGCCCTCGTCTGCAAGAGCCCGCAGGTCTGTTCCGAAGAGTATGGAAGGCTCTCTGACCTGCCGATCCCGGGCGGTAACTTTGCGAAAAACGCGTCCCGTCTGTTCGGGGCGTCCCACTCTGCTGTGGGTGGATGATTTCCGGCCGGGTCTGGAGCTTTATCGTGCGATGTTCGAGGGGCTAGGATTCAAAGTACTTACGGCAACCTCGGGTAAACAAGCCGTAAAAGTCGCGGCGGAGAATTTAATCGACATAGTTGTTACTGACTACGAAATGCCTGGAATGAATGGTGAAGCTCTCGCTTCGGCCGTCAAACGGATTAAACCGCGAGTGCCTGTGGTGTTATTTTCCGGAAGCACTCTGGTGCCCCTGAGCGCAAAGCGCGTGGTTGACGCCTTCTGCGATAAAGCAGGATCTCGGAATCAACTCTCGAATACCATCCATCGTGTGCTGCTGAAGAAACGGTCTGCCGCGCTGCAACCTCCCGCAGCGGCCCGCGCGTCTGATGTAGGTCAGCGGACGGTCGCTTAATCCCGAAATCGAACGATCGTCAAAAATTCAAGAAGGCAGGAGACGACCAAAATGAGGAGATTATCAGTATTAGTGTGTCTGACGTTCGCATTCTTCGTGGCTTCGGCCGCTGCGCAGATGGCGCCGGGTGGCAGTCAAGGAACCCAGAACTCATCGCCAACCATGCAACAGCCAGGCCAGCAACCCGGAGGAATGAATCAGCCGGACGCCAACGCACCTACCCCCCAAACCGACCAGAACACGTCGAACACGAATCACAACAATATGGGCGAAAAAAAGCTTAAAGGCTGCGTCCAGTCTCAGGGTGGGCAATACATGCTGGAAACCAAAAAGGGCAAGATGGTGTCCGTAACCGGTCAGGATCTGTCAGCGCACGTAGGTCATGAAGTTTCGGTGAAGGGTACCTGGGAGAACGCCATGTCGGCTACCTCTTCCGGCAGCACCGGCGCCTCTGGCAAGACCTTCAACGTAACTGAAGTCAAAATGATCTCGGATACCTGCAGCGGCAAAGGTACTCATAAATCTGAGTCGACAGGAAGCGGAAGCAGTCCCCAATAGTCGGACAAAGTATCAGGTGCGATGTTCAAAGGCCCCGAAAAATTCGGGGCCTTCATTTTTGGTCAAAATCTGGGACCGACAAAAAAATATCCGATCTTAAGCCGGTCTTCAATCTGAAGACGCGGCCCAGATCGGTTCTAATAAACTCTAGCCGTGAGTAAGCCTTGCGTAAGCTATTACACTCGTCCGCGGCGGGTGAGTCCTGTAATCAGGGTGATGACAAACACCACCAGGAAAATGAAGAACAGGAGCTTCGCGATTCCGGCTGCAGCTACTGCAACTCCACCGAAACCGAAGATCGCGGCGATTATCGCGACAATCAAGAACACTAGCGCCCAGTACAGCATGCTGCCTCCTTAAACTCGTTTAATCACGTTCATCATGCACAGCATATCGCCTGCTCTGAAAGCTGGCGATCAGGCGGTCGCTGTACTTCGAAGGCCGATTTGCTGTAGGAGCAGTAGCTGGAAACACTTTGTTTTGTGGAGATTATAGGTTAACTACGCGGGCCTCAGGCCACCCTTTGGAAGGACGCAGAATCAGAACCGCCCGCAATGCGATGGAGGGCAGCCCGCAGGGTAATCGCATTTCGGACTGCATGTCCGGCTACGTCATTGTTGAAATAGATAAAGAATTGCTCAAGCTGCGTGGACCAGGTCGCGATTTTTCTGGCCCATTCTTCCAGAAGTTGATCAGGATAATTTCCCGCGTACCTGCCGGTGGTACCGTGAAAACGGAGATAGGCCAATTTCGCAGTTAATTCCTGCGGCCAGAGTTCGGAGTGCCAATCGTGCATACACAAGGCGACATCGTGGCTCCGAAGCAATTCATAAATCGGTTCGTTATACCAGGTAGGATCACGGAATTCGATGGCGTAAGTATGATTTGGCGGAAGAAGCTCCAGGAATTCGCGCAAGCGGCCATGATCGGCTTTCCACTTAGGAGGAAGTTGAAAAAGCACCGGGCCCAGCTTGCGACCTAAAAACCGGGCACGCGAAAAGAACAGGCGGATCGGATCCTCAGCATCTTTAAGACGTTTGATATGGGTAAGAAAACGGCTTGCTTTCACTGAGAACAGAAAACCTCGCGGCACTGTGCTCGCCCATTCGCGGAAAGTTTTTTCCTCCGGGAGCCGATAAAAGGAATTGTTGATTTCGACAGTGTTAAATTCCCGCGCATACCACCCCAGCATTTTAGCCGGCGCAAATCGTGGCGGATAAAAATCGCCGATCCATGGCTTGTAATGCCAGCCTGACGTCCCGACGTGAACGGTCGCCGATGCGATTCGCACCGGATCTGCCGGTCGCGCTGGCGGGAATTTGTTTGTATCCATGCTTTACCGGCTCGCGCGCCGCGAAGCGCGGGTGCGCGCGGCCTTGCGTGCAGTTTTGGATCGGCTCGATGCGGAGCGACGTCCAGCTGCCTTGTGTGCGTGCCGTGAAAGGGCGCGATGCGAAGCTCCAGCCCGGCCTTCCCGCTTCAAGGCCTTGCTGGTCGCTCGCGATCTTTTAGTCGAAGGCCGACTTCGCCTCGACTTATGGGTCCTGCCAGCCTTCTTAGCCGAGGCGGTGCCTTTGGCTGGCGGAGGCAACTTCACTCCCGCCTTTCTCGCCTTTGACAATCCAATAGCGATTGCCTGCTTCGAGTTTTTTACTCCGTGCTTCCCTTCCCGCACGTGATGAATTTCCTCACGAACAAATTCTCCAGCCTGTGTACTGGGAGATTTGCCTTCGGCTGCATCTTCACGCGCTCGCTCGATCGTCTCTTTTTCTGGCATTGATCCTCCTCGCAACAATCCTCACTTCTTCAAGTCTAGGCAGAATATTGCGACCTCCTCAATCGGTGAGAACAGGTAAATTCGACTAGGAGTTACGGTTGGAACTAAGGGGCACTTTGATGCGAAGCTCAAAAGCGCACCAACCTGCTTCGCTACCTTGCCATCTAAGCTTTCACTAGGTGCGGTGGAGCCGTCCCTGGTTGGTGCGACAGCGCCCGAATCTGCCGCCGGCCGGGGACGGCCGTCATATTTCAGGTCGGATATCTTCTTCTCGTTCCGCTCAGATCTTATCGGCTTCTGGTCTTCTGATAAGTTGGTTGGCTTGGCGATTCTATTTCACCGAGGGCCAGGTCGACGATGGCGTTCTTGGTCGAGTGCTCGAAGATTGAAGAAAAAACCATAACTTTCTCGTCAGTTTCAGGATCGATCCGTCCTTCTTCGGCGTGGCGCGATACCTGCATGCCCGCCGCAACACCAGCCCAAAACACCACTTCTTCCATGCTCATGGTCTGGCCCGGGGACGGTGGTAGCTGGCACATTCCATCAAGCACTTCGCGATTTTCTTGCGGGCTAAAGGTTTCAATCTCGCCTACGAATGACATTACTTCCAGGATGCGCGAGAACCCTTGCCAGTCCTGACGATTAGCGGTTTCCAGTTTCATCATGGCGGTTTGATCGGTGTTTTATCGACACCAGCTCCAATCCTTGAGTAGCAACGGTTCCCAGCCCGACAATCACCTTGAACTGTAGCGGCCGGGAAGAATTGGTACTATCCCTTTGATCAGGCATGCGATGATGTAGCATCCTGTAGAAACCAAAGGAGAAGGCGGTCGGGAATTTCATGTAGAACGACGGCTACAAACTTCAGGCAGCGGCGAAATCGCGCTTCCAGATGGAACTTGCGGTTGCCCGGTCACACTCTATCCGGCGAGTCATTTCGATTTCTGGTTTCCAGTGCTGCTTGTAGGCTTCGTTCCCGCGAAGCATATCGAACTTTTTCAGGCCGGATCGAATGGCATTTTCCATCGCTGAAAACATTAAAAAAGTGCCCGGGCTCAAGTCCGCGAATTCCGGATCGTAACCCTGCGAGTAACAGAACATGGTTGAATTCCTGACCAGTGTGTAGACCACAGCAATGGTCCGGGCGGCTAATCGCAAACGATAAAGCCGAAGAATACCTTGCGATAACAATCCCGGTGCGGCCTTGCGATGGAAAGCTTTGACTTTTTCGTCAGCCAGAACCCCTGGCTGCCCCTCCCGTAGCCAACGACTTGTGTGCAACCGAAACAAGTCTTCCAGAAACTCTGGCAGGGTCTTAGCCGTCGCCACCTCAATCGATACCCCGCCTGCTCTCTCGATCCGTGAGTGGGATTGGCGGATATTCGCTCGCTGCCGCTTTGAAAAATGCTGAAGCAGTTGGCTGCCGGTCGCGGGAAGAATCACGCTGGAACAGTAATCGTGCGGGGTGGCAAGAAATCCTGTTACTGCGCGATGCAGGACCGAACTGGATGGCAAATCGGTCAAATCAAGAATGCTCCAGCGATCCAGTCCCAAGAAAGTATCGAAAAGCGCGAAGACGGCTTCGTTTTCGTATTCATGATCAATCACCACGTCCAGGTAGTCAGACACACCGCCAGCCATGAAGGCAAGTACATGCTCTTCACCACGTGGATAAATCAATAGCGGAGCAAGGCCGACCAACGTGTTTTCACGTCGCACTTCGACCACCCTGATGCGATCAGGAGAAAACGCCTCCGCCCATGCGATGATCCACTCCGGTTGTTGAAACGGAGTACTGCCGCATCGCTCCCACAAATTCCTCCATTCCGCCGCGATAGCCCGCAGTTCCCGCAATTGAGTGAGAGTTCGCGAATTCAGCCGAATGCTGGGATGCATGGTCGTCAGACCGCCTGGAGTTGCGCTTCTGTTTTGGGGCAAGTACTTGCACGATACAAATCGAGATATTCAGCGAACATCCTTTGGGACGAAAATTTCTGCTCTGCTTCGGCACGGCATGCCCGGGGCGAAATGGAATCGCACTCAACGATTGCATCTGCCATTTCTTCCGCACTATTGACCAGGAATCCGGTGGTTCCCTGTTTCACGATCCCCGGCAGCGCTCCGTTGGGAAATGCGATTACCGGGGTGCCGGAAGCCATCGCCTCCATGGCAACCAGCGAACTGGTTTCCGGCGCCAGACTTGGAACCAGCAGGCAGCGCGCGCCAGCCATCAGGTGAGCCTTTCGCTCGCCACCGACGAGCCCGATGAAACGAATACGCTGGTTCAGGCGAGGCCGAATCATCGAATCGAAGTAATCGCGATGCTCCGAATAATCGAAAACTGAGCCGGCGACGATCAACGTCACCCCGGCGCGCTCCGCGGCATCGATCGCAAGATGAAGTGCTTTTTCCGGACATATGCGGCCAACTGCAAGAGCGTAATCCGATTTGGTTTTCCGCGGCCGAAAATGCGACAGATCGACTCCGTTTGGAATCACGGCATCGATTCGCAGATCGGCGGGAGCGCTCCGTGCCTGCGATTCTGAAACCGCCACCAGCGCCGCATTTGCCGGGACCCGCCGCCATGCGTCCGGCGCATACCAGCGTAGCGGCAGGTGTAACGAGATCACAACCGGTAGTTGGCGGCTGGGCAGGTACTCATAAAAGTCGAGGCCGTGCATGTGAACAACATCAACCGAGTATTCGTTCAGTATGCGATCGATCAGATGCTTGAATATCCTGCGCGCCTGATATTTGGCGTTGTCATCCAGAACCCCTCGAGGAATTTGTGCGGGCACCAAAAGACCATCGCATCGCGAGCCAGCGGGGGCGAGCACCAGGGATTTGTGGCCCGCGCGGACCAGAGCTTCGTCAAGCGTACTCAGCACCTGCTCGGCGCCGCCGGCGGTTCTTCCGGAAACATGCGCCAGCGAATAACTCACGTTGAGCACAGTCAGCGGCATGAGTGCTCCTGGCCAGCCAGCGATGCGGCGGCAAGTTCTCGCCAACGCTCGCACGTCATTGGCCAGCCCATGCATTCGTACCAGAGCTTACCCGGATGCGGCGGCTGGCTGAAGTCATAATCGGGCGCTAAGCGTAGAGGCTCGCAATCGATAGGAAAATTTTCCAATACGAGGCGCTGCGAAGTGTACGCCCCCATCATTCTGGTTTTGCGCTCGCGGTCACGCTGCGACAGTTCAAAACGAATTTCGGGCGCGGATCCCCGTTCGATAAATTCGCCGGTTACGCAGCAGCCATCACGCGCATGATAAGAGGTCATCTCGAGCAATACAGGTGGATGATCTAGCTGCGAAGTCGCAAATTTTGCGACGACCGCCGCTGCATCATGATCGGGATGTCCGCCTTCGTAGGCATGTGTAATCACGACGTCCGGCCGTAGCTTCGCCATCAGTTCCGCGAGTCGCTGCCCCAGCGGACAGATTTCGAAGACCGCCTCCTGGTCCACGCCTGCCAACCAGAAAATCCTCACACGCGAAACATCAGCATGAGCCATTGCTCGTACAGCTTCTGCTCGGCGGGTATGGGAGTAGGCTTCGCGTGACACATGAGCGCCCGCTGACCAAAGACCCCGATCGCGCGGCGCTCCATCGGTGAGAAAAATCACGACAGATTCCGGAAACCGCGCCAAGAGCAGCGATGCTCCTATAGTTTCGTCATCAGGATGCGCAGCTAACACCAGTGGCCGCAGCGACGGCTCGGCTGGTTTGGTCTGCAGCTGCTGCAAAAGCAATTGCCAGATGGCTTGTCGGTTAGCTTGCAAGTTCATGGAACTCGGCCTGCCGGGACAGCACGCGCAGGGCCTCGCGATATCCGTTGAGTGTGCCCACGTCTACATAAACGTCGCCCCGCTTGATCCCAATTGCCTTGCCGCCCTGAGCGACGTATGCATTAACCAGTGTTCCCAGATATTCATCGGAGCGACCGCGCTGCACCCACAACTGATGAAGCCGGGCAAAATGCTCGCCGCTCAACTTGAACGCGCCCCAGATCCACTCCGATGCGGGTTTTCGATTCTTCACCTGGATTTCCTGAATCACGCCGTCGTGTCCGGTCACTACCGAGTCAAATAATTCAGGCCGCGCCACCGGAAATAACAAGAACGAGAATTGTCCGTCGGGTAAGAAGTTAAACCCGTCATCTGGGAACCATACCGTGTCCGGCAACCCGACCAGAATCTCGTCTTCAGGGGCCACGAAAGGCAATGCGGTGAAGAGTGCGTCGCACAGGCCATCGGGGCTTTGCTGTACCGCATAACAAATCGGGGCGTCGCCAGTGCGCGCGCCGAAGTAGCGGACAATGTCGGTCTTCTCCGGTGAAATTACGAAGCATACCCGGTTAACTCCAGCTGCTGTCATGCGTTCAAGCAGGTATTCCGTGACGGCGCGTGGCCGCTCGGTCGTGCCGTCCTGGCGCGTACCAACCGGCAGCAGCTCTTTGGAAAATGCCAGCGGCTGCATGCGGCTGCCCCGCCCCGCAGCGGGAACGATTCCCCAGCGCAAACTCATGCCGCTGCCTCCACTAATTGCACAAATTCGCGGCTGCGGTGGTCGGCGGTATGAGCGCCGAGCACGCGTTCGCGCGCCGCTTTTCCGATCTGCCGCAGTTGCCGCTCTTCGAGCTCGATTGCGTTCACTACATCATCGGCCGAAGATGCGACCAGGATTTCGCGTCCTGGCTCAAAAAAATTGTCCAGTCCCTCCCACGAATCGCTGACTACCGGAGTTTCGCAAGCCGCAGCTTCAAACAGCCTGCCCGAAGGGCAATATCCGAAATTTGCCATCGCGCTTCGCGTCACATTCAGGGTGGTTCTTGACGAACTATAAAACGCGGGATGCTCGGGCGGAGGAACATGCTCGACGAACCAGACATTCTTGTCCCATGGGAAATCGTCGGGATACTGGGCGCCGCCCAGCATGAACTTTCGCTGCGGGAGTCTATGCGCAGGATCCAGGAAGAGAGACTGCAGTGTGCTCTGCCGGTCGGCAGCGTACGTCCCCAGATAAGACAGGTCGGAGTTGTAGTGGCTGGAAGGTGCCACCGGCTTATGCACGTCCGTATCAACGCTGCCATAGAGAGGAGCCACGCGACGCGCTCCAAGCAGCTCCTGCAAATCGTCCAGCGCCCTGCCGCCTACGTAGCTTAGCACCAGATCAAAATTCGCCAGCCCGTAAGGCGGGATGTAATCGACGGCACCGAAAGTGCGAAAACTATCGAGGGTAACGGCAGTATCCAGATCGTAGAAAACTTTCGTTGCCTGAGACTCCAGTACCAAAGCACAGGCCGCAAGAGCGTCGGGACAATAAGACGTCACCACGGCGACATCGCTTTCCGAAATCTCCGATCTCGCCAGGGACTCTGCTTCGGGCCACGAAGGATACAACCTGAGGGTGTAAGAATCTGGCCAGACGAGATCGCGATAATTTGCGTAATAACCCACATCGCGTTCAAAAAAAGTGACTTCATGGCCCTGACGCGCCAGAGCATTGCAAAGCCCTCGCCACAGCGTAGCGTGGCCATTGCCCCAGGATGAGCTTACGGTCAGGCCGAAAATCACCAGCTTCATGGGGTTTCCTTGCCAGGCAACAGGCTCGGTTTCATGACATTCGAGACGACTGATTCGCTGATTCCTGAACTTCGATGCCATGATTGAAAACAAAGCTGTATTCCAGAGTAGGGTGCTGACTTTATATGCGCCATTCGGATTGGTGCGATCGTCACCCAAGCCCTGTGAAAAGCAGGACATCTCACGTTTTATGGCCCGCATCACAGTGTTTTCCGGCCCGCGGGCAAAGCAGTTAGGGGCTGTCTGACGCAACGCGCGGTAAGACCTCATCATGTGCTGGAGACTACTGGGAATTTTGTTGCTGCTCGCGCCGCTATCGGCGGTCGCCCAGACTAAGTCGAGCAGCCCGTTGCCTTCGTATGAAGGGCAGCAGGTAGGGTCGATTGAGCTGACCGCCAATCCGAACCTTAATACCGATGAATACCGCGGGTTGATCGTTCAGAAGGCGGGTGAACCATATTCCGAAGAGAAGGTACGGGAAAGTATTGACGCCCTGAATCGAACAGATGCCTTCAGTCAAGTGAAGTTGCAGGTCGAGCCTGAGCCAGCCGGTCTGAAGTTAAATTTCGTGCTCGAACCCGCCTATTACATCGGCATGATCAAATTCCCCGGAGCTACGAAATACTTCACCTACGCTCGACTTCTGCAGGTAGTCAACTTGCCTGATCCGACCGTATTTCAACAGAGTCAGTTGGCAACTGCGGAATCAGCGTTGCTGAACTTCTTACATGAGAATGGTTTTTTCCTGGCCAAGGTGCATACCGACGTTCAACTGGACAATGACAATCGATTAGCCCACCTCACCTTTCACGTGCAGCCCGGCAAGCATGCCCACATCGGAAACGTAGAAGTGCGCGGAGCCAAGCCAGAAGAGAATCGAAAGCTCGCAGGCACAATCCGTTCATTCCGGGCGCGTCTCACCGGAGCGCTCCTAAAGCATGGCAAACCTTACTCGCCGAAGCGAATTCAGGCGGCAACCGCCCTCCTCAAAAAGAAATTAGCTCAACAAAATTATCCAGCCAGCAAGATAGTTTTTAGTCCGCCTCAATATCATCCAGAAACCAACCTGGCTGACATTGCCATTAACGTTGACACGGGTCCGGTCATCGATATCAGGGTCGTTGGCGCAAAACTTTCGTGGCTTCCGTTCTTAGCCACCCGCGAAAAGAAAAAGCTGATTTCCATTTACGACGAAGGATCCATTGATCCCGACATCATTGAAGAAAGCCGCCGCAACCTGCAGGACTACTTTCAACGTAAGGGATACTTCGAGGTAAAGGTCACTACCCAGGAACAGCAACAGAGCGGAAAAACTCTTCTCACTTTTCAGGTCGATAAGGGCCGTAAGTATTCGGTGAAGGAGATCGCCTTTATCGGAAACCATCACCTCAGCAGCAGCGATCTGGCCGGGCAAGTCGATGTGAAAGAGGGTAAGTGGATCATCAGTCACGGGACGTACAGTCAGAAATTGATGGACAACAGCGCCAAAAGTATCGAGAACTTCTACAAAGACAACGGATTTGAAGACGTAAAAGTCACGCCCCAGGCGGTGATACACAATCAGGGAATCCGCATAACTTTCAACATCGCAGAAGGCGACCGTACAACCGTGGCCAATCTGCATGTTGAGGGAAACAAGAGTATCCCTTTGAGTCAACTGCACCGTAAAACTGGTTTCGAATTAAGCGAGGGCAAACCGTTTTCCCCGCGACGCATGTCGGATGACCGGAACCGCATCTCCGCAAGATATTTAGACCGTGGATTCCTGAATTCTGAAGTTAAGACGGTGGTCACCCGTCATCCGGACGATACGCACGAGGTTGACGTGACGTACGCCATTACTGAAAACCAGCAGGTCCGCATCAGTCACGTGGTTTACATGGGATGGGACCACACTCGTCTGGCGCTGGTTAAGAAAAGCGCCAATCTGGTTGCGGAACAACCGCTGAGCGAGGGCAAACTGCTGCAGGGAGAAAGCAATCTTTACGATCTTGGAATTTTTGACTGGTCAAGTATCGGTCCCAGAGAGCAGATTACTGACCAAACCCAGGAAGAGGCACTCGTCAAAGTGCACGAGGCCAAGCGCAATTCGATTACCTATGGCTTCGGTTTCCAGATCGCGCGACGCGGCGGAAATGTGCCGACCGGCAGCGTGGCCGTCCCTGGCCTGCCGACCATCGGACTGCATGGCGCGACAGTCCTCCCCAGCGAAAAAACCTTCGTCAGTCCGCGGGGATCAATCGAGTACCGGCGCCTGAATCTGCGGGGCTTGGGAGAAACCCTGGCATTGTCGGTTCTGGCGGAACAGCTTGACCAGCGGTTTATCGGCACTTACACCGACCCGCAATTTCGGCTTTCGAGCTGGCAGGCGCTGACCAGCATCTCATACGAGCGCACAACCGAAAACCCGCTGTTTCAGGCCCGGCTCGCGGATGCTTCGTTGCAGTTTCAACGATTTCTCGATCGAAAGAAGACCCGGCAACTGCAACTGCGTTACGACTTCAATCACACCACCTTGAGCCAGCTGCTGGTTCCCGAGCTGGTGTTGCCTCCAGACCGCGACGTCCGGCTCTCGTATGTATCGAGCACACTGATTCAAGACACCCGCGACAAGCCGCTGGATGCCCACAAAGGCGTATACAGCACGGTCGATTTCAGGATCGTGCCCACCGCATTTGGTTCGAGCGCGAACTTCACCCGTCTTCTGGCTCAATACGCTTTCTACAAGCCGGTTCACGGAATAGTTTTCGCCAACAGCATCCGGTTGGGACTGGCCGCGCCCTTTGCGGGGAGCGACGTACCTACCAGCCAGCGCTTCTTCGCCGGCGGCGGCACCACGTTGCGTGGCTTCCCCACCGACGAAGCGGGTCCAATCCGATACATCCCATTTTGCCAGGGCACAATGACCACTAATTGCCCGCTTATTCCAATTCCCATTGGCGGCAACCAGCTTTTTATCCTGAATTCGGAGCTGCGATTCCCTTTGCATATCATGAGCAATCTGGGCGGTGTGCTCTTTTACGACGGCGGAAACGTCTATCGGCGGATGAATTTTCCGGATTTCGTCAAGAACTACACGAATACAGTTGGGATCGGACTGCGCTACAACACCCCCATCGGCCCGGTCAGATTCGACCTCGGGCGAAATCTAAACCCGGTCACTGGCATCAGCGCGACCCAATACTTCATCACACTAGGCCAGGCTTTTTAATGGCAAAGTGGAAAAAAATCGTTGGCTGGACGGTCGTAACCATCGGCGCATTGCTGTTGCTGATAGTGGTCGCGGCGATCGTGATTCTGAAAAATCCGGCGTTCCATCGTTATGTAATCGCAAAAGTCGAGCAGACCGCCGAACAATCAACGGGCGCGCGGGTGGAAATCCAAAATCTGCAGATTCATATTAAGACCCTCACGGCAGACGTCTACGGTTTAACCGTACACGGAAGCGAGCCGACGGATGCAAAACCGTTATTGCAAGTTCCTCACATCACCATCGGTTTGAAAATTCTGTCGATTCTGCACCACCAGGTAAACCTGAGCGAACTGCTCATCGATCACCCGGTTGTAAACCTCGTGGTCGACGCAAACGGACACAGCAATCTGCCTCAGCCGCCGCCCTCGCAGAAGAAAAGTGGCAGCACAAATGTTTTTGATCTCGCTATCGGACACGTGCTGCTCACCAATGGGGTAGTTGATGCAATAGACCGCGAAATTCCGTTGAATGCAAATCTCAGTGGCCTGCGGACGGAAATCAGTTTCAGCCAGCTGCACCAGACATACGGTGGCACAATCTCGTACGCGAGCGGATTGATCCAGTACGAACACCTTCGGCCGCTGCCGCATAGTCTGCAGGCATCGTTCAGCGTTGATCCGTCGGAGCTGAATCTCAAACAACTGCTGCTGAAGGTGGGCGGTTCGCAAGTGCGGATCGAAGCCTGGGTTCGTAATTACGGCAGCGAACCCATCGCGCAGGGACATTACAAGCTCGTGCTTCATGCCCAGGATTTTTCCGGAGTGTCGACCGCCAATGCCTCAGGTGATGTGATGCTAAGTGGCGACCTTGGCTATAGAGACATGGTCGGTCAGCCAGCGCTTAAAAATACGACGCTGACCGGCGAAATCACCAGCAGCGGCCTTGCCGTCTCCTCGCCACAAGCAGTGGTGACAATTCAGAAGATCGCGGGCAAATACCAGCTCGCTGACGGCAACTTTAAAGCTGATGGCGTTACCTTGAACCTTCTCGACGGGCGGCTTACCGCGAACGGGACGGTCGAGCAGATTGATAGTGCGCGACGTTCCCGCTTTCATCTGCAACTGGCAGGTATTTCTTTGCAGGCACTAAAAGCGTCGATGCGGAATCTATCGAAGCAATCGTTACCGGTGAGCGGGATGCTCAACGCCACCGCTGACGCCACCTGGTCAGGCACTCCCGCGAATCTGCGAGCCAACTCGGCCATCGCGGTTCATGGATCGGTTATCACCGCCAACAAAGAGCACTCGCAGAAATTTCCGTTGAATGCGGATTTGCATCTGATCTACGACGCGCCGCGAAATCTGATATCGATCGCTTCCAGTTCCATCCAACTACCTGCGACATCGATTCACGCGCAAGGCGAAATTGGCGGCCATTCCAATCTCACGATCACGGCCTCAAGCAGCGACTTGCACCAGCTGATGTTGCTGGCTGGGGTCGTGCCTTCGGCAGCAGCGCAGGAACCGAATCATGCCGCCACCCCCAATATTCGCGGTACAGCGTCATTGAATGCCACGGTCCACGGGACCTTGCAGAATCCGCAGATCACCGCTCAACTCTCTGCGAATAATCTGCGAGTGAACCAGAGCCAGTGGAATTCGCTGCGGATGGCGCTTACTGCAAATCCATCGCAGATTTCCGTTCCGAGCGCATCGCTGGTATCAGCACAGGGCGGAAGTCTCAAACTGAACGCTCAAGTAGGCCTGAATCATTGGTCCTACTCGGCCTCGAATCCGATTGCGGCATCGTTACAGATCCAAGGGCTACGCACCGCAGAAATTGAGCAGATTGCGAACGCGCAATATCCGGTTGAGGGGGAAATTTCTGGCAACATTGAATTGAAGGGATCGCAGCTCAATCCGGAAGGGCAAGGAGAACTCCGGGTCGCAAAGGCCAAAGTTTCCGATGAGCCGCTGAAAAATCTGTCGGCGCAATTTCACGCGGCAGATGGGACCATTCACTCAACTCTTACGGTCGGAGCTGCGGTTGCGAACATAAGCTTTACGCCGAAAACAAAGGCCTACACTCTCAAGCTGCAAACCTCCAAGATCGACTTGAGCAAGAGTCATACGGTGCAGGCGAAGGACCTGCCGCTCAAAGGTTTCGTAATAATTTCCGCGACCGGCGCCGGCAGCGTGAACGATCCAGAATTGAAGGCTTCAGTACAAATCGACCAGTTGCAATTACGGGACACAAACTTCAGCCGCGTAGAAGCTAACCTGGACGTGGCCAACCACCTGGCGAATCTGGCGTTGAATTCGGGCGTTGGCGGGGCAACGCTTCGGGGCAAAGCGACGGTCCACCTGAGTCCGGGCTATTACACGGAAGCCTCGCTCGACACCAGTAAGTTCGATGTTGATCCCTTCCTTGCGATGTATATGCCGTCGGCGCCCACCGGCCTGCACGGAGAAACCGAGTTACATGTCTCATTACGCGGACCTGCAACCGAAAAATCGAAGCTGGAAGCGCACCTCACAATTCCAGTGCTTGACGCCAGCTACCAGGCTTTGCACGTCGCCGCAACCGCGCCTATACATGCAGATTACGCAGACTCCGTGCTGGTCATACGTCCGGCTTCGATTCAGGGAACAGACACCTCGCTGCAATTCCAGGGCACGATTCCGGTGAACAAACCAGGCGCAATGGCGGTTTCAGCACATGGTTCCGTGGGTCTGCGCCTGGTCCAACTATTTGAACCCAGCGTCCAAAGCGGGGGAGACATTGCGCTCGACGTGAATGCCCGCGGAACATTGAGTAATCCTGGTCTGAACGGGCAAATCCGGCTGGAGAATGCGTCCTTTTCCAGTGAAGAAATGCCGCTCGGGGTGCAGGGCTTGAACGCAACCATGCAAGTCAGCGACACCGGCATTCAAATTACGAACGGGGCTGGAAAACTGGGCGGCGGAGATGTGACATTGGGCGGCTCCATCACTTACCGTCCGCAACTGCAAATGAATGTCGCCGTGTCCGCAAAATCGGTACGCCTGCGCTATCCGGAAGGCATGAGAACGGTCTTCGGCGCGGACCTTACATTGAGCGGCGATCGCAATGCCTCGTTGTTGCAAGGGCGAGTCCTTATCGACTCCTTATCTTTTACTTCAGATTTCGATCTCTCGTCATTCATGTCGCAGTTCACTGGTGGCGGCGCGCCTCCGAGCGGCGAAAGCATGGCGGACAATGTAAAACTGCAAATTGCGGTGCAATCTACAAGCCAGCTCAACGCCGGGACCGCGCAGCTGGGCGTCGAGGGTACCGCAAATTTGAGAGTTATCGGTACCGCCGCGAATCCAGTGGTCATCGGCCGCGCCGACCTGACCTCTGGCGATATTTTCTTTGCCAAAAACCAATACCATTTAGAGCGCGGACTCATCACCTTTGCCAATCCGAACCAGACTGAACCCGTACTGAACATGCTGATTACCACCACCATCAATCAGTACAACCTGAGCATTACTATTCGCGGGCCCATACAAAAGCTGCAGACCAGCTACGTATCTGATCCTCCTTTGCCGCCGATCGACATCATCAATCTGATTGCGCGCGGTCAAACGACCACTGAAGGAGCGCCTGCCAGTTTTGGCGCCAGCGAGGTATTAGCAGCCGGACTGGGGCAGGTAGGCAGCCAGGTCACCAAGCTGACCGGCATTGCGGGATTGCAGATTGATCCGCTGATCGGGGGAAATAACACGAATCCTTCTGCGCGGATTGGAATTCAGAAGCGAGTCACTAAGAATTTTACTTTTACTTTCTCGACGGATGTAACTGAACCACAAAGCGAAATCGTTCAAGGAGACTACCAGTTGACCAAGCGGTGGTCGGTGAGTGTGGTGCGGGATCAAAGCGGAGGCTTCTCAGTGGATGGCAGGTACCATACAAATTTCTAGGCAGGCGCCAGAGTTGGTCGCGGAAAGCGATTCGTCGCAAGCGGCGAACCAGTCCGCTCAATCGGATCTTTGGATTTTTCGCGAAGGCCGCCGCGAGGTTTCCGGTCCGCAAACGGTTCGTTCATTACAAGAGCGAATTGATTCTGGAAATGATGCGCTCGATTGCTTGATCGAAGCTGGCCAATTGGAAGCTGCGCTCGCCGATTTGAATGACCCGGGAACATCCGCTGCTGCTTCTCTGACGGACGCCTTAGCTTCTCAATACCTCGGACACGCAACTCCAGAAGCGGTGGAAGAACTGGCCCGACGACTTCAGGCGCCCAAGATTATTTCTATCTCTCCGCCTGAGGGTTTTAGCTATTACGCGCTGCATCCTTCTGACTATGCTCGTGCAATCGATCGACTACCAGTCAGACCATCCGCCTATGCTGTGATCGGTATAAGAAGCATTGGCACCAGCTTAAGCGCGATGACCGCAGCCGCGCTGAAGAGGGACGGACGAGCTGCATCGCGAATTACCGTTAGGCCCGCGGGCCATCCCTATGCTCGAAGCACTCACTTCACCCTCGATCAGGAACGCTGGATTGCGGAGGAAATCTCGCGGTCTGCGCATTTTCTGGTGGTCGACGAAGGCCCAGGCCGCAGCGGATCGACGTTTCTGTCGGTAGCTGAGGCGCTGGTCGGTGCGGGTGTGAGGCGCGACGACATCACAGTGCTCGGCAGCCGCGAATTCGATCCCGCAAGTTTATGCGCTGAAAATGCTGTTGCCCGCTGGCGCGGAGTAAGTTTTCTCTCCACCGCAGCCGCAGTCAACCTTCGGTTTGAAAATTTTCCATACCTGGGCGGCGGAGGCTGGCGACAGTACGTTTTTAGCGACGAGGGTGAATGGCCGGAGAGCTGGACACAAATGGAGCGCCTGAAATTTCTCTCTCCTGACCGCCGGCAGTTTTTTAAGTTTGAAGGAATGGGCCCCTTGGGCAGCGAAGTGAGGTCCCGCGCTTTTGTGCTCGCGGCTGCCGGCCTTTCTCCCGCCGTCTCCGACACAGGAGATGGCTTCGTCTCCTACGCGAATATCGAGGGAAGAAGTCTACGCCGAGATGATGTGAGCGATTCCGTGCTGGAGCGGATCGCGCAATATTGCTCATTTCGCGTTTCAGAATTCGCTTGCGCGGCGCCTCAACACTCAGAACTTTCCCGCATGTTGGAATACAACGTACAGCAGGAGTTTGGGCAAGAACTGAAGCTTAATGGCGGAGAGCTTGCGAGCGCGCGCGAAGTACTGACTGATGGGCGAATGCAACCCTTCGAATGGATTGCCGCGCGGCAGGGGCAGTTGCTGAAGACGGACGGCATTAATCATGGGGACAACCATTTCTTTCCGGGACCGTGTGATATTGCGTGGGATTTGGCAGGAGTAATCGTGGAATGGGACCTGGATGCCAATGCAACCGAATTTCTGCTGCGCAGGTTCCGACAAATCTCGGGAATCGACGTTTCAGCAACGCTCGATATTTACAGGCTCGCCTATTGCGTCTTCAGGCTGGGTTTTTGCAAAATGGCAAGGTCTACAGTTTTGGGATCACCCGAGGAACTACGACTGACTTCGGCTTATCATCGGTACCGAAGCAGAGCTGCCAAATTGCTCGGACTCCCAGCTGCTTAGCTCCCGATTCGCCATGTGAGATCGAAGTGATCACATTTCTGACGAGGGGAAGAGAATTTTATCGGGAAACGATGTATCCTGATTTTTCTTGATCGTAATACCGAATGCCTGATAGGAACCTGCAAACGAATCCGGTAAGAATTCTGGTGGCGGATGACCATGAGGTCATGCGTCTGGGAATTCGCAATCTGTTGGAATCAGTGCCGAATTGGACCGTTTCGGACGAAGCCGGAACTGGACGGGAGGCTGTCGACCTGGCGCTGCAGTCATCTCCCGACATCATCATCATGGATATCACCATGCCGGAGATGAATGGGTTCGAAGCGGCGGCGGAAATTGCCCAGCGTCGTCCTGACATTCCGGTGATCATGTTCTCTCTTCACCTCTCGGAAGACGTAATGGCTCGCTTCAAGGCGGGTCCGATTCGAGGCGCCGTTTCGAAAAGTGAGGCTGCTCGCGATCTGCTCGACGCCGTGCGATCGGTGCTGAGCGGCGGGACCTTCTTCCCTCCCAACAGTTCTCCAGCACGCGCCTGATCTTACGCAGGATTTTCCATAAATCTGACAAACGTAATACAGATTTCACCCGATTCCTCCGCTCATACTTTCCGTGAGATAAAAATAAGGTCAGTCAATAAGAAGGTGCTTTATGACATCTCATTGCGCCAATCCGGATTGTGCGGCCCCGCTCCGGTTACTGAGGGATGGTCGTCTATATCAATTCGCGGTGCGGCCACAGAGTTCAGCGCAAGAGATGGCTGTGACCAATTCCTCTCGCAGTGTTTCGCACTTCTGGTTGTGTGGGGAATGTTCCTCGAAGCTGACCCTGGTCTTCGATCAACTCAAAGCCGTCGTGGTAAAACCCAG
>DATATW010000063.1:0-110219 GCA_036268595.1 Terriglobales bacterium
GCGCAGCCGCCGCATGCTCATGGAAGCGCTAGCTAGGTTATTGATGAAAAAGGAGTTCGAAGACATCTCGATTCAGGAGATCGCCGACGAGGCGACGCTAAACCGGGCCACCTTTTACCTGCACTATCCGGACAAGAACGCCCTGCTGCAGGCCATGACAGAACTCCGCTTCCGCAATCTTATAGACCGCCGCCGCATCACCTTTACCGACTGCTACGGAGCACTGCGCGCCATTGCACTCGGCGTATGCGACTATTTTGCCGAGACCACAGGCTGTCCCAGTCAGATGGCTCGGATGCCGCTCGAAAACTCCATCATCCCGGTCGTCGAGGGTATGTTCAAGGAAGGCCTTGCCGTTCATGGGACCGCCCCTGGGGTCGATGCCGCACTGCTGGCGACCACCGCGGCCTGGGCCGTTTTTGGAGCCGCGCGCCGCTGGTTTCAGACCCCCAACCGTATCCCCGCCGAGGAGATGGCAACCAGGATTGAAACTATGGTGAGCCCGATCCTTTTCAGCGCCGCTCAATAGTTGAAGAGGCGGTTGGCCGGCGAAATTTCATAGCATCGCTTGAAATCCAATTCTTGTGATGCCACTAAGTCCTGGTGAGCGGAACATCCACTTTTCGGGTACCTACCTTGGGGGTAGCCAGCCTCTGTCGATCACTATTACGAACGACGTCAACTCAGCGGCTGTTCTGATATATTGAAGGCCTGCAATTCAGGTTGCATCCCGTCCGCGGAAAGGGACAATCCCACCTGAACCGACTTTGACGTACCGAGAATTTACTTCTCTTTTGCCCGCGCAGCGGACACCGGGCCGAAAAGGAGAAGTGTATGTCTCGTGAACTCCCCGCTAAACCCAGCCTTCAATATCTTAGGAAGCAAGCCAAACAACTCCAGCGCTCTATGTCCCAGGATAAGCTTGCCGACGCACAGCGCACGCTTGCCGGGGAGTACGGTTTTGCCAGTTGGGGCGGACTGAAATCATACGTTGTCACCCTGGGCCTTCCGCCTGCCGAAGCCCTCACCGCGGCGATTCGCGAGAGTGATGCGCAACGCGTTCGCGACCTTCTGGAAAGCCATTCGGAGTTGAGGGCAACGATTGACGAACCGCTGCCCAATTATGGCGGCGGTATCCCTGCGCTCTTTGCGGCTGTGCAGCGAAGCGATCGGGCGACCATCGACGTCTTGCTGCGGGCTGGCGCTGATATTCGCAAGCGAACCCAGTGGTGGGCAGGCGGCTTCGGAGTGCTCGACGATTGCGACCCTGGCCTTGTCGACTTTCTGGTTGAGCGCGGCGCGGTCGTCGATGCACACGCGGCGGCCCGGCTGGGAATGCTCGCGAAATTATCTGATTTCGTCGCGGCGGACCCGGCTGTTGTCCATACACGAGGTGGCGACGGGCAGACGCCGCTGCACTTCGCATCAACCGTCGAGATTGCCGCATTCCTGCTGGATCATGGCGCCGAGATCGATGCGCTCGATGTGAATCATGAATCCACGCCGGCCCAGTACATGCTGCGCGTTGAACAGAAGCGACATTATCCGCGAGATCGTCAGGATGTAGCCCGCCACCTGGTATCGCGGGGCTGCAGAACTGACCTGCTGATGGCTGCAGCGCTTGGTGAAGCAGACCTTGTGCGGCATCATCTGGACACCGATCCCGGCTGCATTCGCATGAGCGTCTCCGAAGAATGGTTTCAGAAGAAAGACCCTCGCGCAGCAGGCACGATCTACATCCGGGAGCTGGGTGCAAATAGAACCGCACATGCGGTCGCGCGCGATTTTGGTCAAGAGGAGGTCTTCGATCTGCTAATGGAACGGACCCCGGAAGATCTGAAGATGGCGCTGGCCTGTGAGCTAGGCGACGAACGCGCGTTTCAGAGTTACCTCGCCCAGAATCCGGGTCGGAGATTGTCGGATGAGGAATTGCAAAAGCTGCCGGCAGCGGCACAGAGCAACAACACAAAGGCGGTCCAGCTGATGCTGGAAGCTCGCTGGCCGGTCGATACTCCGGGCGAGATGGGAGCTACCGCGCTGCACTGGGCCGGTTTCAATGGGAATGCTGAAATGACTTGCGTCATATTACGCCACCACCCGGATCTCGAACTGAAGTCGCAGGAGTATGCAGGTACCGCACTGTCATGGGCTCTCTTCGGTTCGGGAAATGGCTGGCATAGCGAGACGGGAGATTTTACCGGAACGGTTCGTGCGCTTCTGGAAGCTGGAGCTACTCTGCCGTCGGATCCCGAAGCACTGGAACCCAGCGATGTCGTGCTGGAGGTGCTGCCATGAGTTGGAACCGGCGGCCGGTGGCCATCCTGCTCGTCTCTTACCTCTACATGGCGGTCGGGGCGGTTGGGTTTGTCGTCAACTTTACTAAACTGAGAGCTCTGCAACAAGACAGTATATGGATCGAACTTACCGAGTCGTTGGCTTTTATCGCAGGACTCTACATGTTTCGTGGACGGAACTGGGCACGCTGGCTTGCACTCGGCTGGATGGCCTTTCACGTAGCAATCAGTTTTCCGGTAATTCGTCAGGTCCTCACCCATTCCATCATGTTCGCCCTGATCGCCTGGGCTCTCTTTCGTCCGGACGCACGGCGATATTTCACGTCACTGAAGCCAGACTCTGAGTAGCTCCTATCACCTTGAGTTATTCAGGATCTTGACCGCGAACTCTAAATTCGGTCAGCACTATTCGGATAGCCTTGGAGACTCGGGTTGGCCGGCGGGTGGCCCACTTCTCCTCGGAGCAAGACCATATCTTATCTTACAAAAACTTATGAGGGTGCCCCATTTCTCGCGTTGTTTGCGAGAAGTGGGGCTTTCCATGTTCATCCGTCAAAGACATCTCACGAGAGCCCGACGTACGATTCCTGAGTGCAGCTTTCGAGCTTATACTTTTGGTGAAGCCGGGCCTGTGGTCATCAATGACTGGTCCGTACTGAAGATGAAAGTCCGGGCGGCGGCATGAATGAACCTCAGTCAATCGAAAGCCCCACTTCTCGCAAAAGACGCGAGAAATGGGGCACCCTCTGATTTGTAATGAGAAGCGGGCCACCCGCCCCGTTGCGTGGATCGGACGCCACAACATTTCAGTCGGATTCTGTAAGGAAGCGAGCGCGCATGAGAAAAGAACGAGTGCTGCAGGTTCTGTTAGCGCTGACTGGATTGTTCTTTGTGGCTGGGATCTATCCACTGCTCACTTCGATACCGCAGCACCAACCGTCGGACTATGGCGACCAGATGATGCTTGCGGTCTATTTTGTGCTCGGCGTGTTCCTGCTGATGGCTGTTCGAAGGCCGGCAGCCCATCGCAGTCTGATCGCCTTTACAGGTTGGGGTACGTTGGCGCACGACGCAGTGATGGCAGTGCAAGCTTCTCAGCTGAAACAACTGCGCTCCGAACTGCTGCCGCTAATCGTTGTTGCGCTCCTTTGTGTCGCGCTGATCGTGTTGGCGCACTTAACGCCACCGAGTCAAAAAACAAGCTGATCCGGTTTGCGCCACGTGGCTTCCAGGTTCGTGGCACCCCCCTTTCGCAAAGAACGCAAAAGGATGGACACCCGGCGTTCCCCTGGTGAGCCGACATCACCGGCAATGCAATCACCGGGTCATGTGAGGACCGATCACTCCCTCGAAGTATTGACCTTTGCTATTCCCGCTCGCGCGAAAACCTGCTTTCCAAGAAGGAAGATTCCAATCAAGGCCAGAGTGTCAAAAATGATCTCGCCCGCGAGGTCGATTTTCGGCCAACTGGCTGCCGTCATGTACGGGGCTGCCATGCAGGCGAGCGTGGCGCCAGAAGCGGCTGCGAACCTGTGGACCTCGCCCCACGCCTGACGCGATGACCACCACACAAATAACGTGAATGCCACCGCAGCCCATCCGATACCAGCAAAGATCGCGGTCCAGAACGGCACCGGTTTCGCAATGAAATTCTGCCCGATGAGATCAAACCAGCCGAATCCCATGACAAAGGCTGTGAGTCCTGCCAGCCACGCAGGAGCGGTTCGGCGCTGGTCATTTGGCGACGGCCGACCCAAACCGCGGACAAGGTAGGCGAGAGCGATCAATAACCCGATCGTCAGGAGGCCAAAAACAATCGCGCCCAGCGGAGGATGATAGGGAGCCGCATGCATCCGTGGCCGTGCTTGTTGGGTCCAGCCGTACCAGGCGATGCGGCATCCCAGAAGAAACGCCACGCACGCCAGGATAGTCCCACGTTTGCGCAGCCAGGAGTGTGCCGCCTGTCGGGGGAAGAACAGCTCCGTCAACTGCACCGGGACCAGCACCACCCACACGCTCTCGTATCCCAGCATGAACAGCAAGTAAACAAGATTCACTCCCCACATGCGGCCATAATCGGGGTGGGATCCCGGAAACGGCAGCGGAGCCAGTGAAGTTTGCTGGATGATGAATTCCTCGGCGACCGAAAGAGCCAGTCCCATGAGAAGCAAGCTAATGCCACCGGCACGCCACCGACGGGCAAGTTCGCGGCAAAATAACGCGCCGACGCCCCACACCATAACCTCGGGAACATAGACGAACAAGATGCTGGTGCGAGTGGAACCGCTTAGCACTTCAGCAATAAAGGGCGAAAGAAGGACCAGGGTCCAGATAGGCGCCGCAAAGCGTGGCGGCAATGCGGTCGGCATTGTTTCACGGCTCACCGTACTGTTCATGGCTCATCTCCTCCTGTGCCGGCCTCTATGAGGCGGTTGGCCCGCCTTTCGGTGCAGAGTATAAATGAGGGTGCTCTGGCGTGCGGCGTTGTAGTAAGGTTTGAAAAAATCGCCGCGGGTTAGCGAATCCTGGCAATGTCGTGTCTCATCCCATGAATGTATTCGAGTGAGTGGGGTCCTTTAATGGTGCCGCATGTGATCATCGTCGGTGGTGGCTTCGGAGGTCTTTCCGCAGCTCGTGCCTTACGCCGCGCTGCGGTTCGCGTCACGCTGATTGATAAGCGCAATTATCATCTCTTTCGCCCCATGCTGTACCAGGTTGCGACGGGACTGCTTTCGGACGATGAGATTGCAGGGCCGCTGCGCTCGATCCTCAGTCATCAGGAAAATGTTGATGTGTTGCTCGATGAAGTTACGGGCATCAACCCGAAGCAGCGCATCGTTCATCTGAAACACAGAGACTTGGGATACGACTTCCTCATCCTGGCGACTGGCATCCAGTACAACTATTTTGGGCACGACGACTGGCGCGCGTTCGCACCGGGCCTTGAATCACTCGATGATGCCGACGTAATTCGAAGCAAGATCCTGCTTGCGTTCGAGCGGGCTGAAGCAATCGCGTCGACACCCCAAGCGCCTGAAGAGGTCCCGACCGAGGAAATTCGTCGCCTCCTTACATTTGCCCTCGTGGGCGCTGGAACGGTCGGCGTCGAGATGGCCGCCACGCTCGCCGAAATGTCACGCATGGCTTTGGCCCATGACTTTCGGCACATAGATCCCAGAACAGCTCGGATTCTTCTCTATGAGGCTGCGCCTCGTGTTCTCCCCACGTATCCTGAGGTCCTCTCTCAAAAAGCGGAGCGGCACTTGGAGAGCTTAGGCGTCGAGGTTTTCACCAACGCTCGTGTCACGAGTGTGGATTCGGACGGAATTGTGGTTGGCGAAGAGAGAGTTCCGGCTGGCACGGTACTCTGGGGAGCTGGTGTCCTCGCGTCTCCGGCAGGGCGGTGGTTAGGTGCGGAAACTGACAAATCCGGGAAGGTCATGGTGGAACCGGATTTGACCGTACGCGATCATCCGGAAGTCTTTGTAATTGGCGATACCGCTCACCTCGTTGCTCCGGTTCGAAACCTATTCGGCATCAAATCACGAAATCCGATGCTTATGCCCGGAGTAGCTCAACCCGCAATACAGGAAGGCAAGTACGTTGCGGAGGTGATTCGACACCGGGTGGCGGGTCGTGCACAACCGGAACCCTTTTGGTATTGGGACAAGGGTGATCTCGCGATCGTCGGCCGAACATACGCAGTAGCCGACTTACGCTTTGCAAAGTTTGCGGGCTTCTCAGCGTGGGTGCTCTGGGCAGTCGTGCATGTTTATTTTCTAATTGGATTTGCAAATCGCCTGTTTGTGCTGCTGCAGTGGGGGCTAGATTTCCTGACAAAAAGTCGTCGAGTGCGCGTCTTGTCCGAGGAACCTCCGTCGGCGCAGAACTTGATCGATCCAGCAGCCTGACAAATCACTTTGCTTTTGAAAGCTATTCGACGGATCGATGAAATCGGCCAAGCTTACAAAGGGGCCAAAGAAATTTACTCTCGGGCAGGCCGAAGATCCAAAATGAATTTATGCGCGCCCGCCAAATTCGCGAGTCTCGGTCGACACTTTCACTTTCTCTCCCTCTTTGAGGAAGAGCGGAACGCGAATCTCCAGGCCAGTTTCCAGCTTGGCTGATTTAGTGACGCTCCCGCTTGATGTGTCGCCCTTAACTCCTGGCTCGGTTTCGGAAATCTTCAGCTCGACGAAGATTGGCAGATCCAGACCAATGGGGTTCCCGTTGTACTTGCGCAATTCAACAATTGCGCCCTCGACCAGAAAATCCAGCGCATCGCCGACCATCGGTTCAGAAAGGGTCAGGGTTTCGAATGTTTCCTGATCGAGAAAATGAGAGCCGTCGCCATCGCTGTAAAGATAGGACGCCGGCACCGACTGCAGGTCGGGCTCCTTGAATTTGTCATTCGCCTTGAACGATTTTTCGAACACCGCGTTGGTGAGCAGGTTGCGCATCTTCAGGCGCACCAGCGTCTGTCCGCCGCGAGCCGTGGGAGTGTTCACGACCGCTTCCAGGCACAGGTACGGAGTGTTTTCAAATTCAAAGAAATTTTTGCGCCTGATGTCGATTGCATCGATGAGTGCTGCCATGAGGTCCTCGAAGAGAGATGTGCCTATGATAATTGCGCGGCAATGTGATTTGCTGCCGCTGCGCACCGGTGCCGGGTGAGTGGCCCATTCCACCGCGCCTTTCGCTTGAGGGGGAACATCCACTGGAGATCGAGTCAGCGTGGAGTACGAAAATGCGAGCGAGCGGCGGGAACGTTCTGTGCAGCCGTCGCCCCACTCAAACCAAAATCGGGCTTGAATGGCTCATCCACCGTCTCTAAGCTACTGCTGATGTCGTCGAGGTGGCGAGCGCGAGAATTGCTCCGGTAAACAGCAGGGTATCGGCAAAGTAGTTTATCCCCTCCACTTCGACGCCGACAGCCGGTTGGGATAACGCGCCGATCAACACGGGTCCATAGATGGCCAGGATCATCAGCAAAAGCCAACCGCCAACACAGCTTGCCACCATCCGCGTTTTTCCGTTCAGCAGAGCGCTTGCCCCGGTGACGAGAAGAGCCGCGCCTGTCACGTAGTCGATGAGCGGGCGACCCGGAACCCAGGCCGGCATCTGTTTTAGGAGTGGAACTCCGGGAAGCCCCATGGGGTGCAGAAAGTGCTCGATGCCAAAGACGATTGCCGCGATCGCGATCAATATGCGTCCCACAGTCATCAGCGTGCTCCTGGTTGACCCAAGCCATCCGGGAGTTGCAGTTGCAGCAAGAATCCAGCCGGCGCTGCCGAACGACGATTCGCGGAAAACGATCGTCCACGAAATTCTGTTGTGCGGATCGTGCAGCGCTCCGGGAAAATGGATCATTGCGACAAATAAAAACATCATGATGCCGAACAGCAGGCCGGACCAGCGCATGCCAATTCTGGTGGCAATGCTCAAGGATGCGGCGACCAACCCGCAGCCGACGAAATACACCCAAAACATACGCCATGGCATGTATGCCGGCACAATGCCCTTGACGAATTGTGGAGCGAAGAGATGCAATGCTCCGAAAACCGCCAGCGGGACAGCGACACACAAATTGCGTAAGGCGACGATCTTCTCCAGGCCACGGGCCTGGGCAATGTCGTTTTTAGCGGCCAAGACGCCGAGCAAGAAAACGACGAGGCCTGCGGAGCACATGGCGACCGCAATGCGAGAGATTCCAACAAAGATGGCGAGCACGGTTGAGTGCATACTGTCCTGGCTTGAATGAGTTTTAAATTGTATTACGAGAGAGAGGGGTGGCTTTTCAGCATGGTCATGCCGGGTGCCCCATTTCTGAGCAAGAATATTTCTCCACTCGGAAAAACAAATGAGGTGGAATACGGGGACAGACGGGACGTTCACCTATTTGCTGCCGAGAAATTGGGGCCACTCCCGTCTGTCCCCGGTTTTCGACAAACCAGGGGTGCTTGTCAGCAGCAGTCGCAAGGCCTTCCTTTGAGAGCTTGCCAGCCCTCCCGCGCAACCAGTGGTATGAGGCACAGCGCCGCCACAGGATCAGCCCACGCAATCCCCCACAAGGCATTCAGTACTAGGCCTCCGAGCGCGATGATCGACAGGTAGCCGCAAAGCGCAGACTCCGCTGCATCTGCTCTCAAGGCCGCACTGGCAGCTGCGGTGGACAACTTCCGCTTCTGCTGCGCCAGCAGGGGCATCACAACCGCTGCCACGCTCAATACAGCAATCCCAAGCAGGCTTGGATTTACTTCACGATGGCCAAGCAGCGCCAATGCTGCGACAAGAGCTACGTATGCAGCCAACGCGAACAGAAGGCCTCCCGTGATTCTGGCTGCCAATCGCTCTGTTTGCGCGCCGCTCCACTGTGACCGGAACCGCCAATAAACGACTGTCGCTGAGAGGAGTTCAATGGCGCTGTCGCCTCCAAACGCGAGCAATGCGGGGCTACGGGCGCGGCGTGCGGCAGCGAGAGCAAAGATGACTTCGACCGTCATCCAGCCAATCGTGATCGCTTGTATCCAGATGATGCGGCGAACCACGAGCCGAGAGTCTGCAAGCGCAGTCGAAGACATAGACCATTATGAACGCCAAGCCGGTCACAAACGGGTGTCAGCTCTGAATTATTGGCGTATTGCGACGCGGGTCGAGCTTCCTCGGGGACAGATTTTAGCC
The DNA here is from genome assembly GCA_036268595.1 of Terriglobales bacterium. Taxonomy (GTDB): domain Bacteria; phylum Acidobacteriota; class Terriglobia; order Terriglobales; family Acidobacteriaceae; genus Gp1-AA145. The sequence goes on from DATATW010000063.1 coordinate 8,976, forward strand.
GCCGAACGAGCCAACAACCGTTCCGCTGTCATTAATGTCGAGCGCGGTTGTTCAAGAATATCAAAGCTCCGAACGCTGATTCCACAAACGTCACTGGTATCTCCGCGAATGGAATAATCTCCGGAAATGCCGCCTTCAGCGACGGGAGCACAAAAGAGTTCACCGCCACCTGCAAGTAGCGGATGCCACGATCAATCCGTAGCTACCCCGCTTCTCCGCGCGGACAAATGAGGATGGACGGGACGTTCATCGGTTCTTGCGAATTAGAACCGGGATACCATGGCGGCAGCTGGGCTAAGGTAGATTATCCCGCTGGTGATCCCGGAGACACTCAACTCGTCGGAATCAGCAATTCCAATGTTGTCATCGGGTCCTTCCAAAGACTCGATACCTACATCAGTTTTCTTTACAGCAATGGAGTTGTGCCTTGGGATGCACCGGGATAATTGAGGCTAACCAGGCCTCCGTTGCTGTAGCGCTTGAATCCACGCGCGATGTTTGCTGAGTCGAAATACCAGCCCACGGTGCTGTTGTACTTGTTAATGCCGGTCAGTAGCGTTCCCCCAGCCCCTTTCGGATGTGAAAAGGAGGTGAAGGTCGATCCGTGGAGAATGAATCCTTGCGAATACCGGAACCATGAGTGGTGTAAAATCCCGCGCTCACTCCTGCATCGTTGCGTCCGGTGAAACTGGTTGAGCCGGCATTCGGCGGGGAAAAATAGGTGATGCTGCCATTTGAATAGCGGATGAACCCCAATTCGGGATTCGCGCTGCTCTGTCCAACCGTGGATCGGTAGTCGTTGACGCCGCCAAGCAGTCCGGGAGCTTTAAATGAAGTAAAAGTGCAGCTGGCCTGAGTTTGGACCTGGGAATATGAAACGCTTGCGGAGCAGAGAACGAGAGCTGTAAAGATCGACCATAATCGTAAATGCGACATGGGTTACTTCATTGTGCCGTCGAGATTGCGTTCTCCACAGCGGAATTGCAGGAGTGGGATGAGGCTGATACCAGCGGGGTTGCTGGCCTGAGGAATGCGTACAGAATCGATGGGAGTAACAGTAAGGTCATGTAGAAGAATAGGCGAAGAAAAGCTCTACGAGGTGAGAAAAAAAGTGTGGACGAATATGGTGGAGGCGGCGGGAGTCGAACCCTTCGGCCCTCAATGCCGTCTGTAAGTTACTGATTCCACAATGTCAGAGGAACCAAGAAAGTTAACAATTACACCATCGTGTGTACACGAGCGTGTACACAGCTCCATACAATTAAGGTCATGCAGGTACATGACGCGCAATTTGTTGGAGTATTCACCCGCCATCTTCGAACGTGCCAGTATCGCGGAAAGCGTGAATACCGTCACTGGCGGAAATGCGGTTGCCCCAAATGGCTCTATTACAGACAGAGCGGGGATCGCATTCGTGAGTCCGCCCAGACGATCTTCTGGAGCACGGCAGAAGAGAAAGCTCGAAAGAAAGAACAGGAATTAAGGAACGCCGCCCTGGGCAAACCTCTGCCTGCCGAAGCTGGTCTTACAGTCGCCGATGCGATCACTCGATACCTGGCCAATAAGCGCAGCGAACGTCTCTCCGACGTCACGATCAAGAAGCTAGAACTCATCTTCAAACGACGCCTGCTTGATTGGTGCAATCGCAATGGCATTCACTACTTGGCACATTTGACGCTGCCCAAGCTTCAGGAATGGCGGGGCACATGGCCCGAGAGTGCGCTGGCGGCAAGCAAGACTCAGCAGCGGGTCAGAGGCTTCTTTCTATTCCTTCACAATAACGGCTGGATCACAACGAATCCCGCTCGTGGCCTCAGCAAGATCCGTCTGAGTAGAAAGGAGCCGAGCTATTTCACGAACTCGGAACTGGAGAAGATTCTCGACGCTACCTATATATACGGGAAGACTGAGACCGAACGGCGTCGCGTTCGGGCATTCGTGCAGCTCATGCGCTGGTCTGGTCTAGCCGTTCGAGATGCAGTGACGCTGGAGCGGTCGAAATTAGATCATCAAGACCGCCTCATTCTCCAACGCACAAAGACGTCGGAGCCTGTGTTCGTGGAACTGCCGTATGACGTCGCCGAGGAACTGCGGAATGTTCCGAACGGGCTGAAGCCGAATCCCAGATATTTCTTTTGGTCTGGCAGCGGGCTTCCCAAGACGGCAGTAGCGGATTGGCAACGTGCCCTCCGCAGGCTATTCGAGTTGGCCGACATCAAGCATCCCGACAGCACGAAGAAGCGTTGCCACTCGCACATGTTCCGCCACACATTCAGCATTCATTTGCTCGATGCTGGGGTCCCAATAGAAACGGTCGCCGCGCTGCTGGGGCATTCGAGCACCAAGACGACGGAGAAGTATTACAAGTCACACACCCAGGTTACGCAGCAACGCATCTCGCTTGAGCTACGTCGTGCCTGGAAGAAGATCGAGCAGAGGAAAGATTAATTATGTGGCTTTTTCCTCGCCGTCCACCCTTTCTCTATGTGGTCCACGAACTCCTCAGCCAACATGGCGGCTCCTCTGATCTGCGCTTCACTTATGTCATGTATCGTGCCATCCTCTTTTTTCCCATTGCGATGCACTAGCTCATGGCGCAGTTTTATCACATCTTCAAGTTGTGTCGTGTCGGTAGGGAAGCTCACGCTAAGAACCGTTTGATACAAGCGGCGCACTGCCTTTAGCCGATGCCAAACGAGTATCGAAAGTTCGGAGTGCGCAATCTTGTCGATTGCTCCCATCGTCTTATATATGTCGCTCAATGGAAATTTACGTTCCTTGAAAGAACCGCTCTCCTCGAAAAATTTACGCAGCAACGCTGGGTCATTCTTAACGTGGGAAGTAAAGAAGTCCGACAGAAAACATTCAAGAACTGTCACAACATTGGCATACAAGAGACGATTTATAATCTTGCGCGTTGGAGCTTCCATTTGATTGCCAAGTACACTCAGAATGTCTAAAAGGCCGCTCCGAAAAACACCCAGATGATCCGAACCAATGCCTAGGAACGCTGCATCTTCGTCTGAAATATCAGGATTGGCGGGTGCCCATTCCGACGAAATCTTCTGGAGCTGCTTCACCAGTTCCTCTATGACATCGCTTGGCACAATGTTTTCGAACTCGGTGTTCAGCTCGGTTGAGGGATGATACGGGCCTCCCCAAATGTATATATACCCTTCGTCATATGGGGTGTGTTCGGCGGGGTGTTCGAAGTTCATGAGGAACCACGCTCGCATCGCCTCAATTTGAATGTCGCGATCTGCGTTCGAAAGCTCTGGCACCGAAATGAAGCTTCCGTCAAGTAGGAAATACCCGTTCGGTTCGCTATCCATAAGGATGTGTGATTTATAGTTCGTCGATGCTGGCGAGAAGCCTTTCTGCGTAACCGTCAGCGGCGATCCTGACCCAGTTTGGTGTGATCCGTATGAACCACCACACGAGCAAAAGGCTGACGATGGAAATAGCCGTTATATTCCCAAACCACACTACTGCATTCGCTCTGGCTTGTACTCGCGTGAGGACGGCGAGAGCCGCCAAACTGAAAATACAAAGAGTTATGCCAATAGGTTTTAGTGCCCAGAGATTGCGACGAAAACCGTAGTTCATATTTTCTTGAAAAAGAAGCTGGAATCGCTCCTTGTCCCGAGTTTTCGAGAGAAGATAATCGACACAGCTTGCATATTTTTCGTCTGCTTCCGTTGCGTGTTCTTTCTCTTGTGCTGCAGTCGGGAGCTTAATGTCAGGCAGCAAGGAGCACAATCGCAAGTGATAACGAGCTAGAGTGTGTGCATTCAGGCGTGTATCTCTGTGTTGAAGCATTACTGTCGTTGGTTTGCCGCCCCACTTATCAAATAGTAGTTTTTCTTTGGATTTGCCAGTGTCTCTCACGAGCTGGGAGAGTAAGAACGTGAAGCCAAGGGAAGATGCCAGACCGAAAAGAGTTCCTTCAGTGGCAGACTCCTTAAAACCCAGACCTGCAACTGCCAAGGCGACGGGCAGTGCAACCAAGAACGCGGGCCTCAGTCGCGCATTTCTCGTGTACTCGTCAAGTCCGCTTTTCATTTCTGTCAGTCTAAGCTTCTACACTATCGTAGAAAGGCACCTTCGGTGCTGGGGACCAATTGTTGCGGCCTGACGTGCCGAAAAAATGGCAAAGGCCAACACCCGCTGTTACGTAAACGCCCGTTCCTCTTCTGAGCAGAGCATTCGTGACCTTCTTGGCAGGATGTTTGGGTGCGTTAGCCCCAGCCGATACATAGGCGCTGCTTGCCTTTATTCTGTTGAGTATTGTCTTGCCGACGTTGTGTTTGCTCCCGTGGTGAGGGACTTGCATGAAGCGAAGATCATCCAGCCGAATGTTCAGGCTGGCCGCGTAGTCCGCCGCTGCCGTCAACGCAGGTATTCCTGCATCGCCAGTGAAGAGCAATTTGTGGCCGTCAACTGTCAATAGCGAAATGACGGACGAGTTGTTCTCAGGGCTGGTAACGCCCGAGTCGTCGAGGCTCTCATATTGCATGTCCATTTTCTCCGCCACCCATTCAATCGCTTCCTTCGCACTTGCCACTGCTTTTTGCAGGATGCCAGGAACAGGATAGAGGGCGGTAGGAGTCTCACGAAACAGAGCGAGCAACTGCTGATAGTAGTCGCGGCTCGGTCCTAGTATCCGAATGTTGTCCCAAGTCATACCAGTGAATGGCTCGTAGATCTTCTTGCCTTTATCATCACAGAGTTCTTGTAGGTCGTGGGCCGCCGTGATCGCCTTTTGCAGCTTCTCCTTCAGCTTCTTCGGTGTCGATGGATTCTTGAAAAGCTCGCATATTTCGTCCGCATGATCCCACGGCTTGTGCATCAGCAGGAAGCCAAAGTCGAGCTTTTCGAGGACGATCTTCAGACCGCAAGCGTGGTCAATGTCAGGGTGGGTGCAAAGAACGGCGTCAACATAAGTGGTGCCATATTGGTTCGTAACGTGGTTGACTAGATTCTGGCCAGCTTCCAGCGTCCCACCGTCGATTATGAGAACCTTCTGCTGGTCACGAGGGCCAGCGAGATTGCCCCATCGAACCGCAATAGCATCACCACTTTTTTCGCCATCCCCTACAGCGATAAAATCAACTTCAAACGCCATACTGCCTCCAAAGGAATACTCTATCTCTGCTGCTGCGACGATTGCGGCCATCGTCGATCAATCTCTTTCATAATCTCATCCGCCCATCGGATTGCGTCATCAATGATGCAGATCGTCGCAGGGATTCTTCTCACGTTATCGAATTGAGCAAGCTTTCGAGCGGCGAGAATCGCAGCGGCAATTAGCAGAACTCGCTTGCGTCCCTCATCCACGTCCAAGAGTGTAGCACTTTCGTCTTGTGTTCGCCTGCGAATCTGTGACATCATCCCAATGTGCCGTGTTTCCCACAGTGGGCCACGGAGTTTTTCGGTGTAATCTAAAATCGGTGTACGATGGCCACACAACAGACCTCACTTTTTGCCGATGACGTTCCCGTTGTTCCCCTTCCAGTTTCATCTACGTTCACTCCAAACATGTCCCTTCCAGTACACCGTTGGTTCAGATACAGCGCGGGCTTTTCTGCTTCGTGGGTCGAATCAATCATCAAGGCTACGTCTGGCAAAGTCGTCACATTCGATCCGTTTGCGGGCTCTGCCACGACTTTGTTGGCAGCAGAAACGGCGGGAGCAGAAAGCTGGGGAATAGAAGCACACCCATTCGTCTATCGCGTCGCGCGTGCCAAACTTCACTATCGAACAGATCCGCAGCTATACCTTCGAAAAATCGAAACTCTCGTTCGGACTGCCGAAGAGATTAAGCCAGACTTGGAAACCTATCCGTCGCTGATCCGAAAGTGCTATTCGGACGAGGCACTGGCTCATCTTGATAAGTTGCGACGAGGGTTTGAGCAAGTGAGAGACGACTCGCCTGCATCAGAACTGGCGTGGATGACCTTGATAGCAATATTGAGAAAAGTTTCGAGTGCGGGAACGGCTCAGTGGCAATACATTCTGCCGAAGAAACAAAAGCGGACGACGACTAATGTCACGACCGCATTCGCTGAGTTTTCACGCACGATCTATCACGACATGCGTCAGTCCTCATCCGTGTCAGGACCTGCCGCGAATCTTCTGCTTGGTGATGCTCGTGGTTGCGCGGGAGTCCCGCATGGTGAGATCAACTTGGTCATCACATCCCCGCCGTACCCTAACAACTACGATTACGCGGATGCAACAAGACTTGAGATGTCATTCATGCGAGAGATTGACGGGTGGGGTGATTTGCAAGAGAGTGTAAGAAAATACCTCATTCGCTCGTGTTCACAACATGTACCTGAGAGCTCGATTGACCTTGGATCAGTTTTGCAAACGCCTGAACTCGCTCCCATTCGCGGAGAACTTGAATCCGTCTGTCGCCAGCTTGCAGACATCAGAGAAACAAAGGGTGGCAGGAAGACCTATCATCTGATGATCGCTTGCTACTTTCGAGATTTGGCGCTGACGTGGCATTCTCTTCGTTCTGTCTGCACCAGCCCATCTCGTGTTTGTTTTGTCATTGGAGATTCTGCTCCTTATGGGGTGTACGTTCCAGTCATTCCTTGGCTAGGCTCTCTTGCCATCTCAGCGGGCTTTAGGTCCTATAGTTTTGAGAAAATACGTGACAGAAACATCAAGTGGAAGAATCGCAAGCATCGCGTGCCGCTACAAGAAGGGCATCTCTGGGTTGAAGGATAGAAATGGCTGAATCACCCGCCCACCGATTCGGACAGATAGTCGGAGAAGTGCTTGAGGCTGCTGTTGCCCCTCTCCTAGCTGAGTTTGCAGACAAGCACAGTCTCTATTTAGACAAGCAAGGGGAACGTACATGCAGACCAGGTAAACGATGCACGTGGCTCGATTTGAACGAGAACAAGCATGATTTGGATTTCGTTCTGGAGCGCGGAGGCAGTGCTGAGAGACTCGGCATCCCCGCTGCATTCATAGAGACTGCATGGAGGCGCTACACCAAACATTCACGCAACAAGGCTCAAGAAATACAAGGGGCCATTGTCCCGTTGGCGGAGACATATAAGAATGCACGTCCGTTCATTGGAGTCATTCTCGCAGGAGTGTTCACTGAAGGGGCTTTGAATCAGCTTCGATCCCTTGGATTTAGTGTTCTGTATTTTTCTTACGAGAGCGTGATTGCTGCGTTCCAGGATTACGGGATCGACGCTGCGTTCGAAGAGGACACCTCAGTTGAGGAGTTCAAGAAGAAAGTGGATGCGTATGACTCGATGTCATCAGCAAAGCGAAAGGCTCTCGCGAAGGCTTTGTTACGAAAACAGAAGGGTGATGTTGAAAAATTCATCGAAGTGCTGGAAAAGGTTGTTTCGCGTCAGATAGACCGAATCACAATCTTGCCATTGCATGGCACTGCAAAAGACCTTCCGACCGTTGCAGACGCGATCAAGTTCATCGAAGGCTACGAGGAAAAGTCAGACAAGCACCCGATCCAACGGTATGAGATTCACATTCGATACAACAATGGGGATTCCATCGAGGCCACATTTCGTGACAAAGAGGATGCCGTTACATTTCTTCGCACGTATCAACCCGTGCCAGTCGCGGAGATCAAGAAGCAAATCTGACTCGCCTAGAGCTTTGGTTTATGCGTCGGGAACTAGCATGGCCGAAGCGAGCGGTCCCGATGTCGAGGGCAAGCTTGGCAGACCAGAGCATTGAAAAATTTGGAGAGTGTTGATGACGGATATTCACTATTTCCCGCGCTACTCGCAACCTGAAAACTTCGCGACGAACAACACTCTGCTTTTGCTATTGAGATTGAATCAGTACAACCGATTCAAGTTCGAACGCTTTATGGAAAAACTGTGCGCCGATCAGGATTTTCAACTGTCAGGGTCATGGCTTCAGTTCAGTCAGCAGAGAGGTACGGGCAAAAGCGTCCTCGACGGCTACATAAGCCAAGACAGTCTCAAGATAGCGGTGGAGACGAAACGAGGGGATGGCTTTGACCTTGACCAGTTGGAGCGACATTTAGGGGTGTTCGGGACGGAGCAGCACAAACTTCTCATTCTGCTGAGTCCAACGTTGCGGAACGATTCCATATTGAAAGACATAGGTCTCAAGGCTGACAAGCAGAGCATTCAGGTCAGCTACAAGTCTTTTGAGGAAATCATCAGGATTATGAGAGAGTGTCTGTCCGATCACGACGAGGAAATGACGGCGCTCGTGAATGATTATGAATCGTTCTGTAGCGAGTGGGGACTGTTGCCGAGAGACCGGTACACGATGTTTGTACCAACTTGTGGAGCATCATTCCAAGACAATCTGGACTTTGCCCTGTACTACTGCCCAGTGCAGTACAGTCGCCGCAAAGCGAAGTATCTCGGCGTTTACAGCAACAGATCAGTACGAGCCGTTGGGGAAATCGTCAAGATTGTTCCCTGTAATATCAACTTGACCTCAAATGAAGTGGTGACTGCCGACGATCAGAAATTGACTGCCTCTGAGAAAGAACGAATCATCGCGGCCACTCGAAAAGCTCCCGTCCACGATTATGACGTGACAGTTGGGCACAAGTTCTTCCTGTGCGAAAGAATGACTACGACCGAGTTTCGCAAGATTACGCCAGGCCCGCTCCGTGGATTTTGCTACTTCGATCTTGAAAAGGAACTCGGCGGAAAAGTTCCCGACAACACCGAGGAACTTGCCTCAGCACTTCGCACCCATACCTGGCAATAATCCAGAATGCCCCGAGCCACACCAGGATTGATTGTGACCGTCCGCATCCTGACCCCATACTGAATCCCTCCGTAGTAAAACGGACGATTTTCGAGTGAATTCCTATACTAGCCATAAACAGCAAGGGGAGATTACGCATGAGCTACATCGTCAAGGTCACTGGTGCCGCAGGCACGGCGTCTCACGGCACCATCGCCTTTTCTGAAGATCCGATCATTGTTTACAGATGGGTTCATTACAGGCCGTTTCTAGGCGACAACAGGTCCAACGATAGAGACCCGCTAGGATACATACACGCCGTTCGTGTGAACCGTTTATCTCTGCGGAGGCGGAAAGACGGCAGGGAAATCCGTCAGGCAATCATTTCAGCGGTAGAGTCCAAAAGCACGTTTTAAGAGCATCTGAGTCGGAGATAGCGGCGAGTGAGGTGGTTGCTGAACTTGCAGGCCCGCGACCGCCGAAGGCTAGAGAATAGGCCATCGTCCAAACCCTGGCGCGTGACGTACCCAGGCAAAGCCGAAACTTACACCGACTGAGTTAGCCGCGAGGCAACGGGTGGTATCAAGCCTGTTAGATGAGAAGTGAGTCCTCCCTGAGGCTCGCGCACCCGTTCGTTTATCTGCGCCTCACATTCGGGCGTGTATGTATTGCTTAGGTTCCTCTGCTCACTTGAGTTTCTAAACTCAAGACCCTGCATGTAGAGGAATGATTGACACGACCCATGAGCTGTTTATTGATAATCGCCGTCGGCGTGTGCGCCGAGCGGCTATGAGTAGACGTGCTGATGTTCCGCTGGCTCTACGTTTGATTGTGCATCTGCAGATGCAGTCTATTGTGCCCATTGGTAGAGCTGGGTTGCTGAGTACGATTGAAATAGGAGGATTACACAAATGCTAAAACGACACGGTGGATTTGTATTCGATGACAGTCAATTCCCGAAGCCTGGAGATGCTGATTTTATTCCGACGACGGAAGATGATTTCTGGCTGCACGGCAGCCTCATGCAGCAGAAACGGCAACACACAGTTGAACGGCAGCCCTATTCAAGTAAACCTGTAAAGTTTTCAGAAAGATGCAGGAGATTATCGAAGGCAAGCGGAAAGCTCGACAAGAGTTTGGACCGCAACCCTGATTATTACTAGCCCACCAGCAGAACTCGAAACATAAATTCCCCGCAGCGCATTGATTTAGCAGAGAGTTATCGCGGCCCAGAAAAGTTTCCGCAAAACTACATACTAGAGAGGGATGAGCAACAGAAATCTCTGGAGGATTACCTCAATGCCATTCGACATCACATCTCTCAAAGCCACTCGCCGAGCGCAGACAGAACGCAAGCTGGATGAACTCAATACCCTAACTCCCCGACAACTCTCTAACCTGCGGCGTAAACGTTTCACAAACAGCCAACATTTGGCTTTCTACTACGCGCACGTCGTCGAACTCCCCAACGGTTGTTTTGGATGGACAGGAAATTCCAAGCCAGCATCGCAAGGTGCGTATCCCATGATGCCGTTGGATAACGGTCGGTGTGGTCACGCCGTCGCATGGGCCTACAAGCACATTCGAGGTCAGGAGCCACCGACGCGTGGGTCTGGATTGGAACTCAGTCATCAATGCGAGGACAAAGGACTAGGCAGTCGTTGCGCGAATAGTGCGCATGTCAAGACTGAAACTCGCGAGATCAATCTGGGACGAATATCTGAAGAAAAGCGGAAAGCGAGAATGGCGAAGGCGCGGTCTTTCAAGAAATGCAACATCAAGAAAAACTCGATTGGATAATGTTGGCCTTCTATCGCTGCCTGATCAGAGAAGCCGAGCTAGACCCTGAAAGGCGTCGACGGGAGCAGAAGCGGCGACGCGCAGAAAAGTTCCGAGAGACTGCGGCGGCTTTCTGGAAACAGCAGAGACAAATCAGGGAACAAAGAGTAGCAGCGGATTGGGCCAAAGTAACTGATGATGTTGTGAACCGTATGCTCCGTGCCTCAAAACTCGTCGGCCCTAAAGCAACGTTCGAGGAGCTTGCCGTAGAGTTCACAATTCCAAACGCCTCGACCGGTCGCAAGACGAACCTGAAGAACAAACTGACGCGCATCGTTCGTAAACATTCAGGCCACGGAAAGAATGACGCAGCGTATGTGTGTGAACTCCGCTCCGCATTGAAGCACTAGTTCTACCCCTGGCAGTCATTACAACCGCCACTGACGGGATGCTGGAGGTCAGGGAGTTGTCTATCAAACTCCAGCATCAATCTCAGTTCTGAGCTATAGCGACTCAGTCCTCCAATACGTTATGAAGCCGTCTGGGATGGACGGCAACTCAACGCCCTTCGAGGCACCGACCTCGGAAGCGCGCTGAATGGACGAGAAGAAGAAACGCAAGTATCACGATGACCGAATAAAACAGAAGGTCATCGAGTATTACGGGATTGCTGGCGGGTGCTGTTTTCCTGGCTGTGAAGTGGATGAGGTAGACCAACTCACAATAGATCACATACACGGTCGAACTGTCAGGGACATGCACGTCAAGACTGGCCTTGATTTCTACCGCTGGCTACTCGCTAACGATTTTCCACGGTCTTATCAGACGCTTTGCTGGAATCACAATTATCAAAAAGCCTGTTGGGTGCGAAAAGGTGCGCGGCCAGGGCGATTCAATTACAAATGGAGCCGTTACAAATGAAGATTTCAGAACTTCGGCAGGATGATAAAAACCTAAACAGCGGTACTTTCCGAGGCAAGCAAGTGTTGTCCCGCTCGATCCGAGAGCTGGGCGCAGGTCGCAGCGTTCTTATCGACCGCAATGGAAAGCTGATAGCAGGAAACAAAACCGCTGAAGCTGCGGCTGACATAGGTATGGACGACGTTATCGTTGTTGAATCCGACGGCACGAAGCTGGTCGTTGTAAAAAGAACAGATCTTGACCTCGACACGGACGCCAAAGCAAAAGAACTTGCACTGGCTGACAATCGTGCTGGTCAGCTTGGACTCGAGTGGAATCCTGATGCGTTGAAAGATCTCTCTAGCGAGATCGACATGTTCCCTTACTTCAATGGTGAGGAACTCAAAGAATTAACCGTTGAGGCAGGGAAGGTTGTCACGCCTGAACCGCCCGCTCCTAAAGCAGATCTGGCCGAGAAGCTACTGACGCAGTGGAACATCCAGCGAGGCCAGGTATGGGAAATCCCAAGCAAAACCGTATCGGGAAAAGTTCACCGCATAATGTGCGGCGACTCTTCGGATACTGAAGACGTCGCCAAATTATTTAGGGGTGGTGAGAAGGCATCGCTACTCGCAACCGACCCGCCGTATGGAGTGGCTTATGGAGTTGATTCGGGCGCAGATTCGGCCCAACGATTCTCGGCAATTCATGGCGATGAGGCCGACGGCGAAAAACTGCAGGCGTTTCTGGAATCTGTTTTCTCGACCGCACTTCCGTTCCTGAGAGACGACGCCGCTTGGTACATCTGGCACGCGCAGTTAACGCAGGCATTCTTTGCTGCCGCTGCTGCCTCTGCCGCCGATCTATTGATTCATCGCCAGATCATCTGGGCGAAGAATCGTTTCATCTTGGGGCATGGTGATTATCACTGGCGGCACGAGCTTTGCTACTACGGCTGGCGAAAGGGAAACAGGACCAGGTTCTTCGGCGATAGAGCGCAGGATACTGTGTGGGAAATTGACAGGCCATCTGCCGCAATCGCTCATCCAACTGAAAAGCCCGTCGAGCTATTCGTTCGACCGATGCGATTCAACACGCTGCCAGGAGAGATCTGTTACGAGCCGTTTAGTGGCAGCGGGACTCAGTTCTGCGCCGCCGAGCAGGAAGGACGGCGTTGCTACGGAATGGAAATAGAGCCGAAGTACATTGCCGTCGCTCTAGAACGAATGAAGGACATGGGACTCGCTGCGAGGTTAAGCGAATGCAAGACATAAATGCTTCATTCAGCCTCCGCGAACTGAGAGCACTGCCAGAACTCAGCGATTATCAGAAACGACTAATACAGCTTCTGGAACAGAATCTGGTCGAAGGACACAGGACGAGAGATGAACAACGAGCAAACAATGAATAGCAGTCTGGTTTGCCCAGATCATCTCTCCCAATCGGCCCGCGCTGAATGGAATCGGATGGTCTCTGTTGAAGAGATCACGCCAGAGGATGCACCCGCACTAGCGGCTTATTGTGCGGCATACGGTCGTTGGGCTGATGCTGAAGAAAAGATTCAAGAGTTCGGAGTAGTGATACAGAACAAATCAAAGAATCCTATTCAGAATCCTTACGTGGCGGTAGCACAGCAATCCCTGTCGATAATGCACAAATTCCTCAGCCTCCTACAGCACAAACAGAACAACAAGCAACTGTCACCCTAATCGCAATTCTGGAGCTGCTTTAATCCCGCCGACGGACATTCGATCCGCACCCTTGCGTTACCTCCCGTGCGTATCTCTATGTCCAATGTTCCAGTAAACCCGATTGTCGACGCCTACATTGCAGGCGTTATCGACGGCTCCGTTGTCGCTTGCAAGTGGATTCGCAAGGCAATGCAGCGGCACGTTCGTGATTTGGAGAACGGCCACGAGCGTGAATTGTGGTTCGATCCAAAGGCCGCTAACTACGTAATCGACTTCTGCCAGACGTTCTGCATTCCTCCAAATGATTCGCACCCGATGAGGCTCTACCCAGCCGAGCAAGCGTGGCTTGCGATTTTGTACGGATGGAAAAGAACAGACGGAACTCGTCGTTTTCGCCGCACGTTGTTCCTGGTCGCCAAGAAGAACGGCAAGAGCGGCGTGAGTGCTGCGTTGGCCCTTTATCACCTGGTTGCCGATGGCGAGCAGTCGGCTCGCGTGTATTGCGCGGCAACGACCATGAAACAGGCTCGTACCGTTTTCAAAGAAGCGGTACTGATGCGAGAGCGTCATCCCGACTTAAAAGTCGCGGTTCAGCAGGCAGGCAATGAGCCAGTCATTGCTCTACACATTCCATCCTCAGGATCACGTCTTTCACCGATGGCGCGATCCGCCGACACGGAAGACGGCGCAGTTGTGTCTGCTGCTATTTGTGACGAAATCCATCGTTGGAAGAGCGAGGAGTTGTGGACGGTCCTAAAGCTGGGTGGGCGTACCCGAAAGCAGCCAATGATGATTTGTATCTCTACGGCAGGCGCCTCTGCGGGAGGAACTTCCGTCTGCTGGAACGAGTACGAGTATTGCTGCAAGATTCTCGACGGGCATGTAGTTGACGACGAAATCATGCCCATGCTGTTTACCCTCGATGACGACGATGATTACAAGGACGAGAAGCTATGGGTCAAATCAAATCCCGCACTCGGCTATCTCTTCGAAATTGATACGATCCGCAGAGAATTCAAAGAGACGGAGGGGAAGCCCACCAGCCTCGGCGAATTCAAACGGTTTTCTCTCAACATCTGGTCATCGGAATCTGAAAACCCTGCAATCGAAATAGACAAGTGGGACGCTTGTACCCGTGCGCCTCTTGCAAATCATCCAGACCCACGACGCCTTCGTGCCGAATCGCTCAAAGAATTAGCAGGCAAAGAGTGCTATGCCGCCCTGGACCTTGCTCCGAAGAATGACACTTCATCTCTCGTTCTCTTGTTTCCCGACCAGTGGCGCGTAATCGAGTACTTCTGGTGCCCGAAAGATAACGTCGCCGCTCGTGTTAAACGCGACCACGTTCCATACGACACCTGGTCAGATCAGGGCTTTATCACATTGACGCCAGGAAATCTGACTGATGTTCGCTTCATTGCCGAACAGATCGCTGAAATCAACAAGCAATTTGATCTGAAGGAGATCGCTTATGACGATGCTTGGTCGTCGGAGCTAGTCCGAATGCTTGAAGAAAGCGGCTTCCCGATGCAGAAGTTCGTTGCGTTCCCACAGTCGCACATTCGGATGAACGGCCCATGCCAGGAATTCATGCGGAAAGTATTGCGGAGGGACTTCACTCACGATCGTAACCCTGTGATGCGCTGGCAAATGGCGAGCCTTCGCTGGAACACACAAAAGGCTACGAGCTTTATCAAACCGTCTCGCGACCGTAAGCGGGAGAAGATTGACGGCCCAGCGTCTCTCATCATGGCACTCGCTCGTGCTACGGCACCAGAAAACATTGCCAAGCCTAAGAAATCATTCTGGGTGGTTCAGTCCTCGATCAGCCCCGTTCCAATGTCTGACTTAGAAAAACAATTCGGAATTGTATTGGAGTAACGGATGATAGGACGCAAGCGCACGGTATCTTACGAAGCTGTTGTCGACTACAAGAGAGCACACCCTCATCACTACCAAGCGGCGATTGCCGACTACTTCAGAATAAGTCAAAAGCAGGTCAGTCGCATTCTGCGTCAAAACGGGATTCTCAGCCATTGTGTAAAAGGGCGGCGTCCTCTAAAGCGCAGAACACGATGGCATGACGGCATACCCACTCTCAGAGCAGGACAACTGGCCAACGAGCGTTTCCGCTGGGAATCGCTGCTCGTACAAGAAGGACTTGGGCTAGGGCGCGGAACGCGCATAGGCGGCAAGCATATCTATTACGGAGAAGATCCAGTCAAAGAGAAGCTCCCCGTCAACGACGACGATTCGACTATCTAGCCCTTAGTAGATACCCGCTGGTATTCGTGTCCCTGCCCGCACACAGAATCCATTGATTCCTGAAAAGGCTTACATGCCCTTGATTTCCCTTAATTTGTCCGACCCTCCTAGCTTCAGAATGGATGGCGGGACTTCCACTCTAGCTGCGCCATCCGCTGACCTCGTACAGGCACTCATTGGATTCCCAGCGGCTGCTGGTAAGCCAGTTACTAGGGCTACGGCTATTCGTGTTGCGGCAGTGCTGTCGTCCGTAAAGATGCTGGCCAATGACATCGCAAAGATGCCGTTGATCCTGCGCGAGACGCAGATTGCGAACAACAGGCAGCGAACGCAGCCTGCAATTGATAAACCCCTCTATTCGCTTTTACGTGATTGTCCTAATCGGTGGCAGACGTCATATCAGCTTCGCTGGTTCCTCGCCTCACAGCTCGTAATGAATGGCAATTGCTTCTGCCAGAAGATTGTGAACCAGGCTGGTGATCTGCTTGAACTAGTTCCCATGAATGCCTGGAGCATGGCCGTCAAATGGGACTACAGCGATTCAAAAGCACAAGTGGCTCGTGATGGCAGCAAGACTCCTGTGCTCAAGTGGCTTTATGAGTGTGGGAATGGAGTAGTGCGCGAGTTCTATCAAGAGGACATCTGGCATGTGTCTGCTCACAACCTCGAAGGCATCGGCATTGAGGGCGCGGCAACCATAGCTCTTGCAAAGGAAGCAATCAGCGTTCTAATCGCCGCCGAAGAAACAGCAGGACGCAACTTCGCAAATGGCCTGGGCATGGGCGGGTTTATTTCGTTCCCTATTGAATCGGGCGTTACCGAAGAACAAGCGCAGGGTGTTGTAGATCGTTTGAAGAAAGACTTCAGCGGGTCCCAGAATGCTGGCAAGTTCTCCATCCTCCCAGGCGGTGGAAAGTGGGAGCAGATGACGTTCAGCGCACAAGAGTCTCAGCTAATCGAGTCTCGAAAGTGGAATGAAGAGACCATCGCTCGTCTATTCGGCGGTGCTCCGCTAGTTGTAAAGCTAGGGCTCGGCCAACAGAACAGTACCTACGCCTCAAGCTCAGCGTTCCTGGACGAATACTTCAACACCTCGCTGTTGCCGTACACAACGGCGATTGAACAAACGATTACACGAGACCTGATTGACCCTGCAGATAGAGGCAGGCTTTATGCGAAGCATAACGCCGACATCATTCTTCGTGGATCTCCGAAAGAACGGGCCGAAACCAATCAAATCAAAATCAACTCGTTTCAGATGACGCCGAACGAGGCACGAGCTATCGAAGATATGGATTCGGTAGAGGGCGGGGATTTTCTCGTGGGCGGAACTGGAACACCAGTAATTTTCGACATTGCGAAACAGGAATTTTTCATTCCTGGTCAGATACCTCCTGACCCGAACGGCAATGCAGACACTCCGCAGGCCGACCCGACAGAACCAGAGCCCGATTCGCAAGGTACGGGCAGCGATGGCGATAACGCACCTGCCAAGAAGGCCACAGCTCGTTTGCAAGTAATTTCAAACTCCCTCGCAGAACGAGTGATGAGGAAGGCGGCGAAATCAGATCTTGACGAGAAGTTTGTTGTCGACGTTCTGGCTTGCACTCCAAACGCCGCTGCTGAGTTCTGCCACAAGTACAAGGACATGACAACAGATGAGCAACGTGCGGCTCTCGTCGCAATCGCACAAGGGGAAGAACTATGTTCAGTTTAAGAAAAGACAAACCAGGCACCACAGCATTCAGCGCGAAGGCAAGCGGCAAGACCTTGCAGCTTAATATCTTCGACGCAATCGGCGAGGATTTCTTCGGCGAGGGCATCACTGCGTCCAGCGTCAAGAATGCCCTTGGAGATGGTCAAGAGGATTACTCCGACATTGAACTCAATCTGAACTCTCCTGGCGGTGATTTGTTTGAGGGAGTGGCGATATACAACCTGCTCAAATCGGCTGGCAAGCCTGTGAATGTGAATGTTCTGGGTCTCGCTGCTAGTGCGGCCTCGCTTATTGCGATGGCCGGCACTTCGATCACTATGCAGCTCGGCACTCAAATGATGATCCATGAGGGATTAGCTCTCGCCGTCGGCCACGCTGACGATATGCGAAAGATGGCTGACACGCTTGAAAGTGTGACGGCATCAGCAGCGGACATCTATGTAGCCCGCACGGGTCTGTCGAAAGACACAATCCTGTCCATGCTGAAAGACGAAACGTGGATGAATCCCGAGCAGGCAAAAGCCAACGGATTTGCAACGGCCATTTCAGAGAAGAAGTCTGACATCAAAAGCTCTTTCAACCTGTCGGTATTCAAGAACACTCCAGCAGAATTGACCCAACAGGAGAACGCTGAAGAAGACTACACAATTTTTCTTCGTTTGAAGCGGATTGAGGTTGAGAAGAGAAAGTAATGATTCAGAAGATCATCACGCCTCGGATAGCACCAGTCATTACGCCCGAACGCCTTGCTGCGTTCGGACGCTTTGACGTGCCGCAAAAGTACGTCACAGGTTCGTCTCCTGCCATCCAGACAGACGACTACACGCTGCTTCAGGTGTTCATCGACGCCGCCACTGACCAAGTCGAAACAATGGCGCAATGGGCTTGCATGGCCGAGCAGGTCTACTTCACGCTCGATTTCTTCCCGAATACGCAAGACCCGCGCAACTTTCTTCAGTACGAGTTGAGCTACAGCTTTGCCATCACTCCTTGGTGGTGGTGGGGCTTTCCGACAAGGGACAGCGTCGAGTTCGTGCGCCGCCCTGTTCTAGTTCCAGGCGTATCGCCTGTGACGAATCCTGTAGTCGTCACCTACTTCGATCAGAACGGCGTGTCTCAGACTTGGAATCCATCAAACTACTACATTCAAGACAACAAGCTGACACTCACCGTAGGCAACTGGTGGCCACTCACAGATCGCCGTCAGGACTGCATTCAGATTACATATTGGGCTGGCAATACCAGCACTCCAGCGAGTGTGGATGCTCGTCTGCAGATGGCAATAATGTTTCTCGCAAATCACTTCTGGGAAAACCGCACCATCATTTCTGTGGACCCTTCAAGCGAAGTCTGGGGAACGCTCTGCACGATGTTGAGCAGCTACAAGACTTATCGCATACCGAGATAATCATGCCGCTGCCAAGAAGATCGAGTGGAATTCGCTATTTGCCGTCCAGCGCGTTCAACACCTACATCACGATCCTCAATCCGAATGCTGGGCAAGCAGCCGATGGAACGCCGAACGCGCCAACGACGGTAGCGAGCGGCATACATGCGAACGTCTCGATTTGGCGCAGCAAGGAAGTCGATAAAACGCAAACCCGTGTCGGCATAGCGTCGTACAAGATCGTTATCCGTTACCCGAAGATTTATTCGCTCGATGGCGGGATGCAGATTCTGCTTCGCAATCAACTTCACAACATTGACAGTTTCTACGACCCAGACGGGCAACAGGTGGAACTGCACATTTACACGCTGGTCACGAACGACACAGTGGGCAACTAATGATTGAGCAAGGATTGTTCCAACTCGTTGCGCAGAATGCGGCCGTCAAATCTCTTGTCGGCGTGGATACCAGCGGGACAACGAAAGCGTTCTGGATTCTCGCGCAAAAGGGAGCCTCCGTACCATATCTCGTGTTCCAGCGCACAGCAACGAGTGATCTTTACAGCATGAACGGTTTTGCTGGTGTTCGTGACGCATTGTTTCAGGTGGATTGTTATGCAACCTCTTATTACGCCAGCCGCAGCATCGCGGCGGCGGTAAGGGAAGTGCTCCAGTCATATAAAGGCACTCTGCCCGATTCAACCCAGGTGCTCGCCGTGCTAACAGAAAAGGATTGGGACCTGGAATACGAAGAGGGAAGTAAAGGTTTCGTGTTTCGAGCCATGTTGGAATTCCGCATCTGGTACATCGACAACGCTTAACAGGGTTTAATCATGACGCTGCTTGCAATATACGCATTCATCAAATTCTGGCTACCGCTTGCTACCGCAACAAGCCTTTGCGTAAAGGGATTCTTTTACACCCGCTCCGTTGTCAGGAACGCTCAGGATGGCATCAGTATTTGGACGAATACTCTTCTCGACAACCACATGGCGCACATTCAGAAGGCTGCGGAAGATGCTTCCGACTCTCTGAAATCCATTGCTGAAGCGAATCATGACTTCGCTGTTGCAATGCGTGAGATGAGAGAAGACTTTCAGGAATCGCAAGCTGAAAACATTCGAGTGCAAGGCGCCATTCTGACAGGAATCGAAGTCCTCAAAGACAGGTAGCAATGAATCACTTCGCCACAATCGCTTCCGCTCGTGAATACGTGGAGAAGCTAAACGGCACGATCACAGACAGTCTGGCTGACATAGAGCAGGAGATACAGTCGAGCGATCAGCGAAAGAAGCGCACTCATGGGCTAATGGTGGTGCGCTACAAATTGCAGCAAGCACATCGGACGCTTGATCGAGGCCAAGCAATATTAAGAGATCTGGAGCGGCTGGAGAAAGTATTGGATTGTCCAACGGTAGACGCTGATGCCAAGTAGTCCAACATCATTATGCCTTGACTGTTCATCAAGGGCGGCGGACGGAACCAAGTATTGTGTCGCGCATCAAACGACGAACAGATCAATCGAACATCGTCGTCTGTATGACACGTATCGAGCAGACGATCCAATCAGGCAGCTTTACCGCAATAGACGCTGGCAATGTACCAGAAGGATCGTGCTTCGCAGGGACATCTTGTGCCAAGACGCAGAGGGATGCCCACATGCCGCAACAGTAGTGGACCACCATCCACTCAGGGCCAGGGTGATAGTGGCCACGCTGGGCAAGGACGCCTTCTATGATCCCAACCGCTGTCGTGGCATGTGCAAGCCGCACCATGACAGACATACAGCAACGCAAGAATCAGGCTTTGCTATGGCCGTGCGGGGCATTAAAACGATCCGCGCCTGAATGAAATTGATCAGGTTACCTGCGTACCGTTGCGGCGCGGTGCCTGGTGCCCAATTATGGATAGCAGAGCAACCTCGCCCAAAGGGAGGCACCCCGATGATTAGAAAATTCTATGCAGGTAGGTCCCCGCGTGGTGAGTTTGCCGCGTTGTGGTTTAGCAGCATCCTTATGTTGAAAGCCTTTTCAATGTTGGCCGACTACACCAAGAGCGACATGGCCGCCATCATTCTGTTTCTCGTTGCTCTGTCGTGCGTGCCCCTTATGGCAGGTGCCGCGATTCGCCGCGTGCATGACCTCGGGCACTCAGGATGGTGGGCTCTAACAATCCTCGTGCCGTTTGTTGGCCTTTATTTCCTGTTCGCAAAGGGAGTAAATCCGTACGCGAGCACAAAGCAACCCTCGGGTATCTTCGAGCCCGAGGTGGCGGCCAAGTAATCCCGGCATAACCAGGAACCTACTGCTCGTAAAATGCTGTGCAAAGCTGACAATCGGACGAAGTCCGGATAGACCCGTATGCCGGTCAGATCTCTGGACTAATCGCCGAAGCTGCCCGTCGCCCGCGGTTTTTGCACATATCTCCACTATTTGGATTTAGCTTTATGGGACGAAATAAGACACCGACTGCTGTATTAGAGGCCAAAGGCTCGTTTATTCGTCATCCTGAGCGTGAACGCCCAGATGAACCCACGACGGATCGTCTGCTTGGACCTCCGCCCGACTGGATGACTCCCGAACAGAAGCGAGTCTGGGAGCAATTGGCAAGCGAAGCCCTGCCTGGAGTGCTGTTTGAATCGGATCGCATGTTGTTTTCACTCATGGTCAGGCTTGCGACGAAACTCCTCGGTAATAAAGACATGATGGCGAGCGAGATGAGCATGTTGATTACGCTCGGGTCGAAGTTCGCCATGAATCCTGCCGACCGCTCAAGAGTCACAATCGACGCTCCGAAAGACTCCTCGCTTCAGATCTTCCTGCAACGGCAATAGCCACTCTTGAATTAGGACTATCTAGCCCTAAGTGAAAGCTCTCATCTGCGGCTCCATCGAGTCCGCCAGAGCCTTGTGTCCGTTCTCGTTCCGCTGAACGCCTTGGGACAACACCACACATTCAGGACATCTAAATGAATTCCATCGAACTAAATAAGCGCAAGAACGCTCTCCTTGACGAGCAGGAACTAATGCTCAAGGCGGCAACTGAAGCTCACAGCAAGCTGACTGCCGATCAGGAGACCCGCTTCGAGGCTTGCAACAAAGAACTAGACGAGATCAACAAGAGCATCGTTCGTTTCGACGCGATTGCTAAGAGCAAGAGCGAGATTGCACTGCCGAATACCGCAGGCGTCATCGCCGAAAGCGGCACCAAGTCCAAGTTTTATGCGTTCGGTAGCCGTACTCCACTCGACGCAACCAAGATCGACACCAAGGCATTCTGGGCCTCACTGAAGTCCAAGTCAGCGTTCGATCAGTATCTGTTCACTAACGCCGCATTAGGCGAAGGTGGAACCGCTGCTGATGGTTCGGCACTTGTACCAATCCAGACCGATCCATCCATTCCGAACTTGCAGATGGTGGAATGCTCGGCCCGTAGTTTGTCTACCGTCATCACGACTGAGATGGACTTGAATGTCCCGTACCAGTCAGGCAAGACCGTAGCCTCACAGAAGGCTGAATCAAACAACTCCAGCACCAACGCATTCGCTACGAGCGTTCCGACTTTCGCAACCACGAAGCTGTCGGCTTACATGCTCGGCGATAGCGTCTTTGCGTCCTGGGAACTTCTACAGGATGCCAAGGCCGCAGGCCAGTTCATTACCGCCGATTTGGCCCGTGCCATTCGTGTAGCTGAAGAGTCTGCGTTCATTAGCGGTACAGGTAGCGGACAGCCACAGGGCTATCTCGGCAATGCTACTGCCGCTGTCGGTGCAACTATCACCGCTGGCGCAGGAGCACTCAGCACGAACAATATTCTCGACGCGATGGCTACGCTGAATCGTGCGTATTACAGCAATGCAACGTGGCTCGTCAATCGTCAGGAAGCAGTTCGTCTGTTCAAGGCGCAATTGGCAGCTTCACAGTTCCAGACTTACTTCACGTTTGACACCAACGGCGCGTGGCGTCTGCTTGGTTTCCCGATGGAGTTCTCGGCAGCACTGCCTGTATTCAACGCATCTCCGCTCGTTACTGGAGCATGGTTGTTCGGTGACTTTGCTTCCTACGCTGTAATCGGCGACCGTGGCGACTCTAGCATCAAGATCAAGGTGCTGGATCAGGTGGCTGCACTCAATGGTCAGACGGTTATCCTCGGATACCGCCGTGTTGACCAGCGCGTGATCCTGCAAGAAGCTGTCGTTCAGTTGAACACAAATGCTTAATTCTCTCGAAGAGGATGGCAAAACGCCCCGCTTAATAGGCGGGGCTTTTGCTTTGGGATTAAGACTATCTAGCCCTAATTGAGAGAGAAAGTTAATACTGCAAGTGAACACCGTTTGACGAGCTTCTCACTCGTGAGACAGCAGTTTATTTGTCCATTAGACCTGTTGAGCTTATGACGCATCCCTGCGTTCGATTGTGCCTGCTCACACGGTGTTCACTTCCCGCCTTTCTCCCAAAGACAACTTAAATGGAAATAGAAATCGACGGTCTTAAAGAACTGTCTGACAGACTCGCTTCAATGCCTGCAAAAGCTGCCAAGAGATATTTGTCTCGTGCTGGCGAAGCCGCAGCTACTGTCGTTGCAGAAGCACTAAAAGAATCTGCGCCAGTCCAAGTCGGCATCCTCGAAGAATCAATCGTCTCGAAGAAAGAGTGGCTAGACGGAGACGAGACCGTAATGGAAATCAGTGTCGGGCCTACCAAGCAGGCTTTCTGGGGCAGCTTTCAAGAATTCGGCACTCAAGAAGTGTCAGGTGTCGATAAGAACGGCGAGCCGTTCCATCACGCCGCGCAACCTGCCCAGCATTGGATGGGCCGCGCCTGGGAAGGCTGTAAAGAGGAAGCACTAGACGCATTCGCAACCGAGGCAATCGGAATTCTTCAGGACCTCGAAAACAAAGGCTAACAATGCTTCCATCTGTCTCTTGTATTTTGCCGACTGGCTATGGCGATAGGTATGTCGAGACCGCGATTGATTGCTTCTACGACCAAGACTACGCAGGTTCCCTGGAGCTAGTAATCGTCGATAACAACGACGAACCCCTCACATGGGCGACGGCATTGCCTGCTGTGAAGTACATACGCAGCGAGAGAACGACAGTCGCCGATCTGCGCAACCTCGGAACGCAGAATGCCATTGGCGAGATCTGTATCACCTGGGACGAGGACGACTGGTCTCATCCCGACCGCGTAGCAGCGCAGGTGAGGCGCCTTGAAGACTCAGGCAAAGCGGTGACGGGCTGGCACAACATCTTGTTCTATGACGAAGCGGGCGGTCGCACGTACAGATACTTCTATGAGCCGAGCGGCGGACAACATCCTCCATACGCTTGCGGCACTAGCCAGTGCTATCTCAAGTCGTGGTGGAAGAAACACCCATTTCGAGATGTCAACGGTGTAGAGGATTGGCCCTTCACGCAAGTAGCCCGAGATGCTAATCAGCTTGACTCGTGTGATGCAGAGCAACTGTGCGTGGTACGAGCACACAGCGATTCAAAGTGTCCACCACAATTCGGGCACAGGCAATTCCCAGCGGTAGAGCGCAGCACGTTCCCGCAAGAGTTCTTCGACGCCATCAGGCGAGAAGCAGCAAGAAACACCGCCGATGGCGGACCCAAAGGAGTAATACATGTCTAATCCAATTGTAGGAATCGGCGACGCGTTTGAATTTGCAACTGTCGCATCTCCCACTACATTCACCGTACTCGCAGGCGTACAGTCCATTAGCTTTTCTGGCGACAAGGTACAAGTCGAAAAAACCACAACGATGGCAACCGCCAATGGTGTGGACACTTTCATCGCATCCACGCAGGACACTGGTAGCGTTGACGTGAAGTGCTTGTACGAGCCAGGTGACGCGACCCAGATTGCTCTTGAAGCAATTCGTCTCGCTGGCCAAGCGGTACAGATGAAGGCCCTCTACGGAACGTCCAATAGCACGACGTTCAGCGGCATTGTTGAGTCCCTGACTCGTGCATTCCCGTTGGATAAGCCTGCCACTCTTGACGTCAAGGTCAAGATCACTGGCCCTTGGACTATCGCCTAATCCTCCCCTCTAGTTGGGGCGACCTTGTCGCCCCGTTCACTCCTCAACACCATAGGTGTGCCTCATGGCTGAAAAGCAAATCAAGACACGTACCACGCCGCACTTCTCCCTTCTCTTAGACAACGAAGACGGCTCTGCACCACAAGTGTGGAAGCTGTGCCCCGACTACCGCGCTATTGCAAAGATCGAAGAGGCCATTGGCAAGGACCTAAAGAAAATCGAGGACTGGAAAGACCTCTCCTCGGGCAAACATTTTCCAACGATCGTGTGGGGCCTTCTCAATCGCTACAACCCAGAAATCACGCTTGAACAGGTGCTGGATGTATTGAACCCAGAGGCGCAGAGGCTCTTGTCCGATGAAATCTTCGACCTGCTATTCCCAGGCGTGAAAGAAGCATGGGAAAAGTTTGAGAAAGAAAAGGCCACGGGTGCAACTGCCGACCCAAACGTCCAGACGGCGACGACGAGTTCCTAGAGTCCGTCCGCCCCGAAACATGGTTAGAGCTGTGGTCAATCGCTCGATATGACCTCGGCTTGAGCTGGGATGAGTTTGAAGAACTGACACCTGGCATGTTTCAAGCCCTCTGTAAACGTCGCAACGTCAGGATCAGGTACGAGCGGTTCGCACATGCGATGACCGCAGCAGCTGTGTACAACGTCAACCGTGGCAAGGCAGAAGATCCAATGCTCACGCCTTACGACTTCGTCAGAGACGAAGAGAGCAGCCGCAAGCACGAAGAGTTGCAGAACGCGAAGCGGTTCATCAAGAAGGCTCTCGGCAATCAGCCGATGAGCACACCGCGCGAGAAGTTGCTGGAAATCAGATTGAAGGTCATCAGCGATGTTCGAGCGTCGGGCCGTGACGATGCCGAGCAATTGGTCAATGAATGCTGGCCGTCGCTGAAACCAAAGGAACACGAATGTCCGAAATAGGCGCACTCATCATTCGGTTGCAGGCTGAGACCGCTCAATTCCGCGAGGACATAGGCAAGGTCAAGGCTGACCTTGATGGACTGAAAGGTAAGTCCAAAGAATTTGATGGCTCTTTCAACATGATGGAAGCCCGTGGCTCCATGATGGTCTTGGAAGAGTCCCTCGGTATTCGTCTGCCTCGTCATATCAATTCACTCATTGCAACTATTCCAGGCATTGGCGCGGCATTCGAGTTGTTGCTTCCAGTCATGGGCGCAGTGTTCGCAATCGGCTTCATCAGCAAGTTCGTAGAGGAGCACAAGAAAGCAGCCAAGGAAATCGCCGATGGGTGGAAGTCCGTTGACAGCACGTTCCACGACACAATGGCAACTCTGGGCGAAGAGTTGCTCCAGGTCCAAATCAAAGCCGATGAACTCGGCAACCACTCCGTTGCTGCATTGCAAGGCAAAATCAAATTGCTAAACGAGCAAACCTTGAACTCCATCATTGGCGAGTTCAAGAAAATGGAAACTGAAGCTGACAAACTTCTTCAGAAGATGGACAGCAATTGGTTCATGAAGCTGTTCGGTTCGGTAGACACCGAACCAGCGCAGAAGGCATTGCTAGCTGTCAGAGAAAAGCTTGAGGACATCCGCGAGCATGGCAACGATCCGAAGCAGGCTGTAGCTGCGCTGAATGCCGCTATGGAGGAGGCCCAGGGTCACTTTGACACGCTACGCGAAAAGCAGCGTCAAGCTGCGGGTGTGATTAAGGACTCGCCACAGGATAACTTTCTTGCTCAGCACCTTACGGATCAAGAGAAGGCATGGCAAGACGTTACGACCGCATTGCGGGAGCAAACCATTGAAGCCCGCGAACGGGTCGTAATTTCTTCAGGTAAGGCGACCAACGAAATTACTGCAGATGCTCAGAAGACCGAGTCTGCGTGGAACAAAGCCTTCGCAAGTCTTAGCCAGCGCGTTGCTAAAGCTCACGATGATGCACAGAAGGCATCGGATGAGATCGCTGCCGCTCAAGTCAAAGCCACTGAAGCTGTCGCCAAGCTGGGTGAACAGGGCAATCTTCTCAATCAGGGTCAGATCATCAGCAAGTACCGAGAGTATCTCGGTATGCAGCAGGATGCGTTGGAACAGAATCATGCGCTCGGTCTGATTTCTGAAAAAAGCTACTACGAACAGGTCAAGAAGGTCTATGAGCAGGAACACGAAGCCAAGATGAGGGCTTTGCAGAATGAAATAGATCAGACACAAGATCCTGATAAAAAGCTCCACCTAGTCCAGCAACAGACCCAGGAGCAGATCAAGTTCAACAGCGAGATCAGCAAGACCGACACTGCGATGGCGAAGTTGAATTCCTCGTGGGGCACCTACTTCGCTCGTATGAAGTCCGAGACTTTGGATTTGAGCACGACCATCCGCATGACATTGCAGAGCAGCGTCACCCAATTTGTAAACGGGTTCAGTCAGGGAATGGCCCGAAGCATCGTGGAGAGTCGAAGCTTAGGGCAAGCTGTGCGCCAAGTCGCGAGCCAGATGCTCGAATCTATGCTCAGCTCCATTATCAAGTGGGGAATGCAGTGGGTGATTACTCACACAATTATGAAAGCGGTGGATGCGAGCACCAATGCCATGACCATCGCTCAGGCAACAGCTACGACTGCGATCCTGAAAACGTTGGCGGCGCAAGTCGCAGGTGCAAACGCTGTGGCTTCGTTCTCTCTTGCTCCCTGGCCGATTGATATGGGTGCGCCGGCATTCGGCGCAAGCATGATGGCCACGGCCATGAGCTTTGAGATCGGCGGAAAAATCCCAGGTCAGGGTGCGGTCCCAATCATTGGTCACGGTGGTGAGACCGTAGTGACAAAAGCACTGACGGACAGAGTAGAAACCGCTGAAGGTCGTCGTGGGAATTCGTACGGTGACACACACGTTCATGCCTCGTTTGCTCCAACTATTCACGCCGTGGATGCCGAGGGCGTGGATCGAATGCTGACAAAGCACGGTGATAGGTTCAAACGCCACATGACTTCAGTGATGAGAAAGATGAACAGGTAATCATGGCCTATCCAGTGATGCCCCAGATGCCATTGAGCATGAGAGCGGGGCTAAAGAAAAACCCGAACTTCAACACCGTCATCCAGCCCAATGCTGCTGGCGTGGGCACGAGCTCCGTTGCCATAAAACCCTATGCAACTTGGGATTTTGAATGGGACATGGATCACATCACAGGACAGGAGTCTTTGGCCAGCAGTGTCATGGCTCAGTTCATCGGCGTGTACATGGCATGTCAGGGACGCAACAATCTATTTCAGTTTTCTGATCCGCAAGACAATTCCGTCGCCAGCATGCAATTTGGCGTTGGAGATGGCACGACGACCAAGTTTCAGTTGAGTCGAGGTATTGGCGGTGCAACCGACATCATTCAGAACGTGGTTGGGAGCATTCAAGTGTTCGTCAATAGTGTTCTGACCAGCGTGAGCCTCAGTAGCACAGGCGTGGTGACATTTAGCAGTGCTCCTGTATTAAACGCTGTGCTCACGTGGACAGGTAGCTTCTGTTTTCTGTGTCGCTTCTCCGCCGACACCGTGGACAGCGTTCGTAGCTTCACCACGAATAGTGGTGTGGATCAGTGGGACATCAGCAGTGTGAAGTTCAGCAGCGAGTTCGTAGCTGCGGGTACCAGTGGCATCGTATTCGCTGGTGGAGGGACAGGCGGTGGAGGATTAACAGCCACGCCGCAAGCCGTTCAGTTGAACCCAAGCGGTCCTCAGACGATCAACGTTTATCCGCTGACTCTCGTGGGCCTTGATTCCTCGGCGCCTAATCAAGCTGCATCGGGTTTCGTTAGCTTGGCTCATGCTGACACCCTCGCATGGCGCAACAATGCAAACTCAGCTGATTTGGCTCTCGGTGTAAACGCCAGCGACCAGCTTACGTTCAATGGTTCTGCTGTAGGCGGCGGCGGTGGAGCTGTTTCCTCCGTATTCGGTCGCACTGGAGTGGTGGTCTCGGCTACTAACGATTACAGTTTTTCTCAAATTTCAGGAACCGCAGCTTCGACGCAATTACCAAATCCGACTACATCTCTGATCGGCGGCGTCAAAGCGATCACTGCGGTGGCTAGTAAATGGATCAACAGCATCAGCACGAGCGGCACTCCGACGCTGACTCAACCTGCGTTCTCGGACATCAGTGGTGTGGCTACGGCAGCGCAAGTGCCGTCGAAGACCCTGAACTTTCAGGATCAACAGTCTCCTATCACACCAGCTTCAAACGTGGAGACCACTTTATTCACTTACACGATGCCTGCGAACACGATTGGGCTAGGCACAGGTGTGCGAATCACCAGCATATTCCAGCACTCCACTGGTGCCACAGCTTCAACATTTAAGGTCTACTTTGGGGCCACATCCTTCGTTGTTGCGAGTGCAGCGACAGGTGTCCCGCAAATGCAGTGGAACTTGCTTGTCATGAACGACCCTGTGACCGCCAATTCTCAGGTCTTGAGCAGACTCATCAGTTGGTCGGCGGGCGGCTCGGCGACTGTTCCCATCTACAGCGCAGCGACTCCTGCAGAAAATACGGCAGCCTCGATCACGATTAAGTTCACCGTCACAGTGACCAGCACAACGGATGTCTACACACCGTTTCTCTTTCTAGTTGAGGCGGTGAACTAATGAAACGCCTGATGCCGATTTCGCTCGTATCGTTTTTGCAAACAAACCCAAACTGTCTCAAGGCAGATTTATTTGCCATCTCGCTTCCGACGGGCACGACTATCTATGTGACAGAGGGACAGTTCGACATCACTGTTCCGAGCGGCACGAATGGATGGACTGGAAGTACCACGACCTTTTCTTCAAGTCAGTACGGACGCTGGTCCCGTGGTGCAATCACGAGCGAGGCAGGATTTGGTCTTCAGTCGAACACCATGTCGCTGAGTTGCGTTCCCCAGCAGGGAACCAGCTACCCAGGCATGAATGTCGGAATTCTGAACGCTGCGTTCAACGGATTATTTGAGCCTGCGCAGGTGACCGTTTACACGGCATACATGCCAAGCAACGGATACGGGAACGTCAGCAATGGGATCGAGACGAAGTTCTACGGCACTCTGGAAAAGATTACCGAGATAAATAGGCTGAAGGTCACGTTCGAGTGCGCCGATCCTCTTTATGCGTTGAACCTCAAGGTGCCGACACGAGTATTTCAGTCGAATTGTCCTTGGAGCTACGGCGACAGCAACTGCAATCCTGTGGGCGGCATTCAGACCCAAAGCTTCACCGCTGCTTCTGGAAGCAGCGTGTGGACGTTGATTCCATCTTCAGCTTTCTCTCAGGCATTCGGATATTTCAGTCAGGGCGTGGTCAAGTGTACGGCTGGCACTAATTCAGGACTGAGCCAGACCGTAAAGCTGCATGATGCTTCGGGCAATCTTGAGATGTCATTTCCCTGGCTGCTCACACCGAACGTGGGAGACACGTTCGTGGTCACGGCTGGCTGCGATAAAACGCTTCCGACCTGCATCAGCAAATTTGCCAATCAAGTTCACTTCGGTGGCGATCCATTCATACCACCACCGACTCAGGCGGTATAGCGATGCCTTTATCAGACGTACAGAGAAACAACATTGTGGAAGTGGCGAAGAGTTGGCTTGGGACGCCGTATCGGGGTTGGTCCGCGATCAAAGGCTCGAAGGGCGGCGTGGATTGCGGTCAGTTACTCAAAGCGGTTTATTTAGAAGCAGGGCATCGTCCAGGAGATGGTGTGCCTCTGCCCACAGATTATTCGCTGCAAGTCTGTCAGCACAGAGAAGACCCTGAATACATCAACACCGTTATGCGTTACATGCGAGAGATTTCTGAGACAGAAGCCAAGCCAGGAGACACGGTTGTATACAAGCTGGATCACGCATTCGCACATGCGGGAATCATCGTCGGTTGGCCTGACTACATCATTCACGCCATCGGGCGTCATGGCGTTATCGGTGGACACGGAACTAAGGAACCACGATTTCAGAAATGTCAGCGAAAGTTTTTCACGCCGTTCGATGAGCACTGTGGGGAAGAGAAGTAATGGGATTCGGACAACAGCAGCAACCGACGAAACTTAATCAAGCGCAGATCAACCAGTCTGCCTACGGATACCCACTGCCTTGGGTAATGGGAACAGCTCGTATTCAGCAATCTCTTCTCTGGGAAGATGGGTTCGGAGCACAGACCGTCAACATTCAAGGCGGCAAGGGCGGCGGCAAGGGTGGCACAGAATATCTTTATTTTGTCGACTGCGTTGCGGCCCTTTGCAATGGGCCAATCCTTGGCATCGGAGATGTCTGGTCGGGGCAAAGCTGGCTCGGTCTGCCAAACGCCACTGAAAGCTACACAATCGCAGCACCAGGCATCTATACGCCGACCAATGCACCAGCGGTTGTCACGAGCAGCAACAATCAGCTAATTGATGTTGGCGTGGGTCGCAGCATCGGCTACAGCGGCACATTCCACGATCTTGGTGCTCCTGCTGCAACAGTTCTGAGCGGCTCGTATTTGGCGTCGTTCATAAAGGTGCCGTTCGGGACAACTCTCACTAGCGGAACCTACAGCATCAATCCAAATTCAATCGGAACATTCACGCTGACTTCTGTTGCGAATGCCTCAGGCGGCAACACCGCCTACACAGGCACGATCACAGGAGGTGGTTCGAATGCTTTCGCTGGATACACATTCACGATTGCTGGGTTCACCAACGCTGCGAACAACGGCTCGTTCGTCTGCGCCTCATCTACAGCCACGACATTAACTTTGCAGAACGCTAGCGGCGTTGCTCAGACCCATGCAGCCACAGCGACGGAGCCAGGGAACACATATCACTTCGATGCCACGCACGATGCAGGCAAGACCCTGACGCTGACGTACAGCTTCTATCTGCCAAACATCACGGAAACTGAGACCGACATCGTTCCAGCAGGCAAGCAGATCGTCGTCGGGGGATCACTCCAGTTCCTGACGGACTTGGGCGTGGTGTATACGGCAGGACCGAATAACGGCACGAGGCTCACCAAGGTGAACACCGCGCCGACAGTGACAGGAACTTATCAGTGCATCCCGAGTGGTCACGGCGGAACGTACAAGTTCGCCACTGGCGACATCAGCGCACAGGTGCGTATCACGTGGATCACACAAGACCTCAGCATCGTGCCTCAAGGCGCACCTAGGTCTCTCAACTTTCAGTTGTTCGAGGGCGCACAGGGACAAGGCACATGGAGTGTTCTCACTTCAAAATATCCAGGCGCAGCGTTGGGCTATTCGTCCAAGGCATATGTCGCATATCACCCGATGGCGCTCGGAACATCTGGCCAGATTTCTAACAACACATTCGAGGTCGTAACGCCTGACATCTACGGTGGAGGAATAAAAGACTGCAATCCAATTCAGTGCATTGGGCAGGTGCTCACTAATCAGCAGTGCGGCTTGGGAGTTGGTCTCGTTGCATTCCCAACGAGCGTGATTGATAACGGGCCGAACGGCACGTGGGGAGGCGCACCTTCCATCCCAGGCAGCAGTCAGCTCGGGAGCACAGCATGGAACTGGTTCGCAGCTAATAACTTCTTCATCTCGCCTGTGCTCGATTCGCAGGACACCGCAGCCAGCACATTAGGCAAATGGCTGGAAGCTGGCATGTGCGCTGCGTTCTACAGCGAAGGTCTGCTCAAGCTCGTGTCTTACGGCGACACCACCACGGCTGGTAATGGCTGCACTTGGACTGCGCCAACCGCTTATGCCGTCGCATTGGACGACACATGCTATGTCGGCAAAGAAGGCGAAGATCCAGTCAAGATCACCCGCAGTGCTCCTCAGGACGCGATGAATGCGGTCCAGGTGCAGTGGAACAATCGCAGCAATCAGTATTCACCTGAGATCACGCAGGAATCCGATCAGGCTTCAATCAACAAGTGGGGAGAGAGAAGGGAAGACCCGCAGAACTGGGATTTCATTCACACGCTGACGGCCGCAACGTTTGCTGCCAATATGCGTGTGAAGCACAACGTCTACATCCGCAACACTTACGAATTCACGCTGCCATTCACCTACTCATATCTGGAGCCGATGGACATTATCTCCCTCAGCACCACGAGCACATGGGCCGTCGGTCTCAACAACGCAAATCTCGGACTGGTGAATCAGCCAGCTCGCATCACCAAGATCGTTGACGATCCGCTGACTGGCTTGGCGATCACTTGCGAGGATTATCCGTGGGGTGCCCACCTTCCGACGATCTACAACAAGGCAATTAGCACAGCGAATGTGGTGTCGAACGCTTATGCCAATCCTGGCAACGTTGAAGTTGTAATGTTCGAGGCAACATCTCGTCTTACGGGATATGCAGGCAACACTATCTGCATCGGTGTTTGCGGCACTAGCAGCAATTACGGAAGCACGAACATCTGGGTATCAAGAGACAACACCAATTTCGAGCAGGTAGGAACCATTCAAGCTCCAGCAAGATTAGGAGTATTGCACAGCACGTTTGCATCAGGCAGCGATCCTGACACAGTGAACTCGCTGGTGATCGACCTCGCAGAGAACTGCGGCGCATTAGAAGCAGGAAGCACCGCAGATGCCGATAATCACGTCACGCTGTGCTTCGTGGACGGAGAATATATCGCTACCAGCGCAATGGCGCTCAGCGGTCAACAGCAGTACACAGCGAATGGATACATACATCGTGGACTACTCGGCACAACGATCAGCAGCCATGCGGCGGGAAGTGTGTTCATGCGCCTCGATCAAAGCATATTTAAGTATCAATATGACCCGACGTGGGCTGGGCAGACTTTATATTTCAAGTTTCAACCCGTAAACGCATTTGGAAATTCTGCAACGCCATTGGCGAATTTGGGTTCTCAGGCATTCACAGTGCCTGGTGCCAATCCTGGAACTGTTGAGGCGGCAAGCGGTCTAGTCATCGCCCATAAACCTAGCGGTGCTGACACGCTGGGCTGGGCTCCAATTACCACTACCACAGATGCGGGCGTTAACTACGGAATCAGTGTAACTGGATCAGCAGCTCTCCCTGCTAGTGTGAACACTACGTACACGTATGCACGCTGGGTTGGGTACCTCATTCCGAGCGTAACAGGCGTCCACACGATTGGCGTGAACTCCGACGACGGAACTAACCTCTTCATCGGAACACAACAACTCATAAATAACCTGCCTGCTGGACAAGGTGCGAACGGTTCTCTCGCATACACGCAGAATGGCACTATCAGTCTCACCAAGGGCGTCTACTACCCCATTCTGCTTGAATGGCAGAACGGTGTAGGCAACTACGAAATTCAGCTCGCTTGGACGCAACCGAGCGGCTCTATTCAGCTCATCCCCGCTGGTAATTTGTCCACAAGCAATACGAGTATTACCAGCAATCTTGCAGGTTCATGGTGGAACGGCACTTCAGGGTTATGGTTCCCGAGCGGACCGGGAACAATCGACTTTGCCAGCAATGTTCACCCCAACAAAATTCTCGACAACATCGGAGACGGCCCAAGCTTCGTGCGGCTGTTGGCTTCACGTGCAGTCGGCAACGTCGCCTATAACTTCCGTGGCATCTGGGTATCGGGTACCACCTATCTTCAGGGTGACGAAGTCATCTTCGGTCAAAGTTATTGGGTTGCTCTCGCCGGAAGTCTGAACTCATCTCCGAACACAGGCAATTCAAACTGGCAGGTAGTCGGCTCATATAGCGGCTTTCAAGGCGCATGGTCTAGCTCGACCGCATACATCGCTGGAGCGGAAGTCACCTTCGGCGGAAATTATTGGGTCTGTGTTACAGGCAACACGAACTCGACTCCTAGCACATCGAATGCAAACTGGCAGGTCGCAGGGCCGAGCAGCTTGGACAACATAGCGGATGGCGGCGTCTATTTGCGCACCAGCTACATCGCTGGAGATGCGCTGCTGGACAATGGCAACTTTGAATCCAGTAGTTCAATCCTTCCACCACCTGGCTACACGCCTTATGCCAATACCGCAACGCTGGCTTACGACACGACCACTCAATTCAGTGGCGCACAGAGTATCAAGATCACGAGTCCAAGCGCAGGTGGTGCTGGCATATTACCGATAAAGAAGGTCATGTGTCGTCCTGGCGACGTATTCTTTGCTAGCGCGCGCGCGAAATGGATCAGCGGGTCGGGTGCCGCTGATCTGTCTATAAGTTTCCGAAACGCCAGTGGAACGGGCATCGGTGGTTCTGACGTAACCACTTCATCTAGCTCTTGGACACTCCTTACCAACACTCAGACTGCACCAGCAGGAACGGTGTATGCCACGTTCGAGATTTATGCAAATGCTGCGAACACCACCGTTGAGTTCGACGAACATTACATTCGTTGCGTCCGCAACCTCGATACCGAAATTTCTGATGGCACGACTTACGGCAAGGTGAATCAGACCGCATTGACGGGAAACAATGTTGATCCTTCAAAAAGTGGCGTCCTCGCGAAGGGCAGCATTCCGTCTAGTCAGAACGCCATCACGCTGAACGGAATGACGTGGACTACCAGCACAACAGGTGTGACATTCTCTTGGACTCAGACGCCGATATTCCGAGTGGACGGAAGTATCAGCGGATTCATTGCAGGCGGTTCGCAAGCAATCTCGGGATTGCTGGCAGCTAATTCTTATACCGCCTACCCATACTGGGATGAACCATCGCAAACAATGAGATGGCTGTCCACGGATGTTGTGTTCCCGACCATAACGAGTGTGGGATTGAATGGAAGCAGCCAGTACCTCACAACCACTACGTCTGCGAACTCGCTGCCCTCCGTGTTTTCTCTTGAAGCATGGATTAAGACAACGGCAGTCAGCGGCCAGCAAGTTATCATGTCCTTGGCTGCACCGCAGACGGGTACGGGTGCTCCAACCCACGAAGACATGATATGGACGATTGGCCCTGCTGGAAACATAAACTTCCAGTACGTCAACAGTGGCGGAACGGTTCAGAGTTCCACGACAACCAGCGCGACTGTCAATGACGGTGCGTGGCATCACATCGTGCTCTCGTTCGCGAGTGGCGGAAACATCACTATTTATGTGGACGGTGCCAGCGCAGGAACTGCCAGTTCGCAGGGTGCTCCGAGGAATGCAGGCTTCGCTCTATGGTATCGAATGGGATTTGGCCCAGCGAATGCAAGTTTCTTGACCACCAGCAATAGCTTCTTCAACGGCAGTCTCGGTCAGATTGCCCTGTACACCACTGCTCTGTCATTGGCACAGGTGCAGAATCACTTCATAACTGGTGTGAACGTCGGCTTTAACAACAGTGCGGCGAGTGCTTATCCTGCTGCTGTAGTGGCAGACGGAGCAACTTATTACTGGAAGTTGAATGATACTTCGGGAACCACTGCGGTTGAAACCATCAGCGGCACTAATGGGGGAACCTACACAGGAACACCGATATTGAACCAACAGAATCCGATTGTAGTGCCCAGCGGCTCACCCTCATATATGTTTCCATTCAAGAATTTCCTCTGCACGCAAGCGCAGAATCTCCAGAGCCGCATCGCGCTATCAAGCGGTGCGCTGAACCCCACTACCGCGACGAGTGGAACAGGGAATGGAAGTGGTGGTGGTACGGGAGGCGGTGGTCGAGGAGGATGCTGGAGCGGCAACACGCTCATCCGCACTCAGTCGAATCCTGTCCGTATCGACCGATGGGTTGACGGAACCAAGGCGCTCACAGCAGCAGGAACATGGGAGCGGTTCGCGCTGAAAGTCCATGAAGCGAAACGCTGGCAGATGATTGACCCGCTCGACAACGGCGAGTTGGTGACGATTATGCATTTTGTACTTGCGGACGAGGGCTGGAAGCGAGCGCACATTGCCTATCCAGGCAAGGAAGTGACCGTGCTCGAAGATCGCGTCTATGACCTCGTGAGTATGGACCTGCATGAAACCGAAGCACAGGCATTGTCATTGACGACAGCACACAGCTACACACTGGAATCAGGCATCGTGGCGCACAAC
The DNA here is from genome assembly GCA_036268595.1 of Terriglobales bacterium. Taxonomy (GTDB): domain Bacteria; phylum Acidobacteriota; class Terriglobia; order Terriglobales; family Acidobacteriaceae; genus Gp1-AA145. Next base: position 45,441 of record DATATW010000063.1, read on the forward strand.
GTATTGCCGAAATAAAGGAATTTATGCCTTACTATCTTTGCCAAACTAATACACAGACTGTCGGATGTCACACGATGTTCCGCAATTCAGGCTGGCTCGATGGCGCGAATGGATTGTCATTGCTGTCGGTAGTGTTTTACACCGACGATGACCAAGCCAATTTTGAATCACTCGCTGGCGTTGACCCGCTCCCCACCACGGGTACGATTAGCGGGGATCAGGCTGCTGCGATTACAGCGATAGGTCTGCCCGTCACCAGCAGCAAAACGCTGGCTGACGTTCGTGCTCTGGCACGTACGCAATATCTCGGGATGCTGTAATGCCAATCAAGAAGCTTTGGTCACTGACTCGCTGTGTAAGGAAAAAGCCCATCAGAGACGTGAATCTCTGATGGGCTTTTAGTTATTTTTCGGGTGACGTAAACTTGCTTCAATCCATTTGAATCTCCTATTGAAGTGGGATTTCGGTTTGAATGGTGAGGCTGGAAGGGCTGCTCAATACAGCCCTTCCTAGCCGTTCGTTATTAGCCTTGGGGTTGTGCCGCAGGATGCGCCGCAGGGCGAATGCTGGCAGCGGGTTTCTTTCCGACCATCGGGCGAACCACGTCGAAAGGGTCACGTCCTGTGCTGATTGCTGACAGAACTTTGACCAGCAGATCGCCGCTTTGTTTCCAATCAAGGTTGAGTTCTTTTAGCTCCTCAACTATCGACTGCGTTTCTGAGGCGACAGTTTTTAGCAGCGGAGCCTGATCGTCACTGTGCTTGCTGAACCAGGCGATGCGGCTTACCTTCTCACGAACGTTCTTGAAAGCGGACTCAATTTGATCTTCAAGAGATTCGCGCTGCGTCTTGATCTGCTCGCTCTTGGTGGTGATCTTCGCTTGAGTTTCTTTCATTTCGGCAGTCAGGTCCTTTCTTTTGTCCTTGCTACGTTCTGCTTTCAACTTGGCTTCAGTGATGGTCAGCTTCGCTGCCAGCTTGTCCCGATCTTTGAGAAGCTGCTTTATCAAGGGCGTTGTTCTTCCCTTGGTGCTCGTGCCGTACCGTTTCAAGGTCCAATAAGCGGTCGCTCGTGGAATGCCCACAGACTTCAGCCACTTGCTGAATAGACTCGTGGGCGAATTGCCAGCCACCATCGCTTTCCGAACCCGCTCAAGTTTGCTGGCGAATGCGCGGCCATCTTTCTTGAGACTGGCCCACGATTTCGCAGCATCCTCGGTCGCCGCCTTGATTTTGTAGTTGTCAAGGAAGCCTTGTTCTTTTTCTGTAAACTTCACCTTCGCCTGGCGAAGTGATTTGTGGTTCTCCAGCTTCTTTATTTTGTAATGAACTTTCGACATATGTGGTGCTCCCTACTTGTCCAAGATTGGACAAGTAGCTCTGCGCCGTGAGGTGGTCGCGTACCTTATGAATCTAACTACTGTTAAATCATATGCTTACCATAGGGGGTAAGCAATGGATGTAGATGGTTATCTTCTTCTAACCCCACCCCGTAAGCATTGGCGTTACAATGAGTTCCATGAACTCCCACATCCACATGCTGATTTGCCCCGAACATGGGGAGGTTCCATGCCCTGTTTGCGCTGGAACGGTCGGCGGCGCAAAGGGCAAGAAGTACGGACATCTCGGCGGTCGCGCTGCGGCGAAGGGAATGACTGCGAAGCAGCGTAGGGCCAGGGCCATCAAAGCTGCTCGGTCCCGCTGGCAGAAAAAGAAAAAGCCGAAGTGATTGCTCACCTCGGCTCTCCATCTTGACTAGTTAATTGCTGGTGTACAGATCGAACGATACGGGCAGGAATACGAATGCTTTCGTATTTCCGCTTCTTGCGCTGCTCAGGGCGGACGATCCTGAGGACGCCTGGGACATCGGCAAACACACTTCGGACGGTCGCTCTGGATAGATGCCAGAGTTCTGCGATTTCCGAGATTGTGAAGTGTTGTTCTGTTTCGACTGGCTGCGACACCGAGAAATCCCCTTATCGAGATTTCCCCTGGCGCAGTGTTCCGAACATTAGGGATGTGCCGACGTTACGCGGTTACGTCCTCGCTCGGCGGGTAGATTCCGCCTCTGGGTGTCAAGCTAGGCAGGTATGAAACTTTCACCGTAGTGCTGCCATGCGACCCAGGCCTTTTCTTTCGTCGGCCTAGCTCAATCCTCCCACGCGGAGACCTCGGAATGCAACAGGCAAGATTTGTCAGTCTCGTGTGTACACAGCGTGTACACCGCTACGGAGCTTATCTAACGTATGCATAAACATTGAGGAAAGTGATGGTGGAGGCGGCGGGAGTCGAACCCGCGTCCGAAAATGTTACTGGTCAAGAGACTACATGCTTATTCTCGTTCATGCCCTTGGCATTACCCAAAGACGTTCGCGACCGCCGCTCAGAACGGACAAGAAACGGATGCCGCTAGCCTGAAGTCTTAACCTCTCTGCCCAGACGTAGCAGAGAAGAGCAGCCCGCTGTGTGACGTCCGCTCGCAGCCCACGGGCGAAGCTGCGGAAGACGGCAACTTAATTAATTAAGCTGCGTATGCCATCTGTTGATTGGCAATTATCATTTTGCCCACGATTACAGGTGCGAGCACCCTGGCATGCCTCTTGGCCGCAAGCATCTCCGTCGAAGCCGTGACGCCCCCAATTTGGGATGGACCATTCAAAGAACTGCTTCCAATCTTAGTAGAACAAGAAGGGAAGTCAATGTACCTAAAGAATTAGATGCGGTGGGGTGGGGCCGAGAACCAGGTTGCCCACCCCCCGCTTGAAATGCGTTTGCACCCCACTTCTATTGAAATTGAAACCAGTTGATGTTCCCAATGGGTGGGGTTCCCTTAAAAACCAGATACAAATCATGCACGCCATTTGCTCCGGTAATAGCCGCGGAAACGGTCGTCCAGTTCTGCCATCCGCCGGTAACCGGCAAAGTCGCAGTGCCTAGCAAAGTTCCGCTGACACTGTCTTGGTGGAGTTCGATCGTTCCTCCATTCCCGGCGCTAGCGGTCCTCACGTTGACGCTGCTCACTCCTGAACCGAAGTTTATGTTCTTGAAATGTATCCAGGAGCCGTTGTTGATGTAACCAACATCGTAGCCGCCGCCGGTATCAGAAGTTGTTTCGGTTTCGATTCCCGACTCGTCGTTGTAGCTCGAAGCCTGAATCTGCGAAGTCGCGGGGACCAGGTATTCGTGCCTCTGAAAACCGTCCCAGGTAAATGTTGCGCCCGAGAATCCCGGCAGCGAATAATTGAAAGCATGCCCACCCCAGACCGCCTGGAACGGCTGAGCCTGGCTGGTGTCGTTGTAGACCACCAGCACCTTCGAACCGTCGGGATTTCGGAAGGCAGCGCTGACAAATCCGGGAGCATTGCTTGAGTAAACTCGCCGTGCTCCCGGAAGCACGAACTTGCTGTATTGACCGAGAGTGAAGTAATCGATGTCATAAGTAATCGCACCCGTAGTCTGATTCACGGTAACGAGTGGAGTGCAGGTGCCGCAGCCCCCAGTGTGCGGACCACGATTTTCGTCAAGTGCAAGGCTCCATTTCACATATGACTTTCCCCAATTCCTCATTACCTGTGTGATCTCTTCGAAGTCCGATCTCACCTGATCAGAAATCCATGTGCCTCCAGAATGCTCGGTTTCGTACTCGCCCAGGGCCGGAAAAGCCTGCTGTACCGCACTCATTGCTCCCGGCGTGCCGCCATATCCGTGCCATGCAATGCCCGCAATTTGTCTCGAACCGGCGATTTGCGAATTCGAGAGCACGGTCTCGGGATAATCCGGCCGGTCCCAATTGTGGTCGTATATCAGGATCTTCGTGTTCAGCTTGGCATTCGCGAGTGCGGCCAATTCGTACTGGATCGCCGTGGTCTCATCTGTTGGGGACGTTCCGCAAGTTGTATCGCTCACATTTGCCGGCATGCACATTCCCGGGTAATCGCCTGGCATGTACAGCGGTTCGTTCTGCATGGAAATGTAATCGATGTGTATTCCTTGCGCCTCATAGGCCTGAATATATTTCACAAAATAGTTGGAGAACGGCCCGTAGTCAGAAGAAAGCAGGAAGCCACCGATCATGGAGTCCGAAGTCTTCATCCAGCCGGGAGGACTCCACGGATTGGCCATGATTTTGAGCTGCGGGTTAATTCTTTTTGCCAGTTTGACCAGCGGAACAATGTCGACCAGATCATGTGCGATGGAAAAGTGTGCCAGCGTCGCGTCGGTCTGTCCTGCTGGAAGATCGTCATAGGAATAGTCGTAGCGCGTGATGTCCGCAGCTCCCATCGGATTGCGGACGAAACTTACTCCAATCCCGCTCCAATGATCGAAGAGGCTTCTCATCACCCGGTCCCGCTGAGAAGGGCGGACTTTTTCATTCAGCAGATAAGCCGCAGAGTCGGTGAAAGACGCGCCGAATCCTTCAATGGTTTGATAGTTCTCTCTCTCATCCACAAACACGGTAGGCGTACCGTGCTGGGTTCTGAAAGAAAATGAAATCGGCCGTCGTGGTTGCAACTTCGTTTGCTGATCGTCGGTGGTCATCCATACTTTGACCTGCTGGGCAGAGCTAAGGCTCGGACAAGCGATCATTGCCATCACTATCAGAGCAGAAACGGTAAAGGGAAATCTCTTATTACTTCGTAGCATTGACCTGACCTCCTTCGTATCCTTCAAAACGCGCTCATCAGCAAGTTTCAAGTGCTGGCACCCGGGCGAACGGGAATGTTCTTGCAAGTAGGGAAAAGCCTGGGGCTGCACGCCCAAGCTGTGGTATCGAGAACCAAACTCGATCAGGAGCACATTGCTTCTGGCCCAACAAATTAGCTTCAATACAGCTACCTGTCAAAGCGTAAAAACCTGTAGATTAACGATTTTTAAATGGTAGAAGCGACACCCGCAATGCGTGTAAGGACTATGGTAATCCTGCGGGCAACGGCCAACCCGCGATGAGCGCTGAATGCATCCTAGCGGCTATTCCCCCATCTCAATTCCCACTTCACGATGCCATTCTGAATCGTGTTTTGAGTGCAGCAGGCGGGCGCAGCGGTTCCAGCGGAGGATGGCGTCGTCGTTGCCGGTCGGGCGAATGCGTTCGGCTTCTTCGTAGTGGTGCATTGCGTCTTCGAGCAATACGGTTACGGTGTGTGCCGGACGGCCAGCGCGTAACTGGGCTTTAGCGCGCCGTTCGTGCACAAGTCCGATGTAGTAAAGCCGCTCGTAGGCATCGGTGAGTTGCTGGAAGGCTTTTTCTGCGTCAGCGTAGCGGTCGGAACCCTCGCCGGTAAATTGGTCTGTCAGCGACAGACCTAGGGTACGCAGCGCAAGTTGATGGCCCGATTGCACAGCGAGTACATCTTCGCAAATCGATTCCGCTTCCTCGGCTTGATTCAGAAAACGATAAACCTCGGCCTTAGAGAGAGCAGCGTCAATGCCTTCCGGAGAGATTGTTTTCAGTTTAAATTCCATATGCCCTCCTCTGTGAAACTCTGTGGGACCTCGCCGCTCTCTGTGGTCAGCTTTTGGTTTGAGTACCGGTTATCTTCCTAACCAGCCGCAGCACCGGATCATAATATTCATCCACCACGCGTTCTTTCAGCGGAATGATGGCATTGTCGGTAATGTGAATTTCTTCAGGGCAGACCTCGGTGCAGCACTTTGTAATGTTGCACAGGCCCAATCCAAGTTCGCTTTTCAGAAGCCCTACTCGCGAGAGTCCGTCCAAAGGATGCATCTCTAACCCGGCGACTCTCACGAAAAAACGCGGGCCGCCAAATTGATCATGTTTGTCATGCTCGCGTAAAACGTGGCAGACGTTCTGGCATAGAAAGCACTCGATGCACTTGCGGAATTCCTGGACGCGGTCTACATCTTCCTGCATAATCCGCCAGTCGGTTCCCGGGCGCGGCTTAAACGCAGGGATCTTCCGGTTCACTTTGTAGTTCCACGAAACGTCAGTGACCAGGTCTTTAATTACAGGAAAAGATTTCATCGGCAGGATGGTGATGGGCTTGTCATGGGGCAGGGAATCCATGCGGGTCTTACAAGTGAGCCGCGGCCGTCCATTCACCTCCGCCGAGCACGATCCGCACTTGCCCGCTTTGCAGTTCCATCGCACTGCCAAGTCTGGCGCCTGGTGCTTTTGCACGTAGTGCAACGCGTCCAGCACCACCATGCCGGGCGTCAGCGGTATTTCGTAATCGGCAGTTTTGCCGCTGTCGCGATCGCCACGAAAAATTCTCAGCACCACGTTCGGCATTTAGGCTTTCGCTCCTTTTTCAGCCTCAATCAGCTTCTGCAGTTCCTCCGGAGGTTGAGCAGTGGGCCGCTGCTGCAAAACCATCTCGTTGCCGCGACGCGAAATAATGTTGTTCTGCTTTCCCCAGGCGGGATCGTAGTTCGGAAAGTCTATCCGGCTGTGAGCGCCGCGGCTTTCTTTTCGCGCCAGCGCAGAACGAGTGACCGCCTCAGAGACCGTCAACATAGACTTCAGGTCAGCGCACAAATGCCATCCCGGGTTAAACATCCTTGAGCCAGTGATGCTGAGTCCCTGTGCGCGCTCGTTGAGCTGAGCTATCGTTCCCAAGGCAGAGTGAAGGTCTTCCTCAGTCCGAAAAATTCCCACGAGATTTTGCATGATTTGCTGAAGGTCTTCGTGCAGCATATACGGATTTTCGCTTGTCTTGCGCTCAAATGGTGCGAGTGCTTCGCGTTCGGCGGCGTTGATTTGATCTGGATCAATCGCTCTAGCATCTTGTTTCTTGGCCTGTTCAGCCGCGGCCAGACCTGCGCGACGTCCGAAAACTAAAAGGTCCGAAAGCGAATTTCCGCCGAGACGATTTGCCCCGTGCAATCCAGCGGCAACTTCGCCCGCCGCGAACAATCCGGGAACAGTCGTGGCCGCGGTCTCGGCCTCCACTCGAACTCCGCCCATCATGTAGTGACAGGTCGGGCCAACTTCCATCGGCCCCTTCGTTATGTCGACGTCCGCCAGTTCCAGAAACTGGTGATACATGCTCGGCAGCTTGCGCTTCACATACTCTGCAGGCTTTTGCGAGATGTCGAGATACGCGCCGCCGTGCTCGGTGCCGCGCCCTTCTTTTACTTCAGTGTAAATGGCGCGGGCAACTACGTCGCGCGTAGAAAGTTCCATCCGCTTGGGATCATACTTCTCCATGAAGCGCTCGCCATTTTTATTGCGCAGTATGCCGCCTTCGCCGCGAACCGCTTCGGTTACGAGTAATCCTTGAACTCCGGGCGGCCACACCATGCCGGTGGGATGAAACTGCACAAATTCCATATCCATTAATTCTGCACCGGCTTCGTATGCCAGCGCCATTCCGTCGCCGGTATACTCCCAGGAGTTCGAAGTAATCGGCCAGGCCTTGCCGATTCCGCCGGTCGCCAGCACAATCGATTTCGCTTTGAATACCACGAAGCGCCCGTTCTCACGCCAGTAGCCGAATGCGCCGGATACGCGGCCGTTATCCGTGAGCAGGCGGGTCACGGTGCATTCCATGTAAACATCGATTCCCATCTGCACGCCGCGATCCTGCAACGTGCGGATCATCTCGAGGCCAGTACGATCGCCCACATGGCATAGCCTCTTGAAACTGTGGCCGCCGAATGCGCGCTGCAGGATACGACCGTCATCGGTGCGGTCGAAGAGCGCGCCCCATTGCTCGAGTTCGCGCACGCGATCGGGCGCTTCCTGGGCGTGGAGTTGCGCCATGCGCCAGTTGTTCAGGAATTTGCCGCCGCGCATGGTGTCGCCGAAGTGGGTGCGCCAGTCGTCGGCTGCATCCACGTTGGCCATCGCTGCAGCAATTCCGCCTTCGGCCATTACGGTGTGGGCCTTGCCGAGAAGCGACTTGCAGACTATTCCAACATTGGCCCCGTGAGATAGAGCCTCGATGGCCGCGCGCAGGCCGGCTCCGCCCGCGCCGGTGATCAGGACATCGTGCTCGTGGGTTTCAAATTTGCCGTTCACCGGATTCGTCACAGGATTCGCAGGTCCCTGATGGCGCCGCTGGCAACCAGGCGCACATAAAAATCAGCAAGTCCAACTGAGAAGAGGCTCATCCAGGCAAACAGCATATGGTGATTGTTCAGGAAGCTCAAATCTTTCCAGGTGGAATGGCGTACGCCGCCGAACTTCACACACGAAAAACAGTCAACGTTGCCGCCAAACAAATGACGCACCGAATGACAGGAGCAGAAATACAGCGACAGCAGAATTACATTTACCAGCAACACCAGCGTGCCTACGCCGATCCCGAATCCGCCGGGAAAGAAGAATGCGGCGATTGCGTCGTGCCAGAGGAACGCCAGAAAAATGACTGCGATATACATAAAATATCGGTGGATGTTTTGCAGAATGAAAGGGAAGCGGGTCTCGCCGGTATAGTTGCGCTTTCGCTCGGGTACGGCGCACCCGGGCGGATCCAAGAAGAACGCGCGGTAATAAGCTTTTCGATAGTAGTAGCAAGTGGCGCGAAAACCCAGCGGGCCGCCAAGAATTAATAGCGCCGGAGAATACGGCCAGTAGTGATGATGCACATCAATCAGCGGAGAATAAAAAGGAGAGAGATAAGGCGCGGCCCAGAAGAATGCCCCTTCAAAGGCCCGCCAGGTCGCATACACCGAGAACCCACCCAATACCACGACGACAGGAACAATTTGTGTCCACCAGGAACCCGAACCGGCTGCCTGATACGCGGTTTGCGAAGCAGAGGCCATGATCCTTCCGATCCTGAAAAAATTTAATTTCGAGTACTCAGCCCAATCGCGAACCGAGCATTATAGTTCGATTCGAGAAAGCAAGGAGCGAGATTTTATTGCGCCTGCGAATGGTTTGGGCCGCGGCGGTTATTGCTTGCCGTTTTGATCTCCGGCCCCGTGCATGGCTCCGTCAATAGGACATAACGTCGGCGGCACGCTATTGTCCACGTGATGAGTCACCGGCTTCACGGTTTTTAAGTATGCGAACATTGACGCCAGGTCTTGATCTGTCAGATTACGAAAAGCCACCCAAGGCATAGCATCGCTCAGTTCGCGTGCCCCCACGCTGCCGGTTCGCATAGCCTGAACAAATAACGCCTCATCATAGTAAGGAATGCCCGATGGATCAGGTGTGAGGTTTGAACTGGCCACTTTTCCTGAAGGTAATGCAATGATTTGTCCACCGCTAAAATCCATCCCTGGAATTGGATTGTGATGATTGTCGACTGGAGTGTGGCAATCCGCGCAGCCAATCAAGTTCACCAGAAAAGCGCCTCGCTTTACAGGATCGGACAAATCAGGAAGCGGCACCGGAGCAGTAATTGGTTGAGGCGCATTGCGCATGAAATATTTCACTGGGAAAATAATGTCGGTCTTTGCCAATCGATTTCGCACCGGAGGCAGGGAGCGCAAGTAGACCACGACCGAGGCTAAGTCTTCGTCTGGCATAGTTCGGTAATGCCCGTAGGGCATGATGGGGAACAGAGTGCGACCGTCGTGACCAATACCCTCACGAATTGCCCGGGCCAATGCATCGTCGCTCCAGCTTCCCGCACCGGTTTCTTTGTCCGGCGTGAGATTGGGCGCAATTATTCTACCGGGAAGATCGAGGTATGGCAGTTGTTGGCCGGCGCCCTGCATCCCGGCTGGTATTGGCTCATCTCGCTTGCTTAAGTCGTGAGGCGAATGACAGTACAGGCAGCCCATCGAGTTCGCAATGTACTTGCCTCGTTCGATACGTCCGGGAGTGCTGGCGAATGTCTGCCCCGTAAGATCGCGTTTGCGTGGCCCTATGAAGGTGCGCAAACCAAAAATGTGCACCGCTACCGCAGCAACCACTATGATCAAACCACCTAAAGCAATGAGTGCAATCTTGACCCCTTTTCGCATCGTCGAGACCCCTCCCTTCGTAGGCGAAGGGAGAATTTATCAGCTTGGGAATCAAAGTCAAGTCCAACGAAAATTTAAGTAAGAGACGTTCTGATAGCGGCAGCCCACGCTACGGTTGTGAGTTCCTCAAGCGCGAGGCGATCTTGCGATCAGTGTTTCAGATTCCCGTTTCCCCCACCGTGCATCGCACCGTCCAGCGGACACTTCGTGGGTGGCACCGAATTATCCACGCGGTGGTTGACCGGCGGAAGGGTTTGAAGATAAGCGAAGATAGACGTTAGGTCCTCGTCAGTCATGTTGCGAAAAATCCACCATGGCATGATCGGGTTGATCTCGCGCGATCCCACGTAGCCGGTGCGAAGAGTTCGAATGAACAGAGCCTGGTTGTAATAAGGAATGCCGCTGGAGTCGGGGGTCAAATTGGCGCTGGCCACCTTACCCCACGGTCCCTCAAAAACCAGTCCGCCGCCAAATCTCATGGATGCTATGGTTTGACCTTTTTCATCCTCGGGGGTATGGCATTCGGCGCATCCGATTATGTTTACAAGATAAGCGCCCCGCTTCACCGGCGTCGAAAGATCCGGGGCGAGCACTGGTTCTGTGATTGGTTGCGGCTTATTTTGTGTCCGGCTTTGCACGGATGACGTTAGCTGTGTCTTGGGCAAGGGATTTCTTGCCGGGGGCAGCGAGCGCAAATAAACCACGACCGAAGCAACGTCCTCATCTGACAACAGCCGAAAGAGGCGATACGGCATTAATGGATACAGCGCGCGCCCGTCATGTCCGATGCCTTCGCGAATGGCCCGCGACAGCATATCGTCAGTCCATTTTCCAGCGCCGGTATCTGGATCAGGCGTCAGATTGGGCATCACCAGGTGGCCAATATCAATAGTTCCCAAATCAATCCCCGCCAGTTCCATGCCGGCGGGAATGGGCGGATCGTGCTTTGTCCAGTCAACCGGGGTGTGGCAATGGTTGCACGCCAGAACCGCTTCGACCAGATATTTGCCTCTTTCCAAACGCGCGGGAGTGCGCTCGAAACTGCGGTTGGTCAGGGGACGGGCGTTGGGGACAGTTTGTGATTCGTCGAATTTGGCCGCGCCTACGCCGATCAAAGTGATGATCAGGACTGAAACGACAAGCAGAATCTTCGTTTGCGTTTTCATAATTGATTAGGAGAAGAGGGAGCCAAAAGATAGTTCTGTACAGGAAGGTTGTCAATCCCCCACACGGGTGGTTAACCCGATCTCATCAGCAACAAACCATTAAGAGCTGAACGGTCGTCATTGCTGGGCGTTAACCGCTCCGTTATGATCTAGGCATGAGTTTTCCCGATACCATAGTCTTATTCATTCTTGCCTTGCTTCTGTTCGGACCCAAGAAGCTGCCGCAGATCGCTCGTCAGGTGGGGAAGGCTCTGGGCGAGTTCAAGCGGGCATCGAATGAATTCAAATCGCAGATCGAGTCAGAAATATCGCAGCTCGAATTCGAAGAGAAAAGAAAAGAGCAGGAGCAAAGCCTACCCAAGATCGAGCCGATGTCGGGGTCCATTCCGTCTTCACGATTTGCTTTGCCCGAAAACCGGCCTGATTCCGAAGCATCTTCCCCGGACGTAAACTCGCCCGCCCACAGCAGCCATGTCTAACGTCGCTACTGAAACGGAACCCCAGGAATCCGAACGCGAGCCTATGAGCTCAATGAGTTTCCTCGAACACCTTGAGGAGCTCCGGACGCGCATCTTCCATTCACTGGCCGCGCTGGCCGTGGGTATGGGTATTTGCTGGTGGTACCACCAGGCGTTGTTCGCATATATGCAGAAGCCCATCATTGATGTGCTTCGGCAGAATGGGCTCCCGCAAAAACTGGTCTATCTTACGCCTGCCGAGCCCTTCAACCTTTACTTGAAGATCTCCGCGCTGGCCGGCTTGTTTCTTACCTCGCCCTATGTGCTTTACCAGGTATGGCTATTTATCTCGCCGGGCTTGTATCGCAAAGAAAAAAAGTATGCCGTCCCCTTTATGGCGTCTACGATTCTTCTATTTGCGGCGGGCGGATATTTCGGCTACCGCATGGTGTATCCCGCGGCGCTGAAATTTCTGATCGGCATTGGCAACCAGTTCACACCCATGATCACCATCCATGAGTACACCGATCTTTTTCTCACGGTGATTCTGGGCCTCGGACTAGTGTTTGAAATGCCAATCCTCATCTTCTTCCTGGCGCTCATGGGGGTAGTCAGCGCAGGCTGGATGTGGCGCAACATCCGTTACGGCATTCTCGTGATCTTTATTATCGCCGGCGCTCTTGCCCCGACGCCGGATATCAGCAGCATGTGCGTATTCGCTGCGCCCATGGTGGCGCTGTATTTCGTGAGTATCGGCGTCGCCTATTTCGTGCATCCCGCGCAGCGCCAAAAACGTGAGGCCCGGAAGCGAGCATGAGGATATACAAACTTGCCTTGCTGCTGGCTGCGATGGGACTGTCCGCCTGTTCGAAGGCGAATAATGTGGATGCTGTAAGCGTCGTTGTACCTGCCTCGATTCATGCCGACGCCTCGGCGTCCGCCCCTGATAGCGCTCTGCCTGCTTTCAACGAGAATCGGGCCATGCAATACGTAAAAGAAATCGTGGCCCTGGGACCGCGCCCGATCGGCAGCGACAACCACAAGAAAGTTGAAAAATATATTCTGGCGCACCTGAAGGGTGATGACGTCGAGCAGGATGCGTTTGATGTTCATCCCACTGAGGGAGCATTTCCAGTTCGCAACATCATTGCCAAATTTCAGGGAACACGTGATGGCATTATCGTGATCGCCAGCCACTACGACACCAACTGGCCTTTGCGCAATACCTCCTACATCGGGGCCAACGACGGCGCATCCTCCAGTGCGCTTCTGCTGGAAATTGCCAATCAGCTTCGCGGCAAAAAACTGGAAGGCTACAGCATCTGGTTGCTTTGGGATGATGCCGAGGAATCCATGAAGCTTCCCTGGGATGATCCTGAGTCGCTTTACGGAGTTCGACATCTGGCAGACAAATGGCAGGCGGATGGAACACTCAAAAAGATCAGAGCATTCCTGCTGGAAGATATGATTGGAGATGCCGACTTGAACATCGAGCACGATACGAATTCGACTCCGTGGCTCGAAGATTTGATCTTTAAGGCGGCGACTCAACTCGGCTATCAGTCACATTTTTTTGCTCGCACCATGCCGGTAACCGACGACCACATACCGTTTGTGGAGCATGGCGTGCCCTCGGCAGACTTGATTGATTTTGATTACGGCTACAACGATGTCTTCCATCACACCACCGACGATACCGTCGACAAGCTCAGCGCCAAGAGTTTGGAGATTGTCGGCACCGTAACGCTGGAGGCGGTTCGCCTGATCAACCAGCGATAAAGCCCGCATGAACGGGAAGGGCTTAAGGATCTTTTCCTTCGTGAACCTTCGTGTCCTTCGTGGTTAGCGATCTTGAAACCAATAACCACGAAGGACACGAAGGTTCACGAAGGAAAAACCCGGTACGCCGTGAGGAATGCTCTTCGTCCGGTGGCGGCCGCGGAAAATCCGCGCGTCACTTGCCGTCTTTCACTTTTCTGCAATTTCATTTCTAATCCTCACAGCACATTACCTCATGAGCGAACCCCTGGACTGGATTCTTTTCAATGTATTCGTCGCCGCCATGCTCGCACTCGACCTCGGCGTCATCAATCGCCGCGCGAAGACGCCCAGCTTACGCCAGGCTCTTGTCTGGAGCGGAGTATGGATCGGGCTGGCAGCGACCTTTGCGGCGATTATTTACGGCACCCAAGGTCGTGCTTCGGCCCTGGAATTCTCCACCGGATATGTGATCGAAATATCGCTCAGTGCTGACAATCTTTTTATTTTTCTTCTTATCTTCCGCTACTTCCGCCTGCCAGACGAGCAACAACATCGCGTGCTGTTCTGGGGAATCATTGGCGCCATCATCATGCGCGCGGCTTTCATTTTTGCCGGCGTGGGTTTAATTCGAAGGTTTCACTGGATCATCTATGGATTCGGGCTTCTGCTGGTCTACAGCGGGATCCGGCTGCTCTTTCAGCACGGCGGCGAAGTTCATCCCGAGAAGAACCCGCTGCTCCGCTTGGTAAGAAAATTCATGCCTGTCACTCCAGATTACGTGGGTGGGAAATTTTTCGTACGCGGCGAACAACTCTGTGCGACGCCTTTGTTACTGGTACTCATCGTGATTGAGACCACCGACGTGATTTTCACCGTCGATTCCATCCCCGCTGTGCTTTCCATCACCTTGAACACCTTTATTGTTTACACGTCGAATATTTTTGCCATCCTCGGCCTGCGCTCCCTGTTCTTTACCTTAGCTGGGTTAATGGAAGTATTCGAGTACCTGCACTATGGAATCTCCTGCGTACTGGTCTTTGTGGGGGCGAAGATGCTGCTCTCGCACTACTACCCGATTCGTACCGATATTTCTCTGGCCGTGATAGGAGGAATTTTACTGGTGACGATTATTGCCTCGGCGTTGCACCGGGATGAGCCGAAAGCTGAAGCGTGAGCCGGAACTGCGGAGACCTACTCAAATCTGATTTTTTCCCCGCTGACCACTGAATGCTTTTTAAACTTAGCATCGTTGTGGTCGGGATAATCCGTGCGATAGTGCGCGCCTCGGCTTTCTTCCCGCGCGAAGGCCGAACGAGCTACCAGAGTTCCAACTATCTGCAGATTGCGTCCTTCGAACTCACGCCGGCTATGTGGCCGCGAAACTTTTTCGCCGATTTCACCTAATCGCTTGATCGCGTCTTTCAAACTCGCGCCGGTGCGAACGATGCCCACGTTCTTCCACATCAGCTCCTGCAATTCGCTGATTGACGAATCCACGGGAACACTTACTGGCCCGTTGGAATAGGCGGCTGGCGGCAGGCCCGACTCGCGCTGAGGCGGCGCCTTGAGTTCATCGCGCATTCGTTTTCCGGCGCGGGCGCCGAACACCAATCCCTCGAGAAGGGAATTGCTGGCCAACCGATTTGCGCCGTGGACCCCGGTTCCAGCAGCTTCTCCAGCGGCATACAGCCCGGGCAAAGTGGCGCGGCCCTCGAGATCGGTGCGCACTCCGCCCATGGCGTAATGTGCGGCCGGACGAATGGGCACAAATTCACCCGTAATGTCGATGTTGTACTGCATGCAGGTGGCATAGATTCTCGGGAACCGTTTGCGAATGTGACTTTCCTGCAGGTGCGTCATGTCGAGATAAACCACGGGCTCTTTCGCACGCGATCGTTCCAGTTCGTGCATGATGGCGCGTGCCACTACATCCCGCGGAGCCAGTTCCCCCATCGGATGGTACTTGCCCATGAAGCGCATCATTTCCGTGTTGCGCAAATACGCGCCCTCTCCGCGCAGTGCCTCGGACAAAAGAAAACGCGGCGCCTTCTTCAAATAGAGAGCGGTGGGATGGAACTGAATGAACTCGAGATCCGTGACTTCCGCCCCGGCGCGGTACGCCATGGCAACACCGTCGCCGGTCGCCACGCCCGGATTTGTCGTGTTCATGTAAAGCTGTCCCATGCCGCCGGTTGCCAGCAGCACGGCCGAAGCATGGATCGTGCTGTGAAGGCCGTGATCGTCGATGACGTTCACTCCGCAGACGCGACCGCCTTCCATCACCAGATCTGTCGAGAATTCGAATTCGCGGATCGTTATTTCCGGAAGGGTTTTGGCTTTGGCATAGAGGGCGCGTTGAATTTCGCGTCCGGTAGAATCGCCGTGCGCGTGCAGAATCCGATTACGGCTGTGCGCACCTTCGCGTCCAAATGTCAGCTTGGTGCCGTCGCGGTCGAACTCAGTTCCCCAGGCGATCAACTCTTCAATTCGTTCAGGTGCGTCCTCGACCAGGATCTTGGCGGCTTCCGGATTGCAGAGCCCGTCACCGGCCACCAGCGTGTCCTGGAGGTGCAGGCTGATTTCATCCTCGTCGCTCAGAGCCGCCGCGATTCCGCCTTGCGCGTATTGCGTGCTGGAATCGGCTATCTCGCGCTTCACTAGCACCATGACCCGGCCAGCAGGGGCCAGTTCGATCGCCGCGCGCAATCCTGCGATTCCGGCGCCAATGACCAGAAAATCAGTTTCGGAGGAATCGGCTGGCATGACGAAATGGTATACCCGAAACCCGCGCCATACTACAAGCCGGAACCTGCGCCGAACACGTAGGGACAAGCCGCCCTCAGCTCTCGAGGCGAGCATGGCTCGAGAGCAAGTTCTTCCATCCGATGGCTGACGGCTGAGAGCTGATAGCTGGCAGCTTGTTATCATATTCGCAATGCTTCGTATCCCGATCACCACCGCATCCCACAACTACGAAGCTGTGATTGAGCACGGCTTGCTCACGCGTGCCGGAGAGACTCTGCGGGAGCTTTTCGAAGCTAAGCGGGGGGTATTTATCGTCACCGTGCCCCCGGTGCGACGGCGGTGGGGAAAGGTCCTCACGAAAGCTCTTACCGGTTCCGGCTTTGGGCACAGGTTCATCGAGATGCGGGAAGGCGAGCGCTTCAAGCGGCTTTCGAGCGTAGAGAAATTAGCAGACGATCTGGTGACGCTTGGCGCAGATCGTAAAGCGATCGTGATCGCCTTCGGTGGCGGCGTCGTCGGCGATGTCGCTGGGATGCTCGCCTCGGTCTACATGCGCGGAGTGCAGCTGGTTCAAATACCCACAACCGTGCAGGCCCAGCTCGATGCGGCCATAGGCGGCAAGACCGGAGTGAATCTGAAATCCGGCAAGAATCTGCTGGGCACGTTTTATCAGCCGGCAGCCGTACTCATCGATCCTGCAGTGCTTTCCACACTGCCCGATCGTGAATTCCGTGCGGGGATGTACGAAGCTCTGAAGTGTGGCGTGATTGGGAATCCGGAATTGTTCACGCGCCTCGAGCAAAGCTCGATCAAATTATTGCGCAAGGATCGCGAGTTGCTCACTTGGGCAATTGCGGAGTCCGTTAAGTTCAAGGCGCAAGTAGTCTCCAGCGACGAAAGGGAAGGCGGGCTGCGGCGTGTTCTCAATTTCGGACACACGCTCGGTCATGCGCTCGAAACCGCAACTTCTTACCGTCATTTGTTGCACGGTGAAGCGGTTGCCTGGGGAATGATCGCGGCCGCCAAAATCGCCGACCACATTCGCTTCTCGAACAACGGAACGCTCGAGCGGGTTCGGGATGCGAGTCTCAGATGGGGACCGCTTCCGCAAGTGAATCTGACAACTTCGAAAGCCATGTCGTTGATTCGCTCCGACAAAAAAACTGAGTCCGGTGTGGTGAACTTCGTTCTTGCAAAAGAAATCGGCAAGGTCGAGATCGTGGATAGCGTGCCGGAAAGCGCAGTAGCGGCGGCGTTGGCTGAGATTCGGCGGCTTTCGCGTGAATAGGGCAGCAAGCGACGGAACAGAAGTTGTCGGCAGCGACAACTCGGTTTGCGGCGCGTCTCCATCCGGGGCTTCCGACCGCGAATCAGCAGCCCGCGCGGTGCGTGAAATGTTTACTGCCATCGCGCCCCGCTATGACCTGCTCAATCATCTTCTTTCCGCAAACGTAGATAAGCTGTGGTGGCGTCGAACCGCCAGAAGTTTCGCGGATATCCTTGCCAGGCCGGATGCACAGGTGCTTGATTTGTGTTGCGGTACAGGCGACATGGCGCTCGCTCTGCGGAAGCAGAGCAGGCAAGCGGAAATTACCGGCGCTGATTTCTCTCACACCATGCTGGTATTGGCTTCGAAGAAGAAATCAGCCGGCCATCCGATCCGGTGGATCGAAGCCGATGCATTGCAACTTCCATTTCCCGACCAGAGTTTCGATCTGGTGACATCGGCGTTCGGTTTTCGCAACCTCGCTGATTATGATGCCGGGCTGCGCGAAATCCTGCGAGTACTTCGTCCGGGAGGAGAATGCGGGATCCTGGAATTCAGTGAACCGCAAGGCATCATGGGCAAGATCTACGACGTGTATTTCAAGTGTATTCTGCCTCAGATAGGCAGGCTAATTTCCGGAAACAACGGAGCCTATTCCTACCTGCCGGCATCCGTGGAACGGTTCCCCACTCCGCGAGAAATCCTTGCCCGCATGACAGCCCTGGGGTTCGCAGATCCTTCGTGGGCGCAATATACCTTTGGGATCGCGGGACTGTTCCGCGGCAAGCGTTAATCGGGGAGCAAAACGAAATCTAGCGTGTTACGTGTTAGAAGAAGCCGGTCATAGGCTGAGCTGGTCCGGCCGCACCAGGATAGGTTTTTACCCCCAGCGCCTGCATTAGCGTCTTAAGCGTGTTCTGGTGCTGATACAGAGTTGCAAGTTTGCTTCCGGGCTTCACTTTTGGGCCGATCACCACTGCGACCACATGGCCTCCGCCGTGGGCGGTATCTGAAGTGACACTTTCGTCGAACACGATGATCAGAATGCCATCCTTCCGAAATGTCGAACTGGAGAGCAGCGGGGCGATGTGGACCTTCAACCAGCTATCCGCTTGCGCCAAAGTGCCGTTGTGCGCATCGTCATCTAGATTCGGAACGATGAAGGAAAAATTCGGCAGCGCATGATTACTCAGATCCTTTGCAAACTGTGTGAAGGGCACAAGATTGTTTTTCTCGCTGCTGTTGGCGACGTCTGAAAAGTAGGCGAAGGGATTGTGCCGCTTTAGATACAATCCGGAACTGCACCCTGTGTATCCCACGGAAGGCAGGCTTTCTGCGTAAGACTTCCAGGTTTTTCCCGCGTTTAACAGGTGTCGCACCAGATTGTCATTTGTGATCGTGCCACAAAAACTATCATTGTTCGTAAGGATCGCACCCGTCGTCAGCATAAAGTAGTTGCCTATAGATGGATGAGTATTGGCGTAGTACTGGGTTGCCAAGCCATACTTCGAGGCCAGGCTTTTCAGGTATGGCATTGCAGAAGTTCCAATGACGCTCGAGTAACTGTGATTCTCTTCAACCAGTAAAAACACGTGACTGCTGGCGGGAACAACTGACGCGTTGGGCGTGATGCGAGAGGGCTGCGAATTTGTCGCGGCCGTGCCCGACCCGACTGCCGTTGCGAACAAGGCAAAAAAGCAAAATAAAGTTTTCACTTTGAACTCCAGATTGTTTGGAACTTCCATGAGCTAAGAGCTAAGAGCGGCGAAGAAATCAGCCAGCCTGGGTTGCTTAACCTGAGGACTTCTCAAATCTATAAAAACAACATGCGGCCTGCAAGGTGCGAAGCGAATACTTAGGACAGGAACATTCGGGGTAAGTTCACGCAGGAACGGCGTTGAGCGGTTTCTCATCGAGCAGAAGTTCAGTAGCCTGCACGCGCGGATGCGAATGAAACCACCCCTGCACCACGTCCTCCGCCAGGAAGTTCGCGAGCGCCAGCAGGCTCATACCCTGATGATGCGCCATCCAGCAGCGGATCAACTCGGATTCATGCTTCCAAATTCGGTCACGTGAGGCGCTGTAATCCGCAGACTCGAAGAAGCCGTAATCCCCAAACCATCCGTCGTGACTCATGCGGCGAAGATTTTCTATCGCTGCCTTAGGGGTAGTGTTGAGCGCCAGGAAAGTTGAATAAGGCGAAATCACCAGCGCGTTTACATCGCTGTGAAAAATCGCGAGTTGCGGAATGCCGAATGCATGATAGCCATAATTTCCCGCCGCATCACGGGTTGCAAACGACGATTCTGAAATTCCCCACGGAATGCGTTTCGACGCAGTGTATTCCTGTTGCGAAATAATCGCGCCATGTTGCGAAGCATCGAGCAGTGTGCCCGGGTAAGTTTTCATCCAGATGGCCGGCATCATGTACTCGAACATGGTGCCGGTCCAGGAGAGAAGAACCGCGCGGCCCTGATCGACGGTACGCGAGCGCGAAAGAAGGAACCATGTTTCCTGCGGAATCTCATCTTTGGCTATGGCGATAAACGATGCCGTGCGCGCCTCCGACGCCAGCAGGTCATAGCAGGCGTCATGCAGGATCTTTTCCCCACCATCGAATCCGATTGAAAGCAGCTTGCGGCGGCGGCTTAACAAAAAGCCAAACTCGGTTTCTTCAGCTAATTTGCCCGCTTCGTCTGAGGCGGCTTCGAGTTCCTGCGTCAGGCGGGCGGCATCCATTCGCGCTCCTGAAACCATGGAAAGCAGCCGTTGCAACAAGGCACGACGAGGTGTTTTATTCGCGTCGCCTTGCTCATCTCCGCCGTTCGGAAGATTGTCGATGGCACGCTGCAATTGCGTGGCAAACCGGGTCAGCGCCCCGGGAAGCGCCTTTAGGCTGAGATCGTCCGACGGCGGAGTAACCGCCGGATCCTCTTCCAGTTCGACGAAATCCAGTAGTTTCCATGGGGTCAGGCGCACTGTGGTTTGGGCAAACTGGTGCAGGCGCTCCAAGGCCTGCTGGCTGAACCATCGCACGCTGCTCTCGTGCTCCGCGTCGCTCTCTCCCGCGGAGATTCGCTCCAGCGCCTTGCGGGGAAAACGCAGCAGCGAAGCTTCCCAATGCTGGCCCGCCGACCTCTCTTCGATTTTGTGAAATAGATCTGCTGGAAACGCTTTCAGCTCGGTGAGAACCTGCAGATGATCGAGAAAGCCGACAGCCAACTCTCTGCGAAGCACCGGCTGCTCCAAAATCCGCCGGCAGCCCTGTTGTAGCGTCCATAAAGACGCAACCAGATTGCCGCTATCCACAGTCGAAACAAATAATGGTGGCAACGGCTCCAGAGTCCGCGTGTCATACCAGTTGTAAATATGTCCTCGATACCGCTTCATGCTTCGCAAGGTCTTCAGTGTTTTCGCGGTGAGGTCGACGAATTCCTGGGGGGTGAGATATCCAAACTCGCACGCCACTTGGCGAGCGTTCAGCAGCAGGCCGACGTTCGTGGGTGACACCCTTGGGGCCACCACAAACGGCTCCTGCTGCACATTGTCGGGGATCAACCAGTTGTGTTCGTGAGTGCTGAACTCGGCAAAATAGCGCCAGGTGCGTACTGCGGCAGCGCGCAGAAACTGCTTATCTTTTGGGGAGGTCTCAGCGCGACTAAATCGGGGCGGCCGATTCAACCACACCGAAACCAATTTGCTGCTGCCCCACAAGATGAGAATTGGCAAGGCAGAAAAGAACGCCGGACGCCGGATGACGTAAACCAGGGCTGCAAGCAGCAGCACGATCAACGGAATCCAGTCGAGGTAAATATCTACCGGCGTGCGCTTTTGGCCCCCCGCCTCTGCTTCCGCCGCGGTTTCCCACTCCAGCAGCCGCTGACGTGTAAACAGCCGCCTGACCAGCGTCCGCACCACGGCGTCCATCGCGACCAGCATCTGGTGGGCCAGGAAAACAAAGCTCAGAAAAACATTGAAATTGGCGACGAACAAGGTGCGCAGGGCATCGCGAGCAATGGCCGCCTTTCGCTCAGCCACCGAACGCACCAGATTAAAGAAGAACTCAAACCACACCGGCACGAACAAAATGCAGATTGCGGAGAGCGTCCAGTTGCGCGCCGAAACCGGCAGCATGAGCCAGCTCAGAAGGAACAGCAGAAAGGTCGCCGGCTCGACCAGGCTGCGTCGCAGGTTGTCGAGAATCTTCCATTGCGAGACCAGTGAAATAGGATTTCGCACCCGCCGGCGGCTTTCATCCGGCACATGCGGCAACAGCCAGCTGGTAATCTGCCAGTCGCCGCGCAGCCAGCGGTGCTTCCGGCGGTTATAGGCGCTGTAGTGCGAAGGGTAATCCTCGATCACTTCTATATCTGTGACCAGTCCTGCCCGCGCATATGCGCCTTCAATCAGGTCGTGACTCAGCAATGCGTTTTCGGGGAAGCGATGTTCCAGCACCCGCTGCACCACGGCAACTTCATAAATGCCTTTGCCGGCGAATATTCCTTCCCCGTACAGGTCCTGATAAACATCGGAGACCGCATGGGTGTAGATGTCCATTCCGGTTTGGCCGGAGTAAATGTTCGCCAACCGCGAGCGGGAAGCGCTCTGCACGCTGACTCGTACCCGAGGCTGCAAAATCCCGTAACCTGCGATCACGATGTTTTTTTCAGGGTCAATGATCGCCTGATTTAGCGGGTGTGCGAGCGTGCCGATCAGGCGCTGTGCGGAGCCACGCGGCATTTCGGTGTCGGCATCGAGAGTAATGACGAATCGTACTTCCGGCAGCAGCGAAAGATCGCCGGCCTTCACCGGAAAGCTGTCATATTCGCCGCTCAACAGCCGGTTCAGGTCCATCAGCTTGCCGCGCTTGCGTTCCCATCCCATCCACACTTTTTCGCGCGGGTTGTAAACCCGGTGGCGGTGCAGCAACAGGAACGATCCCATTTTTTTATTGGCGTATTTTTCGTTCAAGCCTTTGATCAGATTCGTACACAAATCCACTGCAGGGTCCTCCTCGTTGGAGGGCACCGCGGAATCGGGAAGATCGGTAAGCAATGCAAAGTGGACATTGGGATCGTGGTTTCCCAGATACCTTACCTCTAGATCATTCACCAGCCGTTTGACTTGATTTTCATTCAATAGCAAAGCTGGAACTGCGATCAGGGTGACGCAGTCGTGCGGGACCGACTTCGAAAAATCCAGCTTAGGCAGGATTTCGGGCCGCAGTACGGCTGTGGTCAGATAATTCATGACCTGTACTGCGCTTTGTGAAGACGGCAGCAGCAGCAACACCATCGCAAACAGAATCATGATGGGAGGCGTGTTGGTGCTGGTGAGTAAAAGAACCACCGTCGACATAATCACCAGGGTGAGAATTTCAATGCCCGGCAAGTAGAATTCGTCGGGGTGGGTACGCAGAAAATGGCGTATTCGCCAGCCGAAAGGCGGACGGAAACCAACCTTTGCGCATAGCTCTTCGATTCCTGCCCCCACTAGGTAATAGCCAATGTGGGATTGACGTTGCAGCAGACGTGGATCACCTGAAGCCTGTTTGGCGGCTTCGCGCGCCAGCGACAGAGCGGCTTGGGCTACTTCCATCTCGGTGGAGTCCGAGTTTTCAGCGATCTTTACTAATCGTGAGCGATAGAGATCGCGGCTGTCGAAATCCATCCGCGAATACGCGCCCGCCGGGTCTGCGCGCAATATTTTCTCAAATGCGACTTGTGGATCGAGCACGTCCTTCCAGTGCAGCTGGCTGATGTCGCGCAGGCTGCGCACACACACCCCGACCTTTTGCGGCATGTCAGGATTCTGCAGCGCCCTTTGCCCTCGGGCAGCAACCTGTTCCAGCAATACCAGTTCAAGCGATGGGATGAGCGCCCAGAGTTCGCTAAATTTAAGAACCGTCACTTGTTGATATGCGTCGATGTAGGCAACCAGGGCGTGTTCATCAAATTGAAATTGGACGGCATGCAGAAAGGCCTCTGCGACCGCGGCTGCCCTGGGAATAGTGATTCCACGAGGCGTGCTCACGTGCGGCAGCCGGTCCAAGGGTTTGAATGCGTTCTTAGTGCTTCCTAAATGTGCCCAGAGCAGGGTCGTATTCTCCCGCAACCAGCGGTGATCGTCAGTCTCTGATTCGCTGCGCCCATCTTGCTCAACTTTCTCCAGAAGAGGCCGCATTGCCGCCGCCATCGCGTTCCACCGAGCAGTGTAGAAGGGAGAACTCTGAACGCTCGGGTTCCAGGCCAGCAGGGGTGCGAGTTCCTCCGCCTGTCGGCGAATATCCGTGAAGTCAGGAATGGTCGGGCTCGCGCCTTCTGGCACTCGCTCTGATTCAGACTCGATCAAATCTATGTGCGTATTTTGCGGCATTCGGATCAGCGATAGCTGGCAGCTTGCAATTCAAACATTTCCGCGTAGCGGCCACCGATACGGGTGAGGTGGTCGTGAGTTCCTTCTTCTACGATTCGGCCACCTTCGAGTACTACGATGCGATCGGCCATGCGCACGGTTGAAAAGCGGTGCGAGATGAAGAGTGCCATCCTTCCAGTCGTGAGTTCGGCGAAACGTTTAAAGACTTCGTATTCGCTGCGCGCGTCAAGCGCGGCGGTCGGTTCGTCAAGAATGAACAATTGTGAGTTGCGCAGGTAAGCTCGCGCCAACGCGAGCTTCTGCCATTCGCCCCCGGAAAGATCGACTCCGCCCTCGAACCGCCGACCAAGCATTTGTTCGAATCCAGCGGGAAGCCTGGCGATCACTTCATCCGCCATGCTCTTTTGAGCGGCAGCTTTCAGCAAGGGCAGGTCCATAACCTCGTCTATTTTTCCGACTGCGATATTCTCTCGCGCCGTCATCTCATAACGCATGAAGTCCTGAAAGATTACGCCGATTTCGCGATAAAGGTCTTCCAGGTCGTATTCGCGCAGATCGACTCCATCCAGCAGAATTTGCCCCTCGGTCGGATCGTAAAGCCGCGTGATGAGTTTGACGATGGTGGTTTTGCCCTGCCCATTCTCTCCGATTAGTGCAATGCGTTCTCCTGGATGCAGATGAAAGTTCAAGTGATCGATGACCCTGCGTTCATTTCCAGGATATTGAAAGCTGACGTCGCGGAATTCGAATCCCTGCCGGATCGGCCTTGGCGCCGGCAAAGCGTTTGGCTTCGACTGGATGGTCGGCCTCATTTCAAAAAACGCCAGCAGATCAGTCAGGAACAACGCCTGATCGGCAATTCCGGAAAGCGTGGAGAATACCTGCTGGATGGTGCTGCTGGCTTGCATGATCGCGGTGATCAGGAAATAAAAGGTGCCGATACTCAAGCTGCCCTTTATGGTGCGCCAGATCACATAGGCATAGGCCCCGTAGTATCCGCCGGTGCTGACGACGGATAAAACCGAACCGATCCCTAACCGTTTCCGCGCCAGGTCGACATCCTGCTCATAAATGATGTCGGAGAGTTTCGCGAAACGCTGGGTAAAAAAGCCGGCGAGGTTGAACAGCTTAAGTTCCTTCGCCGCTTCCTTGGTTGCCCCGGCCTGGCGCAGGTAATCGAGCTGACGCTTGATCGGAGTCTGGCGAAAGTTTTTGGCGTAGCCAAGGAACGCAAAGTGGGTTTCGCCCAGAAACGCCGGCAGCACAGCCGCGATCAGCAGCAGCATCAACCAGGGCGAATAGAACATTACCGCCGCCGACCAACCGACGGCGGTGATTACTTGCAGCTCCAACCTGCCTATGGACTGGATCATCACCAGGCGGTCGGTGGCCTGCACCCTGGCGCGCTCCAGCCGGTCGTAAAAGATCGGGTCTTCGTACGCGATCACGTCCAGCTCGGACGCGTGCTTCATCACTTGGATGCTGACGTGACGGGTGTATTTGTTGGCGAGCAGCGCGTCGGAGTAATCCATCATGCGTCCGACAATGCCGGTCATGAGGGCCAAAGAAAATTCAGCTGCCACCAGCCACCAGAGATGGGTTGAAACCGGCTGGTGTTTGGTGATGACATTATTGACAATGTCGATGATCAGCTTGGCGACATAAGTGAGACCGATCGGCAGCACCGCCGCCACAATACGCGCAACAATGCCGAACGTGACCACGCCCGGCCCCGACTGCCAGACAATCTTTAGAACAGGGGGAACGTTGCGCAGGGCCGAAAGCCGCTCCTGCCAACTGCTCCAAAAGGTCTCTTTTTCTGACATTTGGCCGAGTCCCGGCTCGGTCTATATGCTGCGCACGCCAAGTCTGCACCAGAGATGCCGAAAAACGGTGCAGAGGTTTGATCCGGTTTCGCCTGTTATCTGCCAGCTTGGCCCCCGATCCTGCGGGGGGCGCCATCCTGCCACAGCATACTCATTATAGGTTGTGGCCTTGGAATTCGAGAGCCAGCGCCAGCTAAGTCGTTCGCCTTAAGTTACCTGAAACAATGGCCCGAAATCAGTTATTGCGAGCTTAAATTCCGGAAATTTTTACTGGGTCATGCACCAGCGTCACCACTTCGGCATGCTTTCGCGGCCGCCGATCAGCAACTCTGCTTGATAATGTTCTGAACACCAGCAATGTTTTCTACCCGTCGTCAATTCCTTCGCGTGGCAATGACCGGGGCTGCAACTCTTCCGCTAGCAGGGAAGATTGTTGCCTCCGACTTGCTTACCACACCCGCTGACCTCTCCGCGAGTGATGCCGCATTGCTCAATGAAATTGAGCGCGCGGCTTTCGAATATTTTTGGAATGAAGCTACTCCTGAAACTGGAATGGTGCTCGATCGCGCCAACGCGAACGGCGGCAGCTCCTGCAAAATCTCGAGTATTGCCGCCACCGGTTTTGGTCTGACCGCGTTATGCATCGGCTATGAGCGCGAATATCGCTCCCGCAATCAGATCGAGCAACGAGTCGCGCAGACGCTGGATTTTATTTCCCGCTCTGTGCCGACGGAACACGGATTCCTCTACCACTTTGTCAATCCCGTAACCGGGAAACGGGCGGTGCATTCGGAGATTTCGCCCATTGATACGGCGATCCTGCTCTGCGGTGTGCTGACCTGCCGCGAATATTTCCGCGATCTCCACATCCACCGCGACGCCACCAATATTTACAACCGGGTTGATTGGGAATGGGCGCTGAATAGTGGCAAGACGATCGCCATGGATTGGATGCCGGAGTATGGTTTCAGCCGCCGGCGCTGGGATTCCTATTGCGAATCGATGATGATGTATTTGCTGGCCATGGGCTCGCCGACTCACCCCATCCCAGCAGATTCGTGGAACGCGATACATCGCCCGAAGATGGTTTACCGAGGCCATCAATATATTTCCGGCCCGGAACCGCTTTTTGTTCACCAGTATTCGCATGCCTGGTTTGATTTTCGATCGAAGCATGACGCCTACGCCAACTATTTCGAGAACTCTGTGATCGCGTCATCAGCCCATCGCGAGTTCTGCGAAGAATTGAGCGAACGGTTCCCCTGCTATTCGAAGGACGTTTGGGGAATAAGCGCCTCGGAGTCCAGCAGCGGATACGTCGCATGGGGCGGTCCACCGATCCTCGGTCCGATCGATGGCAGCATTGTCCCCGCCGCATCTGCCGGGTCCTTACCGTTTTTGTATCGCGAGTCCATGACGGTTCTGCGGAACTTACGTCGCTACTATGGCAGCCAGATCTGGAAAGAGTACGGTTTCGTTGATGCCTTCAACCCGCTTACCGGCTGGGTCAGTCGCGATGTGATCGGCATCGACGTGGGAATCACCATGCTGATGGCGGAAAATGCCCGCAGTGAATTTGTGTGGAACACTTTCATGCGTAATACCGAAGCCCGGAATGCGATGGAGCTTGCCGGATTCCTTCCCGATGGTTTCGAAGTTCCTGCCATGGCGTAGCCCGCAGCTCTCGAATTCTGCCCAACCAAACACCTTGAGTCCAGCAGCGAATTGGTCCAAGTTCGCCGAATTGCAGTCCAATCGGCCAGTGCATGTGCCCGGCTGCGGTGACTGGCCCGCCGTGTTAGCGTTTTAGCGCTTTTTGGTTTTACAATGCCCTAACGAGTCAATCCATGAATGCTGCAGTCGCACAGGAACTCTGGAAAGGCCAGACCATCGATGGAAAGTTTCCCCTGCTTGAATGGCTAGGCGGTTCCACGCATAGCGCTGTATTCCGCACTCAGTTGCCAGGCTCATCGATGCAACCCGCGGCGATCAAACTGGTTCGCGCCGATCGTCCTGATGCCGCGCAACAGATTGCAGCCTGGCGCGGATTGGTAACGCTATCGCATTCTCACCTGCTTCGAATCTTCCACGCGGGCCATTGCCAGATGAGCGGTGCGCCCTGGCTCTACGTGGTGACGGAATATGCCGAAGAAAATGTGGACCAGGTGTTGCCGGTGCGTCCGCTTTCGATGACAGAAGTTGGCGAACTGCTGCCGCCGGTGATCGAATCGCTTTCGTTCCTGCATTCAAAACATCTGGTGCATGGGCGGCTTAAGCCCTCAAACATCTGCGCAGTAAAAAATCAGTTGAAGCTTACGACCGACAGCGTTCATCCGGCTGCTCAGCCGTTTACTCCATATTCCCTGACGGCCTACGATGCTCCTGAATCTGAATCTGGACGGCTGCCTCCCGCCGCGGACATGTGGTCGCTGGGCATGACGCTGGTGGCGGCCTTTGACCAGCGGCCTTTGACCTGGAGCCGTTCCAACACTGTGGATCCAGTTGTGCCGAAATCAATTCCCGCGCCCTATGCGCAGATTGCGCGTGAATGCCTGCGCATGAATCCTGAGGATCGATGCACACTTTCGAGGCTCAGGGATCTGGTTCACCAGGCGCCGCCGCTGCCGAAGCCGCCGGTTCCTAAAGCGACAGGGCGGAAAAAAGTAGTAGCGCCGCTGATCGCCGTGCTGGTTGTCGGAGCAGTGATTTTTGCGGTTAGATCGAAGCACTCAACTCCAAGTGAGCCCGCGGTAGTAGCTCCTGCGGAGCAACAAGTTCCGCCGGCTGAACAACCGACGACCAATTCCGCTGACCAGAAACCGACAGCGTATGCGCCTAAGACCGATGCAGCCGTCCCACCTGCGGTCACTCATGAAAGTTCTCCCAAGCCGCCGGTGAGAGTTGTCGAATCCGTGCCCACGACTCCAGGCGTAGTAAACCAGGTTCTGCCGCAAGTTCCTTTGAGCGCCCGCGAGACGATTCATGGAAAAGTCAGAGTAAAGGTGCAAGTCCAGGTGGGGCCGAATGGAGACGTTTCGGATGCGTCCTTCATCTCCCCGGGGCCTAGCAGGTATTTTGCGCGTCTGGCAATGGAAGCGTCGCGCCAGTGGAAATTCCAGCCCGGTCAGCCAACGCCCGCGCACTGGGTCCTCGAATACAGGTTCGGTAGAACCTCGACTGAAGTCACTCCCGTCGCCGTCCCCGGTAAGTAGTCACAGTTGTGAAGAGCGGAATGTACGTCTTCTGCGAGGAATCCCACAAGTTGTGTTCCGAAGGATTGTCGAGTCCCTGTGTCGAATGGGCTCAGGCAACTAGTGCGTCGCGGATCCAGCTAACCGAGGTATTTGGTGTAGCACAGGATAGAACGCTGCATCTTGCTCTTCAGAACCTGGGGTAGGGAAACCGAAGCTCGGGTGCGGCGCTACGGATAAAGGAGCTGCCTATGCAGTTGGAGACATTAAGATATTGGTAGGATGTACTTACCCTTGGTTACCCATCGATGAATGCCACTGATTTCGTGGAAACTGACTTCGCCAGGGTTGCGTCGGGCATCGCGTTTGCCTACCTATTTCCGATAGTCGGATATGT
The DNA here is from genome assembly GCA_036268595.1 of Terriglobales bacterium. Lineage (GTDB taxonomy): Bacteria > Acidobacteriota > Terriglobia > Terriglobales > Acidobacteriaceae > Gp1-AA145. The sequence continues at coordinate 74,511 of DATATW010000063.1, forward strand.
CTTAGGAGTGGCCTGGAACAAATTCATAGGCGCAATGGATCAAGGGACTAGCAAGAGATGGAAAACCGCGTGCCTCCTGTTACCCGTTCTGTTTCTAGGGATGATGGTAAAAGTTCGATTTGGCAACATTCGGGATGTGTGGCTTCAGTCGCCCGTTCTGATGTCTGTGGGGTATTTGATATTTGGTTTAATTATGCCGTCCGGGTTATTCGTAATAATTTTTAAAATCTGGCGTCCCCTTGATCGTGAATAGATTGCGCTTGCTTACTAACCCCTCCAGGCTACGCCTGCGCTCCAATTCCCCGCGGCGCGAGAGCGAGACTTCCCAGTTGCCGCCGGTCAATAGGTTCAGCTACGATTCCGCACGGAAACTTCATCTTCTTGGTGCTACGTTCACGAGTTTGACCAACCTATATATATCGCGGGCACCACTCCCGTTACTTCTAATCCAATTTCATCATGCTAGGCTCGACGCAAGGTTGTGAAGGGGGAAGATTGCGCAACTGTTTGCTGGCTGCATGGCTGTTGATGGCAGCAGTGGCTGTCGCATCCGCGCAAGAAGGCAAAAACGAAGTTTCCGGCTTATTCGGCGAAACCTTCATCAGTGATCAGGGCGTCCTCAATTCTGGGCTCTCTGATTCCATTATCAATCACGGCGCAGGATTTTCCTTCGAGCTTAACTATGCTCGAATCGTGCTCGATCATCAGTGGTTCGATTTCGCTATCGAGGTACCGGCCGTTTTCAATCCCGACGAAGACCTGCACTATTTCGCCGACCAGATTCCTGACCAATACGGTTCATATTTCGTTACTCCGGCCGCGCGCCTGCGTTTGATACCCGACCTCGCGTTTTCGCCCTGGATCAGTTTTGGCGGAGGTTTTGGACATTTCGAAGCCAGCAGCAATCTTCTCTTTTATGGCAAGAATACCGGGGACCACGGCGCTACCTGTGGCGTGCTGCAAGGAGGAGTTGGGCTGGACGTGAATCTCCCCTGGCGTTGGAAACGTGTGAGACTTCGGGTCGCCGCCCGCGATGACTGGAGTGGAGTGCCTCCACTCAATGTGGATACTGGAAAAAGCCGCCAGCACAATTATTTCGTCGGCGGTGGATTGGTATACCGATTTTAGATTCGCCGTTGCTTCCCCGAAGAAGTTAAAGTTACAAATCTTAGATTTCATCAGTTGCATCCAAGCCTGCGTGATCAGTCCCGAACAGCGAACGAAACTCGATGAAGTGAAGCGCGAAAAGCTGTCGGTGCAGTGACCTGTCGCGTGGGCAGGGCACGCCTGTGTGGGATCAAACGACCGGTTTCGCGTCCCAGGGTGGGACGCGTTTTCAGACTGCGAAGCCAGAGTCGGAAGCAGCGGCGGGGCCCGCGTCGATCACAGCTTTAACGACGGGCTCGGCGATAGTGACTTCGGGAACTGGCGGACGCATGAGATTCCAGGCTTCGCGGTACAGTTCGAATGAGGACGTCTTGAGTCCGGGCCTGAGATAGACAGCGCTGCGATTTTCTATCAACTCCACTGGAAAGACGTACCAAATGCTTTCGGGGAAAAGGTAGGCAACCAGGAAGTCAACGTCATCGCGAGAATATAGACTCCTGTGATTTCCAGTCGTCCGCACACGAAAGTGCGGCCTTCCGGACGCTTTGGACCAAACGGATTTTATCTGGACACGCCAAAAAACTTTACCGATGCGAACGATTACGTCGTAACGGTCACAATCTCCCCAAGGCTTGGCGACGGCGAAGCCAAGAGTGGCCGCTTTTCGCATAAAGGCAAGTTCGGCCAACTCGCCGCGATGTTTGCGGTCGAGCCTGGCGGCATGCAGTAATTCATCCTTTAGAGTCTCTTCCAATATTCCCAAGGTTTCGTCCCCTAAAACACAAAAAGCGCAGCTATTGAGCTGCGCTTTGAAATTATCTGATTGCTATATCCAGAGTAGCAGGTTGAATAGGGCGATTGTGCCATGTTTTCGAAATTCATTTCTGGGTTGCAATCAGGAGCTTAGGGGGAATCGGGGTGAAAAGGGGGCTTGACAAGAATTTTGCACAGGTCGCCTCGAGAGTGCCTCCCACCCTTTGAAAACCGCAAAGGGTGGGCCAGCTCAGTATCGGTAATGCAGGCAAGGGAAAAGGTGGGCCAGCCCACCAAGGTGCGCCCGACGACAGCGCGGGGTCGGTGCTGTTCCCCAGGAGCCAGCGCCAGCCACCCGCAACATTCCACAGCCTCAGAATGCGCGTGGATACTGAAGAACTCAAAGACAGCAGCGTTACTTGATCGGTTGGGTCAGCCGCACCACAGGTTAGCCGGTTGCCACTAACTATGAGCTAGCGAACACTATACGATCTTAGATAAATCATAATTAGTGTCACTTGTTTGTTTCTTATCATTGACATATGACAATTACTAAAACGTAATCGTATGAAACAGAAGGAGATATATAAAACGTTAGAACCACCATGACAAGCTATAGCAAAATAGTGGAAACTTTCCATTCTCCAGATCCGATATCGGGACGCAAGGTGCGCCCGACGACAGCGCGGGGTCGGCGCTGTTCCCCAGGAGCCAGCGCCAGCCACCCGCAACATTCCACAGCCTCAGAATGCGCGTGGATACTGAAGAACTCAAAGACAGCAGCGTTACTTGATCGGTTGGGTCAGCCGTACCACAGGTTAGCCGGTTGCCACTAACTATGAGCTAGCGAACACTATACGATCTTAGATAAATCATAATTAGTGTCACTGGTTTGTTGCTTATCATTGACATATGACAATACGCAAACGCAAGCGTCTCAAACAGAAGGAGATATATAAAACTTGTAACCACAATGACAAGCTATAGCGAAATATTGGAAACTTTCCATTCTCCAGATCCGATATCGGGACGCAAGGTGCGCCCGACGACAGCGCGGGGTCGGTGCTGTCCCCAGGAGCCAGCGCCAGCCACCCGCAACATTCAACGGCCTCAGAATGCGCGTGGATACTGAAGAACTCAAAGACAGCAGCGTTACTTGATCGGTTGGGTCAGCCGCACCAACTTAAGCGAAGACGTGATCGGCTATGCGATGACGCCACGGTGCGTATGATATGGACAAGTAATTTCGTATTCAGTATTGACTTTGGCGGTGATGAAGGTGTAGGTTCAGCTTACCCGGGAAAGACGAGGAACGAGGATGCGGTTTGAAGGAATTGTAGTTGTGCGAAAAGCAGCCGAAAGTGCCGTAGCGGACATGCATGCCGGACCGATGCAGATCGCGGCCTTTCAGACAATCCTTTCTCACCTTCTTCAGGACGCACGGAACGGCGGGCGTGTTGGGTCAGTAAATTCTGTTAAGACAATTAGCAGAAAACGGAGCCTTGGGGGAATGCGGGCTAATGGGACTACGGCGCGCCTGCTGAGTCTAATTAATGAAGGAGTCTTCAGTCAGAGTCGATCCCTGGCCGAAATTCGTCAAGCGCTGTCGGAGCGCGGCTGGCAATATCAACCTGAGGACCTCGGAACTCCGTTAACTCGACTTGTCCAACGCGGGTATCTCAGGCGCACCCAAGAATCCAACGGCGGAAAGAAGCTGTGGAGATACTCCACTGCCTAGGAGAAACGATGGCACTCGCGAAAATCAGTATACCTGGCGGAATTTCCGTCGAGATTGATGGCACGCCGGACGAGGTGAGCTCGGTTCTTCAGAACCTGAAGTCCAAGCACGCCCCTGCGTTGCCCAGAGGGAGAGCCGAAAGGCGCAAAGCTGGTCGGGGTGACATCCCAGGGCTAATCGTCGCGCTCAAGTCGGAGGAATTTTTCAAATCGCCTAAAGGCTTATCCGACATCCAGGCGAAACTAGCCGAATTGGGGCACCACTATCCGTTGACAACGATGTCGGGAGCCATGCAGAGCCAATGTAAGAACAGGAATTTGCGAAGATTCAAGCAGCATGGAAAATACGTTTATGTGCAGTGAAACGGTCTTATTTAAGGAGAACGCCACATGGCGAAATCAGTTAATTATTCCGAAGTTGATGCGATGAAGGATATCGACGGGGCACTCGCGAAAATCGATGTGGAGGCTCAACAGAGAGTCCTTGAATGGGCATCCTCTAAGCACGGAGTGAAACTGAGGGCGCAATTCGATGTGGACGTAAGCTCCCCGCATCAGAAGTCGCCCCAGCCACAACGCGCGACAGACATAAAGGCGTTCCTGGTCCAAAAGCGGCCCGAGAGCTTTTACGAACGGGTAGCTTGTTTGGTCTATTTCCTGGAGAAATTCGCCGACCAGGCAGAAGTCGGCACGAAGGATATAAGTAAAGCAAACTCGGATGCTCGCCTCTCAAAGCTTACAAACCCCGCCGTATTTGTAAAGCATGCCACCCACACATACGGGTACCTTACTGCACTTGGCAAACGAAAATTCGCGATCTCTGCTAGAGGGGAGGCCGTAGTCGAAGCTCTGCCCGATCGAACCAAGGTGGAAGAGGCGCTCGCAGCAAATCCTTTCGGCAAAAAAGCTCGAAGAAAACGGAGCAAGAAGTGATCAGCCCGAGAATCAGAGCGGCGCTTCTGGGACACTTTCCTGAAACCGTCGTTGATCAATTATTGGAGTGCTTCGAAGAACAAAGGAGAAATCTACTCCTAGGTAAACTGCGACCGAACGAGGTCGAGGGTGGCCGCTTTGCAGAAGCAGCCTTCAGGATGCTAGAGCACGCCGGCGGCTTCGCCATCACCGCCATTGGTACTCAGTTAAACACTGACAGCCTGATACGGCAACTCGCCGCCTTGCCAGCGGGCGCCGCGCACGAGTCCGTGCGACTGCACATTCCTAGAACTCTGCGAGTCATCTATGACATCCGTAACAAACGAGACGCTGCCCACCTCGCTGATGGCATCGACCCCAACTTGCAGGACGCGACTTTGGTCTCAGCATCAGCGGATTGGGTGCTGGCGGAGTTTGTCCGCCTTGGAGGGGGAGTAAGCCCGGATGAAGCTTTTAGGCTGGTAAAGGCAATCACCGTCCAGCGTATCCCGGCCGTGGAGGATATTCAGGGATTTCTGAAAACTCTTAGACCTTCGCTCGGCCCAGGCGACCGAATCTTACTCCTTCTGTACAGGCGCGCTGATTGCGGAGCAACAAAGGAAGAACTCGAGAAATGGCTTAGGCCCTCTCAGCGAAGGAACCTCCTGCGAACACTACACCAGCTGGAGCACGACAAAGACCTCATCGTGCTCGTGAACGGCAGATGCCAAATCACCCGGAGAGGTATACAGGAGGCGGAACGCAAGAAGCTTCTCGAGGTGGAGTAGCCTAGCGCCCGGCGGGCTGCCCCAGGCTTTTGATCTTGTGGCATTACCAACACAGTGGGTGGCCCCGTCCGTTGCCTTCTCGGCGAAGGGCGGGAGTCGGAAATGCCCGCGCCAAGTGAGTTTGATCACGTGTCCACAACAAAATCAAATAGCACTCGCAGCATCGCCGGCGGGCTGGCCCACCCTTTGAACCACACTAAAACAGCTGCCCCACCGTTCGTGCTTTTCGAAGGTTGGGTATCGCCATGCGTAGATTTGGTGCGGGTTACCAGAGACAGAACATCTCGTGGCGCAATCGTTCGAGGTGCCCACCCTTTGAAAACCGCAAAGAGTGGGGCGCCCTCAGTTGTGGTGGTTACCAGCGCGGAAGGTTGGGCCAGCACTCGCTTATTCCCATCTCTCGCAGACGGGACATGGCATGCGGCTGGGAGGTCCTGTCTCAACTGACAGAATTTGATCTGGCACCGACACTCAGTTCTTCACGACGCCGCGCGGCGCTGAGCCGTGTATACAGGGTTTCCAGCGCGCCGAAATAGATGAGCAACTGGAAGTTCGCATCTCTGATGGCTTCTTCTTGTCGAGTCCGTTGTGGATCGTCTTTCGGAGTGGGATGAAGTCGTGGCAGCAGGAGAGTTGCGAAGGCTGTGTAGAAGACGATGGTATATCCGAAATACTTCATCCACTCAGGGGTTGCACGCATAACTTTTTTGCCACCTCGCCATGCTTCCAGTCCAGCAAAAATACCCACGGCGATAATTTCGATATTGAAGCTTCCCATTGTGTGGTGGTGTGGCCTACCCATGATTGCTGCGGCGAGCTGGGCTGTCGCAAAAACCGTACCTGCAATAGCGATGGCAAGCCCGAGATAGACGATCAACTCTTCCCAACCTGGCAATGCAGGAGCTTCTCGTGGCCGCCAGCCGGCAGAGGCTTGCACTATGGGCTGCAGATCCGACTCCCAAATTCGCGAACGTGACGGCTTGTCAGGGTCATAGCGAATCACGACTTGCACGCCGCGAAGGGCGTCGGCCCAAGCGTTCGCCTCGTCGACCTCGGTGAAGATCTTCTTGAATTTGCCCGCACATGACTCACCACCGATCGAGTAAGCGTAATCCGCTTGCAGCTTGACTTGACTGTCGGTCTCCTCGGCGGAAGCACGGGTGATCCGCCCTTGGCTGGTTGGCCAGGTCTCGCTTCGCCTTCGCTGGTATTCACGCACAATCTTGGTCAACGCGGCAGCGCCCAGGGACAGGGCTAACCCACCGACTTCCCATTGCCAGGACCGGCTTTCGGAAACCCACATCATTGGTGAAGAAGTTTACAACGGATGGTTGGGCGGGGTAAGACTGTTGCCGAGCTTGCGCTCGGCAGGACAGCCGAGGGCGGCTGTCCCCACATGGTTTGTTACAGGGTTTGTTTCATGGTTTGTTTCATGATTTGTTTATGAATCTTTCGATTGACGGCCGCAAGTCCTCAGGGGAAGGGCACGAGTTTCACTCGTGCCGTACGGTTCGAAAGGAGCAGGGCTTTGGCCCTTGAGGTGTGGCAGGTCAGCAGACAACCGTGCGCTCCAGCCGGTGAAAACAAGGCCGAGCTTGCGCTCGGCAGGACAGCCGAGGGCGGCTGTCCCCACGTGATCGCTACAGGTTCGCAAATAGGCAGTTCGCGGGGGTTCTGCTAACATCCTGCGCAGTCCGAGGAGGTCTTCCAGGAACCGCGAATGAACTTCACCCGTCGTGAGGTACTGAAGGGGATTTCGATATCCGCAACCGCCGCCACACTTGTTTCGTCTTCCAGCCTAAATTCCGCCGCCGCTACGCCTCAGGCACAGTCGAATTCTGTGCCGTGGCCTAAGCCGATTGGCAGTCCGGTAATAGACAGCTTGCGGCCGGTCATAGAAAAGTCTCGCGACGTGCGGACGCATTACGACAAAATTATCGAAGTCGCCGGGTGGATGGCTTATGAAGACTTGCCGATGCCGAACCTGACGGTGCCTTACGGGCTGCATAAAACGCCTGACGTCGCCATGGATTTCATCATGGTGGGGAACACAATCGACACGGCGTTTACCGACTTCAAAACTCACGTCAAGTTTCAAATCGATTACAACGGAGAACATCTTTCGGATTCGGACGCGATGTTTGCCTGCGTAAAGCGGGCCATGGACGGCGGCATTCCGATACTGGACGGCAAATTTCTAGCCAGGCTGACGCGCGCGGACATGGAGAAGATATTCGCCGGGAACATCGAAATGCCGATGCTCGACGAAAAAATGGAGCTGCTTCGCCAGGCCGGGGGCATTCTGGCTGCGAAATATAACGGCCGCTATTACAACTTTATTCAGTCGTGTTCGCCTCGCCTGTATGACAAGGGCAATGGCTTGGTTGAGCGGCTGGCGGCAGAGTTTCCCCGCTATAACGACGTCAGTCAGTATGACGGGCACGAAATAAAATTTTATAAATTGACCCAGCTGGGTTTCTGGCAGATCTATTCAGGGCTGAAACCGGCCGACGTTTTTCACATCGAAGACATCCAGAAGATGACCGCGTTTGCGGACTACATTGTGCCGGTCGCGCTGCGGCTGATGGGTATGACCAGCTATTCGAGCCAGCTGGAACACGCCATCGATACCTATCAGATGATTCCGCGCGACAGCACGCAGGAGATCGAAATCCGCGCTCATTGCCTGTATGCGACCGCGTTGCTGACCGATGAAATTAATAAGCTGCGGCCGGCCGATCGGCAGATCATCATTCCGCAAATCGATGCGCGGTTGTGGACGCATTATCACACCACAACCTGGCCGCATCACCTGACCCGCACGATAATGTATTGAACTGCTTTACCTTTTTCAGGAGGCCGTTCTGTTTTGCGAATGCTTCGGTTAGTTCACTGTCAGGGTGAGCACGCTGCTGGTGCCTCCGCTCGAGCAACCGACATCGCTGCTGTTGCCACTCGGAGTGACAACTTTGACGGGCACTTTTCCCGGGCCGGAGATCACGCTGCTGGTGAGCATCAGCTGTAATTGCTGGGCGCTGGTTGCGGTCGCGGCCAGAGTCTTGCTGTTGATCACAATTTCAGAGGCGGGAACAAATTGGCTGCCAGTTACGGTGAGCTTCACGCCTTGTTGCACTTCGGCGTAAGTTACGGTGCTGGGGGAAAGCGATGCTACCACCGGAACAGGCCGGGCGCTGCCGCAAAGTGGGTTCAGGGTATTGTTGCAGCCGGTGAGCAAGGTTAGCGGGGCAAGGGCGACAAACCACAGACGTGAGAGCATGGGAGTACTCCTTAGTGGGGATCAACTTGCATCGATCTGAGTTGCAGAACCCTCGTCTGGAAAATTAGTTTCGCGTTGGCGGAAAAGTTCTTTGGCAGGAATGTTGGAACAAGACAATGTGGCTGGTCGAGAGTGGTTGGGCGCTAGCCCGCCACCAACACGTGGGGACACGCGCACTCGGCGTCCGGGCCGCGCGGAAGCTCTGCGCTCTTAACCGGCGTTGGTGAAGCCATCAACGATGTGGGTGGGACACTCTTGTCCGAGGACTGTGCTTTTCGCAGCGACTGAAGTCAATCTACTTGGCTGCCGCGTGGTGGTCATAGCTGATCACCCGGGTGACCTTCCAGGCGCCGTCTTTGAATTGCCAGAGATGAATGAAGTTGGCTTCGCCGATTCCGATGGCGTCTTCCTGCCCGGGATGGTGGAATCGGTGCACGCCGGTTTCAAGCGCGCCGTATCCTTTCATGGGAAAGATTTGCAAGGTTCCAGGCACGAGTTCACGCGTGACTTTGCCGCAAATGTTGTTCTTGATGGCTTCGGTCAGGGGCGCCCTGCCGAAGATGTTTCCAGCCTTGTCGTGGTAGAACTCGATGTTTTCGTCAATGAACGAGGCAAACTTCTGCAGGTCGCAGTGGTTGTAGGCGTCGAATAAAGCGGTGTCCAGCGCGGTTATGGTTTTCTCCAGTTCTGCTTGATTAGTGATTTTGTCGAGCGGCAGGATTTCCTGGGCGCGGGCCAAAACTGAAAGTGTGAGAAGGGAAGTAAAGACTAGCAATTTTATCCGGGTCATTGGTCTCGCCTTCGGTTTGAGTATCGGTGACGTGAGAACAGCCGCCCTCGGCCGTACACCTGAAAATAATACGAAGGCATTGCAGGAAATGTTCCCAGGCCGATAGAAGGCAAATGCGTCGCGGAAAAAAGTGTCCGCTGACTTCAGGGCAGCCGATCCAGACGACCGGAGACCGAGGGCCGAGCACGGCGTCTGACTAAACGGCAAAGCTGGCGGCTGATAGCTGAAGGCTCATGGCTACTGAGCTATACTGACGTTAATGTCAGCGGCGCCCCAGAAGACTTTCTACCTCGAAACTTTCGGCTGCCAGATGAATGCCCACGACTCCGAAAAGGTCGTTGGCACGCTGGTTTCGCAGGGGTACCGCCAGGTCCCCACCGTAGAGGAAGCCGGGTTGGTGCTTTACAACACCTGCTCCATCCGCGACAAGGCAGAGCAAAAAGTTTTCCATCGCCTGGCCGACTACAAAAAGCTCGAAGCGCAAGGCAAAAAATTCGGCGTGTTGGGCTGTGTGGCGCAACAGGAAGGCGAAAAGATTTTCGAAAAGGCGCCGCACGTTTCGCTGGTGTGCGGATCGGCTTCGTATCGCAAATTGCCGGAGATGCTGCTGCAGATCGAAAATGCGCCGCGGCAAACAGGGAAGTTCGACGTCGCAAAACGCGTGCGTGTCACCGGCCTTGACGATCGCGAAACTGATGAGTGCTTTGAGACTGAGTTCACCGCGCGCACCAATCCGTATCGCGGCTACATCACCATTATTGAAGGATGCGACAAATTCTGTTCGTATTGCGTGGTGCCGTTCACGCGCGGCAAAGAGCGCAGCCGGAGATCAGACTCAGTGCTCGCCGAAGCTCGCCAGATGGCCGATTTGGGCTATACCGAGATTCAGTTGCTCGGACAGAACGTGAATTCATATAAAGATTCGGCAGGGAAGCGAAGCTTCGCGGAATTGCTGGCGGCGGTGGGCGAAGTTTCAGGCATCCGGCGTGTGCGATTTACCACGTCGCACCCGCGCGATTTTGGCAAAGACATTATCGACGCGATCGATGCCGTGCCAACACTGTGCGATCACGTGCACCTGCCAGTGCAAAGTGGATCGACTCGCGTGCTCGATGCCATGCAGCGGCTTTACTCTCGCGAACAATATCTGGAACGGATTGCCTGGATGAAAGCGGCGCGGCGGGAAATCAGCATCACCAGTGATACCATCGTCGGCTTTCCCGGCGAGACCGAAGAAGACTTTCAGCAGACGCTTTCGTTGCTGGATGAAGTCGAGTACGACGCGGTGTTTGCCTTCAAGTATTCGCCGCGCCCGAATACGCCATCTATAAAGATGGAGGACGCGATTCCGGATGAGGAGAAGTCGCGGCGCCTGGCCGGATTGCTGGAGAGACAACGCGCAATCCAGAAGCGACGAAATCAAAAGCACCTTGGCGAGACAATTGAAGTAATGGTTGAAGGGAAGAACGAAGCCCGCGGCCAGTGGCTGGGCCGGACATCACAGAACAAGACCCTGAACTTCGTCGCGACTGATGGCCGAAGCTTGGAGTTTGGCAGCTACGTACCAGTGCGTGTAACCACCGCCTTGCCGAACAGTCTGGTCGGTGAGATGGTGGAGGAGAAGCATTAACCACGAAGGACACGAAGTAACACGAAGGAAGACATTTGGCTCATGGGGTTACGGGCAAGTGCAAGAGATAGGCTTTTGTTTACAGTTCTTGTTTACCTCGTGAACCTTCGTGCCCTTGGTTAAAGGGTTTTGAGGAGCTCCAATGGAAGTAGAAATGAAAATTCGCGGCTTGCTGATGGACCCGGTCACCAACACTCCCATTGTGATTCTTCGCGACTCCGGCAGTGAGACCGTCCTGCCCATTTGGGTGGGGGTTTACGAAGCCAACGCCATCGCCCTCGAGATTGAAAAAGTAAGCACCCCGCGTCCCATGACCCACGATCTTATCAAGAACGTCCTCGCCGGCCTCGACGCGCGGGTCCACAAGGTAGTTGTTACCGAATTAAAAGAAGACACCTTCTACGCCGTAATCTGGATGGAGCGCGACGGCAAAATCATCAGCGTCGACTCGCGTCCTTCGGACGCGCTCGCCCTTGCGCTACGCGTCGATTGCCCTATCTTCGTAGAAGAAGAAGTCCTCAAAACCTCCAAGAAAGCCTCTGCCACATCTGAAACCACCAGCGAAGAACTCCGGAAATGGCTGGAAGGCCTAAACGACGAAGACCTCGGCCATTACAAAATGTAAGAAGATGCTGGGCGAAGTGGCGGTGTGAGGGCTCTATCTTCGGTGAAAAGATGGGAGACTGAAAGCCCCACTTCTCGCTGGACGCAAACGTTCTGACTGCCTTAGCTTGGCCAGCACACGGGAAACTCGCAACGTTCGATCAGGGGGTGGGGTCGACGGGAAAGGCGAGAGGCGCAGTCGAATTGATCGGCTGACCGCAATCTCACTTTACATAATACTTGTTATCGGACATTGACTATGCTCTGGTGTGCGGCCCAGTCACCCCTCTAGATTCCTTCGCAATTCCTCTACTGAAAACCTCTCGCCAGCATGTATCGCGGCGCTCAATGAGTGGCGGGGATCAGGATCGAAAGACAACGAATAACCCGCATGGCGGAACAGTTTGGCAGCGAAGGTCTTGATATCCGGTTCGAGCGATTCACGCGTGGCTTTGTCGTTGGGAGCTAAAAGACGGTCGTTGATTATCAATTGGAGATCCTGACCATTAAAACTCAGGCTTTGATTCACTCGCGTATCTGCTTCTAGACGCTGGGCCGCGATCAGGGCTGCGCGCGTGGCTTGGACCAGGCGTTCGAGGTTCGTGCCCGGGACCGGAGATTTCCGGTTGTAGCGAAGGCCCAGGCGCCCGTCGGTCTGATCCAGGCTATAGTCAGCTTCGTGGCCGATGAGCATCAGGCCGGGTCCGTGGTGGACATGGCGGTAGTCGGCGACATCGATAAGCAGCTCATTGAAAACCTGGTTCTGTATCCAGCTGTGGAAGATGGGGATGACGGACGCTAGATCGGCACCTGAATCCTTCAAGTAAAGCTTTATGTTTATGTGCTGGAGGTCGATGGCGGTTTCTTCTTCTAATATGGATCGCAAATTGTCGCTCCTTCGGCGATTATCTGACCGTCGTTGGTAGCAGCACGACTAAAAGTCGTGCCTTTCCCGTTCGTGCTGTGAAGCAAGCCTCACACCGCCACCGGTTTTCCCAGACGGTTGTTGCAGCTGTGGGCGGCGTCGATGAAGAGTTGGGCTTCGTCGATCAGGTAACGGCTCGACTCTTCGGTGTATGGCTGAGCGGATTGTTCGTGTGCGGCGAACAGATAGCCGGCAAATTTGCCGCCCGCAAATGGATCGAAAAATACCTTCGTATCGTAGTAGCGCTGGCGAAAGTCGGCGACGATTTGATCGGGGTCATCGGAGACGTCTGGATTCTCCAACTGCACGAGCGCCCTGGCGGCGGTCAGCATGGAGCGATACGCGGATGTGCCGGCCCCTGAGGCTTCGCCTTTCTCAAAAGCCAATTGCGCTTCGAACAATTCCCTTTCAGCGGCGGCCAAGCCGAACTCGATTAGCGAAACGACTTCGCCGGCGCACTCACCTTCACCCATGTCGCCCAGCGTGTATTCGCGGACATCGCCCCAATCGCTGAAAAAAGAGCGGTCTCCTGCGACAGGACGCGTCAGGTCGTCGAGCATGTTCTTCAGCTCCGCTTTGCCGGTGCGCTTCACAAAGTCTTTGAAGACCTCGCCGGTCTGCCGATCAGCCAGATAGCGCTCGGTGAGGCGGCTGACAACTTTCGGGATGTTTTTCGAAGGCACGGCCACGACGGGAAGCCCATAGGAGCCGGCGTTCTGCTCCCATTGGCCACCGAGCACGACTTGAAAGTGCGGCACCGCATGGCCTGCGATCTTACGGCTGACGCCATAGAAACCCAGATCGGCGACGTGGTGCTGGCCGCAGCTGTTGAAGCATCCGCTGATCTTAATGTGAAGTTTCTGCACGGCTTCATCTGACTGAAAGTTTTTCTCTTCGACCTGCCTTCGTAGTTCGGCGGCGAGTCCCCGGGAAGATGAAATTCCGAGTTTGCAGGTGTCCGTCCCTGGGCAGGAAGTGATGTCGACTAATGCACCGGCCCCCACATTGGCCAAGCCCACGGCGTTGAGTGCCTTGAAAAGATCCGGCAGATCGGCTTTGCTGACCCAGCGAATGGCGAAATTCTGCTCGACGGTTGTGCGAATGGTTTCCTTGGTGAAGCGACGAATGATGTCTGCCAAGGCGCGCAATTGGTTGGCGGTAATATCGCCCAGCGGCAGGGCGACGGTGACGGTAACGTGATCGGGCTGGCGCTGCGGTCGAATATTAAACTTCAACCAACGCTTGAAGTTTTCGGAATCGCCATTCAAGTTGCCGATGGTGACTAGCTCCGAGATATCGATGCTCTGGGATGAGGCTTTAAGCGGCGCCTCGTGAAATTCAGCACGGGCTTCTTCGATATAGCTTACCCACCGGGAATCGAATGGCAGCACTTTGCGTTCTTCGAACACCAGCTCACGAAATTTCTCGATGCCGAGATCCTGAATCAAAAACTTGATGCGGGCGCGATTGCGGTTCTTCTTTTCGCCGAGGCGCGCGAAAACCCGCGCGGTGGCCTGAGTAAGCGGCAGCAGCTCTTCTGGCGGAACGAATCCATCCAGGAGTTTGGCGTGATAGGGCACAGCGCCCAGGCCTCCGCCAACGTACATTTCGAAACCGAGCTCTTCCCTTCCCGTAGATTGGTTGACCCGGGTTTTCGCGATCAGGCCGAGATCGTGCAAGCTGGTCAGGCCACAGGCGTGCTGGGCGCATCCACTGAATGCGGGTTTGAATTTACGGCCGAAATTCTGGCAGTCGGGATGCCCGAGCAGAAATCGCGAGAGTGCGCGGGCGTAAGGGGTAACGTCAAAACTTTCATCGGTGCAGACGCCAGCATATGGGCAAGCAGTGACATTGCGGACGGAGTTCCCGCAGGCCTCGCGGGTTGTGATGTTGGCGGCGGCGAGCCGGCGCATGAGGCTGGGCGTGTCGTCGATGTGAACATAGTGCAGTTGGAAGTCCTGGCGGGTGGTGACGTGCGCGATGCCGTCGGAATACTCCTCGGCAAGCTCGGCCATGGTTTCAAGTTGCGATGCATTCAAGCCGCCGGCGGGAATTTTGATACGCTGCATGCCGGGCGCGTCCCACATGGTGTTGGGGCCTTTGGTAAGGTCTCCCGATGGGAAATTCAGCTTCTGGATTTTTTGTCCGTCGTTGCGTTGGCCATTGTCATAGCGCTGGCCGTAGGCACCACGCCGCAGACGGGTTTCGGCAAAGAGGCGTTCTTCCAGCTTACCCTGTTTGCGCAGCGTGATTTCGGTCTCGAAGATGTCGATCTCGCGAGCGAGATCTTCAGGCATTTTGCCTTCGAGTTTTTCTTTCCACAGTGAGTTTGAGGATTTCATTTTATTAGCCTTCAGCTATCAGCTCTCAGCCTTCAGTAAAACCCTATGTTGCCTTAGCTGAGGCTCATAGTTGCCCTTGAAAACACAAAACCCACCAACCAGTGCTTCTGGCGGTGGGTGTGAGCTTACGAAAATGATTGCTGATTAGCTCGATTTCACCCCGTCCCCAGAAGAGACACGACAGCTACAACAACAGCACATGGCCATCTTCTGGACGCAGGTATTCAACATTGCTTAAATAGTATCCCCTGTTTGGCGGGCTTAATGCAACTCAAATAAGTGATGGGAGGGTTTGGAAAAACAAATGCTGCCTAAAATCCCTCTTAGGTCAGATATTTCTGCAGCGGCTCCCAATAATGCTCTTTCCACCCATCGGCAAGGTGTTTGGCGAGGCCGACGGGGAAGCCGGTATGGTCGAATACGAGCCTGGTTCCAGAGCCCTGGACGTTAAGTTCGAATTTGACGATTGAGTACACGCCGGACTCCCAGTCCACCACGCGCCAGGCCTGAACGATTCTTTGGTTGGGAATGAATTCAACGTGGCGCCCGATGATGTGGCCACGAAACAGCGTGAAGGTGCCGCCGAGTTCCCGGCTGATTTCCGTGGGCGAGTTTCCGAAGTTCGCGGTTTGCATGCTGGGAATCAGGCGCGTCATATCGTCGAATTGTTTGGTGTCGAGGAGCGTGGCATAGATTCTTTTTGGCTCGGCCGAGAAATTCACTTCCTGATGGATGGCGTCGGCGGTGTGCGAAATTTCGTTGTCCGGTTTCTGCGGAGCGGCGAAGGCGATGCCCGAGAGACCGATGCCCGAAGCGATTTGCAGTGAGAATTGACGGCGGGTGAAGGTCATAAATTCCCCTTTTTTGTAAGGGGCAGGATAGCGCAAAAACTGTATGGCCGTGTCATGGGATGAAATCCGAAGTCAAGAGCCCGCACCGCAGACGGCAAGAGTTCCCACCCTTTCGCAAAGAACGCGAAGATGGGGCACGCTCCGCTCTCTATGGGTGTTAGAGCAGCACAATTTTTGGATGGAAAAGGGTGCCGGCGACGCGGGTACAAATAGCAACTAAGTCGCGTTGGCCGGAGAAGACTTTGACTTCGCGGGCGCGGGAGAGTTCGGGAAGATTTACTGGACGGCCGTGGCGAACGCGGGAGAGCACGTCGTCGGTCGCGGTGACGGCAGGAAGCGAAGGCAAGAGTTTGCGGGGATGGACGAAGAGGCCGGCTAAGGATTCGGAACACACGCCGCCTTCTTTTTTACTACCGGCCTTGGAATTGTTTTCCTCATCTTCTGTTTTGAGGCGATGGTTGGGTTGACGGTCGTTCACATTGGGAGCGGCTTGCTCGAGTTCTTCGAGGGTGTGAGCGTCTTGCAGTTCGAACTCGGCGACAGCGGTGCGGCGCAGGGACTGCAAATGGGCGCCGCAACCGGCAAGCTGCCCCATGTCATGAGCGATCGAGCGCATGTAAGTGCCGGAAGCAACGCGGGCTTGAAAGCTTGCACAGCAGCCTTCCATCAAAATTATTTTAAAGTCCTTGATTTCAACCTGCACCGGCTTTAGTGCGATCTCTTGCTTCTTGCGCGCCAGCTTGTAGGCGGGCACACCGCCAATTTTTTTCGCGGAATATGGCGGCGGCATCTGATCGATGATGCCGGTAAAGTTTGTCGCCAGCTGGCGCACTTGTTCCAGCGAAAGGGACGGTGATTGTTGAGCGCCTGCAGGTTCACCTTCGGCATCATAGGTATCGGTCGCGAAACCGAAGCGGATCACGCCTTCGTAGGTCTTTTCTGATTTGAGATAAAACTGGGCCAGGCGCGTCATATTGCCGAGCACGAGCGGCAACACGCCGGTGGCCATGGGATCGAGCGTGCCGAGGTGGCCCACGGAACGCTGCTGCAGGATGCGGCGTACACGGGCGACAACGTCGTGCGAAGTGAAGCCCGAAGGCTTGTCGATGATGAGGACGGCGTTCATGAAAAGGATTTAGTAATTGTGTAATCGGGTAATTTGGTAATTTGAATACGCCATGCGATGAGACGCGGACCGCCCTTAGGTCTGCAATTACAAAGTTACCAAATCTTCTATGTTTCCTATTCGCGACGACCAGCCCCGCTACAGCACGCCGTTCGTGAACTATTTCATCATCGGGCTGAATACGGTGGTGTTTCTATTTGAACTCTCAGTGCAGATGCAGGGACGGCGCGCGCTGGATGCGCTGGTATTTCAATTTGGCGTGGTGCCGCAGCACTTTGAACGCGCACTGGCGGGATCGGCGGCGTATTCGATACCGACAACGTTGTTGACGATTCTGACCTCGATGTTTCTGCACGGCGGCTGGCTGCACATCATTTTCAACATGTGGTTCCTGTGGATCTTCGGGGACAACATCGAGGATTATCTGGGTCACTTCACCTATTTGATTTTTTATCTTTTGTGCGGAACGACGGCGGCGCTGACCCAAGTTGCGCTGGCACCCAATTCTACGATTCCAACTATCGGCGCCAGTGGAGCAATTGCCGGAGTGATGGGCGCATACGTGCTGCTTTATCCGCGAGCTAAGGTGCTGACGCTGGTGATATTGATCGTGTTTTTTTCTTTCTGGTGGATACCGGCGTGGGTTTTTCTGGGCTACTGGTTTCTGCTGCAATTTTTTTCGGCCAGCATCACGGTGCACCAGGCGTCCGGGGGAGTGGCGTTTGGCGCGCATGTCGGCGGGTTTTTGACAGGCTTAATTCTGATTAAAGTGTTTCCGCGGAGGACGCGGGCGTACAGGTATGGAAGTTGAAGAGCAGTGGTTAGTCACTGGTGGTTAGTGGCTGGCTGCTGCTTCTCCTTTCCGCTAGCCACTGGCCACTGATCACTAGCCACTTCGATGTCCCCTTTATAATGAGGGTGTGAGTACATTTGCAAAACAATTAGCATCGGCGGACTTCCCTACCCGCTGGGGGCAATTTCGCATTTATGGATTTCGGCTTGATCCCATCACCGAGGGCAAGCCGGAAGAGGCGGTGGCACTGGTGATGGGAGACGTACATGCATCGCCGCCGCTGGTGCGGATTCACTCGCAATGCCTGACCGGCGATGTGTTCGGATCGCTGCGCTGCGATTGCCGGCAGCAATTGGAGATGGGGCTGGGCATGATCGCGGAAGAACGCGCAGGAATTCTCATCTATGAACAGCAGGAGGGACGCGGCATTGGATTGATGCCGAAGCTGCAGGCGTATGAGCTGCAGGACTCAGGGCTGGATACGGTCGAGGCCAATGAGAAGCTTGGATTCAAGGCTGATCATCGTGAGTTTGCGCTGCCGGCAGAGATGCTGAAGGCGCTGGAGGTGAAGCGGGTCCGGCTGCTGTCGAATAATCCGGAGAAGGTGGCGGCGCTGGAGCGGGCGGGGATTGAAGTTGTGGAGCGCGTGCCCTGCGAAGTCGAGCCTAGCGAACATGCGCAAGAGTATCTGCGGACCAAAAAGGAAAAGATGGGGCATTTGTTTACGGAGTAGGGAGCTTACTCTTTCAGTCGAAAAAGCTTTTAACCGCAGAGATCGCAGAGAACGTCCCCGAGTTCACAGAGTAAGCATTCCTTGCAGAGTTCGACGGCTGGCGGGCGTCGACGCCCGCGGCGGCTACACGAACTTTGGGCCGGGCGAGGATGCCTGGCGCCCCACAATCAAGGTGGGTGATTTAATCTTTTTCTCGTGGACAATAAATCCATCGCTGGAATTTTGTATGAAACGGCCGACCTGCTGGAAGTCGACGGGCAGGATTCGTTCCGTATCCGGTCGTATCGCAATGCCGCCGAGGCGATTGAAGGGCTATCGCAGCAAATTGCCGACCTCATAGAGGATCCCAAGCAGGTGCTGGCGATTCCCGGCATCGGCAAAGGCATGCTCAACAATTTGAAAGAAATGCTGCATGAGGGAAAGCTTTCGTTGCATGCCGAAATGCTGAAGAAATACCGGCCATCGATGCTGGAGTTGCTTAGGGTACAGGGGCTGGGGCCGAAAACTGTGGCGCTTATCTGGAGCGCTTATCAGGTTTGCGATCTGGAGGGAGTGGAAAAGCTGGCGCGGGAGGGAAAAATACGCGAGCTGCCGCGGATGGGAGAGAAACACGAGCAGAAAATATTGAAGGCGATCGAAGATTACCGGAGGATCGCGGGACGTTTTTTGCTGAACGTCGCAGAGGTGCAGGCAGAAAAAATCGCGGAACATCTGAAGGACTATCCAGGGGTTGAGAACGCGGTTCCGGCGGGTTCGCTTAGGCGTGGGCGTGAGACTGTGGGCGATCTCGACATTCTGCTGACTGGGCCGGCATGTTGCGATGACGTGGAGCGGGAAAAATTGATTGAGCACATCATCAAACTGCCCGGGCTGATGGAGATCATTGCGCGCGGCGAGAACAAGGTAAGTTTCCGCTTGCGCGGTGGAATGCAGGTGGATGTGCGGTTTCTGCCGCCGGAATCATTCGGGGCGGCGATGCAGTACTTCACTGGATCGAAGGGACACAATGTCGCGTTGCGACAGCGGGCGCTGAAGATGGGTTACACGTTGAACGAATACAGCCTGGCGAAGCTGGATGATCAGCAGGTGGTGGCGGGGAAATCGGAAGAAGAGATTTATGCGGCGCTGAATCTGGATTACATCCCTCCGGAGATGCGGGAGAATTGCGGCGAGATAGACGCGGCGGAGAAACACGCGTTGCCGAAGCTGATCGTGCAGGATGATCTGCAGGGCGATGTGCATATGCACACTATCGAAACCGACGGGCGAAACACGATCAGCGAGATGGCGGAAGCGGCGCGCGAACGCGGGTACAAATATATGGCCATCACCGATCATTCCAAAAACCTGGCTTTCGCCAACGGGCTTGACGATGCGCGGGCACTCGAGCACATCAAGCGGATTCGGGCGACCAACGATACCATCGAAGGCATCAAGATTTTTGCCGGAATCGAGGTCGATATTCTGGCCGACGGGTCTCTTGACCTTTCCGATTCGGTGCTCGAGCAGATGGATGTGGTGATTGCCAGCGTGCATTCGCACTTCAATCAATCGGCGGAGGAAATGACTGCCCGGTTGCTCCAGGCGATTGAGAACCCGAACGTCTCGATCATTGGGCATCCGACGGGGCGCATTCTGTTGCGCCGGGATGCATATCCTTATGACATGGATGCGGTGCTCGAGGCTGCGGCACGGCATAAAGTTGCGATGGAGTTGAACGCGTACCCAGACCGACTCGATCTTTCGGACCGGCACTTGCGAATGGCCAAGCAACGAGGCGTCAAGATCGTGATCAATACTGACTCGCATCACACCACGCACCTGGAGAAAATGCGCTACGGAGTGCTGCAGGCGCGGCGAGCCTGGCTGACTTCGGGGGATGTGTTGAACACGTTGCCGGTAGATCAGTTTGCTTCGGCCATGAAGCATGAGTGGCCGGCGTCCACTGCTGCGCCTGACTTCATTCTTTCGTAGTTCCCACCGTACGAAAACCGCGTAGGGTGGGGCACCCTCGCTGGCGTACGGCGTACCCTGCTTCACCTCACTTCATGGTTTCGTGGTTCCCACCGTACGAGAATCGCGTAGAGTGGGGCACCCTCATTTGTGGTAGCTCAGGATAATCACGTCGCCACATTTTTGGGAGGAGTGGCTTTCCTACGAAAGTCAAAGGCGGCGGACAAGAGCGTCCGGCCCACACTCCCCAAAGTGGCCCACACGGGCATGGACTCGGCGAGTACAATTCCCAGAGCAGGAGGAGACCCATGTCGAGTCCAACCAACCCCACGCCTCCGTCAGATCCTGAAGCATCACCCGTATCCGGTCAGCAAACTCAAACCCAGTCGCAATCGCAAACGCAGCAAAACGAAGCTGAACCAGTTCAGCCGGGCTCATCTACAAAGTTCGACATCAGCGAGGAATACGGCACGGCGCGGAAGAATCTTCCTCCGGCGGGAGTGCTCGCGATTTGCCTGGTGGCGGTCATGGTAATCGTAACTGTCTTTGCGCTTACGAATCGCGCCCACCCGCTGTCATCCGGATCAATCGACGATGTAGTGTCAGTGGCCGTGCCGCAGCAGGACATGGTGATGGTGGCGATCAACGTCACGCTGCACAACAATGCCAAAAAGCCATCATGGATTCATACCATCAAAGCCACGCTCGATACCGGGAAGGACAAATTCGACGACGACGCGTCCCCTGCGGTGGACGCCGAACGCTACTTCAAGGCCTTCCCGGACCTGAAGGCGCACGCCCTGCCTTTTTTAATGCCCGAACAGCGATTGGATCCTAAGAGCAAAACGGTGGGGACATTCGTGGTAAGTTTTCCAGTTTCAGCAGAAGCATTTGCGGCCCGCAAATCGCTGATCGTAACCGTAGCGCCCTATGATGAAGTTCCACTGGAGATCAAGAAATAACTACTGACGCTTCTGAATATATTTGCGACGCGCAAGGTGAGTATGGGCGGTAGGATTTAAGTCGTCATATTTCAGCAAACTGATTGAGCCATCCACTTCGAGTACGCCCAGCGCCACATCGTGACAAGTGGAAACACCGTGTTCCCGCATTGCCCGTTCCAGTTCATCCATGCTTACGTGTTCTTTTGCCATATGCGAGAGGATGATTTGGCCATCGTGGACAAGAAGGCTGGGCTGACCCTGAACGAACTTGCGGAAGCGGCGATTGGCGCCAGAGAATTCGGCAATGAAATAATTCATCAGCAGTAGGGTGACGGCCGCAACAATGCCGCCAATGAGCGACGTGTCGGAGCCGGTCATGGCGTTCTGCACCGAGTTGCTGATGAGGAGCAGCAGGGTCAAGTCGAAAGGCGTCATCTGACCGACCTCGCGTTTGCCGCTGAGGCGGACTCCGATCAGCACGACCAGATAGATGGCCATGGTGCGAAGCACGATTCCGCCGAGAAGGGTTGCGTGTTCGGGAAGCATTTGTGGGGGTCGCCTGCGGCGCCAGGGAAATAAAGTACCATTACCGGCGAGCATCGTCCATGATTGGCGGCAATAAGTTGCCGCAGCTCTTGACCTGCCGCTATGCTCATAGGACCTATGAGTTCTTTGCCGATTGACATACTGGCGATCGCTGCGCATCGCGATGACGTAGAACAAACCTGCGGCGGGACGCTGCTCAAGATGGCGGAGCGCGGACATCGGACCGGAATTCTTGATCTGACGCGTGGGGAGATGGGAACTCGAGGAAGCGCGGAAGAACGAGCTCAGGAGGCGACGGAGGCGGCACGAATATTGAAAGCGTCCTGGCGAGATGCGCTGGATATTCCTGACGGCCGGGTGGAGAACACCTGGGAGAACCGGCTGAAGGTTGCGCGTGTGATCCGGCAGATCCGACCACGGGTGGTGATACTTCCCTACTGGGAGGGGCGACATCCGGACCACTACACGGCTTCGAAGTTGGGATACGAAGCGTGCTTTCTGGCGGGGCTGGCCAAATTAGCTATCAGCCATCAGCCATCAGCCGTCAGCTCAGAACAGCCCCCACCGCACAGACCGTTCAAGATTATTTATGCGACGTTGTATCACGATGTTCGACCGACGTTTGTGGTCGACATCAGCGAACAATTTGAAGCGCGGTTTGAGTCCCTGATGGCTTATAAATCGCAGTTCAGCGATCAGGCGGCCGGTAAGGACATCTTCCCTGCACGAGCGGAAATCAGGGCCCGGGTTGAAGCCATGGCCAGGTTTTACGGGATGATGGCGGGGGTCACCTATGGAGAGCCGTTCCTGCAAAAAGAAGTGGGGCTGGTGGATGACGTCACGGCGATTGCAGTGAAGTCAATCTAGGCCAGCTTGTGGGCAGCGTGATGTTATGGTATTACCTCTTTTACAAAGGTAATACCTATGGCTTACCAGAGCAGAATTACCAGCAAAGGGCAGATCACAGTTCCGGTAGAGATCCGTCGGAAATTAGGATTGCGTCGAGGCGACCGCGTGGAGTTCCGGGAGCACGGAACCGAGGCGCTGATCACGCGTGCAATGGAACCCGACAATCCATTCGACAAATATGTCGGCATACTTCGCGGCAAACAAAAGCCTGGGATGACTTCGAAGGAGTGGATGGCAAAGTTGCGCGATGACTCTGAAACGGAGCGCAAGCGCTGAAGACTGCAATCGACACGAACGTCCTTTCTGCGCTACTTTCGGCGAGACTGCCTCAGCAGAATGCAAGAACCAGTTAGATCATTCGAGATCGCGGGGTAAGCTCGTCATCTGTGCTCCGGTTTATGTCGAGTTGTGCGCATATCCGGGTGCGGCGAAGAGTTTTGTACTCGAGTTCTTGAGTGACACAGGCATCCTCATTGATTTCCAAATAACTGAAGCCGTGTGGCACGAAACCGAAGTGAGATTCGGCGACTACGCACGTCGGCGGCGCAAATCGGGAGGCGGAATGCCCAAACGACTACTGGCGGATTTCATCGTAGGCGCTCATGCGCTGGTTATGGCAGATCGATTTTTGACATTGGACCAAGACCGATACATAAGAGATTTTCCAGAATTGAATCTGGTTTGGCATTGAGTTCTAGAGCTTCGCAGCAACGGCCAACCCGTCGCGGATGGGCAGGATGGTTGTGAACAACTCTTTCGAGCCGTACAGCAGGCGATTGAACTCCAGGATAGATTTCGTGGATGGTTCTGTGGGGTTCTTCTCCGCGACTTTGCCACTCCATAGAACGTTGTCAGCGATCAGCAGGCCTCCCTGGCGAAGGCGTGGAACGGCCATGCGCAGCGCGCGAGGATAATCCTCTTTGTCGACGTCGCAAAAAATAATGTCGAACTGCTGGGTCTGTTCGGAGAGAAGTTCGAGAGCGTCGCCAACTTTTATAGTGATGCGATTGGCGACGCTGGCGCGTTCGAAATATCCGCGGGCTTCGTCGGCGTTTTTGCGATCACCATCCGTGTAGATGACGCGACCGCCATCGCCGACAGCGCGCGCCCACCAGATAGTCGAATATCCAATGGCCGATCCCATCTCGAAAATGTTTTTCGCGCCGGAGATCATCGCCAGCTGATGGAGGACGCGTCCGACAGCGGGACCGACGATAGGAATGTTGCGCTTGGCCGCCTGGCTTTCCATCTCCGCGAGTACTTCATCGCGCGACGGCAACATTGAATACAAATAGTTTTCCACTGGCCCGGCAGTGATGCCTTGCATCATCCAGCTTGGCTTGTCAGAAGTTGTGGGCATATTGCCTCTCGTCCTAAGTAATGGTTTCGCCGGGTTTCATTTCTACTATTTTGACTCCGTGCACCAGCTTGCTGAGATCGCTCGGACGCCCGGTCAGCACAGGAAAGGTGGCGAAGTGCATGGGGATCACGGCATTCGGCTTCAGCAAATTGCAGGCGTATGCAGCCTCGCGCGGGCCCATGGTGTAGTGATCGCCGATGGGAAGCATGGCAATATCGGGCGAATAAAGTTCGCGGATGATGGCCATGTCTCCGAAGACGTTGGTGTCGCCGGCGTGATAAATCTTCGTGCCGTTCTCAAACTCTACGACGTAGCCGCAGGCCTCGCCACCATAGACGTAATCATCGCCATCCTGAATTCCGCAGGAATGGTCAGCGTGGACCATGGTGACTTTAATGTCGTCGACCTGCTGGGTTCCGCCCTTATTCATTTCAGCAAGTTGCTTTACGCCTTTCTTTTTGAGCCAGCCGCAAAGCTCAGGAATGCCGATAACTTTAGGATTATGCTTCTTGGCGATTTCCACTGCGTCGCCAATGTGGTCTCCATGACCGTGAGTGCAGAGCAGGACGTCTACTGCTTTTACGTCTTTTTCTTTTTCAGGACATGCCGGATTACCCATGATCCAGGGATCGATGATGATGATTTTGCCTTTTGGAGTTTGAATGCGGAAAGTGGCGTGTCCGAGCCAAGTGAGGCTTATACCGTTTAATCGCATGCGGCCGTTTTCTTTCTACAAAGAGATGTAAACATTCTAGACGGTGCGGCTGAGGGGGTTCAATCTGTGGGTTACTGAAAACGGATAAAAGCTTTTAACCGCAGAGATCGCAGAGAAAGGCAGGAACCAACAGACAACCTCTTTGACTTTTGGCGGCGCTGGCGGAGTAATATGTTGATTCCATGAACGAGCCTAAAGTCCTACTGTCACGGGAGAAAATAGCCGAGCGGGTGGCGCAGATGGCGGCGCAGATCACGCAGGACGCTATGGGTCAGCCGGTAATTTTTGTCGGAGTGTTGAAGGGCGCGGCGATTTTCCTGAGTGACCTTGTGCGGCAGGTGGAAGTGGATGCGACCTTCGAATTTATTGCAGTCTCGACCTATGGCAACCGGCCTACTCCGACACAGGAACTAAGGCACGCGTGGGATTCGACCGGCGAAGTGAAACTTACCAAGGATGTAGACCAGTCGCTGCGCGGGAAAAATGTGATTCTGGTCGAAGATATCCTGGACACCGGGCTCACGCTGACGTTTTTGAAACGGTTGCTGCAAGGGCATCAGCCAAAAAGTTTTCGGGTGGCGGTATTGCTGGACAAGCCGTCGCGGCGCAAGATGCCAGTACATGCGGATTACACCGGCTTCGAAATCCCTGACGAATTTGTAGTCGGGTACGGACTTGATTATGCGGAGCGGTACCGCAATCTGCCAGATATTTGCGTGCTGCCCAACAGCGCGCCGGGCAATGAAAAGTGAAGCCACAATTCCACAGTGTGGTGTGATGAACATAAACAGCCGAAGCAGCTCTGGCTGCTATGATTGAAGCAGTGGAAATGGGCGCCATTCAAACTGAAACACCGTCACGAATCGATCCTCTGCTGCTGGAAGTCGCGGACGTGGTTAACACCACGCTTGATCTCGACACTACGTTGCGGAGGGTGGCGGAACTCGTCCGCAAGGTTATTGATTACGAGATTTTCGGCATTCTGCTGCTGAATGAAAAGACCCAGGAACTCTATTTCCGATTCAGTGTTGGGCATTCAAAAGAGATTGCGGAGCGCATTCGGGTAAAGGTGGGCGAGGGCGTGACCGGCGTCGCGGCGCAGCGCGCTGAAGCGGTGTTGGTGGGCGATGTTGCGAGTGATCCGCGATATATTTCGGCGGTGCCGAATGTGCGTTCGGAGCTGGCAGTGCCGCTGATCGTGAAGAACCGCGTGATTGGCGTCATAGATATTGAATCGCCGCAACTTGACCACTTCACTGAGGAACACAAGCGCCTGTTGACGCTGATTGCGTCGCGCATGGCGGTGGGTATCGAGAACGCGCGACTGTACACCCGAATGACGCGGCAGACAAAAACCTTGCTGCTGCTGAACGAGATTGCGCGCGAGCTGACGTCGATTCTGAATCTGGACGAACTGCTGAAGCGGGTCGGCGCACTGCTCAGCCAGCTGATCGACTTCCAGATGTTCAGCATTCTGCTGATCGATGCCGCGGGAGAGAAGCTGCAGCACCGGTTTTCGCTGCGGTTCCAGGAAAACATTCAGCTCAAGAATGATATTCCGATCGGCAAAGGCATTGTGGGGGCAGCCGCCGAAGAGCAGCGGGCGATCCTAGTGGGGGACGTAAAGAAAGATGCGCGGTATATCGAGTCGAATCCGGAGACGCGGTCGGAGCTGGCGGCACCTCTGATTTACAAAGACAAAGTGATCGGAGTGCTCGATCTGGAGCACACCCGAAAAAACTTTTTTACCGAAGATCATCAGCGGACGATCACCACGCTGGCGGCGCAGATCGCGATTGCCATCGAGAATGCGCGCCTGTACGAACAGATTGCTCGCCAAGAGAGCCGGCTGGAGCGCGATCTCTCGATGGCGCGAGAGTTGCAGATGCGGCTGCTGCCACAGACCCTGCCGCAACTGGCGCACCTGGAGATTGCGGCGAAGTTTTCTCCGGCGCGGACGATCGGCGGGGATCTGTACGACTTTCTGAGTTACTCGCAATCGCGGCTCGGTTTAGTGATCGGAGACGTCAGTGGCAAAGGAGCTCCGGCGGCAATTTATGCCGGAGTAGTGGCTGGAATTCTGCGATCGCATGCGCCTATGGAACCGGCGCCGGCGGAGATGCTCGCGGCAGTCAATTATTCGCTAGTTGAACGCCGGATCGATGCCCAGTTTGTGTCGCTGATTTACTGCATCTGGGATGACACCAGCCTTACGCTGCAAGTTGCGAACTCAGGCCTTCCGCGGCCGGTTTATTGCCACAAGGGCAAGACGCAGATGATTGAGGCGACCGGGTTGCCGCTGGGTTTGTTCGAAGACGCTGAATACGATGAGTTCGTTTTTCAGGCCGAGCCGGACGATATTTTTGTTTTCTTCAGTGATGGAATTCTTGATGCGACCAACAATAAAGGTGAATTGTTTGGGCGCACGCGACTCGAGAAGATCATTTCCGAATGTGCATCACAAGCGGCGGAATCGATCGTGAAATCTATTTTTAAAGCTGCCGCGGACCACGCATCCGGAGTAGAAACCTTCGACGATCAGACGGTGGTCGCGATAAAAGTGAAGGGGAGTACGCCACCGCGCACGTGAAACACACCTTTGAGCGCCCCCCAGGATTTACTTACGGCTCGAGTCAGGCTTCACTGCCGCGAGTTTCGCGCGCCAATGCTAAAGCCAAGAAAATCATCCGGCAGCTGAGTTGCGAGCAAGTTCCGCTAAGGCAACTAGCTGAGCGTTTCGGAACCCCGCTTTACGTTTACTCCGCTACCAGCATTCGGCAGCGGGTTCGCGCTTTCGCGCAGGCATTTGGCGGCGTATCGCACATCTGCTATTCGGTAAAAGCCAACTCCAATCTCAGCATCCTGCGAATGCTGGCGAGCCTGGGCTGCGGCTTTGATGTGGTCTCAGGCGGAGAATTGGAACGCGTGTTGCGAGCCGATAAAAGAGCCGCGAAGAGAGTCGTATTCTCCGGCGTGGGAAAGACCGCTCCAGAAATTGAGGCCGCGCTGAAGGCGGGCATTCTGCTGTTCAATCTGGAAAGTCCGGCCGAGATGGAAGTGATCGCGTCGGCCGCGCAGAAACTTAAACGCACTGCGCGGATCGCATGGCGAGTGAACCCGGATGTTCCGGCTGAAACTCATCCCTATATTTCGACCGGGCTGCAGAAACACAAATTTGGAGTGCCGATTGGCGAGGCTCGAGAGCTGTATGCAGCAGGGGCGCGTTCGAAGTATTTAAAGGTCGCTGGAGTCAGCGTACACATCGGCTCCCAGATCACGCAATTTGCGCCGTTTAGAGCGACCATGGAACGGGTCGCCGACCTGGTTCGCCAGTTGCACAGCGACGGGCACAGGATTCAGTTCGTCGATGCGGGCGGCGGCCTCGGGATCAACTACGATGGGCCGCAGAAATTTAAATCCGTGGTCGCGGAATATGCTGGTGCGGTCCTGCGACCGTTGCGGGAATTGAAAGTTAAAGTATTACTTGAACCTGGGCGTTCGATCATTGGACCAGCCGGAATCCTGCTCACAGCCGTGTTGTATCGTAAAAAAAATGGCGGTAAGAAGTTTGTCGTGGTCGATGCAGCCATGAATGATCTGATTCGGCCCGCCCTGTATCAGGCGGAGCATCAAATCATTCCAATCGAACATCAGGCAGTTGCTGCCGAAATCGTAGATATTGTGGGGCCGGTGTGTGAATCGGGAGACTTTTTCGCGCATGATCGCACCCTGCCGGCGGTCGCTGCGGGAGACGTTCTGGCGATCCTGGATGCTGGAGCTTATGGAATGGCGCTGGCGTCAAACTACAACACGCGTCCGCGGCCGGCGGAGGTGCTGGTCGAGGGGAAGTCGACGAAGTTGATCCGGAGGCGCGAGACCGTGGCTGACCAGCTGAGGCGTGAAATATTCAGAAAGGCTTGACTGCAACCCTGATTTTAACCGGTGGCTTTCAAGTTACTGTCGAATCACCGGCGCCTCCGTGCCATCCGACCATTTGCCAACCACGACCATGAAAATGGTGACCTGTTCTTCAGGATCATTTGAAGCCAGAATCGGCGAGCCGGGCAGGTCGGCACCCCAGCTTTTTCCCGAATCGCCGGAGACCAAAAACATCAAGTGTGGGTGCCAGCTCTTGCCGCGATCGTTCAGATACTGCTGCTTGGATTGCATGTAGCACATCGCTCCCGGCTGGAGCGACGGCAGTTCTTTTTTATCCAGTGCCGACGAGGTCGCCTCGACGATTTGCCGCTTTGATTTTCCCGTCATCACTAATTTGGTCTTCATCAGGTAGATGGGCGCGAAGCTGGTTGCAGCTGCGGGGTTAAAGCAAATGGGGGCGCGCACTTTCGGATTCCAGAACTCCGGCTGATCGGTGGCAGCGCCCCATGACCGTTCTACAATGCAGAGAAATCCATTTGTGCCCTTCACCGCAGTGGTGTATCCCTGCGGTCCCAGAACCATTACTTCCGCTGCATCCGAAACGGATGCCGGGGCGGCACTGCGAGCCAGCGCAATTTCTGAATTCTGGTTGGGCACCAGATATTGATCGAGAGAAGCCATTGCGGGATAGGCGCTTTTCTCGACTTGTGCCTGATTGGTTGGCACGAGTAAGACAACCCGCAGCAGAAATGCCAAAGCAAAGAACTTGAGCGTGTTGGTCTGCATTGAGCTCTCCGATAAGGTTCGGTTCGGGTCGACTCTTTAGGATCACGTCTACGAGAGCGCCACACCATCTTGATGCTGTATTAGATCACAGAAGATCGCCATAGCCTGCATGGTGGTGTGGCGCGAAAGCCGACTTACCAATGGCTCCTTGGATCAATGGGCTGAAGCGCGCGGGAAGGTTATCGTCTTCAGATTTCCAAGCAAACTGCTTAATGCACCGTCGGCGGCTGCTGTTGCCACCATTTTTCATCAGGTTCTGCCCACTGGTTAGGATGGGCCTGACGCCTGATTTTGAGAAGATCCGGCAAACCAACCTTAAGCGATGGCAAAATTGTCCGAATGACCCAGGCGCAACGCAGTAATTCCTCGTCGACGATTTGCTCACGAACGTTCGGGGCGAGGTATCGGCGGTTCATGGTTACCGTCAAGCTGTTATTCAGGTGATGCGAGACGGCGCGGATTACGTGGTTCTCTGCCTCTTCACGAACTTCGTTTATCTGCCAAAACAATGCTCCCACAATTCCGATCAAAGTCACCATAAGGTAACGCATCCACTCGATGCTCAAGCTGGAGGCTAAGCCCGCGGTAATTCCGGTACAAAACGCGAGGATGAGAATTCTGCGATGAGGCGGCATGAGGTGGCATCCTATGTGAGACATACAACTTGGTCAAGAGTCATAAGGGCAATTATTTAGCGTCGGTCTGTGGATATTTTTTCTGCCGAGGAGGCCGATATTTCAGCGTGATTTTGAAGGAGGGGAAAGCTTCGTCTGCCATGAAAGGACGGCGGCCTGGCAAATAGGT
This sequence comes from Terriglobales bacterium, assembly GCA_036268595.1. Lineage (GTDB taxonomy): Bacteria > Acidobacteriota > Terriglobia > Terriglobales > Acidobacteriaceae > Gp1-AA145. Next base: position 104,774 of record DATATW010000063.1, read on the forward strand.
TAAGCTTTATCTGGCAGGAATCAAAACCGGTTTGGGGGTGATGACAGTTGGCAGAAGTTCGACTACAAGAAGGCGAGTCTTTGGAGAATGCGCTTCGCCGTTTCAAGCGAAAAGTGCAGACCGAAGACATTATTAAGGACGTGAAGCGTCACTCCTTTTACCTGAAGCCGGGGGAGAAGCGCCGGGTCAAACAAGCGTTGGCCCGAAAGCGTGCCCGGAAGAAGATCCGCAAAGACTCAGAATAAGCAGCTGACTAGCGGTGTTTTGATACGGGCGGGGACGCCCGTATCCCCACGAACCCAGTAATAGTACGGGCGGGGAACTCCGTATCTCGACAAACCAGTGGCCGGTACGGGCGGGGACGCCCGTACCTCCATAATCTAAGACGCGAAGCCTCTAGCGTTGCCCCCACTTTAGCTTGCCGCTTAGTACTTCAAAGAATGTGCCTCGAGTGTGCAGCAGCTTCACGTGATATTCCGACTTGCGACAATAAATGTGATCGCCGTCATAGACCGGCATTCCGGCCTGGCCGTCGATACTCAGGTAAGCTTCGTCCTCGCCTGTCATAACCACGATTTCGATCTGCGAAGTATCGCGCACCACCAAAGGCCGGTGAGTGAGCGAGTGAGCTGAGACCGGTGTGATCACGAAGCTATCGACATCGGGCATAAGGATCGGGCCACCGGCGGCGAGGGAATACGCGGTGGAACCGGTGGGACTGGAAACGATCAGGCTGTCGGCCTGGTAACGCGAAACAAATATCTTGTCGATGTAAACGTCGCAGTGGTTTAGCCGCGCAATAGTTCCCTTCCCGACCACGACGTCATTCAGCGCCTCGTAACTGGCAACCATCTCGCGGCGGCGGCTCACTTCACAGTGGACCATGGAGCGGATGTCCAGGCCGCAAGAACCTTTAATAATGCTTTCCAGCGTGGGATAAAGCTCCTCGAGCGGGACTTCGGTTAGAAACCCGAGCGCGCCCAGATTGACTCCAACGATAGGAATGCCGGCAGAAGCAACCGCGCGCGCGGCGGAGAGAAGAGTGCCGTCGCCGCCGAGCACGATCACGAACTCGAGGTTACGCGAGGCCATATCAACGCGTGAGAGCGTTTCAGCGCCGGAGGCAAAGCGGGCGGTTTCGGGGTCGACTACGTAAGAATATCCGTGGCCGGTGAGCCACTCCTTCAGCCCGGGAACGATTTGGGCGACTTCGGGCTTATTAGGTTTGGAAACAATGCCGACGATTTTGGTAGACGAAGTTTTGCTGGTCATCTTGAGAGTGAAATTGTACCGAAAGCGAAGAATGGGCGGGGATCTGGCTCAAAACTTCGCATGCAAAAGGAATTCCCGGTTGCCTTCGGCGCCAAGGATGGGAGACTCGATGACGTCAGTAGATCTCGATCCGAGCGCTGCAACGGCGGTGCGTATTTTTTCGACCGCCTGTTGCTGAGCGGCTGCATCACGGACAATTCCGCCTTTGCCCACGAGATCGCGACCGACTTCGAATTGCGGCTTGACGAGAAGTATCAGGTCTCGCTCAGCGCGAGAGGAATCGTCCTCAGGAAATGCGGCAGAGATGACGGCAGGTAGAACGAGGGTGGCCGAGATAAATGAAACATCCATGGCAATAAGGTCAACTTCTTCGCCGAGTTTCTCGCGAGTGAGGTAACGGGCGTTGGTTTTCTCGAGCAGACGGACGCGAGGATCCTGGCGGAGTTGAAATGCGATCTGGCCCTGGCCAGTGTCAATGGCGATCACGCGGGCGGCGCCGTGCTGCAGCAGGCAATCGGTGAAACCGCCGGTGGATGCACCGACATCTGCGCAGATTCGGCCACGGACATCTATGTTCCAATGCTGCAGCGCGCGTTCCAGCTTGAGGCCGCCGCGGCTGACATATTTGAGATCCTTGCCGAGCAGATGGATTTCGGACGAAGTATCGACCAGCGTGCCAGACTTGTCGATCTTCTGACCATTGACTAGAACCTTGCCTGCGAGCACGAGTGCCTGAGCACGCTCGCGCGATGGCGCCAGTTGGCGTTCCAGCAATAACTTGTCGAGACGAAGTTTTGGCGGCATTTCTTTCATGGAGAAAATAAATTTCAAAGAGCGCACTTACCTGTGTGCAGTCTGTATAAATTTTTCTTAACAAAGCGTTTAGTTAAGTAATTGAGTAGTTTTCCACAATATTATCCACATGAATGTTGAAATTTATTCGAAATTTAACGGTGGACGCGTATTGACAATGGAAGGGTTTGGTGGGCGGCGACGATTTATTCGATCGACATTAAAAACAAAAGCTTTTCACCGCAGAGAACGCGGAGGAATGCCAGAGTACGCTGAGAAAATCAAAAATGGGCAACCGGCTTGAGTTTAGTGATGAAGACACTCGAACTCGCGGACGGCCGAGGCAGCCGTCACCACACTCAATTTAGCCGGCCGCTACTTCTTCCAGAAGTTTTTCGTCGATGTCGAAGTTGGAGTGCACGTTCTGCACGTCATCGTGCTCTTCGAATGCCTCGACGAGGCGAATCATCTGGGCTGCCTGCGAACCTTCGAGCTTGATGTAATTCTGCGGAATCATCGAGACTTGCGCCGAGCTGGGCTGAATGCCGGCCTTTTTCACGGCTTCGACTACTGCCTCGAATACCGAAGGATCGGTGAGCACTTCCCAATTTTCGCCGTCGTCGCGAAGATCGTCGGCTCCAGCCTCAAGCACGATGCCCATGAGGTCGTCTTCTTTGGCTGCGGTTTTGGGAATGACGATGTCGCCTTTTTTGTGGAACAGATATGCGACCGCGCCAGCTGCGGCCATGTTGCCGCCGTTCTTTCCGAATGCGTGGCGGATCTCGCTGACGGTGCGATTGCGATTGTCAGTATTGATGTCGAGCAGGATGGCCACGCCGCCGGGACCGTAACCTTCTAGAGCAAATTCTTCGTAATTCACGCCGGGGAGTTCGCCGGTGCCGCGCTGAATGGCCCGCTTGATATTGTCGGCGGGCATGTTTTCGGCCTTGGCGGCGGCAATGGCGGTGCGCAGGCGCGGATTGGTGTCAGGATCGCCGCCATTTTTCGCGGCAATGCTGATTTCCTTAATGAGGCGCGTAAAAATCTTGCCACGCTTGGCATCGAGCGCGCCCTTCTTGTGTTTAATTGTGGCCCATTTTGAGTGGCCGGACATAGGTATACCTCGTGTTCGGTTACAGCGAATTGTGCTGATTCGTGATCAGGACTTGCCCGTAAGCGGGGACCACGTCATTGCCTCGAAACCCAGCAGGCGAAAAGCGATTATAGCATGCTCTCGGGTGTGTGAGATTAGAGGTCAACGTGGTCCATAGGACGTGCCCGTCCTCGGCGCTAACTGACCGATCAAATGTTTGACGGAAGCCAGAACTTAGGATGCACGGATGAGAGCGGCCCGCCGAGCGATGGAACGAAGTAGAGAAATAATATCTTCGGGATCTTCCTGTCCTTTTCGAAGCCAGGTCTCGGCAAGTCCTAAAGATTCGGATGGAAGCTCGCTGTAGGCGGAGAAGAACACAATCGGCACCTCGGGATGCAGCCGTTTCATGTGCTCAGCCGTGTCAATGCCGTTCATTCCCGTCATCCAGTAGTCCATCAAAACAATGTCAATGGGTTCGTCCTGAAAAATCTGGATTGCTTCTTGACCGCAAGCCGCAGTGGATACACCGAAGCCGGCCGGTTCCAGCAGCCTTCTTTCAAGTGAAAGCATGGTGGGCTCGTCATCCACACACAGAATTCGTATTACATCCAACATAGTTGCGCACCAAGCTTAAGTGACTGCTAGGATGCGGGGCACATATGTGGGATGGCCCAAAAACCGAAAGTCATGCAGTAATTCGTCAACCCTACCCTTTATCCCTTACTTGCAGCGTAAGGACTTGCGTAAGCAAATGTTCGGCGCAACCTACGGTGGATCAATTTCTATCTGCTGGCATCCAATTTTGTTCAAGCCATTGCTGATTGCACAAGGAGCAACTTATGCAGGTGGGATTTATTGGATTGGGCCAAATGGGAAGTGGAATGGCCGCGAACCTGATCAGGGCGGGGCATGAGATCGCGGTGTACAACCGAACTGCTGAAAAGGCGCAGGCGCTGGTTGAATTGGGCGCGCGCCGAGCTGACAACGTGGCAAGTGCTTGCCACGGCAACGTGGTGATCACGATGCTCGCGGATGACAGCGCGGTCGAGAAGGTCGTATTCGGAGATGGCGGCATTATCGCCAGCCTCAGTAAAGGCGCGATTCACGTTTCGTCGAGCACGATCAGCGTGGCATTGGCGGACAAGTTGGCTGCGGGGCATGCGAAGCGGGGGCAACGGTTTGTTTCGGCGCCGGTGTTTGGACGGCCGGAGGCGGCGGCGGCAGCGAAATTATTCGTGGTCGCGGCGGGGGCTCCCGATGCGGTCGATGACTGCGTCCCGTTATTCGACGCGATGGGGCAAAGAACTTTTCGCTTTGGCGACAAGCCTTCGAGCGCGAACCTGGTGAAGATCAGCGGAAATTTTATGATCGCGTCGACGATTGAGACGCTCTCCGAGGCGATGGCGCTGGTTGCAAAGGGAGGCTTGGACCAGCATCAGTATCTGGAATTTCTCACTTCGACTCTGTTTACGGCCCCGGTTTACAAGACCTATGGCGGCCTAATCGCGGATAAGAAATTTAAGCCCGCGGGATTTGCGGCTCCTCTGGGATTGAAAGATGCACGTTTGGCGCTGGCTGCCGGAGACTCGTTGCGAGTGCCTTTGCCACTGGCCAATCTGGTGCGCGATCGATTTTTAACTTTGCTGTCGCGGGGTGATGAAGCCCTCGACTGGTCGGCAATTTCAATATTGGCGGCGGAGGATGCGGGGATCGGAAGATAGTTGAGTTAAAAGGCTTCAAAGGTTTCCAATTAGGTTTCAGGGTTTCAAAAAGTTTCAAGGTTTCTCGGCGATTGCTTCCCTGCCTTGGGAAGTTCGCCGGAGAGGGCGCGAAGTATATACTTCCACAGCAAATGATATTGAGCGTTGCAATAATGGGGATTCCGGCGCTGTGCCTGGTTGTATTTGTTCTGATCAGGTATCGGCGTAATCGAGACGATCTCGAGCAGCACAGCCTCACTGCGGAGCAGTTGCATTCCTTGCTGGAGTCGAAGCAGGAGTTGCTGATTTTCGATGTCCGGCAACCGCTCGATTTGCTGGCGTATCCGGAAATTATTCCTTCAGCACAAAGAATTCCGCCCGATGACGTGCTCGCCAATCCCTCACTAATCCCCAAAGACCGAGACGCGGTTGTGTATTGCACTTGCCCCAGTGACAAGACCAGCCGCCAAATATTAAGACGCGCTCTGGCTCTTCGTTTCTTCCGCGTCAAATTTCTCAAAGGCGGACTGGAAGCGTGGAAGACGAATGGCTATCCGGTCGAACCATACAAAGAGTCATTCCATCT
>DATATW010000064.1:0-4770 GCA_036268595.1 Terriglobales bacterium
TGAAGCACATGCCGCGAGGTCAAGCGTGTCTTGACTGAGAAGGGAATTGCCTTTGAGAGCGTCCGCTACCTTGAGAAACCGCTCTCGGCAGTCGACCTGAAGAGCCTATTGCGCCGCGCCGGAATGAAGCCGCACGATGCTATCCGCAAGAATGAGCCTGCCTATCGAGATTTTGTGGCAGGAAAAGACCTCAGCGACGCGCAACTCATTGAACTGATGGTCAAGCATCCGGAACTGATACAACGCCCGATAGTCGTGCGAGGCGAGAAAGCAGTGCTGGCGCGCCCTGTGGCCAGACTGAACGAACTTGGTATCGAATAGCGCAACTACCTCGAAATGTTCGCCTGCTACAATCTCGCACGATGAAATTAGGGATAGTAGATGTGCTGCAGCTTGCGGGATTTGATCCGAGCAAACGCACTAAATTAGTTCGCCATCAGAGCAAATATGATTCGGTCGAGGAATTGATCCGTAACGAATGGCTTGAGGTTTACCAAGGCTACCAAGCCAAGAAAGTATTTCACAATGTTGAGCAGATCATTTCGTTTTACGGTTTGTCCAACAACCGCGCCGGATTTTACGGGGTCTATCGTGTCAATGGCAATGTAGCAGCCAAGGTTGGCCCGGGGATCGTTGGCTGTCCAGCAATCAAACGATGGCAGGACACCTGCAACTTTTTTTACACCTTAGAGCGAGATGCGCGATTCAACGAATTTCGTGATCGGATAATCATTGAATGGGGCCGCGGTGCTCTGGCGTGGCAGCAAAAGCTACGTAACAAGCCGCTTTTCGAAATGTTGCCGGCAGGGAGGAAGCTGGAGCCTTTCAGCGATTTCCTTGAATTCAGCCTCTCCTATCAGCAGTTGCAGGACCTTTTCGCGAATGAAGAAGCGCACCGCGACTGGAAAATTCCTCTAAGCAATGTAGCGGGCGTTTATTTGATCCTAGCGCAAAAAACCGGCGATCTATACATCGGAAGCGCATGTGGAGCGAGCGGGATCTGGGGACGGTGGAAAAACTACACTGATTCCGGGCACGGTGACAACGTAAAGCTCAAAAAGCTTATTCAGGCAGATCACGACTACCCAAAGTCGTTCCGTTTCTCCGTTTTGCATATTTTGCCGAGAACTATGTCACGAGAAGAAGTGATTCAGCGCGAGAAAGAATACAAGATCAAGCTCGGAACGCGCGCCATTGGGCTGAACTCAAACTGAAAATTTGGTGGAGGCGGCGGGAGTCGAACCCGCGTCCGAAAATGTTACTGGCCAAGATAGGCTACATGCTTAGTCCTGTTCATGCCCCAGGCATTAGGCGTTTCCACCCTACCCAAGACGTTCGCAGTCCCCGCTCAGAACGGACAAGAAACGGTGACGGCTAGCCTGTGGTCTTAGCCTCCCGTCCCAGACGTAGACGGGAAGAGCAGCTCGCTGTGTGACGTCCTACGGAGGCCCACGAGCAAAGCCTCCTCGGACGGCTGCCTAACTAATTAGGCTGCGTATGCCATCTGTTGATTGGCAATTATCATTTTCCACGCGATTACGGGTGTGTGGACCCCGGCATGCCTCTTGGCCGCAAGCATCTCCGTCGAAGCCGTGACGCCCCCACTGGTGGGATTGGCCATTCAAAGAACAAAAAAACCCTGAAAGCGGTCGCGAAGAGACCACTTCCAGACCTCTCTCAGACTAGGGCTCCTGAACGCCCACGTCAACTGATTCGATGACCATCGTAACCCTTTGGTTTCATTAATTTGCGGCTTCAACCCCTACAATCGATCTTAGGTGTGGCCTTTCAGGTCAGCCTGCGAGGCTGGAGCGCTTGCCGAACGACCTAAAAACCGGCGTTGATTCCCAAACGGGAATCGTTGAGCAGATCAACGTCCGTCTGCGTTCGGGACAATATTCCCGTGCCCTTGATTTGTTACGCCTCGCGGCCGCTGAATTCCCCAGCGATCCGGAACTGGCCGAACTGGAAAAGCGCGCGCAAGATGGCATCGAGCGCAACACCGAAGCCCAGCGTCTTATCACCGAAAGCCAGGAACTATTCGCGCAGCAGAGGTCTGCCGAAGCCATCCAGTTGCTGCGTAAAGCCTACGAACTGGACAAGAAAAATTCTCTCGCCCGCGCCATTCTGGCAAATGCACTGGTGGAGCATGCGCACACCTTTGTCGAAAACGATTGGCTGGAGGCCGAGAAGTTGACCAATCAGGCGCTCGCCGTGAATCCCGCGCACCCCACGGCCAAGACGATCCTTAACCTCATCGTAGAGAAGAAAGAAAAAAGCTCTGCCGAGGACTGGGTTTCGCACGCGAGCAGGCTGCAGTCGTCCGGCGATTTATTTGGAGCTTTGGCGTGGGTTGCGGAGGGATTGGCGGTCCATCCCGACGAACCCAGGTTGCTTCAGATTCACGATGGAATCCAGCGCGATCAGGGAGCGCGGCGCCGTCAAGCCCGCCGCCAGGATTTGGAAGACCTGCGGCGCATGGCAGTTGAAATCGATGGCGCGGTGGATGTCGCAGTCAAACAGGCGCTTGGTGAGCGCATACAAGCCCTGGCCGCCCGCTATTGGTCGGATGGAGAAGTCTTATCAATCGCCAACGCCCTTCTGCTGCGGATGGGACTGATCCCCAGGAGTTTAACCGCGTCACCCCACGGCACAGGTGCGCCGGTCATTTTTCACGTCCCACGCGCTAGCGCTCCGAAGCCTTCAACTGCCGAGAGTGGCAAAATTCCGCCAACCCAGATTTCGCCAAAGCAGATTTCGCCAACCGCGATCTCGCAAATCAAGGTTCCAGAGAACAAAGTTCCGGTAAGCGAAGTTCCGCAAGGCCCGCTTCCGCCGAAAGACGTTCCGCCTGGAAATATTCCGATCACCATCGTTGCGCCCAGCAAAGTTGAATCCAACGAAGTTCCATCCATACCAGTTGAGCGGAGCGTTGTTCCGACGGGCAAAATCCAGGCGACCTCCCCAAAGCATCAGGCGACGCTAGAATCGGCGGCTCCCGCGGTCGCTCCTTCAGCATTGGCGGCCAATGTAACAGCTAGAGCATTCGAGGCAAGACAGGCCAGGAAGTCAAGCTTCACAACACCGATACTCATTTCGTCCGCCGCGATGATCCTGATCGCGGTGACCTTATTCTTCACGCGAAAACATCCCACTCCGCCAGCAGCGAAGACCCCGTCAGCCGCCCCGATCGTCTCAACTCCGAGCGCCTCAGCCCCGGCTGTCTCGGAACCGACTGCTTCGGCACCCGCCGTGTCCCCCGCGCAAACAATTTCCGAGCCACCTCTGCCTGCTTCGCCGATTTCGTCCGATACAGCCGGAAAAGTCGCGCTCGATAATCAGCCGCCCGAAGCCGCGCCCACGCAAACATTCATCGAATCTGCTAAAAGCCGGAGCTCGCTCCTCGTCATTGCTGGTCAAGACAACGCAAGAGTTTTCCTCAACGGAAAACTTCAAGGGCAACTCACTCAAGCTGGGCGCCTGCGCATACCCAATCTCGAAGCCAAGGACTACGCTGTTCAAATCTCCAAAAGCGGCTTTCAGGATTCTTCCCAGCAGGAAGTCCGCATTCACAGCGGAGAACAGGCCAGGCTCATTTTCAATCTCCAACCGCAGCCTCGCCTGGCGTCGCTTATCATCCAGGGCGGCGTTCCCGGAGCCTCAGTTTTCGTCGATCAAAATTCCGTCGGGATCATTCAGCCCGATGGCACGCTCCGCGTTTCCACTATCAATCCGGGAGACCGTACCGTCGAACTGCGAAAAGAGCGCTTCAAACCCCGGATGTTCAAGGAACATTTCGTTGTGGGAGGAACCATCTCGTTGGCAGCTGCGGATGCCGCGCTGGAAGCTGCTTCCGGCGAATTGAAAATTACCTTCACTCCCGCCGACTCCAACGTTGCAATCGCAAAAGGTGAGCTTCTGAAAATGGTAAGAAGTGGCGTTCCACTCAGCCTTGCCCCTGGTACGTACACTCTTACGGCGCGGACGGCCGAAAAATTCACGCGCACGTCCACCGTTGAAATCATCGGCGGTCAATCCAAAAGCCTGGATTTGTCTCTCGCCCCGAACGGTATGTCGAAGTGGGAAGATCCCGGCGCCTGGAAGCATGAGAAAGATTCTCTCATTCGCAGAGGCGGCGACTTCGCCCTGTACAGCGTCGTTCCTGCTTCGGGGACCTTTGTTTTTTCGGCGATGCCTATCAAGGGTCACCTCTTGCAATGGGTGCTGAACTACACCGATCCCAAGAACTACGTCCTCTTCCAAATGGACGACAACAACTTCTACCGTACGGTGATTCGCAACGGAGAGAAAAAAGACCGCATCATAATCCCGGACCAGGGCAATAAGAAAAGTCTTCGCACGCTCCAAATCCGCGTTAGCGCCACAGAACTCGTCCACCAGATCAAGCACGGAGACAGTTGGACCGTCCTCGATCGCTGGACTCAGCCCGGCACCAATCTCAGCTTGGGCAAGTTTGGCTTCTACATACCAGGCAACGACGAGGTTGCACTGTCAGGTTTCGCGCACTATGCTGACCTGAACATCCGCTAGGCGCTATTTTCGTGTCTTGAACTTTGCCCGAAGCCTAATTGATCAAGAATGCAAGAATATGCAATAATAGCATGCATGAGCAAGCTTCATGCCCCATCGTTAGTTTCCGATTCAGACGCCATTCGGCGCCACGCATATAAGAAATACGTTTCCCGGGCGCGAGGAAGAGAGAAGAACGTTTCAATCAACGTAGGGGAAGTGCATCGTGAATTGGGGCTT
>DATATW010000065.1:0-35346 GCA_036268595.1 Terriglobales bacterium
CGCATGATCTCGCGAAAGCGCGCGCTGCGTTGCGTCAGCTGGATCATTCGTTCGAGCACCGGGCCGCCCATCCATTTGCCGGTGTAGAAGCGGTGCGCGATCCGGGCCGCATGCTCAAGCTCCGGCAGGAAATCTTCTTTCACCAGTGCAGCGTATTGTTCCGGCGCTCGCGCGAGCAGTGCCTCGGTCAACAATTCCGCCGAACGCAACGCGTAATACAATCCTTCGCCAGTGATCGCATCCACGAACCCGGCCGCGTCGCCGATCATCGCCCACCCGTCTCCCGCAAACGAACGATTGCGCAAGGCATCTGGGGTGAGCGATGGAATAATGTGCGCGTAAAAACTCGCTCCATCCAAGCTCAACCCAAATTCGGGCAGGGAATCTTCGAGTGTCCGCCGCAGCTCTGCGGTGTTTTTTCCCCCCATGCGGCCGCAGATGCCAGCCGAAAAATGATCGGCCCGCGGAAAAACCCAGATGTATCCGTGGAGCTCTTTCAGAAACTTGATCTGCAGCGCGTGGTGATTGCCGGGAATGTAGTACCCCGCGGCGACCATGAAATTCTCGGGACCGAGCGCGCGCGTAAATCGAGTGCGCAATGAATTTCGAGCGCCAGCAGCCAGCACGATAAAATCCGCCGAATGACTACCAATTGCCGTTCGAATCAGCCATCTGCCAGCGTCCCCATCGATCTGAAGCACTCGTTCGCGCAGAAGTTTCGCGCCGGCATCGCGCGCGCGATCCAGCAGCAGCCCATTCAACTTAAGCCGGGAAAAAATCGCAATCTGACGTTCCAGAGGAAAGCGGACGTTCCGTCCAGACGGAGCGATTAGTTCGCAGTCGCTTACCCAATTGCGCTCCACCTGCGCATCGCGCAGAAATGGCCATTGCGCCAGGGCTTTGTCGGTCAGTCCGCCGCCGCAGGGTTTTTCCCAAGCCATTTTTTCTTCGAAGAGAAGAACTTCGCGTCCCGCGCGCGCCAGCTCGGCCGCGGCAAGCGCTCCCGCTGGGCCGCCCCCGATAATCGCAATGCATTCAGGCGATCGCATAACTCAGACACAACTACCGCATTTTGTGTCTGATGCTACCGGAGCGATTCGGAACACACAACTGCTTCAACGTTGCTTCCGGCTACCACGAGCGCGCGCCTTACTGCGCCGCCTGCTCCAGTATTCTCTGGTAAAGCGCGACCCCGGCAATGGTGAGGATCAGCACCGCCGAAGCTGTGCCAAGGACCTTCACGAACGGGGCAAGTTTATGCACCCGGTTCATGATTTCCATTTGTTCCCGCGCCATGTGGGATTCCGATTCACCGAGGAAGAGCTGGTCATCCTCTTGCATTGTGAGAGTGCCGCGATAAATCAGCAGAGCAATCAGGGCAGCTGTGAGCACTCCCCATACGATCAGAAGCTCGAACAGAGTCGACATACAACACCTCATTACAGGCGAGCTGTTCTGGCCTCCGTCAAGGGCCGTTGACCTCGATTCAACCTGAGAGGTTGATTTGGTTCAGCTCCGGGCAGAGTTGTTACAGACGATTATAGTCCCGGAACGTTAGCTTAAAGGCGATTTTCCAGAGTAGAACGAGGATTAACTTAAGATGGATTAGCCGGGGGACGCCCCTGCTTCTGCCTCTGTGTCCGCCTCGGTGTTCTCTGTGCCCTCGGTGGTTGGCGCTTTTGATTTCCGGTGGAGAGACCAGATTACCGGACCAACGGCGCCGTTCCCGCGACCACAACTCCAATGACTCCGAGCACCATGCCCGCCTTCCAGAATATTCGCCGTCCCGACAGCAGTGTGATCGAAGTTACGACTAGCCCAATCTCCAGAAACACTTCCGCCAGATCGTAGCGGTCGGCACGGTCGCGTTCATGGCTGGTCTCCTGTTCCAATTTCTTTGCTTCCGCATCGATTTCTTTTTGTTGATCGGCGTAGTTTTTTGCTTCTGTCTGATACTTCTCTCGTAACTGGGCGGCCTTGGCGCCATCGGTTGTGGCCATCACCGATGCAAAGTCCGCGAACAATTCGTCCGTGTGGCGGCGAATGTTCTTTGCCTGGTAATACGCCCACTGGTCGGTGGATTTATTTTGCAGAATCACTTCTTCCGTGTGCGATCTATGCCCAAGCAGCGAAGCTACGGCCACCATCACCGCCAGGATCGCCATGGTCAATGACACCGGCGCCATGGAACGATCATGCGCCGCGTGCTCGGCGTGCTCGTGTAATTCCTGAAGTTCGTCACTCATGGTTGTGTGGAATATAGCGGAAGCAAGTAGTTAATGGCTAGTGATGAGTGGCTACAAAAGCGGCGAGCATTGAGCGGTGAGCAGGCCTGCGCTGCATCTGCACGGGATGGACAGGATCCAGCTACCGGACACTAACCACTATTCCACTCGATTTCTCACTCGCCCATTACTTTCACGATCACGCGCTTGTCTCTCTGACCATCGAACTCTGCATAGAAAATCTGCTGCCATGGTCCGAAGTCCAGTTTCCCTGCCGTAATCGGCACGATGACCTCGTGGTGGATCAGCAGCGCTTTCAGGTGCGAGTCACCATTAGTTTCGCCGGTTCCGTGATGCTGGTAATCTTCGCGGAACGGCGCCAGTTCTTCCAGCCACTGATCGATGTCTTCGATCAGGCCGGATTCATTGTCATTCACGTAAATGCCCGCAGTAATGTGCATCGCCGAAACCAGCACCATGCCTTCCTTGGTGCCGCTCTTCTTTACGATCGCTTCAATCTGCGGCGTGATGTGGATGTACTCGCGGTGTTTGCGGGTGTGAAATTTCAGGTACTCGGTGTGGAATTTCATTTGGCTGGCTCGTCTTCGGGGCTTTCGTCGAAATTCACCTTATGCGACGCCTGAGTCAACCATTCGACTAGCGATTGATCTTCAACTAATTCCGAGGGCGAAAGTGATTCGAAATAATCGATTGTGGCTCTCCGAAGACGCTGTCGATTCTTTCGACGGATAATTTCTCAGGTCGCTTTTTCATTGTTGTTCGTCACGGTCACTCCTCTTCTCCGGGCGCAGCAGCGGGAACAGGATTACGTCCCGAATCGATTGCGAATTGGTCAGCAACATGGTGAGCCGGTCGATGCCCACGCCCACACCCCCTGCCGGTGGCATGCCATACGAGAGCGCCCGTATGTAATCTTCATCCATCTGATGGGCTTCTTCATCTCCGCGCTCGCGTGCTTGCAGCTGTTGCTCAAAGCGGCGACGCTGGTCTTCTGGATCATTCAGCTCGCTGAAGCCGTTGGAAATTTCCATCTGCCCGATATAAATTTCCCAGCGCTCGGTCCAGTCCGGCTCGTCGGCTTTCTGCTTGGAGAGCGGCGAAACCGCTGTCGGGAACTCATAGATGATCGTCGGCTGGGTGAGGTGCTCTTCGGCGACGGCTTCGAACAGACTCGCAATCGTCTTTCCCGCGGGCTCATTAGGATCGTATGCCATGTGCGAATGCGCGGAATTGAATCTCCCCACGAGCGCCTTCACCGCGTCGTGGGAGGCGAAATCAGCCATACTTGGCTTGGCGCCCGCGCTCTCCGGCCAGTATTCGATGATCGCTTCGCGCATGGTCATGCGACGCCAGTTTGACCAATCGATCTCCTGCTCTCCCCACTTGGTTTTCGTTCCGCCAGTCACGTCTTGCGCGGCCTGAGTGATCAGCGCCTGTGTCAAATCCATCACCCCGCGGTAATCGGTGTAGGCCTGGTAAAACTCCAGCATAGTGAACTCGGGATTATGCCGCGTGGAAATTCCTTCATTGCGGAAGTTGCGATTGATCTCGTAAACCCGGTCAAATCCGCCCACGGTGAGCCGCTTCAGGTAAAGCTCCGGCGCGATGCGCAGAAAAAGATCGATGTCGAGGGTGTTGTGATGGGTGACAAACGGCTTCGCGACCGCACCGCCAGCGATCGGCTGCATCATTGGGGTTTCGACTTCCACAAATCCTCGGGCGTCAAGAAAAGTCCGCATCGACTGCACCAGCTTGGCGCGCTTCAGGAAGACTTCGCGCACCTCGGGATTCATGAACAGGTCCACATAACGTTGGCGGTAACGCAGTTCCACATCCGTCAGCCCGTGCCACTTCTCCGGCAACGGCAGCAGGTCTTTAGAAAGAAAGGTGATCTCTTCCACGTGCACGGACAGCTCTCCGGTACGGGTGCGGAATAAATACCCGCTCACGCCGACGTGATCACCCAGATCGAGCAGCTTGTAGAGCTCGAATCCCTTTTCGCCGACGGCATCTTTTTTCACATAAATCTGCAGCTGTTGCCCAGCCTGCTGAAGGTGAGCAAATCCAGCCTTGCCCATCAGCCGGATGGCCATGATCCGGCCAGCGACGCGAACATTCACCCGCGATGCTTCCAGCTGCTCGGCATTTTTCGGCGAGTGCTCCGCCAGAATCTGGGGAATCGTGTGCGTAAATTCGTACTTCGTCGGGTAGACGCGCTGGCCCAACGCTTCAATCTGCTTGAGCTTGTCGAGACGCAATTGGTAGATATTTTCGTCGAGAGGCAAAAGAAGTCCTGTTTAAAAGTGAAAGCCGATTATAACCAACCCGTCGCAAGGCACTCTCCACATTGTTTTGGGTATTGGTACCGTGGTACCATGGTACACATGACTGAACATCAGGAGTTCTTGATCGAGCGCGTCCAAACCGGCGTCCGTATGGAAAAGCGCCTGCTCAAAGTGCTGAAAGCCTTCGCCGAATTTCATGACATGACCCTGGGCGACCTGCTGGAGGGAATTGTGCTGCACGCCTTCGATGGCAAGACGCCGTTTTCTGCCGCGTCTCTCGCCCGGATACAGGAATTGAAGAAGTTCTACGGGCTTGATCTGGACTCTGCCGCGAGCCATCGCCTGAAAGAAATTCGCGGCAAGGGAGCACGCGTGAAACGAGGTACTTAGTTTATGACGACGCATAACACAGAAGCCCGCATGCGGTTCGCTTTGACCGGCCTGCAGTGGTGCCTGGGCATTGCGATTCTGATTGAGGCCACTCTCTTTCTCTTTCAGAGTGGTTCGCGGCATCAGTTCGGGTCCACCCACATGCCGAACACAATCCGCCTGATATTGGGATGGGGTGAATTGATTGGGGCTCTTCTGCTTTTAATCCCGCAGACCGCGGTGCGAGGAGCGTGGCTTCTGCTGCTTACCTTCATGCTGGCGATCGTGATTCATCTTATGCATGGAATGCCCAACATAGGTTCTCTTGTTATCTACTCTGCTGCAGCCTGGGCTGTGGCCTGGGGCAAAGCATGACAGCGACGCAGATTCCTCAAGTGACCGATCAGGAAATAATAACCAGCTTCGAATCCGGCGCTGTCCCCGAAGCTGGGTTTCATCACGCTGATCATGTTCGGCTGGCGTTCGCTTATTTGAAAGTCCATTCCGTACTCGCAGCCCTCGAAAAATTCTCGGCTGCTCTCAAACAATTTGCTGCCCGCCACGGCAAGACCCAGCTGTATAACGAAACCATCACCTGTAGCTACATTTTTCTCATTGCCGAGCGCATTGCGCGCTCGAGCACGGTGGAGCTTGACTGGGATCGCTTTGTTGAACAAAATCCGGACCTGCTGGTTTGGAAGAATGGAATTCTCAATCGGTACTATGAAGACGCCACGTTGAAATCAGAGCTGGCTCGCCGCGTGTTTGTTTTTCCCGACAAAATCAGATAATCATCCAACCCTTGTTGAACGGTTCAACCGTGAAGTACGATGGTCGAGCGGCGAACTACGATCTGAGAGGAAAGCATGTCCACGATTCCGGCATCGACCGGCGAAACTTTTACCGCCAGCCGCTGGACCCGCGGCAACTTATTTTTCCCCACTCGCATTGTGGTAAGCCCGCTGCACGTCAACCGCATCCGGCGTCATCTTTTCGGCAACACTGAAGAGAGCATTGCCATTTCGCAGGTGGCCTCTGTGGAGATTTCAACTGGAATTATCTGGTCCAATATTACGATTGAGTCGACCGGCGGCGCCGATCCCATCACCAGCCATGGTCATCGCAAGCGTGATGCCATTCGCATTCGCGAGTTGATCGAAACTTATCAGGCTAGTCGCGGCGCTCCGGTTGTTCCCCGAAGCTGATTTTCACTGATTCGGTGGTCTCCCGCGGTCCCGCCTGATAACGCCATCGCATGATCGCCGCAGCCGTCGCTTCCGCCAATACCGGATGGCTGACCTCGGGCTCTCTGGTTTACCGAGGCGGGGCGGATTTGACGCTTCGCGGAATCTTCCAGGCTGATCTGAGTCGACTTTACGGCATTGTGGGCCGACGCCGGCGCACAAAGAAGAACCAGCCATCCGGACAGACGAGTGTGCATAGACAACAGTCCTGTTACAGTGTTCTTCGGCGGGAAGTGACTTCATCTTTAGGCAGGCGTATGGCTTCCGATCCGCAGGATCCGGGAAAGAACAATTCGTGGGTGCAGATGGCCAATTATGCCCAGCTCGCCATCATTTTTCCTGCGGCCACCGTGGTCGGATGGCTCATCGGGCTGGCGCTTGACCATTGGCTGCATACCACGTGGCTTTACATTGTGGGGCTGTTGCTCGGCATCGTGGCGGGATTTGTGGAATTGATCCGCACCGCTACGAAAAACAGTTAGTGGCCTGATTCCCAGCAGCAGGATCTGTTCTGCGTCCCGCGTGCTAATTCTGTGGTTAGAATCTTTCCGTGTCTCAGTTCATATCTCAGAGTAATGATCAGTTTTACGCGCGTGCTCTCGAGCGAATTCAGGCCGTCATGCTGGTACTCGGCATGGCAGGTATTATCACCGGCGAAATTTTTTTCGGATGGCGCATCGCGCTCGGCGTGGCTCTGGGCGCAACCATCGCTTATCTGAACTTTCACTGGCTGCAAAAAGTAGTCGCCGGATTGGCCGAGCTCACCATCGGGTCCGGCACGCCTGCCTCCAGCCGAGGCGTTGTCCATCGCTTCCTGCTCCGCTACTTTTTAATGGCCATAGTTGCCTTTGTTATACTTACTTTTTCCCGCGAGAGCCTTTATGGATTGTTTGCGGGCTTGTTTTTGCCCGTAGCGGCGATCTTGTGCGAGACCGCTTACGAGGCGTATGCAGTGCTGATACGAAAGATTTGAGGACAGCAGTTAGCTTTTAGCTCTTAGCCTTTAGCTAAGAAAAACTTGTTCCGCTAAAAGCTAGCGGCTAAGAGCTAATAGCTGATTTCATGCGCGAACAACTTCTATTTACCAGGCTCCTGAACCACTGGTTTGCTGGCCCGGCTACGGCGCTTCTGACGGCGTTGCACCTTCCGCCGCAATATCCGCAGGCGCCAATTACTAACGCGGTCGCGATGGAAGTGCTGGTGGTCGGCTTCCTGCTGATCGTCTTCATCATGGTGCGCTCCAGCCTTTCAGTTGAAAGCCCGGGAGGCTTGCAGCACATGTTCGAGGGCATTAATGGGTTCGTCGAAGGCCAGAGCCGCGACGTGATCGGGCCGCACAGTGAAGGGTTCACGCCTTTTCTGGTGACGCTCGGCCTCTTCATTCTGATCGCGAACCTGTTCGGGGTGGTTCCAGGACTTGAATCTCCGACCGCTTCGCCGGTAGTTCCGCTCGGTTGTGCGATCTGCGCTTTCATCTACTATCAATTTCAAGGGTTCAAGACCAGCGGCATCGGATATCTGAAACATTTTCTCGGGCCCATGTGGTGGCTGTCCCCGCTGATGCTGCCGCTTGAAATCATCAGCCATCTTGCGCGGCTGATGTCGCTCAGCATTCGGCTTTACGCCAACATGTTCGCCGGCGACATGGTCACATTGGTTTTTTTCTCGCTGATCCCGCTGGCCGTGCCGGTGCTTTTTCTCGGGCTGCACATTGGCGTAGCGCTGTTGCAGGCTTATATTTTCGTTTTGTTGACCACGGTTTATCTGGCGGGAGCAGTCGCAACCGAGCACTAAATTCGAGTTTCAAGTTTCGGGTTCCGGAAATTATCGAGACCTGAATCTTGAAACCCGAACTGGTTTCTCGCCGTTCAGTGTGAGGGCGTTTGCACGGTAACGTCAACCACCCACTGGCGGCATTTCATAGGAGAAAAACAAATGCGTAACTTGCTGGGTATTTTCAAGAATGTGTTTATGGCGATGTCGGCGTTGTGCTTTGCGGTGCCGGCTTTTGCGCAAGGCGGCACTTCGAGTGCGACCAATTGGGTCGCCATCTCGGCTGGATTCTCGATGGCCATCGCCTCTGCCGGATGCGGCATTGGTCAAGGCCGCGCCACCGCTTCAGCCACTGAAGCATTGGCCAGAAATCCTGCGGCCCGCGCCGGAATTCAGTTCGCCCTGATTCTTGGTCTGGCGCTGATCGAATCGCTGGCTCTGTATACGCTGGTCATTATCTTCGCCAAAGTGAAGTAGCTTCTTCTGTAAGCTCGGTGTAAGCTCCGCGTCCTCTGTGGTTAGGCTTTTTTTGACTGCAGGGGGCGCAGTTGTATGCTTTCATTTCATGTCCTTCGCTCTTGACCATCTCGGCATCGCGGTCAGGTCGCTTACCGACGCGAAGGCCGTCTATGAAAAATTGGGGCTTGCGATTTCCCCGGAGGAGCTTGTCGCTGCAGAAAACGTTCGTGTGGTCATGGTCCCGGTGGGCGAGACTCGGCTTGAACTTCTTGAGCCCACTTCGGACGATTCCGTGATCGCCAAATTCATCGCCGAGCGCGGGGAAGGCTTGCACCACATATCGCTGCGCGTGCCCGATCTGAAGGCCGCCGTGCAGAAGTTGAAAGCTGATGGCACCCGGCTGGTTTCGGACGAAATCAAAATCGGCGCAGGCGGCCATAGCTATATTTTCCTGCACCCCTCCAGCACCTCCGGCGTACTGATTGAACTGGTGGAAGCCACAGGCTAAAGGGTGCAACCGTGGAAAAGCGGCGCTGTGGAAGAGCGGCTCTTCAGAGCCGCGCAAGCCGTCCAACATTAGCCCTTTAGGGCTGGCGAAGCTGAAGCTCGCTTTGTTCTGAGCTGAGATGACGCGGCCATAAATGGCCCCTCTTCCACGCTGCGGAACACGTAAGCAGAGGCGAACAGCAACTTTAGTATCCTGATTTACCATGCTGATTCTGGGAGTCGACACCTCCGGAAGAGATGGCAGCATTGCCCTCGTAAAATTCGAGCAGGGAAGCGCGCGCACACTCGAAGTTGTGCGCCTTGAGGGCGGCACTTTTTCGGCGCAGCTGGTCCCGCAGATTTCTGACATGCTCAAACGTCACGGCCTGACCAAGCGCGACCTGGATGGCTTTGCCGCCGTCTCCGGCCCCGGTTCATTCACCGGTCTGCGTGTAGGACTTGCGGCCATCAAAGCCCTCGGTGAAGTGCTGCAGAAGCCCGTCGCGGCGGTGTCATTGCTGGAGGCCGTTGCCCGATTGTCTGCATTGCAGGGCGACGTAATGGCCGCACTCGATGCCGGCCGCGGCGAAGTTTACGCCGCAGATTTTCAGATATCAGGATCGCAAACGACTATCAGCCATGAGCGACTTCTCACGCTCGCGGAATTTGTTTCTGAGAACAAGCACCGCCAGATCGTCACGCCAGAAGAGAAGATTGCAGAATTCATGCGACAAGAAAGTTTGCGCGTCATTCAGATCGATCGCCCGCGCGCCGACTTTATCGCCCGTATTGGTTTCGAAAAAATCTACGCCGGAGAGATAATTGCGCCGGAAGCGCTCGACGCCAACTACATTCGTCGCAGTGACGCAGAAATCAAAAAGCCGGGCGACCGCTGATGCACGTCAGTCGCAGTCAAATTCGAAAAGAGAAGGACTAGAGACGCCGCTCCGCCTCGCCACCTCCGCTGATATCTCCGCCATCATCGCGCTCGAACGCGACGTTCCCGGCCTGGTGCACTGGTCTGAGCACATCTATCAGAAGATTTTTCAGTCGGAAACGCCTGAACGCATGCTTTGGGTCGTGGAAGAGGAAGGTGAGCTGAAAGGCTTTCTGGTGGCGCGTTTCGATGCCGCCGAATGTGAGCTCGAAAATCTGGTGGTGGCAGCTTGGGAGCGCCGTCGCGGCCTGGGATCGCAGTTAATGCAGGCCCTTGTGGCGATCGGCCGTGAACGCCACCTGAAACGCATTCTGCTCGATGTGCGGGAATCGAACTACGCAGGCCGCGCGCTATACGAACGCTTTGGATTTCAGGTAAATGGCAGACGCAGAGGCTATTACAGCCAGCCTCCCGAAGACGCGCTCTTGCTCGCGTTGGCCCTAAATTGCACATCCCCAAGTGCACCTAAACGTTAATGTGATGTAACTGACAGATAAATTTTTGTTGAAGTTCTTCGTTGAACCAGTACTGGTCCTGTGCTAGCTTTTAATCACAATTCAACGTAAGGAGGTCTGCAGGATGCTAGCCTCTAAAGATCACCTCCTGGCCACGCACGAGCAGTTCCGCAAGCTGGCCCAGGAGCATTCGCAGTATGAGCAACGCCTCTCATCCCTCACCCACAAACGCTACCTCACCGATGACGAAAAGGTCGAGGAAGTCCGCCTTAAAAAACTAAAGCTCCGGCTCAAAGACCAGATGGAGTCGATCGAGCGCCAGTATCGTGAGCACGTCTCGCGCGGCCAAGTAGCCTAAAATTTGCGGCGGCCGGCTCGCGTCGCCGCCAGATCTAATCGCCCAGAATGCCAGGAAGAGGTGTGTTCCGGTTCAGGTGTGTTTCTGATGCGGGTCAACGCTTGTGCCCGAGCTGTTGATGATCTCACCCGCGCAAGTTTTTACTCCGCGGTTCCAGGCTCTATCACCGCCGAGACTTCAGAAATTTTGTTCGCCGGGAAGCCGCCCTGCTGGGCGTGTTCGCGAATCATTGCCTCATTGGGCGCGCGATAAATGCAATAGATTTTATCGGCAGTCACGTAACTATGAATCCACTGGATGTCTGGGCCTAGTTTGTTAAGGACACTGCATGATTTCTGGGAAACACCGCGCAGTTCGTCGGGGGTCAGCTTTCCGGCCCCAGGAAGGTCGCGCTCGATGACATATTTTGGCATTATGAAATCCGTGGGCGAGAGTCGTAACGTAAAAAGCCTATCAGGAGAGACGGAATTGCATCAAGGTGCTAGACCCTGGCAGCGGTTGAATATGAGACCGGGTAGATTTGAGTATCGATGTCTTTGCGCAAATCACCCCAGATGTTCTCCGGCATGCTCACGAAGACTTTCACAGTCTCGGGATCGAACTGCCGTCCTGACCAGGTGATGATCTCATCCCGCGCTACCGAAAGTGGTAAACGCGCCCGGTAAGGGCGGTCCGAAGTCATAGCGTCAAGCGTGTCAGCAATCGAAAAGATGCGCGCGCCAAGCGGAATTTCGTCGCCCTTGAGTCCGCGAGGGTAGCCGGTGCCGTCGTATTTCTCCTGGTGGGCATAGACGATTTCTGCCGCCTCCGACAAAAATGGAATGCGGCGCACGATCTGGTAGCCGCGATAGCAATGCTCACGCATGATCGCAGTTTCGTCGGGATCGAGCTTTCCTGGCTTTTTGAGAATTTGATCGGGAATGGCCATCTTGCCAATGTCGTGCAGGAAGGCTCCACGGGCAATGATTCGAATCTGGTCTCCACTTAGGCCCATGGCCCTGGCGATCGCGATCGTGTATGCGGTCACGCGCTTGGAGTGACCCTCGGTTTCAGCATCCTTCAAGTCAAGCGCGTTACCTAACGCCTCAAGCGTGATGTCATACGACTTTTCCAGCGTGGTGATCGCTTGACGCAACTGGGCGGTGCGGTCAGTAACCAGCGCCTCGAGGTTGGTTTGATATTCGCGGTTTTCCATCTTCAGACGGCGATTTTCCATGGCACGCCGAACTGTGGCGAGCAATTGGTCGCGCTCAAAAGGCTTCAGCAAATAATCGTATGCGCCATTTCGGATTGCACCCAAAGCCACCGAAACGTCGGTCACAGCCGTGACCATGATGACCGGCATATCCGGGAAGCGCTCCTTAGAGGCCTCGAGCAAGGCGATACCGTCCATGCCCGGCATCATGAGATCAGAAAGCATAAGCTCAAATTCCTGGCCGGAATTGAGCAAACTCAGTGCCTCTTTGCCGGACTCAGTGGCGGTGCAGACGTAGTTCGCGGATTTGAGCATTGCGGCCACAAGGTCGCGGATGGGTTCTTCGTCGTCAACTATAAGGATTCGCTCGGCTGGCATGATAAGGGCCCTTGGCTGCTAAGTGTATTGCAAATTGTACCCTTAGGCGTGAGGTATCCAAAGTAACCAAAGGTCACCGGAAATCCGAATAGTTACTATCTTGCCCATGCTAAAACTGAGACGGCTAACTACGGCCAAACTACATGAGCACCATTGCGTGGCGGGCCTGGGAAATTTTCGGGGGACTGGCCGCACCCAAATTCGTGACTCGCGAGACCGCTGTGCTGCTGATTTTAGCCGCCAGCCTGCTGGTCTTTCGCACCCTGCGCGAACGCTGTTTGATGGTCTGGATCGTAGGCTGGCTTGCGTACTTCTGGTCGCATCACGCTCTAATTTCCGCGTCCGGCCAAGCGAATCCATTCGCAACCCCGGTGGGGCATGCTGAGTTTGTTTTAGCGCTTGCGCTTTTTAGCGCGGGGGCCTTCATTTACGCAGGCGCCAGCGATTTTCTAATGCCCCTGGTTATCGTAAGCCTGGGGCTGATCACCTTTGCCCTGGTGCAAGGAATCTACTGGTCCAGTTCGGTCACGCTGCGGTTTGCGCTGGAACTTTCGTACAGAATTCTGGCGCTGGCTGCGGCAGCCCAAGTACTGCGTTTTCAGCGTGCGCGCAAAGAAATTGGAACCTGGTTCCTGGCCATTGGTCTGTTGCTACTTCATTTGGATTGGCCGCCCTTAACCTCGCATCTACCAGCTGATTCCGGCATGTTGTTTGATCTGCTTCTCGGCATGGGCATGCTGCTGGTGGTGTTGGATGAATCCCGCATCCATACCCGCCGGCTCGCGACGCTCAATGCTCTCACCACCAGCATTGCCCGGGCGGGAGAACACGGGCCGGTGACGGCGATCGCTCTGCAAAAGTTAAAAGAACTCATGGACGCCGACGCGGTTTGGTTCCGACTGGTGGATGGGCGTCGTCTGACGATCTTCCAGCATATCGGCCTGTCGCCGGAATTCTTGCGTCAGCGGAATTCCATTCCTGCGGGCGATCCTCTGGAACCGATTCCGAGCGAGCATCACCCGATGGTCCTTACCGCCAGAAAACTGGACGCAGCTTCCGGAGCTGTTCTTAAGCATGAGGGATTGAAGCAAGTTGTGATTGCAGCCGTTCCGGGCAAGAAAGCTGTAGTGGGCAATCTGATTTTAGCCAGCGGCAAATCCAGATCCTATGCCCCCGACGAATTCGAGTTTCTGGCAACTTGCGGCCAGCAGCTTGGACTGGCGCTTGAAAATCTTCATCTGGTGGAAGAGATTCTGCGCTCGCACCGCCAGTGGAGCAATACCTTCGAATCCATACAGGACCTGGTCCTGCTGCACGATGCCGACTTTCATATTCTCAAGGCAAATCCGGCGCTGCTGGAGAGGCTTGAAAAATCCCAGTCTGAAGTTGTGGGTCAGCTTTGCCAAGCCGTGCTGCCAACCGACAAGATGCAATGGTCCAAATGCCCTTACTGCCGAGGCGAAGAAGATGGTTTCTTCGAAGGTCCGGATCCGTTTGGCGGATATTCCGTCGCCTCCACTTCCACCTACCAGGACCAAGGCACGAAACAGAAGGGAACGATTCACGTGGTTCGGGACATCACCGAACGGCGTGCCGCCGAACAAAAATACCGTTCGCTATTTGAGCAGGTGCACGAAGGGGCATTCGTTGCCAGCGCCAGTGGGACATTGCTCGATTGCAATGATGCTTTTGTGCGAATGCTGGGCTTTTCTGGGCGAGAAGAATTACTTGGTCGAAATGTCGACTCCGAGTTCTATGTTTCACCTGAGCAGCGCGACAATTTTCGCCGCGAGGGAGAGGCGAATAACTTCGTCCGTAATTTTGAAGTCAACCTGCGCCGCAAGGACGGCAGTCTGCTGACGGCCCTCGAAAGTAGCTTTGCCACCCGCGACGAAGCAGGCAAGATCGATGGCTACCAGGGATTTGTCCTCGACATTACCGAGAAAAAACACGCGGAAGACGAAATTCGCCGCCGCAATCGTGAGTTGAATGCGCTCAATGCGATGGCAGTGATTGCAACTCAAAGCTTCGATCTGGACGAAATTCTTAATCTCACCCTGCGGCAGGTTATTTCGGTTTTGGGGGCTGAGTTCGGGTCGGTCTATCTGGCGGAATCGCAAAGTAATTTCAGACGACGTGCCAATTGGGGGCAGCGTCTTACAGACCGCAAGCGATTGGCTGAGGCGAACTTCCCCAAAGGGCTGGGCGATCTGGTCATGCGTTCGCGAGCCGAGGTTTTGACGTCAGAATACTTACCCCACCTTCCCGAAGCGGTGACAGACTTTGTACGCGCAGCGAATTCAGGAGCCACCATCTGGGTGGTCTTATGGGGCAAAGATGCTCCTTTGGGTTTGATGGGAATCAGTCGCGCAGAAGGTTCCACATACACAGCCGAGGATGAAAACTTGCTGGTCGCGATTGGCCGGCAGTTGTCGACCACGGTCGAAAAAGTCCGGTTGTACGAAGAGACCTGTAAAGCCTACGAGGACCTTCGCCATGCGCAGGAGCAGTTGCTGCAGAGCGAAAAAATGTCCGCCATCGGCCAGCTCATCGCCGGCGTAGCTCACGAGCTAAATAACCCGCTGACGGCCATTCTTGGCTATTCGCAATTGCTCGAAACCGAAACCCTGGAAGCCCGCGCCAAAGAATATGCGGCCAAGATTTTCAAGCAGGCGCAACGCACCCATCGAGTGGTGCAGAATCTGCTCTCCTTCGCGAGGCAGCGCAAGCCGGAAAAACATCAGTTTGACGTGGTTAAAGTTCTGGAAGAGTCTCTGCTGCTTCGCGACTATGACATGAAGGTCGGCAGCATCAAGCTGGATCGCGAAATTGATCCCATGATTCCCGCCGTTTGCGGCGATCCTCACCAGCTCGAGCAGGTCTTCCTGAATATCGTCAACAATGCCGTGGATGCGATGATCGAAGACGGCGAAGCGGAGTCTGAGCGCCGGCTCAAAGTGAAGGTAACGGCGCAGGACAATTGCGTAACGATCTTATTCCAGGATTCTGGGCCCGGTATCAAGGAGCCGCACCGCATCTTCGAACCGTTCTATACCACCAAGAGCATCGGCAAGGGAACCGGTCTGGGGCTGAGCATTTGTTACGGACTGGTCAAAGAACACGGTGGGGAGATTTCTGCGCGCAATGCCGATGGCGGCGGTGCAATTATCGAGCTGAAACTGCCGTCCGCGGGCCATGCCGCCGCAACGGTGCAGCCCGCAGTCTCTCATCCACAGAAACATGAAGGAGCCCTGGACGGAAGAATTCTGGTGGTGGAGGACGAAGAGTCGGTGCTGGAATTCGAGCGCGACGTGCTTGAGGGAGCGGGGGCAAAAGTGGTGGCCGTCACTTCGTTGGAGAAGATGAAATCTGTGCTGGCGACCGATACCGTCGATGCGGTGATCATGAATGGCAACCTGCCCGGCGCGCAGGACATCCGAGAAATATGTGATTGGGTTTCGGGGAAGCACCCGCAGCTTTCACGTCACGTTATGTTCACATTTGCCAGCCTTGCCAAGTCCGAAATCCGAAGCTACCTGGAAGAGAAAAACATTCCGTTTCTGGTAAAGCCTTTCGAGGTAAGCGACCTGATCGCCAATACCCGCAAACTGCTGGCGAAGAGCCGCGCCGCCGCTCGTTAATCTAATTTCCAGATTATCGTTGTGATCTCTGACTGAGTTCGTTAGTGCATGTTATTGTTTGTGGGCAAGTGATCCTGATTCTCATGGGCGTTGTCGGAGCAGGCAAGACGACGGTCGGCAACCTACTTGCGCGGCGGCTGAGCTGGCGGTTCGCCGATGCTGACGATTTCCATCCCGCGGCCAACGTCGAAAAAATCCGCCGCGGCATTCCGCTTGACGATTCGGACCGCGCACCCTGGCTTGCCGCTCTGCGCGACGCCATCCTGCGCTGGAATGCGGAAGGTCAGGATGCAGTGTTGGCGTGTTCGGCGCTCAAACGCAAATATCGCGATGAACTCAGTGCCGCGGGCGTTCGCTTCGTTTACTTAAAAGGTGACTACGCCCTGATTGAACAACGATTGCACGCCCGACACGGGCACTTTGCCTCCGATTCGATTCTAAAAAGCCAATTCGAAGATCTCGAGCAACCGGACGACGCGATCACCGTCGACATCGATAAAGAGCCCGAGGCGATCGTCTCTGAAATTATTGACAAGCTGAAATCCACCTCCGTCGCTTATTCTGATCGCGCGCAGAAATGACTGTCGACCCCGTCTCCGAGCTGGAATCCCGCACCATACAAAAACTCTTCCTGCGCCTGCTGCCATTTCTGTTTCTGCTCTACATAGTTGCCTATCTCGATCGCATCAATGTGAGCTTCGCTGCATTGCAGATGCGCGGCCAGCTTCACCTGACCGACCGCATGTACGGCCGCGCTGCGGGGATGTTCTTCGCCGGATATTTTTTCTTTCAGCTTCCCAGCAATCTGGTACTGGACCGGATTGGAGTGCGCAAGTGGATCTCAGGTCTTATGGTGGTCTGGGGCCTGGTTTCCTGCTGCACAATTTTTGTCCGCGGGCCGGTGAGTTTTTATGTTCTGCGCTTTCTGCTGGGGGCCGCCGAAGCCGGATTTTTCCCGGGAATGATTCTTTACATGAAGCGCTGGTTTCCGGCGAACTCGCGGGCGCGCGCAGTTGCCTGGTTCATGACTGCAAATCCGCTGGCCGGCGTTTTCGGGAGCCCGATCTCCGGCGCGTTGCTCGGGCTGCATGGCGCCGGGCTTCAGGGCTGGCAGTGGCTTTTTGTGATGGAGTCTGTGCCGGCGGTCGCGCTGGGCATCGTGGTGTATTGGATATTGCCCGAAGATCCCGAGCACGCTAAGTGGTTGAGCGCTGCTGAACGCATCCACTTGGCCGGTATGCTGGAACAGGAACGCTCGGGCAATCAGGGTTTGACCAAAAGCGATCTGTTGAAAGTGATCGTCAGTCCCAGGGTCTTGCTGTTGTCGCTTATCTATTTTGCTTTGCCGGCATGTATGTACGGAGTCACGTTGTGGCTTCCGATTGCGATTCGCAGCTTGTCGGGTCTTAGCTATCTGGCGACTGGGGTGGTAGCGATAATTCCATTCATCGCTACCGCGATCGCCATGGTGCTGGTTGGTATGCGCTCCGATCGTGCCCGCGAGCGCCGCTGGCACATCGCGGTGCCGGCCTTTATCGGCGCTGTGGCACTGGCGGCGGCATCGCATAGCCGGCAGCCGTTGCTGGTGGTCGGCGGAATGACTTTGGGAATGATGGGGGCAGAGGCGATGACTGGTCCCTTCTGGGCGTTGGCGACGGAGCAAGTCGGGGCTAATGCCGCGGCGGCAATTGCGGTCATAAATTCCATTGCCAATCTTGGGGGATACTTTGGCCCCGATATCATCGGGCTGCTCCGCTCCGGCAACGGGCAATTCCGCGGATTGCTCGCGATCGGCATGACCCTTGCGATCAGTGGAGG
Organism: Terriglobales bacterium; assembly: GCA_036268595.1. Classification (GTDB taxonomy): domain Bacteria; phylum Acidobacteriota; class Terriglobia; order Terriglobales; family Acidobacteriaceae; genus Gp1-AA145. The sequence continues at coordinate 17,645 of DATATW010000065.1, forward strand.
CTTGAGTCTGGCGGCGCGAACCAAGCCGGAGGAGCATGTAGGAGGAGTATTGCGGAACCGATGATGTTGCGCGATGCTTTCGCTTCTGCTCCGCTTTTTGAGAATGACGTCCGACAATAGACGAGTGCATAATGGAAACTTCACAGCCTCGCTTTTGGCCGCTGGTTTTAAAAACCGCTGTTTCCCATACGCTCACATACCTCATCATGGGGCTGCTGGCTGCTTACTTTTTGAATTATGCGGCAGTCTTAAGCGCGCCCAACTCTGGTATGCGGCCGATGACCGACCCCTGGGTCATGGCCGGCCCGCTACTCCAACCGCTGCGCGGTATTCTCTTTGCCCTGGTTTTCTATCCGTTGCGTGAGTGCCTTTTCGGCAGGAAATACGGATGGTTGCTCATGGCCTGGATGCTGATTGCGCTTGGCATTTTGGGCACCTTCGCCGCGCCTGCAGGATCGATCGAAGGCATGATTTATTCCACAACCCCAATCCGGGCTCAGCTGCGAAGCTGGTGGGAAGTCGTGTTCCAGGTTGTGCTGCTTTCCGCGCTTCTGTGTTATTGGGTCAACCATCCAGAAAAGAAATGGCTGAACTGGCTGCTCGGCGTAGTGTTTTTCGTCGCGATGTCCTTGCCGGCTCTGGGCCTGCTGACGCGCGGGATGCATCGTTGAAGAAGTGAGCCGCTCCGGACAAGGTGATCAGAGTCAAAAGCTCGGTCAACTCGATCAGGATGCGCACATGGAACTCGGCAGTAACGGTAGCGGCGCGTTAGCGAGCGGCGAAATCCGGGATGTTGTAAGTGACCAGAGCATCCGCTTGGCCAGCGCTTATACTTTACGCGAAAGCCCATCCGTGAGCACGCGACCATCAAAGAGTCACGTTCGCCTCGGTATATCCGAGATCCACAAAGCTGGCGCCTACACCTTCCTGCTCAACGACCGCCTCAACCAGATGCTTATCGAACGCCTGGACCCGGCCGCATGGAGAGCGAAGCCGCCCAGTACAGTGCGTACCATCGCCGCCATCTTCACCCACGTGCACAATATCCGCTGCAAGTGGATCAGGCTGACAGCTCCGCATCTGAAGGTTCCACCGCAGCGCAATCGTCTCCAGTGCACTCCGAAACAGGCTGGTGCGGCATTGGCCAAGAGTGCCGCTGGCTGTGCCGAGATGCTTGAGCAAGCGCTTGGTGGCGATAGTCGGATCGAGAAGTTTCATAGAGACGGCTGGGCGCGTCCCTGGCCGGCTGGCATCGAGATGCTGTGCTACATGCTTTCTCACGAAGCCCACCATCGCGGACAGGTGTGCATGCTCGCGCATCAGCTTGGATTCCCGTTCTCAAAAGAGGTAACGTCCGATATGTGGAGTTGGGAGAAGTTGTCGAAGCAGAGTGGCTGGCCCCACTGATTCAGGCTATGACTCTTAACCGCAAATAAACAGAAATATTTCTCTGATTTGGCCTAATCTTTTACAATAGAGAGCTTTGCGGCGCGCCCGGGTCATACCGGGACAGTCTTACCTGCCGCAACTGGACCCGACAATTGCGACAATCTGTGCCAAAAACTCCGGGGCGATACCTGTACTGGCGTGTCGAAGGCAGCCTGCTAGAGCTGACGACCGTGCGTCCGGTGGCATTTTTCACCTGGAATGCCCAGAAGTTTACTGAACGCTGGCAGCGCCGGGGCACGGTTTTACTGATGGCGCTGCTGCGCCCGTTTCTTTACGTGCTCAATCGCACCTTTGCTACGCGCGTGGTTTATTCCATTTTGCGCGGCGTCAGTCGCGACCGGCTGGATCTGCTGGGTAACGAATATTTTGAATACAAACTGAAGCCGCAGTTGAAGCCCGAGGGAGTCGAACAACTCAAGAAAGCTGTGGCCTTGGGCGCCGAGGTCGTGCTGGTCAGCCAGGGACTGGAATATGTCATGCGGCCGCTGGCCCAGCATCTGGGTGTGAAATGGATTATCGCCAACCGCCTGGACTTCAGGGACGGTATTGCCACCGGGCGATTGCTGGATCCGGTCATTCGTCCGCGTGGAATTTTTGCCCGGGTTGCGTCGGCCGGTCCGGACGGCACTCGCTCGGTGGAGCGGCTTTCGCATGACCTTGGGGTTCGTTCCGACCTCATAGAACAGGCTGTGGTTCCAGCGGAACGCGCGTTCCCGCCGATTGAGCATCCCATCGTGCAATTCGAAGGCGAGCCCCACCTCAGTCCGTTGTCTGTTCGCGGCGCCTTTCAGGGAAAACACATTCTCCTGATCGGAGTGACTGGCTTCATCGGCAAGGTCTGGCTGGTAAATACGCTCATGGATCTGCCAGATGTCGGACAGATCTACCTGCTCATCCGCCGGCAAAAATCTAACCCGGCGCAAAGTCGTTTTGAAAAGCTCATCGAGGAATCTCCGGTATTCGATCCGCTCTATGCGAAGCACGGCCATGAACTTCTGCAATTTATTAATGAGCGAGTGCAGGTCATTGAGGGCGATGTATCGCAGCCGAATCTCGGAATCGAGTCTGCCGTCGCAGACGAGCTGCGGCGAAAGCTTGATCTGATCATCAACAGCTCGGGCCTTACCGACTTCAATCCCGATCTGCGCGAGGCCGTCAGCTCCAATGTTGATGCAGTAATGAACGTTCTGCGATTCGTCCGCGAATCGGACCACGCCGGACTGCTTCATCTCTCAACCTGCTATGCCGCGGGCCGGTGCGATGGCCGTGTCTTTGAAAGCTCCCGGCCGGACTACACGCCGATCGGCCTGCCGGGTTTCGATGCCGAACAGGAATGGAAATCGTTGCACCGCCAGATCGAAGAAATCCAGGCTAGTTCTGAAGGACCGGTAGTCACTGAAGAACTGCGCCGGCAAGCTGTAGGCAAAGAGCACGCCGCGAAAGACTTGCATGGGGCGGCGCTCGAAAATCAGATTCGCAAGAACCGCGTCCGCTGGCTGCGGAACGAGTTAACTGAAGCAGGGAAGCGGCGCGCGCACGAACTGGGCTGGCCCAACACTTATACCTTTACCAAGAGTCTGGCGGAATCGCTGCTCACAAAATATGGACCGGATCTTCCGGTCGCGATCGTTCGACCGGCGATTGTTGAGAGCTCGCTCACCCAACCTTTTCGCGGATGGAATGAGGGGATTAATACTTCGGCAGCGCTGTCTTATCTGCTGGGAACATTCTTCCGGCAACTGCCGACAAATGAACGCAAGCGGCTAGACGTTATCCCGGTCGATTCAGTCTGCCGCGGCATGACACTGATTGCCGCCGCAGTTATCGAACGCAGGCACGAACACGTTTATCAGCTCGCAACCTCGGTGACCAATCCCTGCGATATGCGCCGCTCGATTGAGCTTACTTCGCTGGCGCACCGCAAACACTATCGTGCGCTCGAAGGAATGGAATACTGGCTGCGCCTGCGCTTTGACGCGATTCCGGTTTCCAAGGAGCGCTACAACCGCATGTCGGCGCCGGCGCAACGGGCGATTATCAAATCCATTCAACGCGTGGCTGCGCCATTTCCGTTTAAAAAGACGCCGCTCGCCAAGGCTGATCGCAACCTGGAGAAGGTTGAAAAACTGATCGAGTTGTTTGAGCCTTTTATCCTGCTCAATGAACATGACTTCGTAGCCGAGAATGTGGAGAAGCTTTCTTACGCGCTGGTGCCGGAGGAAAAGCAGCTTTTCGGCTATGACACCAATTCGATTGACTGGTGGGATTACTGGATCAATATCCACATCCCCGCACTGCGCAAGTGGACGTATCCTTTGATTGAAGGTCGCCCGCTGGAGGCACGTCCGGCGCGCAACCTGCAGGCCGCAGATGCTGCGGCAACCGAGACCGTAAGAACAGGGACCAACGGAGCAACGTGGCGATATTCCTGACCGGATCCACCGGCTACATCGGCGCCTACATCGCCGCTAACCTGCTGCATGACCATGGCGCATCACTCAACGTATTAGTGCGCGCACGCGACCCGCATGAAGCCGAAGACCGCCTCTGGCGCGCCCTGCAGCTGCACTTTGATTTCAAGATTTTCTACGAGCTCTTGCAGACGCGGGTGCGAGTGTTTCGCGGTGACCTGACCGACGAACGCTTCAGCCTATCGCGCGACGATTACGACCGTCTTGTCCACACCACGGATTCGGTAATTCACTGCGCGGCGTCGCTGAATCGGAAATCTGAAAAGAGTTGTTTGAACGTGAACCTGCGGGGCACGCTTGAGGTCGTCAAGCTGGGAATGCAGGTGGACCACTATCACGGGTTGCGGCGCTTCAGCCATGTAAGTACGGTGGCGGTCGCGGGTAAGCGGCAGGACGAAGTCATAACCGAGGACACTTCGATCGATTGGAACCGCTCGGATTATGACCCTTACGCGCGCACCAAAAAATTCAGCGAACACATGATTCGCGAGCTCCTGCCGGACACTCCCAAGACAATTTTCCGTCCCAGCATTGTTCTTGGCGACAGCCGCCGCGCGGAGACCACGCAGTTCGACATGGTGCGGGCTTTTGTTTTCCTCGCAGGATTGCCGGCACTGCCATTGCGCGCCCGCGATCGTGTAGATATCGTGAACGTGGATTTTGTGGCAGACGCGATTGCCAGTTTGCACGTGAAGGAACACACGCAATACGACACTTATCATTTATCTTCCGGCCGCGATTCGCAGACCTTCCGTCAGATCACTGAATCGCTGGCCGCGGCGCAGGACAAGCGCGGCCCGATTTATCTGCCATTTCTACAGGGGCCGTTTACCTCATCGCTCGATCTGGCTGCGCATCGCAAGAGCCCGATCGGTCATATTGCTTCGCTGATGAAAGTCTTCATGCCGTATCTGACTTTCAATACTGTGTTCGATAATTCGCGGGTCACATTGGAGCTGGGCCGCAAGCCAGTGCCGTTCTCGCAATACAGCTATCCTCTTTTAAAATTCAGCCGCGATGCGAATTTCAGCTTTCCGTACCAGCCTTGGCCGGCAAGGGTAGGAGGTTCCGCCGCATGATGGATTATGTTCTCGAGGCCTGGGTCAGCGGCAATATCGAACGCGCAAAAGCCTCATGGATACTGGGCAGAGGCGAACGCTGGCAGCCGGGTAAGAAACTCAAGCTGTTGCTGGCCGGGTACAATGGCACGCGCAACACGGGTTCTGACGTGCGCCCGCAAGAGACGGTTCGTCAGTTGCGCCACATTCTCGGCGCGGAGAATGTTGAGTTCAGCGTGATGAGCCAGAACTTCGACCTGACCCGTGGATATTTTGAAGGCGCTCATCAAGTACATCTGCCTGACATCTTCCCGCCGTTTCTGGCACGCGAGATCCCCAAGCATCATGGCGTGATTGTGGTCGAGGGTTCGGCCTTCAAAAGCAAGTTTGCCAACGCGCTGACGACGATGATCATTGGCTCATTAGGCACAGCGACTGCGCAGAATAAACTTGCAGTCGGATATGGATCCGAAGCCGGCCACATGGACCCGTCCGTGGCGAAAATGTGTGCACGCTATTGCAAAGATGCGCTGGTCATCACGCGCAATGAAGAATCGCGGACCATACTTCGCAAGTTGGGCGTGCCGACGGAACTTGGCACCGATACGGCTTGGACATTCGAGCCGCTTCCACCCGAGTACGGGCGCAAAGCTTTGCACGAGGCCGGTTGGGACGGGCAGATGCCGGTGCTGATCGTGTGCCCGATCAATCCCTTCTGGTGGCCGGTGAAGCCGTCGCTGATGAAATACGCCGCGCATGCGACCCGAGGCGCTTACAAAGACAGCCACTATCGCACCATGTACTTTCACAAGGACGGGCCGGATGTAGAAAAGGCCTTCGAGCGCTACCTGACGGCAATTGCAAAAGCGGTGGATGGATTCCGCCAACGGCATCGCATCTTCATCGCGCTCTGCGCGACCGAGCAGCTGGACACCCGCGCCTGCCGCCGGGTTGCGGAAAAGCTGGGCGGAGCGGCGGTCTTCAGCTCCGAAAATTACGACATGTTTCAGATGGTGAGCATTCTTCGCGCCGGGCATCTCATGGCGTCATCTCGCTTTCACGGTATCGTGACTTCTATGCCTGCGCTGGTGCCGTCAGCCGGCATAACCATGGATGAGCGCATTCGGAACCTGATGCACGAACGCGGCCACGAAGATTTGCTGATGAATGTCGACGATCCTGATCTCGAAGCGAAGCTGCTCACTGCGCTCGAAAAACTCGCTACCGAGGGGGACAGAATCGCCGATGGAATCGGCCGAACAGTGGTCAGGAATTTGAAGACCATGGCGCGCATGGGTGTTTACTTCGAAGAAGAATTGCGCCGCCGCTATCCTGAGTTTCCTACCCGCAAAGGCGAATGGGGATGGGAAGATTATTTGCCTCCGCTGGATGAGGGTTTGCGCCGCTTGACCGGCATGTATCAGGACAACAAAATGTCCGCGTGAAATAGTTAACGTCCAAAGAACTCAACTTGTCCTTCCTCGACCAAATTTTCGCGCGTCTCGAATCTTCCGCCGATCAAACCCTGCTAACCGAGCTTCGCGAATCCGGCCCGGTGCCGGTAACCGGCCGCGAGCTGCTCAGAATGATCGCCGAGGCCCGTGCCTTTCTGGCGTCGCACGGGCTAAAAAAGGGCGAGCGTTGCGCTTTGCTCGCGGCAAATGGCATTCGCTGGATCGCCATGGATCTCGCCATCATGGCTGAGGGCCTGATCGTGGTGCCGCTTTATTCACGCCAGGCGCCTGCAGAGTTGGTTGCGATGATGAAGGATTGCTCGCCCTCTCTGATTTGTTGCGGCGACCAGGCTCTGCGGGATTCAATCCTCCAAAACTGGCCAGCAGCCCCACCGCAAGCGCTGTTCGACGAAATCTTCCTGCCAACCGCTTCATCGGTAGCCAAGCCTGAGGTGCAGGATTCCGACGTTGTCGCGATCATTTACACCTCGGGCACATCAGGCGAAGCCAAAGGGGTGATGCTCACCGCCGGCAATGTCGGCCATATTCTGCAATGCACCTCCGGCCAACTCGATATTCTGATGAAGAACCGCCCGGGGCAGGAGCGCCATCGCCAGGACAAGGTTTATCAATGGGCGCCGCTGAATTTTGCCGCTGCCTGGATCACCACTCTCAGCAGCCTGTTGCGCGGCAGTTCGGTTTTCATGAATACCGATCTCACCAAGCTCGCGGGCGAGTTGCGCACGGTGGCGCCCGATTATTTTGTAAATGTCCCGGCGCTGCTCGAACGGGTTCGCAAGGCGGTCGACGAGCAGCTTTGGAAAACCGGAGGGGTGGTGCGCACCGTTTATATGAATGCCAAAGCCGCCTACATGCGCAAGCAGGAAGGCCGCAAAAAGTTGTCGGATTCGATCTGGCTGGCGCTGGCAAATTCCGGAGTGTTTCCTACCATCCGCAAGAAAATGATCGGCCCGAATCTGAAGGCGCTCATCTGTGGCTCCGCACCGCTGAGCGTTGAAACTCAGCTCTTCTTCGTGATGCTCGGCATCCCGGTGCTGCAGGTGTATGGCCTCACGGAAACCACCGCCATCTGCACGCTGGACGATCCGCACCATGTTGAGCCCGGCCGCGTGGGTCCTGCCATCAGCGGCATTGAGATGAAAGTGGCGGAAAACAACGAGATTGTGGTGCGTGGTCCCAACATTTTTGTCGGATACTGGAACCGTCCTGATGAAACTGCGAAAGTATTGCGCGACGGCTGGTTTCATACCGGCGATCAGGGAGAAGTAAACGCGGCAGGAAATTGGAAAATCGTGGGCCGCATTAAAAACCTTATCATCCTAAATTCAGGCCATAACATTGCGCCCGAACCGATCGAAGATGAAATTGTTGCCCAGCTCCCAGCCGCGCAATTCGCGGTGGTGATCGGCAATGGCCGCAGCTATCTCACTTTGCTAGTCACTGGCGACGTCAGCGATCAGCAGATTCAGTCTGCTCTCGACGCGGTCAATTCCACGCTGCCGCATTACAAACAAATCCGGGCATTCCACATCGTAAAAGAGCCATTCACCATTGAAGATGGCCTGCTGACCGCCAATGGCAAGCTCAAGCGCGACCTGATCGCGCAACGTTACCAGCCGGAAATCGAAGAAATGTACGCCGTCAAGCAGAGCAGCACCGCATAGTGCGTCGATTTTCACCCGACGTAATCTTGGGTTCCTGCACTCTGGTTACTTGCGGGCTGATCTGTCCCACGATGGAATATAGATTCCAGGAAGTTCTATGGGACGCATTCTCGGATTTGTCGGCGTGCTGATTTCGGCTGGCCTGGTGTTTTATCTCTACACCAAGCAGGCGCAGAGCATTGCCTCGGTTGGCGGCGGAACTACAGTTCAGGCCGCTGAAGTGATGACCGGCGTCAAAGGCGACCTGCTCGGCATTGCCAATGCTGAGCGTGTTTTCAACGCCACTGAAGGCCACTACGGTTCGCTTGACGACCTGGTGACCGGCCACTACATGCCGCAGAAGGGCGACCGTCCTCCGTTTTCTTACGACGTCCAAACTACTGCGAGTGGTTTCCGCGTGACCGCCACGCGATCCGGTCCCGGCTCTCCAAGTCAGGTGTGGATCGACGAGACCATGGAAGTTCAAACCGCGAACTAATCGCTTCGAATCGAATCCATCCCCTACGGCATCTTTGACGTGTGACTTCCACCGTCCGCCCCGCAACCTGGAAACTTCTGCTGGCGTTTGCCATCATTTATCTGGTCTGGGGATCCACGTATCTTGCCATTCGTATCGGGGTGCGCGAGATTCCTCCATTCCTGATGGCGGGACTTCGCTTCACTGTCGCCGGCCTTGCCATGTGGGCATGGATGCGCGGGACCGGAACGCCTTCGCCAACCTTGCGTGAATGGCGCGACGCCACGGTGCTGGGCACTCTGATGTTTCTCATCGACTACGCCTGCCTGTTCTGGGCGGAGCAACGCGTTCCATCCGGGATTGCCGCCGTGATCCTGGCTATGATTCCGGTTTGTATCACCCTGCTCGAGATCATATTTCTGCGCACCCAGCGGCTCAGCTTGCGTCTGGCTTCGGGATTAGCGGTGGGAATCATCGGAGTGGTTGTGCTTACGAATCCGTGGGCGTCAAGCGGCGAGGCCTCTATCAACCGTGGGGGTGTAATCGCGCTGCTGGTTTCGTGCTGCGGCTGGTCAATTGGAACCATCGTCACCCAGCGGTTGACGCTGCCGGCATCGAAGCCAATGAGTGCGGCCGCGCAAATGCTCTCCGGGGGAATCCAGTTGCTGGTGCTCGCCGCGGTGACCGGCGAATTCACCCATTTTCGCGCGCAGAACATTTCTGCATCGGCATGGTTATCGCTGGTATATCTCATCATCGCGGGCTCGATCATCGGATACACCGCTTACGTGTGGCTGCTGCACTATGAGTCTCCAACCAGGGTTGGAACCTATGCTTACGTCAACCCGGTGGTGGCAGTGATCTTGGGAGCGACGTTGGGCGGGGAAGTGATGGGGAGAAGAACGATTGCAGGGACGGCGCTGATTGTAATCAGCGTGATCGCGATTACTACTATCAAGCGTAAGCAATCGAATCCTGAAAGATTGCAGCTGAGCGGCCATGCGCGGTTGGAACTGGCAGCGGACGATTAGGGGTGGCGCGAGTTCCTGATTCTCATGGTCGCTACCGCGCTCAGTACTGCTTCGCCGAAAATCAAGCTCAGTGATGTCAGGCACAGAAGGCACCACGCACCCAAAACGAATTTTTCGACGTAGGCCAGGTACAGCGCGAAACCCAGTCCAAGCGAGGAAACAATCAACAGGATCAGTGGCGTTTGACGGTGGGAGCGGTAAGCCGTCGCCAGTATCACGATCAGCGAATAACCGACGGCCCCGATGAGCGCCACCGGCGTCCCGAACACGGTTGAATAGGTGCTGCGGTTTACCAGGTCGCAGTTGAACGATTCGCTGAAATTGCAGAATGAAGTTGTCGAAGTAGCGAAGTGCTCATAAAGCGAGACACAAGAAATCGCCATGCCGGCAACTGCAATCAGCGCGATTGCGGTCATCAGATGAGGTTGAGTCTGTTCCGATGCAGCCTGCGGATCTTGTCGCGGTTCGCTCACGGCAGTTTGCATCCGGTTTTTTCGCTCAGCGCCTGTAGGTGCAGCGTGCCCTCAACCCGCGCCCCGTCAGAAAATTGCCAGGTAGGGAAGTTCTTGATACCGGCGTTTTTGCAGGTCTCGTTTTCCGTGCGTTGTTTCGGCGCGCTGCACTCCACGTAGTTCACGTATTGAAATGCGTAGCCGAAAAGTTCCTTCTGCTCGGCGCAGTGCGGGCACCACCAGGCGCCGTACATCTTCGCGCCCGACTTGTTTAAACACTTTGCAAAACCGTCAAGCGTGCTGACCGGCTTGCGATAATAAGCGAAGTAATAGACGACCCAGGCGACAATGACCAGAGCCAGCGCGATCACCAGCCATTCGAACCTCGGCGCCGGTTTCGCAGGTGTCTGATGTCCATTCGACTTGGGCATTTGAAATCCTTATACCACGACGTTAAGTGCTGAAGGCAACACGTCGAGACTTTCGCAATGCAGGGTGACAACCTCACCGTCAACCATCACGTCGACAGGTTCATCCAAATGAAAATCTACCCTGCGAACTTTACGCACCTCCGCTAACGGATGTCCGGTGTGAGTTCCGTCGTAGAGCTTGGGCAAATTGCGGATCAACCCGACGCGTCCAATCGGCCCCCAGCGGACGTACTCGATCAACCCGTCATTCGTCGAGGCATCCGGCGCGATCATCATCGTGCCCCCGGTGAATTTGCTGTTATTAAAGGTGAGGAAAAGACAGGGACGCCGGTCGACATTCCCCTTGCCATCCACGCTCAAGGGAAACGGACGACGGCGAAAACGCGCAAGACAAATAAAAATGGAAGTCTGATACCCCGCCTCGCCCCAGCCGCTGAAACCGCGAGAGCGCAAGGTCGCGACATCCGCAGTGAACCCCACGCTGAGAAGATTGATGTAGTGCAGGACGCCTTGCTTGTGTCGCAGACGGAGCACGTCGCATTTTCGCGCACGTCCGGCGATCAACGACTCTATCGCGTATTCCACGCCTTGATCGCTGAAATCGCGCAGAAAAGAATTCCCCGTCCCCAAAGGCAGGAAGCCTAAGGTCGGAGGTTGCGCGCCGTCAGCGAGAGGAAATAAGCCGTTAACAATTTCATACGAAGTGCCATCGCCGCCGACAGAGATGAATTTCCGGTATCCTTCCGACCAAGCCTGACGCGCAATTTCGATCGCATGTCCGAGCGCAGAGGTTTCACGCACCTCGACTTCGATGTTCGCGGCCCGCAAACGCTCTAACGCAGCCGTAAGAAGCTGGCGCGAGCGTCCACCTCCGGCTGCCGGATTCACGATCGCCAGATATTTATCTGTTTCGCTCAAAGCTCTTTGACCGAGGAGCGCGGCAATGAAGATCGAATTTCCTGCGCCAGGTCGTCACGTTTGATCTTTAACGAAGCGGTGCGGGGAAAATCTTTGTTCCAGAACACGTAGCCTGTCACGCGCTTGAAATCAGGCAATTTCCGGTTCCGCGAAACAATTTCTTCTTTCAGCGAATCGGTGAACTCCTGATTTTGTTCGAGCCGCAGCGCCAGCAACAGCATTTCTCCGCCCAGTTCTTTTTGCGGCCAGATATAGTTGGCCGCGAACACGCAAAACTCTTTCACCGCCAGCCCGTCAAATGCCGATTCAATATCCTCGGGATAAATATTCTTGCCGCCTTCAGTAACGATCATGTTCTTCTTGCGCCCCAACAATTGCAGGTGACCAGATGCTTCCAGACGCCCTAAATCTCCGGTAAGCAACCAGCCATCGACAATAGTCTGAGCCGTGAGTTCGGGATCATCGAGATAATGCGACATGATGGTTTTGCTGTGGGCCGCCACTTCGCCAACTCCAACCGCGTCCGGGTTCAGAATGCGAAGATCGACGCCGGGCAGCGGCTTGCCGACAGTGTCGGCGCGAAAGGGCTTCAGATCATTCAGCGTAAGTACGGTGCAGGCTTCGGTAAGGCCGTATCCGTTCGCCACCGGAATCCCGATCTCGTAGAAAAATTGCAAGGTCTGCGGATCGATGAACGCGCCGCCGGTAAACATGGCGAGTAGTTGGCCGCCAAAAACCTGATGCACCTGTTTCAGAAGTTTGCGGCTCAATTCAACATTAGGCCGTTTCTTGGTTAGTGCCTTATTAATCGAGATCATCAGGCTCAGCATGAACCGCTTGAATGATGGCAGCCCTTCGAAATTTGATCTGATCCCGCGTTCCAGGTTCTTGAGCACCATGGGAACCAGGCTCACGTAAGTAATGCGATACCGGACAAATGCGTCGCGAACAAATTCAGGCCTCAGGGTACGAAGATGCACCACGCAGGCGCCGCATACAAACGGTCCGATAAATCCCACCATAAAATCAATGGCATGATTAGTAGGAAGAATGCTCAGGTAGCGGACTCCCGGCCAGAACGGGTACCAAGCGGTCAGCGACTTGCACTGCTCTAGATAATTTTCATGGGTGAGCACGCATCCTTTGGGACGGCCGCCGGTTCCCGAGGAATAAACGATGCAGGCGGGGTCATCACGCTTGCGTGCGATCAGCGTCGGCTCACCCTTGCGGCGGAATTCTTCCCACCGGTATCCGCCACGCAAATCCGCGCTGGGCGGGGCCTCGGTCACCAAAACAATCCTCAGCTTATGATCATTGAACTCCGGCTCCAGGGTTATGGCGCGCCATAGGTGATATTCAATCACCGTGAATTGCGCCTTTGAATGCGCTAACAATTGCAGATGTTCTGCCGCGGTCAGTTTGTAATCAAGCGGTACCAGCACGCCGCCACTCTGCAGGATGGCATATGCCGAGATCAGCCATTTCGACTGATTGGTCATGATGATGGCGGCACGATCTCCGGGATTGAGTTCCGCATCTTGCAAAGCGCGGGCCAGCGGCGATGCCAGCAATTTGAAATCGGAATAGGTGAGGCGGGTGCGCTCCCGCTCGCGGTCGGCTTCAATCAGGCACGTCTCATTCGGCCAGCGATCCAGGGCATCGCTGAGGGCCGCGCCGAGAGATTGGTATTGATCCAGATCGAGCATGAAGGTTTATTTCAGCGCTAATGTTGTCCCGGTGATGACTGCGGTCCTTAAAGCCTGGATTGGATCCGCTCCGCTAAGGTCTTGAAATCTGAGACCCCCTCCATTTCATAATCCGGCAATTCTATGTTGAAATGCTGTTCCAGGCGGGTGAGCAAACTGAGCGCCTGCAGGCTGTCGATACCAAGTTTCTTGAAGAAGTCATCATCCGCAGACAGGCTTTCTCTCGGTACTTTGAACTGAGCGGCTGCCAAATCCAAAACTTCATCCAGCGTTTGCTGTTGCGTCTGCACTGAGATCTCCTTCACGGAAGGTAAGGTTGAGCATTGGTACTCTCAACAAATTTCTTGAGCCCGGCTGCGACGGCAGGCTGTGCGAACAGTTCACAAAATACTTCAATCTCCCGCCGCAAATCATCGTAAGGTATGGGCTTCATAAAGTTCTTGGCTGCGGTCACGGTAGTGCGGTCAAACTTGCCTGTTTGCGCGGCGGTTGCGCGCGCCACCCGCAACGCCTCGCCTTCGCCTACCACCTGACTTACCAGTCCGCTCTGCTGAGCTTTGCTGGCGTTGAAGCTTCGTCCGGTCAGCAGCAGATCGCGGACGACTGCGTTCCCGAGGTCCCGCTTTAATCGCGGAATTCCGCCAAAGCCTGGAATCAGCCCCAGCCGCAGTTCCGGGAAACAAAAGCGCGCAGTCTTGTCGGCGATGATCAGGTCACAAGTCAGCGCCAGCTCCAGTCCGCCGCCGAAAACAATTCCGTGCACGGCCGCAATAGTTGGCAGCGGCGATGCGTCGAGCGTATTCATCACATGGTGAATGCGCTCGAGAAAATCCCGCACTCCAGCAATCGCGTCTTTCTTTTCCAATTCCTGGGAGCGTTTATACAGTTCTCGCAGATCGGCGCCGGCACAGAATCCGCAAGCCATGTTGCTGTGAAGGATCAGCGCATGCGCGTTCTGCTCCAACTCCGGCAGGGCAGATGTGAACTGCTCCATTTCGGACAGGCACAGGGAGCCGATCTCGTTGCATGGCTCCCGCTGCAACGCGAGTTCAATGACTCCGTCCTTGATCGCCCAGGAGACTGCCTGCCCACGAAATTGCTTCATGCGGTAGAAACGACAGCATACTAGAAAACGTGGGGTATCTGCGCGAGTCCCGGCCCTTTGGGTGCCTCTACGCCGGTGAACATTGAACTAAACTGGAGTAGTGGACCTGTCCATACTCCATCTACGCCGCTGGTTTGCCGCTGCCACTGCTGTGGTCTGCCTTATTGTGTTTCTGGTCTATTTCCACGCCCGGCACAATGTGCAGAATGCGCTAAAGGAAGTGCCGGGGAAGCTGGGTATCGAGATCCAGCAAAGCGCCCAGGGTTTCACTATTTCGAAATCCGATCAGGGCCGGACCCTGTTCAAACTACAAGCCAGTAAAGCCGTGCAGTTCAAGCAGGGTGGGCTTGCCGAGCTCCATGACGTCACCATCACAATTTACGGCCGCGATTCGTCGCGCTTTGACCAGGTTTATGGCAAGACCTTTGAATACAATCAAAAATCCGGCGACGTTACCGGCAAAGGCGAAGTATCGATCGACTTGCAGGCAAATCCGCAAGGTACAACCAGCCCAGACCAGACTGCCCCGAAGGAGCTCAAAAATCCCATTCACGTTAAAACCACGAACCTGGTTTTCAACCAGAAGACCGGTGATGCGTGGACGCCCTCGCTGGTCGATTTCTATGTCACGGGATTGAACGGTTCGGGCGTGGGCGCCAGATATTCGGCGAAAGATAACCTACTCACCTTGCAGTCACAGGTGCGCATGACGGTGAATGGGTCTACTCCGATCAAGATTCGCGCACAGCACGCTGTTCTGGGCAAAAGTCCAAGGGAAATCGTGTTGCAACAGCCGGATGCGGATTCGGGCGGGCAGCAGGGTCATGCCGACGAAGCAACTTTGTTTCTGCGGGATGACAACTCACTGGATCACGCCGTCGCGGTGGGCAATGTGGCCATAGACTCACTGGCCTCGCAAACATCGAAGAACCGGCGTGTGCAGACAAATGCGGACGCGAAATCCGGGGCGACGATTTCTCACGTGACTTCCCAGAAATTAGAGTTGGCGATGCGTCCGCAGAATCAATTCAAGTCGGCGGTCTTCTCCGGCGACGTGCGGTTTAGAACCGATGGCCCTCAGCCGACCGAAAGCAGCGCGCAAAAGGCCATACTCAGTTTCAAAGGACGAAATGTTCTTACTCAGATCCATGCCGAACAGCAGGTCAAATTATTGCAGCATCAACTTTCCGCCTCGAACCAGCAGGATGTGGCCGTCGCCGCACCAGTGATCGATATGTTCGTCGCGGATGGGAACCGGTTGACCCGGGCTTCCACTTCGGGCCCCCCTGAGATCACCATATCGCCTCCGGACGGAAAATCGGGAGCAAGAACCAAAATTACCGCCGATAAGTTCCTCGCGCGATTCGATTCGCAGGGTCAAATTTCGCAGGTTCATGGGGACCAGCATGCGCGGGTGGTTGCGACTGAACCCTCGCGAAATAATGTTCGGCAACCGGATCGGGTGAGCACCAGCGACAGCATCGACGCGTATTTTCGGCCGGGGACGGGAATTGAGACGCTCGTGCAAACCGGCCACTTCACTTATCGAGCTGGAACTGAGCAGGCATTTGCGGAGCGGGCGCGCTACACGCCCGCTGACCAGATCCTGCTGCTCACCGGCGCTCCCCGAGTCCTGGATACCGGCATGGCAACCACAGCGCGCATTGTGCGTCTGAATCGCGCTACCGGTGACGGCTTTGCCGAGGGCGGGGTCAAGACCACGTACAGCGATCTTAAATCTCAACCCGATGGCGCTCTTCTGGCTTCCTCTGATCCGATTCATGTGACCGCGGAGACCATGACGGCACACAATTCGCTATCGACTGCGATTTACAAAGGCAATGCCCGCCTGTGGCAGGACGCGAACATGGTTGAGGCCCCGACTATCCAGTTTCAAAAGGATCAACGGATCGTTGACGCCGATTCGAACTCGGAACAGAAAGTCTCGACCTCGCTCACCTCAACCGATAAGAGCGGCAAATCGACGGCGGTCCACGTGACTTCGGACCACCTGACTTATCGCGACGCTGACCGGCAGGCCCATTACGAGGGCGACGTCATCGCACGCGACCCGGACTATAAGGTGACTTCCAACCAGATGGACGTGTTCTTCGCTCCTGCAACCGGCAACTCTGCTTCAAAAACCGCGTCGTCGGCGATCAGCTCACCCGCGCCCTCGATGCAGCAGGCGGCGATTGAAACTCCCGCAAAAGTCGAGAAAATTATTGCTTCTGGGGCGGTGGTTATTACTCAACCCGGCCGTCGGGGCACGGGGGATAAACTCACCTATCTATCTGAAGACGATAAGTTTATCTTGACTGGAGGTCCGCCTAGCATTTTTGATGCCGAACGAGGCAAGATTACCGGGGTTTCGTTGACTTTGTTTAGACGCGATGATAGGGTCATCGTTGATGGCAGTAGCAGTTTGCCTGCCGTTACAAACACTCGAGTGGTACGGTAAATGCAAACCCTGGCCGCCGACGAGATCTGCAAGTCCTATCGTGGCCGCCGGGTTGTAAACGGGGTCAGCCTTAGCGTTCGACAGGGCGAAGTTGTTGGTTTACTTGGGCCTAACGGCGCTGGCAAGACGACTAGCTTTTACATGATTGTCGGCCTGATACCCCCAGACACAGGCCGGATCCTCATAGATGAGGAAGAGATCACCGACGAGCCCATGTATCGAAGGGCGCGGCAGTTCGGGATCAGTTATCTCCCCCAGGAAGCCTCGGTTTTCCGGAAGCTTACGGTCGAGGAGAACATCCTGGCTGTGCTGGAAGCCCAGCCGGTTTCCTGGCATGAACGCCGGGAAACCATGGAACAGCTGATCGACCAGCTCGGGTTGGAACATATAAGACTGAACCGTGGTTACGCTCTTTCTGGCGGAGAGCGGCGTAGGGTTGAGATAGCAAGGGCGCTTTCGATTAAGCCGAAGTTCATCCTGCTGGATGAGCCTTTTTCGGGAATCGATCCCATTGCCGTACTCGACCTTCAGAAAATCATCAGCAATATGAAGTCTGCTGGGATTGGCGTTCTGATTACGGACCACAATGTACGCGAGACGCTTTCGGTGACCGACCGGGCTTACATCATCAATGACGGCAAGATATTCCGTCACGGGTCGCCGGAGGAGTTGGGAAGCGATCCGGAAGTGCGAAGAGTTTATTTAGGAGAGAGTTTTTCGTTGGTTTAATGAAACTAAGTTTCAAGGTTTCGAAGGTTTCAGAGTTTCCGAAACCTGCTGCGATCAGTGGCGTTGAAACTTTGAAACATTTGAAACGTTGAAACATGGTATTACTCCAGCCAAGGCTACATTTAAAAGTCTCGCAGAGGCAGATTCTCACACCCGGCCTCGTGCAGATGGTCAGTGTGCTTGCGCTCAACAAGCTTGAGCTCAAGGACATGATCACTGCCGAGATGGTTGAGAATCCTGTGCTCGAGGAACTCGAAGACGCGGTGCCGCTCATCGACGACGTCGGCCGCCGAGA
>DATATW010000066.1:0-2922 GCA_036268595.1 Terriglobales bacterium
CCGCGAATCCCACGGCGAAACCATTACTCTTCAGCGCTTGAACAAAATGTCTGCGCAGCAATGGCAGAACTGGATCGCCGAACATAAAGACTCGTTGAAACTGGTCGACTCCGACGAGGATGCCTTGAGTTATGTTGAAGCCACGCCGGGAGCGGTAGGTCTGGTGGATGTGCGCTCGGTCAACGATCACGTCAACATCGTCCGGGTGGATGGCAAAGTTCCCATGGAAGATGGGTACCTGCCTCATTAAGATTTTTACAAATCTGCAGCCAGCGTCGTCCGCCGCATCAGACTGAAGTAACGGCGAGCTTTCGCAATGTCCCGCTGAATTTGCTCTCGCAGTTTCTCGACTGAACCGAATTTTATTTCGTCTCGAATTCGCGACAGAAACGTGATTTCAATCTCTGTTTCCGGCGTGATATCCATCGGATGGAATTCCAAAAGGTGGCTTTCGATGGCGAACGAATCGCTGCCGAATGTTGGGCGATTCCCGACATTGGTGACCGAATCGAAACACTCCTCGCCCACGCGGGTTTGCGTGATGTAGACGCCGTCGCGCGGAATCAATTCCTCATAAGCATTCAAGTTGATGGTTGGAACCGTGTATTTAGTGCCGTAACCGCGTCCCTGGCCGACTGTGGATTGAATAGCGAACGGCCGTCCCAGCAAGGATCGCGCCCGATGAACATCGCCCGCCTGAATCAGTTCACGGATTCGCGTGCTCGAAACTGATTCTCCGCGCAGGCACATCTCGGGGTATTTGATTACCTCGAAACCACACTCCGCGCCCAGTTCGGTGAGCAGAGTGACGTCTCCCGCGGCCTTATGACCGAAGCGAAAGTTATAACCTTCATGGACCTCGAGGGCATGCAGCCGGTCGCAAAGGATCAGTTTTACAAACTCGCGAGGGCCCATCAGCGAGAGATCGCGGGTGAAGGGAATTAGAGCAACGGCGTCGACTCCTGTGTTCTCAAGCAGGCGAATTTTTTCGCGGGTGGGGCTCAAAAGCTTGAGAGCCGCATCCGGCCGCAGGATGCGGATGGGATGAGGATCGAAGGTCACCGCAACTGATCGGGCATGTCTCTGCCTGGCTCGAGCGACAATTTCATCGAGTACTCGCACATGCGCCCGGTGCACTCCGTCGAAATTCCCCACGCTGACCAGCGATGGGCCGAAGTCAGCCGGAATGTCTTGGAGTTTGCGAAATATGTGCAATGTTCCTCTGCGTTCTCTGCAGTTGTTCTCCGCGAACTCTGCGGTTAAAAGCTTTCCCTACTTAAATCTCAAATTCCAGCTTCATCCCGTCATAAGAAAGTTTCACATTGTCAGGCAAACTGGCATTGGTCTTCTCGTGGGGCAAGTCGTGACAGATGTGAGTGAAAAATGCACGCCGCGGTTTGAGTCGTTCTACCGTCTGCAACGAATTCTCAACCGTGGAATGCGTAGGATGGGGCTCGTAGCGCAGCGCATCCAGGAAGAGCACATCCAGACCTTGCAGCTTGGCCAGCGAGCTTTCGGGAATTTCGCTGTGATCCGTCAGGTAAGCCGCCGATCCAAAACGAAATCCGTAAATTTCTGCTTCACCGTGGATCAGCACGATGGGCTCGAATTTAGCCCCGAACAATTCCACCACTCCGGTGATCGGCTTCAGCTCTACCCGTGGCAATCCGCCGAATTTGTAATTGGCGTTAAAGATGTAGCTGAACATGTTGCGAATAAATTCGGCCGCACCGGGATGGGCGTAAAGCGGCAGACGATTAGGCTTGTGCAGAAAGCTTAGGGGACGCAGATCGTCGATTCCCAGCAGGTGGTCGGCGTGAGTGTGAGTGTAAAGCACCGCGTCCAGGGAGCGGATATTTTCGCGAATCGCCTGCTCGCGAAAGTCGGGCGTGGTGTCGATGATCACAGACCGCCCGCCGTATTCGATCAATACCGAGGGACGGGTGCGTTTATCTTTCGGATCGGAAGAGTGGCAGACAGCGCAATCGCACCCGATGGTGGGCACGCCCATCGATGTGCCGCTGCCCAGCACGGTCAGCGTAGCCTTCATTTTGCGACTGGCGCCTGGTGCGCGCTTTTCGCAATGGCATTGGTCACTTCCACATAGGCCATTCGCATTTCATAAAGCGCGTTCTGCAGGAAATTCTCTTCCTTGCTGCTGAGGTTATTCTTGGTTTTGTCGCGAATCAAAGATAGCGTGTCGATGGTCTGGCGCGCGCCCATCAAGTCCACCTGGGGTCCCATGCCTTGCTCATGCATAAGTCCTAGCTGCATCATTCCAGTCATATAGAGCGATGCCAGGAACCGTTCGAAGGTGATTTCCATGTCCTTGGTGGAAATCCCGCTGGCTTCGGCTTGACGATCCATTTCCGCCGACGACTTCTGGTAAGCCTGCGCCTGCTCGTGCTGTTCTGCGTCACTGGGGCTGGGCGGCTCCGGGTTCTCCGGACCCGCGCTGCGGACGGGCTCAGTGGCATGCGTTGCCGGTTGCGGCTGCGACGGAACTGACTGTTCTCGCTCTTCCGGCGTATCTTTGCGCAACTCGCCGTCAGATGTGAAAAGGCGTCGATCGGTTACGGTAAAGCTTTCTTGTTTTCTCTCTGCCATAATTATGCTCGTGAGTCGGATACTCTTATCCGACACTGCTTTCTTGAATTAAATAGAAAACGGCAGCGTAATTGGCCTGATTTCGGCCTCGCCCGCTGTCAAAAGTTTTGTTCCGGCCAGAAACTCTCTTCGCAGATATCCCAGCGCCAGGCGCTTCCCCTTCAGCGGCTCTGCCGCAATGCTGGTGACCTCGCCCACTTCCTTGCCTTCGCTTTGAATCTTGGTTCCTGCGGCAGGAGCAGGGCCTTCCACTTCAAATCCTACAAAGGTGCGGTGCACCGCGCCGCGCGCCCTGATGCGCTCGACGATCTCCTG
>DATATW010000067.1:0-15932 GCA_036268595.1 Terriglobales bacterium
TTTGCTGGTCCGAAATATTCACGGAGTGCGCCCCGGCATGCCCATTCTGAAGGTTTCCTCGCGCAGCCGACAAGGAGTTGGGGAACTCGAGCAACTCCTGATGGCAGCTCGCGATGAAGCCGTAGCTCAGTCCTAAACGCGCCGCGCTGCCCGGATCGAATGTCACAGCAACAGCAATTACATCGGCATCGGGTCAGGTTGCATCGGGCCGGGAAAGGTATCCGGTTCCGGGGTAGGATTCGGAGGTTTCACCGGAGGAAAAATATCCGGGTCTGAACCAGGCCCTGGCTCGGGGTCTGGCATAGGGCCCGGCGTGGGACGAGGCGATGGTGTTCGAAGCGTAATCGTTAGTGTCATTTCAATTCCTTTAAACTGGCTGAATTGCGAGGCCGGTCGAAGCACCTCAGGCCGCTTTTTGCGACTTGGGATTTTCCGCCGGAGCTAATTGGCTGTCGCCGCCCTGGTCACCTTTGCCGGCATTGTTCGCAGGAGTATTTGCAACTTTTGCCGCCTGCTCTCGCGGCGAACTCTCTTCTTTGTCTTTCTCTTTGCTCTTGGTGCCATTGTCCTCGGAATGCCGAGGCTCGCTGGAATTCGATTTCTCTTCGGGCTCAGCTTCAGCTGCGCTGACCTTCGCCGGTGCTTTCTCCGCTTTTTGCGCTTTCCTCTCGACCTGATCGCTTGGGCTGCCGCTATCAGCAGATTTCTTATCCTCGTCAGCTTTCTTGTCAGCGGATTCTTTCTCTGCCGCTGAGAGCAGGCGCTCAATTCGCACACGGACCCCCAGCCAGCGTACGTTGCTGGCAGTCGCCGCCTTCTCAAAGTAAGGTGCGAGTTTCTCGTTGCTGGCAATCCCCTCAGTTTTCAGAAATTCGAGCACCGCCGTGCTCCTGGTTTCCAGGCTTTCAAGGGAGGGGATCAGATCGTCCAGTATTTCCTGAGTGATTTTTGGGTCCATGGCGCGCTCTCCTCGCGAGCACATCTTTGGATGCAGAAAACCTGCTTCGGGCACGAGGCTGCGCGAGCGAATCGGCCAACCGGGAAAGAAGTCAGGCCATCTAGCAAATTAGCTAGATAATGGTATGCTGCGACAGCCCCTATGATGAGATCAGGAAGATTAATTCGCACTGCACTCGTGTTTGCGGCTCTGGTCGCTGGCTCATGCAGCTTGTTTGCGCAAAATCCGCAGTTGCAAACCCGCAATGGCCGCCGCTTTCCGACCGTAATTTTCAGCTCTGCCTTCTGGAGCGCCAACCCGCCCTTATATTCCATTGCCGTCGACGCCACCGGCGCGGCAACCTATCAGTCTACGCAAGACTCAGTTGAACGCAGTGGCGTCCCTTACACCGTCGAGTTCCAAACCAGCGACGCAACCCGGCGGATCGCGTTCAATGTGGTTCGCGAGTTGAATCTGTTGGATGGTGATTTCCCCGTTTCGCTGGGTTCGCCACAAATCAGTCCGGTGCGCACCCTCGCTTACCACGACATCACATTCAACAACCACATCACCTACACTGATTCAACGAATTCTCAGATCCAGGAACTGACTTCGGTTTTCGAAGAAATTTCCGCCACATTCGAATTTGCCCGCAGGGTAGGATATTTTCATCAACATGATCGGGCTGGTCTTGAGCCCGAGTTGGTTCGCATGCAGACCAGCGCAGAGCGCCACCAACTGCGAGAACTGCAGGCCGTAACCCCAGCGCTCAAAAGCGTTGCGCTAGACTCGACGCTCAGCAAGTCGGAACGCGCTCACGCCGAGGCACTGCTTGCTCTGGCGAGAAAGCCTGCTGCAACGCCGCTGTTTCAGAGCAGCCTTTTGGGTTCACAGAAAGTAATTGGAAGAAAGTCAATTACCAGTAGTCACGCCGTGTTCGCGAACGTTAGCGCGGATGAACTTGACGATCTCATCCATAGAAGTCCCAGGCTGGAAGATGGCGGCGACTCCGATTTTTTTTAGCGCGTCCACATCCTGATCGGGAATGATTCCGCCGACGACGACTAGAACATCGTCCATCTTGTTTCGCTTTAGCAGGTCCATTACCCGCGGAACGATGGCATTGTGCGCTCCAGAAAGAATCGACAGGCCGATCACGTGTACGTCTTCCTGCAACGCCGCATTCACGATCATTTCGGGAGTCTGCCGCAGGCCAGTGTAGATCACTTCCATGCCCGCGTCGCGTAGCGCGCGCGCAATTACTTTAGCGCCGCGGTCATGGCCATCGAGGCCGGGCTTTGCCACCAGTACGCGGATTTTTTGTTCAGGAGCCGTAGTCATTGGTCAGCCAATCGTCTTCGTGTCCAGACTTCTCCACAAATACCAACAGGCGATGCTGCGGTAGGGCTCCCAACGCTTGGCGATTTTTTCCATTTGCTCGGGGGTGGGAAGCGTAATCTTAATTTTCGGCGCTTTATCGCCGCTTTTTTTGTTTTTTGCGGGACTGGCGCCGTTCTTTCGTTTCGCTGCTCGATCCAGATAATGCTTATGCATCGCCATGCGGATGCCGAAATCTCCAGTGGGCAAAATGTTTGCGCGCTTTAGCGTGAACATTAGAAACATGTGGGCCGTCCACACCCCTACGCCCTTCACCTGCGTAAGATGCGCGATGACCTCGTCATCGGTCATGCCATCAAGCTTAGAAAAATCCAGTTCACCCCGTTGCGCGCGTTCCGCCATATCAAAAAGGTAAGATGATTTTTGTTTGGAAAGTCCGACGCCGCGCAGCTGTTCGGCGGTGAGTTTCAGAATTCCCTTCGGGGTGACGGGATCTCCCGCTAGTGCGGTAAATCTGTTGAAGATTGTCACCGCCGCCTTGCCATTGAGTTGCTGATAAACGATCGCTTCCGCCAGACTGTGAAACGTCGGCTCGCCGAATTCCATGCGGAATGGCCCAACCCGCTCAATAATGGCGCGCATGAACGGGTCGGATTTCTTCAGATGCAGAACTGCTTTGCGCATGTGTCAACCTGAAAAACCTGCAACATCTTACCGCTTTTGGCGGCTCTCGGGAAAAGCGTGCCAATGAAATTCGATGGTTTCGCCCAGATGAGATAGAAAATATTCCGCATTGTGGCCTCCGGGATAAAGGTGGAACTCGTGCGGAATCTTTTCGGCGAGCAATTGTTTGTGCATTTGCTCGGCTGAGTCGGCGAATCCGTATTCATCCTGTTGTCCGCAATTAATGTAGATCGCCTGAGTTCTTATCTGTGCCCGGTTCTTGCGCGCCAGGAGGAAAGGATTGTTCTGGTTCCAGTGCGCGACGTTGATCGGATCGCCGAATACGCTGCCCAGCAACCTGGACAACGGCCCGGCATCGCGCAGGTCGTCATCCAGTTCGCGCGGCGATTCCGTCATTAGCGCCGGGCTCTGGGCGCTGACTGATCCGAAAAGTTCGGGATACGCAAACGCAAAGCGCAGCGCCCCGTAACCGCCCATCGAAAGTCCGGTTATACCGCGAGATTTGCGTTCCCGAATGACGCGATACCTGGTTTCGATGAACGGCAAAAACTCAGCGAGAAAAAAATCGCTGTAGCGGCCATGCCCGTCTGCCGAATTAATAAAAAAACTGCCGCGGCCTTCAGGAGCAACCATAAGGAATTCACCGATCTTGTGATCGCGCCTCAGGTCCTCAATCAAGCCCCAACCGCCGCTTTGCAGCAGAGTCTGCTCGTTCTCGCCCAGTCCGTGCAAAAAATACAGCACGGGATATTGTGCTTTGGTTTCGGTTTCGTAATTTGACGGCAGCATCACGCAATAACGGACAGCGCGGTTCAGGATGTGGCTATTGAAAGCACTGCAATCAATGCGTCCCTGAGCCAGGGCGGAGGTCGGCAGCGTGCAAACTATCGCAAGTATGCATTTGATCCACGTATTACGCATCAACTGTCGAAGCTGCATTCTTTTGGTATCGATCCTATAAAAAGCTTTTAACCGCAGAGAACGCAGAGACCCCGCAGAGTTCGCAGAGAAATGCTACTGCGGATCACTCGTACCTCAGCGCTTGTACCGGATCGAGCCTCGCGGCTCTGGATGCAGGATAGAGTCCCGACAGCAGGCTTACCACGAATGAAAAGCCGAGCGTGCCCGCCACCAGCCAGAACGGGACCGACCAAATATGCTCTGGGGGAAATCCCTGACGTTTTAAATAAATATTGGTACCAAAGTTAATTACGCGGCCAATGACCCAACCCAGTGCGATCCCGCAAACTCCGCCCAGAAGTCCCATCGCTCCGGCTTCGGCAAAAAACAAACCCCTCACGTCCGCATCGCTTGCTCCGACGGCCTTCATGATTCCGATTTCGCGGCGACGCTCCAGAATCGCCATGACCAGTGTGTTGATGATCCCAATCGACGCTACCGTCAGTGCCAGACTTCCGAAGATCCCGAGAAACAGATCGAGAATCGCAAAAAACCGGCGCATGCTCCTGGTGGCATCGAGAATGGAGAACGTATTAAAGCCCAGTCTCTTGATCGCTTGTTCGACTGCATCCACTTTGCCCGCTCCGCTCACCCGCGCCACAACATTGCTGTAAATCGGCTGGTCCGAAGTCATGCCGCCGGAAGCGCGCATGTCATAGGCCTGCATGGGCCGCATGCCTTCAATCAACGTTTGCGGAATGAACACTCGCGCGCGTGCCGATCCGCGCATGCTGTCGGGATCGAGATCAGTCACGCCAACAACAGTCAGTGGCATCTCGTGCGAGATCACGGAAAAAGAAGCCGCATCCTGGCCGGTCGACTCGCGCTCCGAATAACGCAATACCACCTGCTTGCCCAGCAGAGGCCGAGCCACTTCAGCGACATTGATCTCCTGGGCTCCGCGACTCGGCTTTCCCAGCAATTCAGCGGCAAAGCTTTTCTGCAGAATGACCTCATGCGCATTTCCAGACGAAAAAAACTTTCCCTGCATGCCTTCGAAACTGTCGCCGTCTTTTGAGGACATGGGCAGCCCGGCGACCATAGTGAGATGGGGCTTGCCGTCGAATCGTACCTCGGTGATGAAACGCAGATCCGGATAAGCTTCAACCACCCCTGCGACGCTTGCAATCTTCAGCCGCGCCGCTTCATTGAGGCCGGGACTTTCCGCCGGCGCAGGGCCATTCTCTTCCTGCTCGTGGCTGTAGCCGCGAAGATCGCGCCGCGAAGTGACCACAATCGAATCGAACAGTCCCGATCGTTGCAGTCGACGCGAGGCCAGTTGTTGCAATCCAATGCCAAGTGAAAGCATCGCTACCAGTGACGCAACTCCCACCGAAATGCCAAGTGTGGTCAGCGAATTCCGCAGCACCGATTCGCGCAGATTGCGCGCCGCCAGTTCAATGGAATCGTAGAGCTTCATGATCGAACCCCAACAACGGCCGTAGCCGAATTCGGCTGATCGCTAATCAGTTTTCCGTCGGCAAGAAAAATCAGCCGGCGCGTATATTTCTCCGCCAGATCGCGTTCATGCGTGACCAGCACCACCGTCATCTTCAATGATTCGTTCAGCTGTCTGATCAAATTCATCACTTCGGTTCCAGTGCGGCTGTCGAGATTGCCGGTGGGTTCATCAGCCAGCAGAATGCGTGGCTGATTGATCAAAGCTCGCGCCAGCGCAACCCGCTGCTGTTCGCCGCCGGAAAGTTCGATCGGCCGGTGCTTGAGGCGTCCACTCAACCCGACTTTTTCAAGCGCGCTGACGGCCATTGCGGAGCGTTTGGTCCGTTCGACTTCCGCAAAACGCAACGGGAGCTCCACGTTCTCAAGCACGCTCATGCTGGGAATTAAGTTGAAAGATTGGAAGACCATGCCTACGGTATGGCGGCGATATTTCGCGAGCTGCTCGCGGGAAAGTCCCGAGAGACTCTGGTCTTCGACAATTACGCTGCCTGAGCTTGGCGAATCCAGACCGGCCAGCAAGTTCAGCAGTGAGGATTTTCCTGAACCGGATGCGCCCAGCAACGCCACGAACTCTCCAGCCGCAATCTGCAGAGTGATTCCATCCACCGCGCGAATCGTCGCGCTTCCCATCTGGTAATGGCGGCAGAGCTGCTCAGTGCGGATGGCGAAAGAAGGGGTCAAAGAAGAAGTTTAACAGGATCGCGAGACACTATCGTGTGCTGACGCCAGCACTTCGAATCCGGAAATCCACGATCAGCCTAAATTGAATGAATCGGCTGAGCTGGAATTCCAGTTCCCGTGAGCAACGCCGTCTTACGCCCGCGAATCTCAAACTTCCTGGAGGAATCATGCGAGCACCATTTCTTATCGGACGCCTTCTATTTGGCGGCTACTTCATCGTGAGCGGTATCAATCATTTCAAGAACAAAGGTCAGATGACGCAATATACCGCTTCGAAAAATATTCCGCAGCCCGAGGTGGCGGTCACCGCTACTGGCGCCGCTTTGATTGCGGGAGGCGCCAGCATTCTTCTCGGCATTAAACCCAAGCTGGGCGCAGCCGGACTCGTCGGCTTCCTGCTTGGGGTATCTCCCATCATGCATGATTTCTGGTCGCACGAAGATCCGCAACAGCGCATGAATGAAACCATCAACTTTATGAAAAACGTGGCGTTGGCGGGCGGCGCGCTGGCCCTGATGGGAGTTGAAGAACCCTGGCCCGCCAGCCTACCGGTAATGAAGGCCGGCCGTCTTGAGCGCGCAAAAAGATTTCTGCGCGACGTCGCAGCGTAGGTTGAGCTAGTCGCTTTTTGGAATGGGCAAGTCGGTAGGTTTGTCTCCGCCGCTTGCCTGTACCAGCTTCTGGACTGGCCCCGCCACCATCAGCAGCAATTGCGCCTTAGGCTGGATCGCCGACTGGGCAAGTGAAAGCTGCTGCGTCTTCCACGCGTCTGGCGCCTTTTCTCCGCGGTCAATATAATCGAGCGCCTGCAGCCCCGCAGTCCCCAACAGCGATAAATCCTGCGACAGCGGAGCAACTTCCTGCACCAGTTCCGAGCCTTGAACTGCCGGCGCGAGTGCAACATTGTTGTCCTTCCATTTGGTCAGCATGTCGCGGATTTGCATTTCCATTCCCGGCTTGATTTTCCCCGACAGGAATTCATCAACCAGTTCTCCAAATTTGCGCGCGGTTGCACTCTCCGGCCGCGCCGCATCGATCACCCGATTAAGCGGAGTTTGCGCCGTCGGTTCGGTCTTGGCTAACTGCTCGCGCGCGTATCCTTTGACCGGTTCGACCACATCGGCGAGATTTTTCAGCGCCGTCACGTCGGTTCCGTTGGTCATGCGCTCCAGCATGGGAAGGTAATTGGTTTGGTGTTTTAGGCCATAGGCGTCCAGCCACTGGCTTATGTAATCCATGCGGGCATACATCGAATTCACGTCGGTAACATTTTGCGGAGACCACAACCGCTCCGCAATGGCGGCGGTGCGCGGCCAGATTCTGGAATCAACGTTTTCCGGCGAGACGTATTCTGCCCACATGCAGGCTTCGCCTCCGAGAATTTTCTGCTTTTCCTCGTCCGATAAATTCGCCGCGCCATCCGCGAATGGGTCCACTTCGTAATGCGAGGCTGCTGAACCCATCAGATCGAGGTAATAGCCCGACGAAAGCAGTCCACGATAACCCTGCCGCGCCGCGTCGGCCAGCGATTGTTGTCCGCGCCATGATTGGATGACGATGGTCTTCGGCAGATCGGGACGCAGAATTTCATCCCAACCTTCCATCGTTTTTCCATGTTTGGCGACGATTTTCTGAATACGGGTATTGAAGTAGGCCTGCAAATCGGCGTTGTTCTTCAGGTTGTGCGCGTGCATGAATTCCTGAATTTTCGGGTTCGCGTCCCACTGTTTGCCATTTACTTCGTCACCGCCGATGTGAAAGAACTGGTCGGGAAAGAGTTTTGTCATCTCGCCGATGAATTCGTCGAGAAACTTGTAAGTGCTCTCACGCGTCGGATCCATTGCGGGATCGAAAACTCCCCACTTGCGTTCAATGGTGTACGGCCCGGGAGCGCTGGCTAAATCTGGATATCCCACGAACCATGCGGTGCTATGGCCCGGCATATCGAATTCTGGAATGACGCGAATCCCGCGATCGCGGGCATATGCAATCACATCGCGGACCTGATCCTGCGTGTAGTAAAGACCGTCAGAGCCCATCTCCTGCAGCTTTGGAAAACGCTTGCTCTCGACCCGAAACCCCTGATTTTCAGAAAGGTGCCAGTGGAAGACGTTCATCTTCACCGCCGCCATTCCGTCCAGGTTGCGCTTGATGACTTCGACCGGCATGAAGTGCCGGCCGCAGTCGATCATTAATCCTCGCCAGGGAAATCGTGGCTTGTCTTGAATAGTGACTGCCGGAACCGCGAAACCTTGCGGCGTCATTTGCACCAGCTGAAGAAAGGTCTGTAATCCCCTCATCACACCGAGCGTCGTAGGCGCGTTCAGCTGGGCGCCGGAAGAGGTCACCTCCAGCGTGTACGATTCGTCTTCTCCTAACTCCTGCACAGGTTTACTGGCATGTTCGCTGCTCACTTTGAATTGTGCGCTGCTGGAGGAATCGGCAACGCTGAAATCCAGGGGCTGGGAACCGGTGTGCCGGCGCAAATCGTTAAGGAAAATTTCCACTGCGCGCCGCAGCAAGGGATCGGAGGCATTACCCACACCAACCGTGAAAGAAGTCTGGATCAATAACGGCGGCGATTGTAAGAGCTTCACACTCGCCGGCCATGGCATCAGGTTAAGAGAAGTGGTTTCCTGCGCCGATGTCGCCAGCGTGACGGCTACAGCAATCATGGGAATTATCAGGAGAAATCGCACGCAATATCCCTCACGTAAGAAGTCAGACCGAAGGATATTGAAAGGTTTTAAAAGAGGCAAATCAAAGTTGCTGGATGTTGGTAGAAATCATGAACCACAAAGGGCACGAAGTTACACGAAGGAAGCTCACAAAATCCTAAGCGCCCGGTTTTCCTTCGTGGACCTTCGTGCCCCTTATGGTTCATGACTTTTTGGAAAGGGCTTTGATCGCGATTGAGTAAGGCTGAATGGCTCTTGATTCAGCAGGCTGCCGCGGCTTGCGAACAGTGAGTCAACACTGAATGCGCGACGAACGTATGGGCAGTCACGCGCTGTAAACCGATGTCTCCGTACCCATCGCCCACCCAGATAAGCTTGAACTGGGCCCTATCCTGACCCATTTGAACATCAAGAATTTCGCCGATCCGCAATTTTCGTCTCACGCCCTGAATCACGATTCCACCGACGCTCATATTGATCACCAGCCCCGGATGAGTAAACGGCTGGCCATGCGCATCCATTCCCCAAACTTGTACCGGGAGCTGGACTTCAATTCGTGGGTTTTGGCGTCGATCCATGGCGACATTGTGCGATACAACCGGCGGGCTGAAAACTTACCCGGGTTACCGCAACCTGAGTACTGGAGTGTGAGTACCTAAATGCGACGTGCTCAATAACTTGGCAGGAATTTAATCGAGGTCAGACATTGAGCAGGAACCGGGGCCGCGAGGATCTCCACAGCTCCCACACGCTCCGGACGGCGCAGACGCCTTAGCTTGCACCGCAAACACGGAAAGCTCTGCTGCCAGGTTCTTACCCTTACATTTTGGGCAACTGGCTTTCTCTTTTCCGATGATCAGGGCTTCAAAGGAATTCTTGCAATCTCTGCAAGTGTATTCAAAGATGGGCATTAGCAGACTCTCACAAAACGTCTAAGGCGAACACCTGCACTTAACACATTCTACAGTGCAAACCCGATTCCCGGCATCTCTCGCGGATGCTACATTTTTCTTAACTTATTCGAGTTTCCCAATAACTCATGAAAGCGCCTTACTCCAGCAAGGCGCTTCTTTTTTTTGCCAAAACTGAATCCCGAGAAAGCTAAACATCGATCTACTCTCAGTCAACCACAATCGTAAGTGGCTCCTGCTTTTATCCCGTATTGTGCAGCCCGGCGGCAATACCGTTAATGGTCGCTCCCAGCGCATAATTCAGCTCCTCGGAGTGGTCTCCGGCTTGCTTTCTGCGCAGCAGGTCCACCTGGATCAGGCTCATGGGATCGACATAGGGATTTCGCAACCGGATTGACCTCGACAGCACGGCATTTTTTTCCAGCAGTCTTTCCTGTTGCTTCACCAGCAGTAGCATTCGTCGTGTACGCTCGAACTCTTCAGCAATCATCTGCCACACACGCTCACGCAGGCCTTCATCGCGGACCAGCGAAGCGTAAAGTTTGGCAATCGCAAGGTCCGCCTTGGCCATCGCCAGTTCTACATTGCGGATCAAGTCATTGAACAGCGCGAACCGGGAGAACATTTCCTGGAGTAACCGCTTTTGCTGATCACCCTGGGATGCAAAGCAATCCAGAGCATAGCCCACACCAAACCATGCGGGGAGGGCATGGCGACTTTGCATCCATCCGAAAACCCATGGAATGGCCCGCAAATCGTCTAGGTTTCGGCTGGCAGTACGCCGGGCGGGGCGCGAACCCAACCGCGCATTGTCAAGTTCATTCACCGGCGTTGCCTGCTCAAAATAGGGCAGAATGTCGGGGTTTTCGGCGATGTTGCTCCGGTAAAACCGAAAAGCCTCCGTCGACATCTGCTCCATCGCGCTTTCCCATTCGCCATCAGCGCCCGCCGAACCTCTTCCTGGGCGAGTCAGCGCCTCAAGCGATGCCGCGATCACGATTTCCAGGTTCCACTCAGCCAGAAGTGGGTCGGAGTACTTCCAGTTCAGCACCTCACCTTGTTCGGTAATGCGAATCTCGCCGGAAAAATCGCCCGCCGGCTGCGACAGGATCGCGGCATGAGTCGGGCCGCCGCCGCGCCCCACGGTTCCGCCGCGCCCATGAAACAGCCGAAGTTTGATTCCGTGCTTGCGCGCGCATCCGTGCAGTCCGCGATGCGCCTTATAAAGCTCCCAAAGGCTGGTCAGCATGCCCCCGTCTTTATTGGAATCCGAGTAGCCGAGCATGATTTCCTGCCATCCTCCCCACGAGTCCACCAGTCGCCGGTATCCGGGAGCGCTCCACACTCGATTCATGATTTCAGCCGACGAGCGCAGGGAGTGAATCGACTCAAATAGAGGTACAGCCATCAAGCCGGGATCTTCGCCGGACGAAGCCATTTCAACTCCGCCAAGTTTTGCGAGTTCCACAGCAGCGGTGATGTCGGCATCCGATTCAACTCCGCTAATGACGTAATTCTTAATGGCGACCGCCGGGAAATGTTTTTTCCATTCGGCAATATGGCGAAACAGGCTAATAATCTCGCCCTTCTCGGTTGCTGAAGATTGCGGGTCGAGGGCGCGTTGCTGCACCTTGGCGTGCTGTCGTATGTCCAGGGCTGACAAATGGAAACCGAACGTTCGCACTTTGCGCAATATAGGATCGAGAAAGAGTTTTGCCAGACCTGCGCCGTGGTGCTCGGCCAGACTCGCATAAAGAATTTGCAAATCGTCTTCGAATTCGTTCGCCGAAAGGTATGCATTCTCTTTGCCTTCGCGAGTGTGGCGCAGCCTCACCATGATGAAGGCCAAAAAACGCCGGTATAGTTCGGTGGGAGAGATTCGTCCCAGACGCGCCGGTTCCTCGCCCATGCGCTCGGCATAATTGGCGAGCCGCCCCTGAAATCCAGGCGAAACCGCCACCTGGCGGCTGGAGGCACTCAGCGGTTCCAGCAGCCGCTCGACCTGGGCAATGTAGTGCCCCAGCACCGTATTTCGTGCCCGTTCCAGCGCCTCGCGTGTAGTTTCGGGCGTGACGAAAGGATTCCCATCCCGATCGCCTCCTATCCACGAGCCGAAAGATAAAACCTGCGGCACCTGCTCGGCGCACAACTCCATTCCATAAACATCTTTGAACGACTCACGGATTTCGGAGTACAGGCGCGGCAGGCTCTCGAAAATCGACATCGGGTAATGGTCGAGGCCCATGCGAATTTCATCCGTCACCTGGGGCTTCTGCACTCGGACTTCGTCGGTTTGCCAAAGCGCAGTGATCTCAGCCGCTATGGCATTTTCCATCTCCAGCGCGTCGGGGGCCGGCATCGGCAAACGATCGAGCAGTTCAAGGAATTTTGCAATTCGCCGGCGCTTGGTCAACACCGTGCGGCGCGCCACCTCTGTAGGATGCGCCGTAAAAACCGGCACCACCTTTACCTGTTGCAAGGCGGCCAGCGACTGCTCTGCACTCATTCCCGCGTCCCGCATCCTGATCAGGGTGCCGCGGAAGGATCCCGGCTGCGCGGTTTGTTGGGCATTCAGATTCCCCGCTCGCCGGCGGCGCTTGCGGTGATTGGTCTCGGCCAGATTCGTCAGCTCGAAATAAATGGCAAATGCTTTTGTGACCCGGTGGGCTTGCTCAACGCTCAAAGCTTGAACAATCTCTCTGGCGTGCTGCATCTCTTCAACGCCCGGGGGGTGTGATCTGGCCGAATGCGCGCGCGATTGGATGAGCAATCGCCGCAATTGCTCTACCGTCTTAAAGGCCGATTCGCCCGCCTGTTCTA
Source organism: Terriglobales bacterium (assembly GCA_036268595.1). Lineage (GTDB taxonomy): Bacteria > Acidobacteriota > Terriglobia > Terriglobales > Acidobacteriaceae > Gp1-AA145. Next base: position 12,471 of record DATATW010000067.1, read on the forward strand.
CTAAGACTCTGCCCAGCAGAACCCCCAGCGACCGAACATCGCGGCGTAAGGGGGCTTCCTTCGCGCGATCGTCGGTGGCCGCAGTCAGCTCCGCCAGCCGCGAAGACTGGTCTTCAGCACCCCATAGTGGTGTTTCAGGCATGATTTTGTTCATCCATACTAAATTATTGCGGTTGCAATAACTTTTGCCCTGCCGGGTCGGCCAACGCACTATTGCCGCTTGCGGGGCTGACTTCTACCTTGAATAATGAATAACTAGACATGAGCCAGGAAAAAGTACTAATCGTCGAAGACGAAGAGAACGAACGAACCGGATTGGCGGAGCTGGTCTCGTCATGGGGCTACATCGCAGAAACTGCGCGTGACGGACAGGAAGGCCACGAAAAGGTTACATCGTGGGCCCCCCACATTGTGATCACTGATTTGAAGATGCCGCGGCTGGGCGGTCTGGAGCTGCTCGAGAAAATTTCTGGTGACAGCCAAAGCATGGCGGTCATCGTGGTCACCGCTCAGGGCAGCATCGACAGCGCCGTGCAGGCTATGCGCATCGGCGCCTACGACTATGTCACCAAACCGATCGATACCAGCCGCTTGCGCACCATCCTGCAGAACGCGTCAACCTTGCTCGGTGCTCGGGTGGAGCTTGAGGCCACCCGCCGCAAGCTGCGCGATGCCGGTTCTCTCGGATCGCTCATCGGTCCGTCAAAAAAGATGCAGGAGATTTTCCGGCTGATCGAAATGGTCGCCCCCAGCACGGCCTCGGTCCTGATCACAGGCGCCAGTGGCACCGGCAAGGAACTCGTGGCGCGGACTATTCACGAGTTAAGTCCGCGGCGACCGCGTCCGTTTGTGGCCATAAACTGCGCTGCGATTCCCGAGACGCTGATTGAGAGCGAAATCTTCGGACACGAGAAAGGCGCATTTACCGGGGCGCTCGAACGTCGAACTGGATGTTTCGAACTGGCCGAAGGTGGAACCCTGTTGCTCGATGAGATCGGCGAAATGCCCATCGCGACGCAGGCAAAATTACTGCGTGTGCTTGAGGACCGCAAGCTGCGCCGGTTAGGTAGCAAGACTGAAACCACGGTCGATGTTCGAGTGCTGGCCGCCACCAACAAAGTCCCCGATGAAGCCGTGGCTCGCGGCGAGTTGCGCAACGATCTTTATTACCGGTTGAACGTCTTCAACATTCACATGCCAGTCCTGCGCGAACATCGCGAGGACATCCAGGACCTGGTACAGACTTTGCTGGCCGACATGAGCGCCAAGCATGGACGCCGAGTCGCGACCGTTAGCGAGGCCGTGCTGAATGCCTTCCGCAACTACAACTGGCCGGGCAATGTGCGCGAGCTGCGAAATACCCTTGAGCGCGCCGTCATCGTCTGCGAAGGACCGGTGATTGAGACCAAGCATTTGCCACCCGGCTTCGGCCACTCCCCAATACGGGTTTCAGTCGACGATGCGGATTCGATCCGCGTGGGCGTTGGGACAACGGTCGGGGAAGCCGAGCGCCTGCTGATTCTCAAGACCTTGGAGTCTACCAACAATAACAAAACCCGTGCCGCGGAAATTCTGGGCATCAGCCTGAAGACGTTGCACAATAAGTTAAAGGAATATGGCAGCTCCGCGGCCGATGGCCGTGGCGACAAAGAAGATAAGGAAGAAAGGGAAGAAGCCGAGGAAGTGAAGGAGCCATAATAAGTTTACGCATCAGCTGGAGAATGTTTAGAGCTGATCGCCAACTGCTTCACCATGCGTCGCAGGACCCAAATCGTACTCGCCATAACTTTCATGGTGGCCGCGCTGGTCACCGGCGCTTCCTATCTCTACATCTCGCAAATTTTGCGACAGGGAATCAATACTGCTCACGACACCGCTGCGTATCTAACTCTCCAACTCGCATTTCTCGCCAGCAACGCTGCTCCTGACTTGAGCAGCACTCGTATCGACACCAATAATCCCGAGGCTTTGCGCCGCGGGATCTCCTACTATCTCGGCACCGACCGCGACCTCAATACCATGCTGCAGTCCGTGGTGGGAAGCTGGCCAACCATCTATGACGCTGCGATTCTCGACGCCGATGGCAAGGCTTTACTCGATACCGACCAGCAGTTGGTCGGCAAGAAAATCGAGGATCGGCCCGATTTTTCGACGCTACAAAGCGCCGGGTTCCGGCGAAAGCTAAGGCTCGTCTATCATGCGCCCACGGTTTACGACGTTCACATTCCGCTGCTGCTGAATGGCCAGGCCTTTGGCAGCATTCACGTGGGTGTCTCAACCGTGTTCTTGCGGAACGATCTTACGCCGCGCTTGCAGCGTGCCTTGACGCTCTCAGCAATCTCCGTTCTCTGCTCGCTGATGCTAGCCGCCCTGCTATCGCACATCGCTCTCGGGCCGCTCGAACATATCAACCGTAGCCTCGACAGCATGGCAGCTGCCGATGGGAACGCATTGAAAGGCGCCGAGGAAGGTGGCGACGAATATGGGCAAGTAAGCATGAAGATCGCCACTCTCGGCCGGCAGATGCGTGACACCCGGGAAATTTTTTCCGCCCTCAAGAGCAACGTAGATCAGATCATGTCCAGCCTGCAGGATGGATTGATGCTATTTACCCGCGATTCCCGGGTAGTGCTGGTGAGCGCCGCCATTGAGAGTTTTCTCGGCCGTTCCCGCCGCGAACTTCTAGGCCGGGCAGCCAACGAGATTTTTTCTTCCGAATCCGCCCTTGGATCTCTAATGCTGGATGCTTTTCGCTTGCGACACAACGTCGCGCAGCGCGAGATGGAAGCGTCGAACGGCCGTCGCGTGCAGGTTTCACTTGATTTCATTCAGGAAAAAGGCACCCAGATCGGCGCGCTGCTGACCATGCGCGATGCCGAATCGGTTCGCCGGATTGAAGATGAAATCGAACTCTCGCGCAGAATTTCCGCCAGCGGGCGAGTCACTCGCGGAGTCGCTCACGAGGTCAAAAACCCGATTAATGCAATCGTTTTGCACCTGCAATTGCTGCGCAACAAACTGCAGGACGTGGATCCCGCGACCAGTCGTCACGTCGATATCATCGACAGTGAAATTCACCGCCTGGACCGCGTGGTGCAGATATTGGTCGACTTCACCCGCCCTCGCGATCTCCATCTCGAAGAAACCGATTTGCGTTCAGTACTCGAAGAGGTTGCGTTGTTGGCCGCGCCGGACGCTGAACAGCATGGCGTGACCCTGATACGTGAACTGCCTGCGGATCCAATTCCAGTAAAAATTGATTCCGATTTTATCAAGCAGGCGATCCTCAATGTTGTTCTGAACGGTGTGCAGTCTATGCCCCAGGGCGGCAACCTTTCCATCACCGCGCATCGCGATGACGATGTCGTGATCACTGAAGTTCGTGATCAGGGCGCCGGCATCCCGGTTTCGGTTCAGGACAAAATTTTTGAGCTCTACTTCACTACCAAGAACAGCGGCAGC
>DATATW010000068.1:0-16842 GCA_036268595.1 Terriglobales bacterium
CTGACTTCGGAAAAACTCACCGACTTGGGCAACTCTGCAGTGTTTTATTCCGTCTTGGTTGAGGTGGAGCTTTTTCGAGGCTCACCGGACGTTTCTCCAAGTCGAAACACGTTAGACTGAGATAAGACGAACGGGCTGATCTTGGACGCTCTCCACAGCTCTACCGTATAATTGCGGTTTTCCATCAACTCCAGTGATTTGAGGTAAGTGCCGATTTTCCGCATTCATCAGGATAGCCCTGCGACTTCGGGGAGGAGTGGCTGCCGGCGTCCGGAACAGGCCTTGTCCGGTCGCGCATGTTTTTCATTCCGAATGATTTCCTTGAGAATATTCCCTCGCCAAGTCGGGCTAGCGTTGGTGATTATTTTTTCGTTTGCGCCGGTTTTGTTTTCTCAACAGCAACCGGATGTAATCAGCGCAATCGAGGTCCACGGCAACCGCAGCGTCCCGGCCGAAACCATTCGGGCGCACATTTTTACCCGGCCTGGCGATGTCTATGATCAGGCGGCCATCGAGCGCGATTTCAACTCCCTGTGGAACACCGGCTACTTCGAGGACATCCGCTTCGAGCGCGAAGCTACGCCCAAAGGCTGGATCCTGCACATTTATGTGAAAGAGAAGCCCCGAGTCCGAGAGATCAATTACCTGGGAATCAATGCGATCTCGAAGAGTGATATTCTCGACCGGTTCAAGCAGGACAAGGTGACACTGTCGCCGGAATCGCAATACGATCCCACCAAAGTCAAGAAGGCGGAAGTTGTAATCCGGAACCTGGAAGCCGAGCACGGCCACCAGTTCGCAACTATCCGGACTGAAGTCAGGCCCATTCCCCCGGCATCGGTCAGTGTGACATTCGTTGTACGCGAAGGGCCGAAGGTCAAAGTTGGCCGCATTAAATTTGTTGGCAACAAGACTGTTAAGAGCCGCGATTTGCGCCAGGCCATGCATTTCCTCAAGCCCATCGGTGTGCCGCATTCCATCTTCCTGGAAAATCTGTTCGCCAAAACTTACGACGCCACCAAGCTGGATGACGACATGGAACTGGTGCGCGAAGCCCTGCAGAACCGCGGTTTTTTCAAAGGCAATGTCGGCGATCCGCAAACCAAGATTCGCGATACCGGTCACGCAAAATTCCATGTATTTCTCATCCACCCGGGTCCTGGCAAAGCCATGGACATCACCATTCCGATTGATGAAGGGGAGCGTTACAAGCTGGGCGGGATCACCTTCAAAGGGAATAAGGCCATTACCAACACGGCCGCTTTGAGATCGCTTTTCGCCATCAAGGATGGAGACATCTTCAATCGCGAGAAAATCGCGAAGGGCCTTGAAAACCTGAAGAATGCCTACGGCACGCAGGGTTACATCAACTTCACCTCGGTTCCCACACCGCGCATCGACGAAGACAAGAAGCTGGTTTACTTCGATATCGACGTGGATGAAGGCAAGCAATTCTCAGTGCGCCGTATCGAATTCCAGGGCAACACCACGACCCGCGATAAAGTTATTCGCCGCGAACTGGTCCTCGAGGAAGGTCAGGTCTATAACGAGCAGCTGTGGAAGTTAAGCCTTCAGCGCCTGAACCAACTGGGTTTCTTCGAGCAACTGAAGCCGGATGATCCCAATGTGACCGAGAGGCACCTGGACGAAAAAGATGGCCTGGTGGATCTGACGTTGAAAGTCCACGAAAAAGGCAAAAATCAAATCGGTCTTTCTGGCGGCGTGAGCGGACTGGCAGGATCCTTTGTCGGTATCAGCTATACCACCAACAATTTCCTCGGACTCGGCGAGACTCTTACCGTTCAAGCCAATGTGGGCACGTTGCAACGGAATATTATGTTTGGTTTCACCGAGCCGTACTTCCTGGATCGGCAAATCACTGCCGGGTTCACCGTCTATGGTCAGAAGCTGATATACGATCAGGCCCGTCAAACCGCGCTGCTGACCGGCCAGACGCTGGCTCTTTCAGAGGCCGAACTGCAGAGCCTGCAGAACTACACCCAGTCGAGCCAGGGTTTTACGCTGACCGCATCGCACCCGCTGCACCACTCCTTCAAGCGCATTGGCGCAACCTATTCGTTCGATGTTTCGTCATTGGTCGCCACCACTACGGCGTCCAAGCAACTCTTCGATTATTTAGATTTCAGCGGGCTGAGTGGGCCCAGCGCGTTGAATGGAATTATCACCAGCAAGCTGTTGCTCAACTACACCAAAAATGGCCTTGACGCCGCGCTTTACCCGCACTCAGGAACTGAATATTTCATGGGAGCGGAGTTCTCTGGTCTCGGCGGCACGGTTCGAAGCATCCGGCCCATCGCCGAATGGAAGCATTACATTCCCGTGCAAAAGCGGCGTAACGCGATCGGTTTGCATGCTCAGGGATCGTTCATGACCGGCTACGGCGGCCTGGTGGCGCCGCCGTTCCAGCGCTTTTACATGGGCGGTGAAAACGATCTGCGCGGTTTCGATATCAGATCAGTCTCGCCCGTGGCTTATATTCCGACTGCCACCTCAATCAGTCTCCGAAATCCCGACGGCTCCATCGTTCCAAAGGACCCCAATAATCCCGCCCGCGGCGCCTACACGGTGCAGATTCCTTACGAACAAATCACATTCCCAGGCGGTGACTTAAGCCTGGTGGCTAATGCTGAATACCGCATCACCATCGCCGGCCCGGTCGCGATTGCACCATTCGTTGACTTTGGCGTCGATCCCATTCTGCGTTCATCACAGCTGCGAATTAACAATCAGCAGTTTGCCACCCTGAATCAGACTGAGTTCGGTTGCCCCGAGGAAGACCCCATAACGCTGAACTGCCTCAACTCGAAAACCTTTCCCCAGCTCAACGGCGGAAAAGGGTTCAGCCAGAATTTGGCAGTCCTCGGAAGCGCCAACTGGAAGCCTCGAATGTCTACCGGCCTCGAGCTGCAGGTCTTCCTCCCGGTGGTAAATGCGCCTTTCCGGATTTATTGGGCGTACAATCCGGTGCGTCTGGATGAGGTGGCACAATCGCCGACCCCGGTTTTGCGCAGCATGTTCCCCAATACCGACGCCGGCGAGTACACCTACCTGCTGACACGAAATACCTTTGCGACCCGGTACCAGCTGCGTGAGCCGCGCAAGACATTTCGATTCACGGTGGGAACGACGTTTTAGGTTGATGCGGTGCAGGTTTGACTCAGCCTTTGGTTTGACGCTTGGATTGACTATTTCTATAATGGTGCATCCACACCAGAGTGGCCGGTCATGCGCGGCAATGGGCGTCCGCGATTTTGGATGCGAGTCGAAGATCCGAGCTGAAAACCGAAGATCGGCCAGCCCTACTGATGTTCGAACGAAGATGCGTGAGTGTGGCGCAAGCACGTTTCCGGGCAAGTGTATGCTGAAACTCAATTGAGTTTCGAATCCAAATAAACAGAGCAGTAACCCAAGGAGTCACAGTAAATCTCATGAAACCCAAGTTTGTATGTTCTCTCGCAGCCGCGATCATTCTGACCTCGGCAATGGCAATGGCCCAGGCCGGTGGCGCGTCCTCCTCGACCGCCCTGCCTGCCGCGCCCGGCACCGCCAACGATCCTCCGGCAATGGCCTCGGGGGGCACTGGTTCGAAACTTGCAGCCATCAATATTGAAGGGGCAATCTTCGCCAGCAATGAAGGCCAGCGCGATATGGACGCGTTGCAGAAGAAGTTCGAGCCTAAGAGCACTGAGCTGAAAAGCAAGAATGAAGAAATTGACGCGCTGAAGAAAAAGCTGAATACCCAAGGCACCAGCCTCAACGATGAGTCCAAGGCGGACCTGCAGCGGCAGATTGAGACCAAGCAGAAGTCGCTGGATCGCGAAGCCCAGGATGCTCGCGAGGATTTTCAGAACCAGCAGAATGAAATCGGGCAACGTATCCTGCAAAAAATGGCGCCCATCATTCTGAAATACGCCAACACAAACAGCTTGGGCGTAATCATCGACACCTCGAATCCTTGGCCCCAGGGGCAGGTCGTATGGGCATCACCGTCGGTGGACATTACCAAGCCGATTGTCGAGGCTTACAATGTGGAGTCTGGAGTGGCAGCGCCACCGAGGCCGAGTGGCTCCAGTGCGCGGCCAGCGGGCAGCAGCGGCTTGGGATCCGCCACCAGAACTCCGGCCAGGAGCACAACTCCGGCCAAGACCCCGAGCACAACTCCGACGAAGTAGCCGACACCAACAGCTTCGTTTAAGTTCCTAAGACCGCGAGAAATCGCGGTCTTTTATTTTTTGCGGCGAGGGTCCAACCGCTGGCATTTCCGGTGTCTTTACTTCCAGCAACGAATGCCCGCAAATTCGTTCGGAGGAGAAGACGCCATGTTTTCCGACCTGGTTGAGTCTCATGCCACCCCGGCGCGCCGCTGGACGGCGATGGCTTCATTCACTTTGCAGGCAGCGCTGGTGGCTGCTGCGCTAGCCTACCCGCTATTCCATATCGAATCTCTGCCGCCGATAGTGCGAACCCTGCTTCCACCTATCGAAACCTTCGCAGCCCCGGGCCAGCCGCAAAGAAATTTCGGCCACGCTGGCGGCCTCGCAATTCATCCGATCATCGTCAGCACTCACGCTATGCTTGCGCCGCGGCCGATTACGGAAACCGGCGACACTGATTTGCCGCAGGCGCCCACCATCGATGGAACGCTTGGTGACAAAAATCAAGAAGGCTTGCACTCACTTATGAGTGAATTCTCTAATCCTCTTCCCAGTGCTCCGGTAAAGCCCCGCGCGCTCCGTCAGTCCGTGATCATGGAAGGTAATTTGATTCACAAGGTGGAACCGCAATACCCGCCCATTGCCAAGCAGCTTCACGTTGAGGGAATGGTAATTGTGAAGGCCTTCATCAGTCGCGATGGCGTCATCACCCGCGCAGTAGCCGAGACTGGCCCGCCCTTGCTGGTGCGGGCGGCGCTTGATGCGGTGCGCCAGTGGCGATACCGACCCTACTACCTGAATCACGAGCCCATCGAAGTGGAAACTGAGATAACGGTGAATTTTGTGCTCCAGCACTGACGCGGAGTAGCGCAGCGGCAACCTGTAGAAGGATTCCTGCCCATCACTGGATGAAGGCCAGAAGTTGAACCAGGAGCTTTGGAATCCGCATGCTAAAATTGAAACATACTTCTACATGTCGCCTGAAATTGAGCACTTAATCTCGCTGCAAGGCACCGACCGCGAAATCCAGCGGCTGAAGGCTGAAATCGCCGAACTTCCCCGGCGAGTAGCCGTAATCGAAGAAAAACTCGCAGGCACCAAAGCTGAACTGGAAAAGACCCGCGCCGCGGTGAAGGCCGACGACGCCGCCAAGCGCAAGTACGAGACCACAATCAGCGACTTGCGCCAGAAAATCTCCAAGTATCGCGACCAGTCGCTCGATGTGAAAACCAACGAGCAGTACAAAGCGCTGCTGCACGAGATCCAGTTTGCCGAGCAGGAAATTGGCTCGAACGAAGACAAGATTCTTGAGCTGATGGTGAACGCGGAAGCTCGCGACAAGCAGGTGAAAGTCGCCGAAGCCGAACTGAAAGAAGAGATGGCGGACATTGAGAAGGAAAAGGCCAACGCGCGCGAGCGCACCGCTAAAGACGAAAAAGAACTTGGGGAATGGACAGCCAAACGCGAAGCCGCTCGCGGCGCTATCGATCCTGACCTGTTGCGGCATTTCGACCGGGTCTCCAAATTTCGCGGTTCGGGCATCGCCGAAGTTCTCGATCAGAAGTGCTCCGGCTGCTCGGTCATGCTGCGGCCGCAGATGTATAACGAAGTTCGCAGCGGCAAGCTGCTGCAATGCGAGTCCTGCCAGCGCATTCTGTTCTACGATCCTTCGAAAGAGGTTCCAGTCGAGCCCCAGAGTGAGCGCACTGGGAAGCGCCGCGCGCATCCCAAGATCGACGCCAGTTTGGCTTGGTACTACCGCAGCGAATATCTTGACATCGGAGAAGTGTTCCTGAGCTTTGTAAATTCGAGTGGCTCAGCTGCCCGTCGCATTTTTGACGCCGCCAGTGGACGCAAGCTTGGCGACACGCTCATTCGCGAAGGCGGATACCGTCAGGCCTTTCCTGAAGACTTGAACGACTCCATCCGGCTTAACGGCCACTGGAACGACGCGGAACAGGATGAGTGGGAGAACGAACTGCCAAGTTCCGTGCTCGACGCTCTGCAAAGAGACCTAGAGCTCGCCCGAACTGAAGCCGCCAGCCGTCCTCATAAAGAAGCGGCTCACGCACCCTCGACCGTCGCCAGCTAATAGACTGTAGCTGGAACACCAGATCACGCATACGTTCAAGAAGCTTTGATCACGCATTACTTCCGTAAGCCGCATACCCGGCTTTTTCCGCCGTTCCAGCCAGAGGCTTCCACATAATAGCTACTGCGTCTTCAGCAGGGGCTTATGAACAACGGCTTTCGCTTAGCTTTTCTACTCACGCTGATTTGTGTTTGCCTGAGTTCCGCGCAGCAATCAGATCCGCTTCCGCGCAGCCTCGCCGCGCCTGACACCGGCCAGGAATCCCAGGATTCCGGCCAGAGTCTCGCTGACATGGCGAGGAGAGTGCGCAAGGACCATTCCGACGAAATCAAGATGACCGCCGAGGACTCTAAACGGCTGTTCGCGGCAGTCGATCGAATCGCAAACTTTGCTTCCGAAGACAGCGGCTTTCCTCTGCATTCGCCGGTGAAGCGTCGAATGATCGGCCCTGATGATCTTGAGAAGTCTGCGCGTTCGAACCTATCGAAGCCAGAATATGCGGACCGCTTTGCGCGTTCTGAATTGACCATGAAGAAGTTCGGACTTCTACCCCGCGATTTTGATCTGAAAGAATTCCTGGTCAAAGCGCAGCGGAAAAATATTGGCGCCTACTATGACGACGAAACCAAGACCATTTCACTCCTCAATACCATTCCCGTCGAGCAGCAGGAAGCAATTCTGGCGCATGAATTGACCCACGCGTTGCAGGACCAAAACTTCAACTTGCAGGTTTGGATGAAAGCGGGTGAACCGGTATCTGGCAAAGGCGGCTCGGTTGATGGCGGTGACGAAAGCAGTGCCGCGCGCCGCGCCGTCGTCGAGGGGCAAGCTACGGTGGTTTTCGTGGATTATCTGCTCTCTCGCACCGGCCGGACGGTGGAGAACACTCCCGGAATCATCTACAACATTGAAGATCCCATGGTGAAAGGGACGGTCGATTCGCAGTTGATGCACGCCGCGCCCATGATTCTTCGCGACTGGGGAGAGTTTCCTTATCACCTGGGACTTATTTTTGAGGGCGAGCTGCTCCAGGCGGGAGGCAAGAAGCTGGCCTTTCAGGATGTCTTTGCGCATCCGCCGCGCAGTACGCACGAGATCATTCAGCCCAGGGCATATTTAGATCATGAAAAAACCGCAGCCGTGGTCATTCCGAATGCTAAGGCTATTCTTGGGGATGGTTACGAGCTGTACGATTCCGGAACCGTCGGCGAACTGGATGTCAGCGCGTTGCTTTGGCAGTTAGGCACCAGAACGCTGGCCGACGATCTCTCAAAAAATTGGCGCGGCGGATCTTATGTGGCTTTGCGCCAGAAAGTTCCGGCAGCCGCGACCACCGCAGAGCTGAAACTGTTTTACGTCTCACGCTGGAACACGCCGGAAGCAGCCCAACGCTTCGCAAAATTTTACGCTTACGCAGTTTCTCGCCGTTATCAAACCGCAACCACGGCTGGAACCGCGCCCTGCCTAACCAATGCTTGTTCCTTCACCTCTGCGCTGATTACGACAGAAGAAGGCCCAGTGATTGTCGAATTGTCAAAAGAGAATACCGTGCTGGTTTCAGAAAGTTTTGACCAGGGGACCGCCGCAAAACTCATTACCGCGGCCCGCGACGTCACCCCAAAGTCTGCGATGATGCATGTGTCGCAGCAGGAACTCGGAATGCGCTTCTACGACCTGCCGGCCTTCCGCACTTTCCAGCAACGCATGGGAGAAGAAATACTCAGCCACTCGACTCTCAGCGCCCGCTAAACTCAACCCGAGCGCTCTCGGTTCCTTTTTCGAACAGGGTTGCGCAGCCGCTGCAAATCCTGGACATTTTCCACTATAAGATTTAGCCATGCCACCAATTCCTGGTGATCGTTCGGTTGTAACTATTTCCCGCCGCGGCGCGGAGCGCATTCGAGCCGGGCATGTCTGGGTTTATCGCTCGGATATCGTGGAAGCGAAGGACGTGCAACCGGGAACGCTGGTATTGATGCATGAGGAGCAAGGCGGGCGAGGGCGCCCGCCTCACACGCGAGTACTGGGCTCGGCTTTCTACAGCTCAGCCTCTCAGATCGCGTTGCGAATGATTTCGCCGCACCCGATTGGCGATCTTCAGCAACTCTTGCGAGAACGCATTCGCGCCGCCATCGCTTATCGCGAGCGCTTCGTTGAGAACACCAATGCCTACCGCGTAATTTTCAGCGAAGGTGATTTTTTGCCCGGGCTGATTGTCGATCGCTATAACGACATTCTTTCCATGCAGGTTCTCACCCAGGCAATGGATCTTGATTCGGTCCGCGAGGTCGTCACTTCCGAGCTTAAAGAGAAACTGCAGCCGTCCGCGATTATCGAAAAGGTCGACGCTCGGGTTCGATCACTGGAACAGCTTCCGGAAAAGCAGAGCGGATTAATGTTCCTTTCGGATGGCAGGACGGGCGAGATGCCCGTCACCCCATCGTCACTAATGGGAACCGAGTTTCAGATGAATGGCGTCCGCTTTTTGTACGAGGCTTTCGGCGGTCAGAAGACTGGCGCGTTTCTCGATCAGCGAGAGAACTATGCGGCCGCAGCCAAATATTCTCGCGGCGAGGCGCTCGACGTCTTCTGCTATCAAGGAGGCTTTGCGCTCCACCTGGCTCGTACCTGCGAAAGAGTCACCGGCGTCGACAGCTCCCGTCCCGCGCTCGAAATCGCCGAAAAAAATGCCGCGCTGAATGGAACCGATCTCGAGTGGATAGAAGCCAACGCTTTCGATTATCTGCGTGACTACTCGGACCAGGGTAAAAAGTATGACTGCGTCGTGCTCGATCCGCCCGCCTTTGCGAAAACCAAGCGGGACCTGCAGACGGCTCTACGCGGCTATAAGGAGTTGAATCTGCGGGCGTTGAAAATGCTGCGACCGGGGGGAATTCTGGTCAGCTGCTCCTGCTCCTACCATGTCAGTCCGGCGGATCTGCTGGACACCATTGCCGCAGCAGCTCTCGATAGTCACAGAATTATTCGTCTCCTGGAAAACCGTGGCGCCTCGCTAGACCATCCGACTATAGTAGGCGTCCCCGAAACGGCGTATCTGAAATGCATGATTGTGCTTGTAACTTAAAGAAAAACAAGCCAATCTTTGTATTGACAATAACACACTCATATTTTATGCTGTGTTTGTGCTAAGGCGTTAAGCCAAGCCACAAATAGGGCTTTCAAGGTGAATTTCTACAATTTCTGTTACAGGAGGATTGTTATGACAGTTCTTGCCCGCTTGGATCCATTCCGCGAATACAACACCCTGCAAGACCGCATGAACCGCTTGTTCCGCGACTCGTATGGCGATGGTCGCGAAGAGGCGCTGACCACCTCGACGTTTGCCCCGCCGGTGGACGTTTACGAGGACGAGCACAACATCACGTTGAAGATCGAAGTGCCGGGAATTGACGAGAAGGACATTGACGTCCAGATCGAGAACAATACGCTTACGGTCCACGGCGAGCGCAAGTTCGAGAAGGAAGAGAAGGAAGAGAATTATCGCCGGGTCGAGCGACAGTATGGCAGCTTCACTCGCTCCTTCAGCCTGCCGAACACGGTTGATGCCGAGCACGTTCAGGCGCACTATGACAAGGGGATCCTGAAGATCCAGCTTGCCAAAAAGGCCGAGGCCAAACCCAAGCAGATCAAGGTGAACGTGGGCAGCGAAAAACACGAGCCCAAGGAAGTAAAGGGCAGCAGCCGCGCGGCATAAAACGAGAGGTGAGGTGTTTGATCGAACTGCAGGATGAGGGGCGGGCTTTGCCCGCCCCTCGCTTTCTCGGCTTTGCCGACGGAGCAAATTCGTTGACAATGGTTTTGTGAAAAGAACCATTGAGATGTTGAATGCCCGCCTCTCCACAGTCATTTCAATTACTTACCGGTTGATCCGCAGTTGATCTTCAATTTACCTGCAGAGCATTGCGCGGTTCGCGCAACGATTGCACACTGCCGCAATAGGAGGCAGCATGCTCACACAAAACTCAACGGATTCTGCGAAACCGCCCAGATCATTCCGTCACGCCCTTCGTCTTCAGCAAAGTGTTCTCGCCAGGCCCGAAAAGCGGCTTCTCATTTGGATGGCGGAACGCACTCCATCATGGATTCATCCCGACCACCTGACCATCTTCGGCTTTGTAGCCCAACTGATGACGGGAGTGAGCTATGCGCTCGCGAGATCAAGCCAATTGGGTTTAACCGGCGCCATCGTATTTCTCATCCTGAACTGGTTGGGCGACAGCATGGACGGCACCCTGGCACGGGTGCGCCAGCGGCAACGGTTGCGATATGGCTTTTACGTCGACCATATGCTCGACAGCATAGGCGCGGTAGCAATGATGGCCGGGCTCGCGTACTCCGGCTACATGAGTCCGGCCATCGCGGTCGGATTGCTGGTTATGTTTTTGTTGCTGTCCATCCAGTCGTATCTTGCGACCTACGCTATCGGCGAGTTTCGCATATCGTTCTGGAGTTTGGGGCCGACCGAACTGCGGCTGTTTCTTATCCTAGGAAATCTGGCGGCTTGCCGCTGGCCGACGGTGGTTAAGGCCTATCACCTGTTCGACTTTGCGGGCGCGGTTGGAATCGCCGGTATGTTCATGATCCTAGTGTGGTTCACTGGCAGAAACATCGTGCGTCTCTACGACGAGGAACGGCTCACGTGACATTTACCGTCCCGCCGGCACTGTCACGCACTGTGTGGCAAAGACTGTTAAAGATCTTAACCGCAGAGATCGCAGAGAAACGCCGCTGAGTTCGCAGAGTAACCTCGCTGAGTTCGGAGCGTAGGATTTGATTGTCAATCCAGCCTTTTTCTCTGCGACCTCTGCGGAAACTCTGCGTGCTCTGCGGTTAAAAGCTTTTTTGAAGAGCCATCCCGTGCCCGCATTTTCTTACAACCACCCCGAAAAACCGTGATAAAGTTCCCGGAACTTAGGGCTGGAGGGTTGCGTAACATCCCTAGAGAGAGGTGCTCGCGTGATACACCTGCGGTCTCTTCGCAAACAATTCGGCGGCCTTATCGCCGTCAATAACGTTGATCTCACAATTCCGCGCGGCGAAATTTACGGCCTGATCGGGCCGAATGGCGCCGGGAAAACTACCACCATTCGCATGATGTGCGGGCTTCTCGCCCCGACTAAAGGGCAAGTAGAGATCGCGGGAACTGACGTCACGGCCGAGCCAGAACGCGCGCAGCAGCACATTGGCTATCTATCAGATTTTTTCGCCGTGTATGACGACTTAAAGGTCTGGGAGTATCTCGACTACTTCGCCCGCGCTTACAAGATGCTCGATGCCGATGTTCGCCGGCGCATTCGCGAGGTGATTTCGGAAGTAAATCTGGAAGCGAAAACTGATTCCCTGATAGCCGGACTTTCGCGCGGCATGAAACAGCGGCTAGGCATCGGCCGTGCCATCATCCATAACCCCGACGTCCTCTTATTGGACGAGCCCGCGTCCGGCCTCGATCCCAAGGCACGCTTCGAGTTGCGATTGCTGCTGGAGAAAATGCGCGACCGGGGCGCGACCATCTTGATTTCCTCGCATATCCTCACCGAACTTGAAGGCTTCTGCACCTCCATCGGAATCATGGAGCGAGGGCAGCTGGTTCGCAGCGGCAAGATCGAAGACGTGACCGCCGCAGATTCACCCGCGCGCGCCGTGGACCTGCGCTGGATCGGTCAGAGCGGCGCCTCCGTCAAACAAGTCCTATCGCAATTTCCTGAAGTTTCCGGCGTCGAGTTAGAAAATAGCAAAGGCCATTTCAGTTTCACCGGACCCGATGAGCGACTCTCAGACTTGGTCGCCGCGCTGGTCAGCGCCCAAGTTCGCCTGACTTCGTTCAATGAAGTGAAAGCCACGGTTGAGGACCTTTACATGAGGCTCTCGCACCACGAGGTGATGTGATGCTCTGGAAGTTTTGGCAGAACCCTGAATTCATCCGCCACTGCCGGTCTGAGTTGCGACGAAGCCGGATGACTACGGTGGCGCTGGTTGTGTTATTCGTGTGCGGACTCACGATTCTGGCGTGCTGGGCGGCGGCAAGGGCGCAAATGACCTACTACCACTCGCAACCGCTGGTACTCGTCCAGCCTCCGATACCCTCGGCTGCACCAGCTCAACGATCGAATGAAGCCTCCGATGATGACGCCGAGCAACCCTCGCGCGCACTTTCGTCCCGTGCGGAGCCGACGATAGCCTCCGCCACAGCGCTCAAAAGCTATTACCCGCTGATGCTTATGCAGTTCGGCGTGCTTACCTTCTGGTCGCTTCTGTCCTGCACGCAGGGCATCTCCCGCGAACGCGAGCGCAATACCTGGGACTTCCAGCGAACCACCCGTCTCGCACCATCGGAACTGCTAGTCGGAAAACTTCTGGGCGAACCCGTCCTGGCATATTTTATTTTTCTCTGTGCGCTTCCCGTCACGCTCGTCACTGGAATTGTCGGACGCGTTCCGCTGCTCAACATCTTGCTGGCCGATTTCGTGACCGTGATTGCCGCGCTCTTCATCGGCATTGCCGGTTTGTGGGTTTCGAGCCTGTTCGAGAATAAAAGCCGAGGCATCGCCCTAATCGCCGGATTGGCCATCTACGGCATGTTTCTGGGTTCGACCGGTCTGGGGGATTCCCCATTTAGTGGACTGGCTGGCTTCAGCCCGCTGACTACGTTCCTGCCATTGGTGGGCCGAGCCGCCGTTGCCTTGCGCCCGATGCTGTTCGGCGGACGAGTTCCGTGGCTATTGATGACGGTACTGCTCTACGTCACCTTCGGCGCATGGCTGGTGCTGATGCTGGTGCGAAACCTGAAAAAAGATGTCAACGAGATGAGATTACTGTCGCACTGGGAGGCCGTAGGCTGCTGCGCTTTTCTAAACTTTGTGCTGTATGCGGTGCTTGATCCCACGCGCGGCAATCCTTTCGGCATGGCGTCGGATTTCGTGAGCTTCATGGTGCTCATCAACGGGATCATCTTTTTCTTTCTCGGCGTCGCCATGCTCAGCACCTCGGAGCGCATCGATCCCGAAAGCCTTTTGTCCGCGCGCTCGTTCTTTTCGGGCAATGGCCTGCAGTGGCCGTGGCTCATGATTTCTGCAATTGTCAGCTACCTGCTGCTTATCTGGGGCCTGTACATGTGGAAAGATCAAATTGGCTTCGACGGGCACCTGATGGCCCGGGGCGCGGTGAGCATGCTCATCGTTCTGGTTTTCATCACTCGCGACGTGCTCTTCATTCAGTGGTGCAAGCTTACGCGCCTGCGATCGCCATTGGTCAAAGGCGTGCTCTTTCTCGGCTTGTACTATGCGGGTACCGCCGTTCTTTACTCAGTGATGGATGTCACTTCGCATAGCGCGGCGACCGGCCTGGCCCAAGTGCTGACGCCGGTTGCAGCCTTCACCCGCAGCAGTGCGCTCGTTCCCACCAGCGCGGTTGCGGGGATTATCATCCAGGTGATGGCCATCGCATTCCTGATCTCAGCTATTCGCGGACGGGTACAAGAAATTGAACTGGTTCCGGTCGCTGCGGCGGGCGATTAGTCCATGTGATTGTGCTGACGCTCGACCGACCAGATGTCTGCCGTGTTCTTCTCGAAGGGATAGACGTGGACCATCCAGCCGAAGATCTGCGGAACGAATTTTCCGCCGGCGGCATCGCACTCCTCTTGGGTAGCGATCGAACCCGCCAGGCCAAACTTTGCATTCGGCGGCATGGCCTCCTGCTTGCGGTCGCGCGGAGGCATGCAAAGGTTCACGTGGGCGTGCCACTGCGCGATACTCAAGGGAATGCGCGCATTGAGCTCATCCTCGGTAGCGTCTTTCGGCGCGGTATACATGATGCCGATCAGCTTGTAGCCGTCGCCATTTTTCTCGTACAACAATGACGTCGGGCGCGATGGATCAAAATTATTACGCGCGCGGAATGCATTCCAGTAATTGGTGAAGTGATATTGCTTCTGCGGCAGGTTAGGCAGAAAAATCTTGTATCCGTCGGCGAGCGCAACTTTGTAGTCCTTGTATTTGTCGGCGGCGGCGCGCGCGGCCTGCACAATCTGGTCGGCCTTTTCCTGATCTCCGGGTTGCGGACTGCGCAACGTGGTCATCTTCATGTGAGGGCCCATATCCATGTGGTGGTCTTCCATGGAATGCATGGCTGCGGCGTTGCCATCCCCTTCGGACGTATCGTGCGTGGCTTGCCCCGACGGGTGAGACATGTCCATGCCCGCCATGTCGCCGGACTGATTCTGGGCGAAGGCCGACGAGACGAAAAAAACGATCGAAATCAGGAAAGCCGCGCGCATGAAATACCTCCGTTAGAGAAGAACACCTTTCAGTAGTGGAATGTTTCGGCGCGGCGCTGCCAAGATTACGGGAGTAATTAAGAAGGCTGAAGGCGTGGGGGAATAGCCAGATCTGCCAGCATTTTCGCTGCGGCTTCCGATCCCGAGCGAACACAATCCGGTATTCCGATTCCACCATATGCGTTTCCCGCCAGGGCCAGCCCGGGAGCGGAGGAGACAATTTTTCGAAGGCGTTCTACTCGCGCTTTGTGGCCCACAGTGTATTGCGCCATGGCGCGCGGCCAGCGGAAGATTTTGACGAAGTCGGGCGCATCCGTAATGCCAAGTATTTCCTGCAGTTCCCGCCGAACTATCGAAGTGATCTCGTCATCCCGCAATCGCAATATTTCTTCGTCGCGGCTTCCGCCGAGAAAGCAACGGACCAGCGCACGATCTTTGGGAGCGCGGCCAGAAAATTTGTTGTGGACGAATGTGCACGCCAGAATGCGTTTGCCTTCAGTCCGAGGCACGAGAAAACCGAATCCGGAAGGTAGAGATGCGCGGGTCTTATCGTCGTAAGCAAACGCCACCGTAATTGACGAGCTATACCCGATTTGCTCGAGCTCGGCGGAAATTTGCGGAATTTGACTTCGCAGCAATTCAGCCGCGACATACGCGGGCGCCGCGATGATCACGCCGTCGAACTCTTCGGTCCGGCCGCTGTTCGCCACCAGCCACTTACCGAATTCCGGTTTTACAGCTTGCGCTTGCCTATTCAGCCTGATGTCCGATTCAGCAATTTGCGCCGCCAAGCCATCAGTAATCATCTGCATGCCACTCTTCAAGGAAGTAAAAAGTGCCCGCGTGGGGACAGCCGCCCTCGGCTGTCCGGCGGAGCTTCGCTCCGCAGATAGAGTCTGGAGCTTCCGCGCAGCCACCAGCGCTCGACCCAAACTTCCTTGCCGGGCTTCAATCTCCGCGAACCGCGCCAGCACCGACGACGCGCTTAGTTCATCGGCGCTGCCACCGTATACTCCTGACAGCAAGGGATCAGCGACTCGCTCCACCATCTCGCGGCCATAATGGCGTTCAACGAGTTTTGCCGCGGTACTCTCGGGAAGATCGGGTGTGGGACGATAGAACCACTCGCGGAGAAAGCGTAGTTTGGTCAACCACGAAAATAGCGGGGAGAAGAACGCTGCTTGAAAATTAGTCGGCACCATGAACATCAGACCATCGGGAAGCGGCACCAGCCGGCCGTTGAGCAGAATATTCGTCCGCCGCTCGGCATCATTCGACCCGATCAGCTGATCGGCCAAACCCAGCTCGCGGCAAAGATCAGTTGCCCACGACTTCTCAGTAAGAAAAGAGTCCGGGCCGGCTTCGATCATAAAATCATCGACCTGCTCGGTGGTAATCACCCCGCCCAGTCGCGAGGCCGCCTCGAATAAAACATAGTTGAGTTCAGCGCCTTTTTTCTTTTGCTTCTCCAGCGCGAACGCCGCTGAAAGTCCGGAAACACCTCCGCCGATGATTGCGATTCGCTTCATTCGGAAATTTACAGGACGTCTTTACAGGACGTCAATGACAACCGAAATTGGAGGGCTCATGGTGCGATCACCGCCGCTTTCGTAGTCTGCTCTTGAACGTACTCAGCCAGCATTCGGACATTTTCAACCGGAGTTTCCGGCAAAATGCCGTGACCAAGATTAAAGATATGTCCTGGCCGCCCGCCGGCTTGATCCAAAATGCGCGCTGCCGCAGCCTTTACCTGTTTCCAGTCTGCGAATAGCAAGACCGGATCCAGATTGCCCTGCACCGCGCCACGATTTCCCAACAGCTTCCAGCCTTCATTGAGCGGAATGCGCCAGTCGAGCCCTATGACGTCGGCTCCGGTTTCTTTCATGGAAGTCAGGAGGGTCGAACTGTCGGTCCCAAAGTAGATGACCGGCGCGCTCGTAGCCTTCAGGTTTCTTATTAATTCAGTGGTCCGCGGCAAAACAAACTTTCGATAATCATCTACCGACAGGCACCCCACCCAACTGTCGAAGACTTGAATCACATCCGCCCCTGCTTCGACCTGCGCCCGAGCATACGCCGAAGTGACCGCAACCAGTTTGCCGAGGAGTTCATCCCAGGCCTGCGGTTGCGAATACATAAGGCTCTTGGTCTTGATGTAATGCCGCGAACCGCCGCCTTCAATCATGTAACTCGCAAGCGTAAAAGGCGCGCCGCAGAAACCGATCACCGGCAATTTTGCGTCGAAATGCTTTGCGACTATGCTCACCGCTTCCGCCACG
>DATATW010000069.1:0-45798 GCA_036268595.1 Terriglobales bacterium
GAACGCATCGTCCCGTTGGGACGATCGGCGCAAGAGGCATTGTCGCTTTATCTGCGGGAGTCACGACCAAATTTGGCTGGGCATAGAAATTCGCCGGTTCTATTCGTCGCGCGCGGGGCCAAGCAGATCACGCGGCAGCGAGTGTGGCAGATGGTGAAAGCGGCGTCGGAAACCGGTCGCCACGCCAGCCCGCACATGATACGCCACAGTTGCGCCACCCACATGGTGGAGAACGGCGCGGACTTGCGCACTGTGCAGACGATTCTCGGACACGCGGATATTTCGACCACGCAAATTTATACCCACGTCGCGCTTGACCGGATAAAAAGTGTGTATCAGAAACATCATCCAAGGGCGAAGGCGAGATGAGCGTTCGCCACGGAGACACCCTTCGACCACGCTCAGAACAGGCTGAGACTCGCAGGAGATCGGCCGCGAGAGATTCAACTCAGGTCTCAAAGACATGTGAAGGATTTCTGCGTTCATTGCGTGAGCGCAACGTGTCACCTCACACCATCAAAGCTTACTCCGGCGATCTGAAACTTTTTGGCACCTATGTGGGATCTCGAAAATTCACAGATATCGACCACGTCACGATTCGCGGATTTCTCTCATCGCTTTATGAGAAAGGATTAGGCAAGACTTCGGTGGCGCGTTCGCTGGCTGCAGTGCGATCGCTGTATCGATGGCTGGCGCAGGAAGGAATTGTCGAGCAGAATCCGGCTGCGCTGGTTTCGACTCCCAAGCTGCCCAAAAAGCTGCCGCGCGTGCCGACTATCGAAGAAATGAATTCAGTGCTCGACGGCAACGTGCCGGAGATCGCTTCATTTCCGGAACGCGATCGCCTAATGCTTGAATTGCTTTATGGTTGCGGGATTCGGAATTCAGAGTTGGTGGGAATTAATGTTGACGACGTTCGCGTGAGTGCTGAAGCTATCCTGATTCGCGGGAAAGGGAAAAAAGAACGTTACGTTCCCTTCGGCGATGCGGTGAAGTCGGCGCTCGCGGCTTATTTACCCACACGCCAACTCGTGCTCGCCGAATTTCGGAAGAACACTCCGGCGCTGCTGATCAATCAGCGCGGAGGGCGGCTCACAACTCGCAGCGTGGGAAGAATCATTAAGAAGATCGCTGTCGCGAAAGGACTTTCGGCGGACGTTCACCCGCACACGCTGCGTCATGCGTTTGGAACCCACATGCTAGAGGAAGGCGCCGACCTGCGCGCCATCCAGGAAATGCTCGGTCACGAGCGGCTTTCTACGACACAGCGCTACACGCAGCTGTCGATGAAGCACCTGATTCAGGTTTACGATCAGACGCATCCGAGGGCGAAGTAAGCAAGCTACTCCGCGGATTTTAGATTGTTCGAGGCAAAACGGGCTGCCACAAGCTCAATGACGAAACTGAGCAAAAACAAGTCAACGAGGGCCACTAGCGACATGAAAAGGTATTTGAGTAGGTCCATCCAAGGCTTCGTGATGATAATGATCGGGACTTGGGCGACTGCGAGAAAAAACACCGCTATCCAAAACCACGTGAATCCCCAGTAGCGCCTTTTGACAATCAATGCACTACCGACCGCAGCTATACAGGCGCCGATGGGTCTGCTCCATCCCGGAGCCCAATGTTCCACCGGCACCACAAATGCTCCTAACACTAATGCCGCAATCCAAACACGCCATGTTGCCTTACCGTTATTGACGAATTTGCGACGAAACTGCAAATCCCGTGCGCTAGCAATTTCACCGGTCATATTCGAGTGCACCAATCGCAGCCCGTCGGCTGACGGTAGGAAAATCGTCGAGAAACTCATCAATCATCTGGCCGGCCTCGAGATAATCCAACAAGTTTTGGAACGGAACACGAGTGCGACGGAAAACGGGCGTTCCGCCGAGCACATCGGGATCCTTGGTGATTAATTGGTTCAGTACGCCCATCTCGAATGACCTGCGACGTAATGATACCGCACTCCTCCTTCAAGCAGACGTGCTGAGAACTTTGCCGTCCCGTATCTCTTCCCACATACCCGATACTTTCTTCTTCAGCTCAGACGTCAACTTGGCATACGCTTCTTCTGATGCTTGCGATTCCGGTGGCGGGATGAGCGGCTTGCCAATCTTTATTCTGAGCGGAGCAAGCTTCTGAAACGACTTACCTCGCGGCCACGCTTCGTAAAATCCGTCAATTGCAATTGGAATGATCGGGACCTGCAGGTGAATCGAAAGAATTGCCGCGCCTTTTTTGAAGTTTCGCGGCGTGCCGTCGATGCTGCGCTCGCCCTCGGGATACAGGATCAGCGACAAGCCTTGACGCAGGCCGTAGGCGCCTGCGCGCATGGCCGGAATCAAATTGGCATCGGGATCGACGACCACCACGCGCAGAATGCGGGCAACGCGGCGCATAAATCCAGAGCCGAAGATTTCGCTGGTTCCGACGGCAAATAATTGGAGCAGCACTCGCAGCGGTAGAATCGCCAGCAAAATGGCGGGATCCAGAAAGCTCTGGTGGTTCGAGCACAGCAGGAACGGCGCACGAGACGGAAGATTCTCCAGACCTTCTACTTTTACGGGAGCTCGAATGCTCCAGAGGAGTTTGATCGTTCGCGTGACGACAAACAGCATACGGTCGATGAGAGGCCGCGGCTTAGTGACAGAGAGAGCGGCAGGATCAGTCGGGTCTTCCTTTAGAACACTTCCCCATCCGGCGAAATCGGTTGCCGTTTTTCCCGCCTTCTTTCCAGACGCCGCACTCTCGCGCACCGCATTGATAAGGTCGCGAACCGTGTAAATGTCCGCCAGCCGCGACTCTTCCACATCGCCGCCCAATTCCTGCTCCAGCGCGACCAGCAGTTCGACCCGGCGCATGGAATCGAGGGCCAGATCGAGTTCCAGACTGTCCATCGGCGAAATATTTTCAGGATGACTGGGCGACTATTCTCGAATTGTTTTTAGCGCGCGCTCATTGTCGGGCTGCCCAAGCCATGCGCTGTCTTCCTGAGTGAGCGGCTTCGTGATCTCCGCGCCAGCATCGTCACGCTTCCCTGCCTTCACTCGCTTCTCAATCTCAAATCGTTTCAGTTTTCGGGTGGTGGTACGCGGCAGATCTTCTTGCCAGATTTCGTAGCCGGCGATTCTTTTTGTAGATGGCAGTTTCGCCGACAGGCCTTCGATGTCGAACCGAATCACCTCTTTAGTGTTTACGATTTTGCGTTGCCGCAGGACTTCGAAATTGGGCGCGACCACCGCGTAGAGCTTTTCTGTCCCGCCGTCTTCGAGGCCGAGCACGCAGATCTCTTTGATTAACGGCGACTGCAAATAGTGGGCTTCGATTTCTTCGGGATAAACATTCTTACCGTTGGCGAGGATGATGACATCTTTCTGACGTCCGGTGATGAAAAGGTTGCGGTCATCATCGAAATGTCCCAGGTCGCCGGTGTGCAACCAACCGTCTTTCAGAATTTCGGCGGTGACGTCAGGCCGGTTCCAATAGCCTTTCATGACGATCGGGCCACGGATGAGAATTTCGCCGCTGGCAGGGGAACCGTCATCGGATGATTGCGGGTTGATAATTTTCCCTTCCACACTTTTCAACGGTTTGCCGACCGAGCCGATTACATTTTCGCCCGGCGAGTTGACGAATGCGCCGCCACAGGTTTCGGTAAGACCGTAAGCTTGCAGCACGTCGATACCAAGAGCATAAAAATCACGACCGATTTTAGGATCGAAACGCGAGCCGCCGGTGACCAGGAAACGCATGCGCCGGCCGAAGAGATGGTGAATTTTGGCGAAAAGCACATGTCCCAGATTGAATCCAAACTTTCTTGCGGCAATGTTCAACCGCATCATACGGGCAAAGGCAAAGCGCGCAAAAGTCCCTCGCTGCTGCACTTCTTTAAAAATGCGCTCGTGAATCAGATTAAAAAATTGCGGTACGACTGCAAACGCGGTGATATTCCTTTCGCGCAGGGCACGAAGCAATTCCGTGGTATTGAGGGTAGAAAGATAAACTACCCGTGTTCCCGCGACTAAGGGCAAAAGCAGATTGGCCATCTGCGAGAGCACATGAAACAACGGGAGCACGCCCAGGATTGCATCGTCCGGGCCGATGTGCGCCCAGGCAAAAACCGCATCGGCTTCGGCGAGCAGGTTTGCGTGAGTGAGCATCACGCCTTTAGGATCGGCTGTCGTGCCCGAAGTGTAGAGCAGTGAAGCCACATCTCCCGGCGCGCGTGCCAATGGGCGTATGCTTCCGGCATACTGACTGAAAATGCCATCGAGGCTGGTCACGACTTTCGCAGGAGGAACGACTTCCTCTTGCGTGCTGGTCAAGACAATTGCGGTATCCGAAGAAGCAACCGCATCTTGAGCTGCCTTTAAGTGGTTCTGGTCGCAGATCAATAACGTAGCGCCGCTGTCGCGCAGAAGCTTCGAAACCTGGTCGGCGTGATACGCGGTATCGAGCGGCACGGTGGTGCCGCCGGCGGCGATGATGCCGAGGTAAGCCGCCACCCAACGCGGATGGTTGTCAGCGAGAATCGCGACTCGCGTGCCGGCTTCCATTTCAGAGTCGAGCAACCACGCCGCAATCGATTCCGCCATGCGGCGAAGTTCGGAATAACTGTGGCTTTCGATTCCATCAGGCCGTTGGACTTCGACGGCGACATTTTGCGGCCAACGCTGGGCGCATTCCACGAAGCGGTCGTAGAAGGTGGGCATGTTAGAAACGGAATCTTACATTACAATCGGCCGTTTGCGACCGATGAAGCCGATTTCGATGTTCTTCTGGTAAACGCGCAACACCGGTCCTGGATTGGAATATGGACCGATCAGGTTACAATATTCCCATTTTCTGCAGCACAAAGGCCCAATGAATAGACCCTTTCTCCTCGTTGCGGTTCTGCTCTTAGCAACACTCTGCTCGGCAAACACCGTTACCTTCGACGCAAAGATCCACCGACGCAAAAGTGCCGGGAATCGGGTGTTGGTAGACAAAGTTGGGGTTTTGACCTTCGATGACGCAGCAAGAAAACTCGGATGCGCACGACAAGCTCGAGATTCCGTATGACTTGGTCACTAACGTTGTGTTTGAGGTGACGACTCACATGCGCGGAGGGACGGCCTCTCAGGTACTAAAGGCGGCCGGGCTCCCGGGTGTTATCGCGGGAACCGCAATGGCCAGAGGGCACATTCACAACTACTTTTTCTATCTCGAATATGGGACAAGCGCGGAAAACGAGCAGCTTCTTCTGGAAGTGCCTCGCGAATCCTCAAAGGACGTGATCGACGAGGCCACTAGAACGTTTGGTTCCAAGGTCACCATATCCGATTATCCGGGAAAAGGAGAACAAATTGATCCCGCAAAACTACCGGGTGTGAAGTCGAAGGACGTCGTGAAAGTTGACAAGCATAACCATCCACTTCCAGAACCTAAGCTCGACAAGGCGCTGGTCGTTGTCGTTTGCCCAGCACTAGCTGCGCGTTACAGCGGACGCGGCAATCAATTCAAACTCCATGCCAATGATCATGTGATCGCGGTCAACAAACAGGGAACGTACAGCTTTGCTTATCTAGATCCAGGCAAGTATCGATTGTTTTCACAATCGGAAAATGCGTATGGCTTCGAAATGGAGTTGGAGGCAGGCAGGTCATACTATTTTCTGCAGAACACTTTTGATGGAGTTCTCAAACGTGAAACTTCCCTTTCACGACATAGTCCCGAGCTCGTAATGTTCCTTCTGAATGGGTCCTATTACTCCGACTGGAAGCCCAAGTAGGCCTGCCTTATACTCCCACCACATGGCTACGCCGACTAATGCGACCTCAACCCGCACCGGGCTTCTGCGCGATTTAGGTGCGAGCCAGGCGATTTCGATTGTGGTTGGCGTTGTAATCGGCAGCGGAATTTTTCTTGTTCCGACGGAGATGATGCAGGCCGCCGGATCCGCACGGCTGGTCTATCTGGCGTGGATCGTGGGCGGAATTTTTTCTTTTTTTGGAGCGGTCACTTACGCGCAGCTGGGCGCGATGAAGCCGCAATCCGGCGGCGAATATGTTTACATCCGTGACGCCTATGGACCGCTCGCGGGATTCCTTACCGGATGGACGTGGACGGTCGTAGTGAAGCCCAGTTCGCTGGCGGCGATTTCAACCGGGGTCGTCCGAATCCTCGCGAACTTCCCTGCTTTATCTTTTCTCTCGGCTCGGATGGGGGGCATTCCGTTGACCTGGGGGCAGCTGGTTGCGATGGGATTCGTAATCCTGGTTTCGGCGGTCAATTATGTGGGCGTGCGGCGTGCGGGAAATTTCCAGCTTGCATTCACCGTTCTGAAGATCGTCCTGATCGTCGCGATTTCGGCACTGGCTTTCAGTGCACACGGCAGTTGGTCGCACTTCGCAGAAAGATACTCCGGCGCGATTGGCGGTGTGGCCGGATTCTTCGCCGCGCTGACAGCTGCCTTATGGGCATATGACGGCTGGAGCGATCTGAACATGGTTGCAGAAGAAGTCCGCGATCCGGAACGCAACGTTCCGCTGGCGCTGGTCGGTGGATTACTGATGATCGGCGCGCTTTACATGCTGGTCAATGCCGCGGTGCAATACGCGCTGCCGGCGTTGACAGTCGCGCAATCTTCGTCGCCGATGTCGGATGCGGTACATGCGTCATTCCTGGGTGCCGGAGCAGCCGTAGTCGTCTCGGCGGCAATGGTGGTTTCACTCACCAGTTCACTGAACGGGGTTGCGATGAGTGGATCCAGAATGGCGTTTGCTCTGGCTCGCGACGGGAACTTCTTCTCCAGCCTGGCAAAGGTGCATCCGCGTTTTCGGACGCCGCACGTGGCGATTATTTCGCAAGCGGTCCTGTCGATAGGATTTCTGCTGATCGGAGGAAATTTCCGGCAGCTGTTCACGCTGGCGATCTTTGCTGAATGGCTTTCTTACATGGCTGCCAGCGGCTCCTTATTCGTGTTTCGCAACCAGCCGGGATTTCGCGAACCGCGCCCTCCGATTTGGGAATACCCGGTGGCGCCGGCGGTTTTTATTGTGGCGTCGGCCGCTCTTCTTTACTACACTTTCACCAGCAACTTACGATACTCGGCCATGGGAAGTCTCGTAATCCTGGCGGGGATTCCAGTTTATTACGGGTTTGCGCATCGTCGTAGGTCATGACCGGTCGCAGTTCAACTTCGGGAAACTTCCGCCTTCCGTGCCCTCTTGGTGACTTTGGTACTACAGCGTGGGGGACATTTACCGCTATAGCATTCTCCCTTAACCTGAGTATTCGTCCGGTCTGTCTCTTCCCAGGCCCGGGTGTCCGTTGGAGCTGAAATGCATTCGAATTCGACCTTGACCCTAGGCCTGTTGCCCGAGCATAGACGGGATTGGCGGACCTTTTTATTCAGCTATAGCGCCTGCCTGGCACTCATTCTGTTAATGTTGCTGGCACGCTTGATCTGGCCCGTCAGCATGGCGGCCCCGGTGAAATATTCAGTCACCGACGTAATTGCGCGGCCTGACCTGGTTCCGGAAAAGATCGAAGAGCAACCTAGACCCAAGGTTGCCAAGTTGCTTCCAGCCCTGAAAATGGAGGCACCGAAGCTGGTGGTTCCTAAAGACCTACCGCATCCTCAGCAAGCTAAGCTGGAGCCGCCGAGGATGCAGCCAGCAAACTTCGAAGCTCCCAAGTTGGAGCCTATAGCAGCAGCCATGCCCGCCAAGATCATTCATACTGGCGAATTTGGCAGCTCAGCAACGCCCACAGTCAATACCCCTATTCAGAAAGTGCAGACTGGCGGATTCGGAGATCCGAAAGGGCTGCCCGGGCAGGGACGAGAGGGAGCCAAGCTGATCTCGGCTACTATGGGATCCTTTGACATGCCCCAAGGTGCCGGAACCGGCAATGGCACTGGTGAGGCGCGCGGAGTGAAAGGCACAATTGCAAGTGCAGGGTTCGGCAATGGCATCGCGCAGCCCGGACTTGGCGATGGCCGCAAGAATGGGCAAGGCGTCCAAGCTGCAGGCTTTGCTAGCGAGCAGATCGCCAATTCGCCGAAGCATTCATTCAACGACACCGCTGCTTTGACTACGCAGGTGGAGATTCTGTACAAACCGAAGCCGGTTTATACGGACGAAGCCCGCAAATTGAACATTGAAGGTGAAGTTCTGCTTGAGGTCGTGTTTGGGGCAAACGGTGAGTTGCGCGTGAACCGGGTGGTGCACGGTTTGGGGCATGGGCTAGATGAAGCGGCCATTAATGCGGCGGGCAAAATGAAGTTCAAGCCGGCGCAGCGCAATGGTGCGGCAATAGATGCGACGTCGATCGTGCACGTGGTATTTCAAATGGCTTCGTAATTTCGATCAGCTGGTGTGGAAAGAGAGCTTTGCAACATGAAACGCTGGATAGTGACGGCTTCATTGTTATTTTCACTTGGAGCGGCCGCGCAGCAAGCCCAGCCGGCGCAGGGTGCTGAGCAGGCAGCGGGATCGCAACCAGCTTCCGTGAAGCCTGTCTCTTCGACAGCGACGAGTGCGGCGATTTCGACGCAGACGACAAGAACACCGGTCAGCGCGGACCAGGTGGTCGACCAGATAATCGCGCGTGAGCATGCGCTGATCACTTTTCTTTCCGACCGGAAGCCGATTGTTGAGACTTATCTCCAAAACCTAGCTCCGGACACCAAGTTTGGTTCAGTGCCCAAAGAAGACCATTATTTTCTGGGACGCCTCGACATGGGGGAGACCATCGAGCGGCGGGATTTTCTGGCGTCGCAGGCGAGCTTCCAAAAGTCGCTGATGGGCGGGGTGACGAAACTGTTTCGCATTCAATACCAGCCCATGGGATTTTCGTGGATGGTCTTCGCCGACCGGCAGAATTTTGACCGTGCCCATTACGACTTCAAATATATTCGCCGCGAGTTTCTGGGCGACGTGCGCTGCGTTGTGTTCGATGTAACGCCCAAAACGGGTGCCGGCAAGGGGCGGTTCGAAGGACGCATCTGGGCCGAAGATCAGGATTTCAATATTGTGCGGCTCAACGGGACTTATGTTCCGCGTCCGAAGAACGCGCAGTTTTTCCACATGGATAGCTGGCGGCTAAATCTTGTACCCGGCTACTGGGTGCCGGCCTACATTTACAGCGAAGAAGGCGACTTCAGCTACGGTTCGCATGACAAGCTGGCATTCAAGGCGCAATCGCGCATTTGGGGTTACGACCTGGAGAAAGCCGGTCACGAGGACGAACTGACCGACCTGAAAGTGGACGCGGTAAAAGATGAGAGTGCAGTGGCGCAGGACGCTTCTCCGCTTGACGCCCAGCGCGAGTGGCAGCAGCAGGCAGAGGACAACGTCATCGAGCGCTTGCAGGAAGCGGGGTTGGTCGCGCCCGCAGGTGAAGTGGATAAAGTTCTGCAGACCGTGGTCAACAACATTGAGATCACCAACAACATCGATCTGCCGCGTCCGGTGCGCTGCCGCGTGATGCTGACTTCCCCGCTCGAAACCTTTAGCGTGGGAAATACCATCGTGATCAGCCGCGGGTTGATCGACACTTTGCCCGACGAGGCCAGCCTGGCAGCAATCCTTTCGCATGAGCTGGCGCATATTGTGCTCGGGCACAATTTGGGCAGCAAGTTCGCATTCAACGATCGCATGCTGTTCGCCGACGAATCGACTTATCAGAACCTTGGATTCCGGCACAATCCCGAAGAAGAGGCGGCAGCGGACGCCAAAGCCATTGAATTGCTGAAGAATTCGCCCTACGCACAGAAGTTGAGTTCGGCCGGGTTGTATCTTAAGCAGCTCCAGGCTCGGGGCCCGGTTCTGGCAGCGCTGCTCACGGCGCATCTCGGTAATGATTTTGCGGACAGCAAGGGACAGGTTATTCGCTTGTCGGTTCTCATGAATGGCGCGCCGAATCTGGATCCGGAGAAACTGGACCAGCTTGCCGCCTTACCACTCGGCGGAAGAGTCAAACTCGATCCATGGGAAGATCGCGTGGAGATGATCAAAGCTGCGCCGATGGCGATCACCAACGTGCGTGACAAAATGCCGTTTGAGCTTACCCCGTTTTTCCCGAGATTAACCCGGTTGAGCAGCGCGGCGGAGAATACGAATGGCAGCACGCCTGATGTGGCGCAGAGATAATTTAAAAATCGTGAAGTTTGGTTGTGGCCAGTTGCAGCCCCTTATTTTTGTCCATTAGCGCGAAGGACTCAGAAATGGGCAACCGCCAACCAAAGCGTCGAGATCAGAACCATGACTATCGCGGTGCCGAATATCAACAGCAGCGCCTCGCTGAACATATCTGGCTTCATTAAATCGTCTTTTCGCATAGCGCCCCTTTGAGTCGTTACTCTATACCTTTATCTCAATTCCATCCTCTCGCGTCAGCTGCTAACTTGCGATCAGGTAGATTCCCGAGTTACGGCTCGGGGATCTCCTACTCCGCGTACAGGGAGCACCGTAGGAAGCATGCAAAGCTTTGCATCCAGCTGGACCGGAATGCGGGCATTAGCGCGGGTTAATTTACATTTATACTTTCCCGCGGCTGGGAACAGCACTGGCAATACCTACGTATCAACAACAGGAGAATTCTATGCAGAGCCGCATCACCGGTACCACCATGCCCGTTCTGGAGTTTGCTCTCGAGCCCAACGAATCGATCATCTCTGAGGCGGGAGAACTTTCCTGGATGGGCAGCTCAGTTCAAATGACTACCCACACCCAGTTTGCCGGCGGCGGAGGGTTGTTTGGAGTGATCAAGCGAGTGGCTGGCGGGGGCTCGATTTTCATGACCGAGTACCGCGCTTCTGGCGCTGCCGGCGAAGTGGCCTTCGCAACCAAGTTGCCGGGACACATTGTGCCGGTCGAAGTTTCGCCCGCCAACGAATACATGATTCACCGTCATGGGTTTCTGTGTGGTACTCCGCAGATTCAACTTTCGGTGGGATTCCAGCAATCGCTGGGCGCCGGCATCTTCGGCGGCGATGGCTTTTTGCTGCAAAAGCTCAGCGGTCAGGGAATGGCCTGGCTCGAACTCTCCGGCGAACTGGTGGTGCGCGACCTGCAGCCCGGAGAAACCTTGCGCGTACATCCCGGACATATCGGTGCTTTTCAATCCAGCGTCTCATTCCAGATCACGACTGTTCCCGGAATCAAGAATATGATCTTCGGCAGTGATGGAATTTTTCTAGCGGCACTCACAGGCCCCGGGCGAATCTGGCTGCAGACCCTTCCCATCGCCAGGCTGGCCCACGTGATTGATCAATACCTGCCGCATACCGCTGACCGGCGGACGGTCGAGGGCGGAGTGGTTGGGGGAATTGTGGGCTCGATTCTGGATGGGATGAAATAGAAACCACCAGGCAGAGGCCGGAAAAAAGCTGCTCGCGATACCGTCGGCGTTTTTCCTTCGTGATACTTCGTGACCTTCGTGGTTATGGCTTTTGAAAGCCCAAACCACGAAGGACTCGAAGGTACACGAAGGAAGAACGGCGTGTCACCGTTTACTTCAGCATTTGCACGGGCGAGGGCGCCCGCGCCTCCACGATCAAGACCTGACTGAACTTTCGTAATTTTATTCGGGTGGACGGGTGCGCTACTTTGTTTTCAGGCCCTCTGCCCCATGTTTCTGAGACGCAATTTCGGCCGCGATCGACGACGCCGCAAGCGGCAGTTACTAAATACTTCCGTGCGGATCTTCACTGAAGCGGGCCCGCTGGATGCGCTGGGGATCAACGTCAGCGACGTCGGCATGTCGCTTTTCACCCTCGCAAATTTGGAAATGGACTCCAGCATTCAGATAGAGCTGCTCATGCCGCACTCTAGTGAGCGGGCGCGAATCTGGGGAATCGTTCGCCATCGTGCGCTTTACTTGTATGGAATCGAATTCCTGGCAGGCTCCGATCGCCTTTCGAAAACCTCCTGGACACAGGATCAACTTTCACAGCCAGAAACCGAAAGCACAGCCAGATAGTGTGAGCCAATAAGAATCCCGTCCAAGCAAGGCTTGAACGGGGTGGCCGGTTCGTGAATATCCGGTGCCAGGTCTTCTCGATTTAGCGAAGTACGCATCATCAGTTACTTAGGCTTATTCGTGCTCGCAACTCACATCGTTGTTCCAGTCGACGAATGCGCCATTTGGATTGTCTCTCCAGGCCCAGACATGCAGTTCGAAGAATGAAGGAATTCCGAACCGATTCGGAGCATCAACAAACTGGAAATCCTGACCCTCGAGTTGTGGCGGAGCACCGTCGTGGGCGGCGAGCCAGGTGGCTGCGTCGACGATGTACTCGACCCCTACCAGGCGCCGGGCGTTTCCAACCGGTTCGTAGATCAGAGCTTCCGGATAACGCTCGTCGAGCAATCCATCTCCCACCAGACCCAGGTTCAGGTAGTGAATTCCCATGGCGCCGTGGTCCGGGCCGCTGACGCACCCAAACAGCGGAGCGTATCCGGTGCCTTTAAGGTTGTTAACGTTAATGAACTGTGCGGTATTGGCGCGAACGATTTGCACCAGTGTTGACGAAGAATGGTTGTGGTCGGAATCGCCGGCGATCGCGAGGATCGGCATAGCCATTACCAGGGTATTCAGCGCGGCGATGCGGAGCATGGCGAACGCTGGCTTGAACCTTGAACCTGAACTTTGCATAAACATTGTCTTTCTCCTCTTTTTATTTTTGTTTGACTTCCCCCATATCTACTTCCGGTTCGGACCTTTTACTGCCGCGTTCTTTACATTCGTTTCGCAGTCACCGAGATCGGAACGCCATTGGTCAGCGAATCGAACACTGGCGAATGCGCGGACCCCAGCTTCGCGACTTCCTGCAGTTGCTCGTCAGGCACGTCAGCCTTGATCTTGAAATTGACGCGAATTCCCTGAAATCCGCGACGAACGTTCTTATCGAGTTCGAGGAAACCGTGCAGATCGATGTCGCCCTCAAGCGATGACTCGACTTCGTCAATCTGAATGCCCTGGGCTGCGGCGTGATACACCATGGACGTGGTCAGGCACGAAGCAAGGGCATGAAGCAGATATTCGACCGGATTGGCGGCCATATCTTTGCCAAGAAGAATTGCCGGCTCATCTGCCTCCAGCACAAAGGGCTTGGGGTGCGACAGTTCCTGGGTGGCCCCGGAGAAATTGTCCACGGTTGACCGGTTTCGGCTGCCACTCTCCCACTGGTTGCGAATGCGAAAGTTAAATTTCGCGATCGCCGGTGTAGCTTTTATCGCGTCGATGGTCGTAAAGAGATCGTCAACCATGACTCCGTTGACGACCGTTGAGAATGTTTTTGCAGTTGCCATGTTCGTGCTCCTCATCTTCGTGCTGTTTTTTTTGGTTTGCTTGCTCTGACGATCTGAAAGTAGTCGCGAAATGAGCTTGCAACAAGATGGCATATATGCCATTGTAGGTAGGTACTTACGCCACGGCGGTTATGAACAACGAGACCTCCCATGAAAGAAATCACCGTTCTTCTGCTCGACCAGATGTTTTCCTCCACTGCCATCGGACCGATGGAAGTGTTCCGCCACGCGGGATCGTTGTGGAACATTCTTACCGGAACCCGTTGTGCTCCCAGCTTCCATGTGACGACGGCATCGGCTGATGGGCGTCCGGTTCAATGTGATGGAGACATTCAGATTCGACCGAACCTGGCGCTCGAAGAGGTCGGCAAGACCGATCTGATTTTTGTTCCGACAACGGGATTGAGCGTGGATGACGTGGTTGAGCGTAACGCGAGCATTGTCCCCTGGCTGCGCCGCCGTAGCACCCGCGGGGTAGAGATCGCCAGCGTTTGTTCGGGGGTAGGGCTGGTGGCAGCAGCTGGCTTGCTCGACGGCAAGCGCGCCACTACGCATTGGGGACTAGCGGAACGCTTCCGCGAAAAATATCCTAAAGTGAAATGGATGCCCGAACTGATGGTGACCGAAGACCACGGTTTCTATTGCGGCGGCGGAGTCAACGCGTCACTCGACCTCAGCATTTATCTGGTCGAGCGATTCTGCGGGCATGAGATCGCCGTGCAGACTTCCAAAGCATTGCTCATAGAAACTCCCCGCGCCTGGCAGTCCGGGTTCGCTATCGTGCCGCTGAAAACCGATCATACCGATGACAATATTTCCAGCGCTCAGGAGTGGATGCACAAGAACTTCGCCAAAACTTTTTCGCTCGAGGAGCCGGCACATCGGGTTGGCATGAGCGCAAGAAATTTTGTCCGCCGATTTAAGGAAGCTACCGGCGACAGCCCATTGACCTACCTGCAGAAATTGCGGATTGCAGCAGCCAAGCGCATGCTGGAGAGCAATCATCGCTCGATGCAGGAGATCAGCGAAGCCGTGGGATACCAGGACCACGTGTTCTTTCGTTCCCTCTTTCAGCGTCATACCGGGGTATCGCCAAGCGCCTACCGGGAGAGATTTGGATTGTAGTAGCCGGATTGCGGCTCAGGTGAGATCGCATTTTTGGGAGAACTCATGGACATCAGATCGCTTCAGAAACCTTTGAAAGAGCAATACCGGCGAGATCCAAATACGTCGCGGATAACTTTAACTGCCAAAGGTTCGGAAAACGAAACGCCGCTCTCGTGTTCTGTAGACATCGGACGTGCAATTTATCAGGCAGAAGCTCATAAGGGAGTTGGGGGATCAGGCACGGCGGCCTGCTCAGGCGATCTTCTGCTCGGAGCTCTTGCGGCCTGCGCGCAGCTCACCTGTCAGCTGGTCGCGACGGCGATGGGGGTTCCGACTCAGAAAATTGATGTCACTGTGGATGGCGATATGGATTTATCGGGAACGCTGGGAATTTCAAAAGAGGTGCCGGTGGGTTTTGCCGCCATTCGCGTAAAGTTCAACATCGACGCGCCTCAGGCGACACCTGAACAAATGCGGGGATTGCGGGAAAAAGC
The DNA here is from genome assembly GCA_036268595.1 of Terriglobales bacterium. Classification (GTDB taxonomy): domain Bacteria; phylum Acidobacteriota; class Terriglobia; order Terriglobales; family Acidobacteriaceae; genus Gp1-AA145. Next base: position 14,903 of record DATATW010000069.1, read on the forward strand.
GGAGCAGTATTGCGTGGTCCTGCAAACTATGTTGCATCCGCCAAAAATTGAAACGCGTTGGAATGATTCGGATTGACAGGCTAAACCGCTGCGAACCACTTATTTGACAAGTTGAGTGGGGAGAACCGAGGCGGGAAAGCTCTCAGAAAAAGTAGAAAGGCTGCGACATTGGTTATGCTCTAGCTACCAGCTCCTGCGAGGAAGCCAACAGCGTGGAGACATGCACCGTCGCAGCCCTTGATGTGATTACCGCTTTCGCAGTTCCAAACCCCAACTGCTCCTCGCAGAGTCAGTCGGTTTTTTCGGGTCTGGCCACCCTTCAGGTTACCCTGCTGGGCTTATCACTCAGCTTACTTCGGACTGGCTAATTTTATTTTGCCAACCCTTTCAGCCGTCGACGAAAGTTACATTAAATTCTCGCGCTTTCGATGTCAATTTCAAATCACGTTGCAATACGAGATTTCTGTGGATGATTTGTGCAAAACACAATTCGCAATAGGAAAACTGGGAAATAACTACGACTAAAGTACCTACACAGGCTCTTGACTGGCGGAATGAGGTCGCGCATTGTTGATGCAGCATCTGAGAAGAAGTCAAAAATGCCGGATTTAGTCGCTTACGTGGATGGAGGGTCTCTGGGAAATCCGGGGCCTTCGGGTATTGGGGTAATTATTGATGGTTGCGAAGACGGACCGATCAGGATCCAGAAGTGGATCGGGCATCAGGACAACAATGTTGCTGAATACCTGGCACTTTTAGAGGCCTTGCAGCGGGCCTTAGCCATGAGCGCCCGCGCCTTGCACGTTTATTCGGATTCCGAGATCGTGGTCAAGCAAATGCGCGGCGAATATGCCTGCCGCAGTCCGCGGCTCTACTCGCTGAACTGGATTTGCCGCAAGCTGGCGCGATCGCTGGAGTTTTCGATCTCTCACGTGCCGCGTGAGAATAATCGCGAAGCCAACAGCCTGGCCAGCACGGCGGCGCGAAATCGAATTTAACTTGGTCATGCTTAGCTATGCCTGCGCAAAAAAAGGGCAGCTTGCGCCGCCCTTTCTGAGCTTTCTAATAATCCATCAGAATGTCAAAGCATCTTGACGCTGTCGACGTGAATGGAATCTCCAGTCACTTGACCGGTGACGGCAACGTGATGTCCGACGTGTTCGGTGACCGCGTCAGGATTATCGACGGTAAGGACCTTGTCATCGCCATCGGTGACGACCACGACTTTAGCGCCTTTCTCCAGACACTTTTTCGCACATTCGGCACTGGTCTTCCCTTTGGCGCCACATTTTGAATCGGTGACGTAGCCTTTCACCGTAGTGGAATCGACGGCAAATGAAATCCCTACATACATGAACATTACTGCGAGGGTTACGGATGCAAGCAAAAGTTTTCTCATGACGGATATCTCCTCAGTCTTGTATCTTACGCGGTCAAGCCGCAATTAAATGCCTTTTCGGGCAGAAAAGGCGGCAGAACGCCGTAATTCCGCGAAACTATAACACAGGCCTGTTTTGCAATTGTTAGCGGGTTATCTCCGCGCAGAATTCATCGCCGGGCGGGCAGCAGGCGCGGGATCGGGAGCGACATAAATTACTTCGCCCGGCCGAGCGTAGTGGAATTGCTCGCGGGCTTCTTTCTCAATGCGTTTAGGATCTGTCTTCAGTTCGGTGACCTGTTTGGAGTATTCATCATTCTGCTTTTGGAGTGAATTGATTTCTGTCTGCAGGCTCTGGTACTCGGCACGCTTGGCGCGATAGACGGTAACGCCGTTAGCGCCCAGGATGGCGTGGACGAACAACCAAATGGCAACAATTGCCACGACGCCAGTTGCGGCACGGCGACGCACCGAGTAGACCTTTTCGAGCAACGGCGCCGCGTGGGCATGAGCTTTTTCGGCCCAGGCTTCGGCGTGATCGGCGCCCTGCACCAGGGTGCGCATCCGCTCCTCGGGCGAGGGGACAATTCGGATTCTGGGAATTATTATTCGAAGATCCATTGCTTGGCGGCCGCGCTCAGCTTTTGCAACTCCTGCGCACTCGGCGCTTCCGAATACGCTCGAACTACGGGCTCAGTGCCGGAAATCCGGTAGCAGACCCACGATCCATCGGCCAGCACCAGCTTTAAGCCATCCTTGCGCACAACTTCGCTGACCCGCTGGCCACTGAAGTCCTTCGGGTCAACCCGTAACTTCTCAGTAAACTTGGCTTTGACCTCGGGGGTCAAGCGGAAGTTCTCGCGCATGGGGTAGAAGGAACCAACTTTGGCAAATAATTCCTGTAATTGCCGCCCAAGTGACTTTTTACGCTGGGCGACCATTTCGCAGCAGAGCAGCCCGGCGAGGATCCCGTCCTTCTCGGGAACGTGGTGACGGATGGAAAGACCCGCGCTCTCTTCGCCGCCAATGGCGATCTTGTCCTGCTTGATGAGCTCGCCAATGTATTTGAAGCCGACCGGGGTTTCGTGCAACTCCACTTTGTGATATTTGGCGAGAGCATTGACGAGATTTGTGGTGGCGACCGACTTCCCCACGCCATTTTTCCAGCCGCGGCTTTCGACGAGGTAGTCGAACAGCAGCGCGATGATGTAATTCGGCTGCAGGAAAGTGCCGTCTTCATCCACGATGCCGAAGCGATCGGCATCGCCGTCGGTGGCGATGCCGATGTGGGCCTTTTGCTCGCGCATCTTTTCGCGAAGAGGCTCGAGCAGATGGTCATCTGGCTCGGGGGCGTGGTTGCCGAAAAGAACATCGCGATAGTCGTGGACCGTGGCGACGTTCACGCCGGCTTCGCGAAGGAAAGTGTCCGAATATCCGCGGGCCGCTCCCCAAAGAGGATCGAAGGTCACACGCAATCCCGCTTTTTGGATGGCTTTTACGTCGATGGCTTCACCAAGGCGCGCGAGGTATGGCGGCTTGGGATCGAGGCTCTTAGATGACGCTTTGGATGTGCGTTCTGCAGTTGGCTGCTCGCCGGCTACAATTTCTTCTTCGATTTTCTTTGTGACATCGGGTAGCGCCGGCGCGCCGTCGGGAGTGGAAAATTTTATTCCGTTGTATTCAGGAGGATTGTGCGAAGCGGTAAAGTTAATGGCGCCGTCGGCCTTCTCGTGCATCACTGCGTACGAGATCGCAGGCGTGGGAGCGGCTTCGGTGATAACCAGAGGCGTGATTCCGTAGCTGCTAAGGATTTCTGAGGCGATAGAGCAAAAAGTTTCGCCGAGAAAACGGGGATCGCGGCCAATGATGACACGAGCCCCTTCCGGCTTTTGCGATTTCACGTAGCGCGCAATTCCATCCACCGCGCGGCGCACATTTTCGAAAGTAAATTCCTCGGCCATCACCGCGCGCCATCCGGATGTGCCAAACTTGATTTGTGTAGTCATGGTTGTCTTCGTTAGATGGGAGGGCGAGGATTTCAGCCGTGCCGTAATTCAATTTTTCTTCTGACGGCACGGCTGAAGCCGTGCCCTCCCGATTCTTGCACAGCGGCACCAGTTATTCGCAAGAGGGTGATTCTATATGACTGACAAAGTGCTCGTCCTTACAAGTGCAGGCGATGATGCCGAGGCGCAAAAGATCGCGCAGGAGCTGGTCGAGCGCCGATTAGCGGCTTGCGTCAATATCGTTCCGCGAATTCAGTCCGTGTATCGATGGGAGGGCAAGGTCGAAACCGCAGAGGAGTTTCTGCTCATTATCAAAACTACAAAAACTCGTAGCGCCGAGGTGAAAACGGCGATTCGAGAGCTGCATTCCTACGAGTTGCCGGAATGCATTGTGATCTCGATGGAAGATGGCAGCGCCGAATATCTGAAGTGGATTGAAGATTCGGTGAGCTGAAAGCCGTGTTCAAACCCTTTACGCCGCCGCAACCGGGAACGGATTCGCTTCGTCACTCCTCGGCGGCCAAATAGAACTAACCACGACCACTATGGCGAAATTGAGGCACAACGCAAGAAATCCGGCATTCAGGCCCATCCACGGATCGCGATGAGTAAGCGCAAGAAATGTAACCGTACCAATGCCGACGACTATTCCCGCGAAAACTGCGTTTACGCTGACGCGTTTCGAAAATAGTCCGAACACAACACCCGGGAAAAACTGAGTAATCCCGGCGTATCCCAGCAGCAGAAGTGAAACGATGGTTGCGGAATTGTAAATCGCGAAAAGCAGGGCTACGCTCGTGATCACCAACACGGTAATTCGCGCCAGTTTAGCAACCTGTTGATCGGTCATCGCGGGCGCCAGAATCGGACGACACAGGTTCTTGGCAAAAAGAGTTGCCGCGGTGAGGATCTGAATTGCGGCCGGGACCATGGCGGTAAGCGCGCCCGCGCCGCCGATCACTCCCAGGAACCACGCCGGGAAAGTTTTACGAACAATCGTCAATAGGGAAAGATCGCCATTGGACAGCGTAGGCAGAATTAAGAGCGCGCAAAGTCCGACGAAAATCATCAACGGCATAGTGATGCCATAGAGCGGCATTACCACGGCATTGCGGCGTAGCGTGTCGCTGCTCTTTGCGGTAAAGCTTGATGCAAAGCCTTGCGGCCACATATAAAAACCAAGCGAGGTCAACACGACCGTCGAAATGTACCATGAATGCCCAAGATTTTTTGTGACTCCCGGCATCACCAGATGGGTTGGGGTGGCGTGCATCAAGGCGGCAAACATTTTTCCAATTCCGCCGAAATATATATATGGCACCGCAATGCCGATGAACACGGCCGAGCAGAGCAATAGAACATCTTTAATGACGCTTACCCATGCCACCCCGCGGACACCGCTGGCAAAGACGAAAGCCGCCACTATCGCGAAGGCTATGATCATCGCCGGAGTGCGATGAATTCCGCCGAAGCTCGCGACTTCCACAATGATTCCCAAACCGACTAGCTGAAGTTGCAGATAAGGAATGATGAACACCACACCGACCACTGCGACAAAAGCCGATAAGGCTTTGCTGCCGTAGCGATGTTGGAAATAATCAGCCTGAGTTTGCAGGCCATGTTTACGGCCGACTTCCCAGATGAGGGGCAGTATAAAAAAGGACACCACATACGCCAGGGGCATGTAGGCCAGTATGTAAAGCGCCGGAGCGCCCCGCGAGTAAGCCCAGCCGCTCGCACCGAGGAAGGTGAAAGTGGTATAGATTTCCCCGGCCATCAATAACCACACGAAGATTAGCCCAAAGCCTCGGCCAGCTACTGTCCACTCTTCGAGGTCCATCTTGTGGCGAGCCCCTGCATAAAAGCCCACGACCGAAGAAACACCGACAATGCCACCGATCACCGATAACGCTACCTGGCTGGGAGTCAATCAGTTCCCTTCTTCTGACCGGGAATAGTTCCTGATCGCACTTCCATGCGATAGGCTGCCCACAAGCAGATCGGCGTGAGAAACATCCACAGGATTAGCCAAAAAAAATTAAATGGGACGCCGAGAACGACGGGATGGATACGGTCCCAGAGGGAAACCGAAAAGCAGATGGCAATGAAAGGAATGAACCCGAAAAACAGCGCTCCAGCGGACGGACGTTTCATGCGATGTTGCCTCCGCTTCAAACTTTGGCCGGGATCACACGCGGGATTGTAGCAGGATGTCTGAGCCGAACTTGAAACAAGGTTAGGCGAACGCCTGATTTAGGTCCGCAATGATGTCTTCGACATTTTCAATGCCAACCGAGATGCGCACCATGCCGTCGGTTATACCGATGGCAGCTCTTCCCTTTTCGCCGAGGCCGGCGTGAGTCATGGTGGCGGGATGAGAAATCAAAGTTTCGACTCCGCCTAGGGACTCGCCTAGCGAGCAGACGCGCACCCGTTTGAGCATTTTGGCGGCGTTGGCCAGAGATCCGGTTTCGAAGGTGATCATGGAGCCGAAGCCGGACATCTGGCGCTTCGCGAGTTCGTGCTGAGGATGGTCTTTCAATCCGGGGTAGAAAACTTTTTTGACTTTTTTGTGGGCGGCGAGAAAGTCGGCGACTTGCCTTCCATTGCAATCGTGCTGCAACATTCGGACCGCGAGAGTCTTGGTGCCGCGAAGAATCAGCCAGCACTCAAATGGAGAAAGAATCGCGCCCGCGGCTTTTTGCACAAAGGCCAGCTGATCGGCCTGATCCTGCCGAGTGCAGACGACAACTCCGCCCAGGCCATCGCTGTGGCCATTTAAAAATTTGGTGGTCGAGTGCATTACCATGTCCGCGCCCAGAGCAAGGGGCTGCTGAAAGTATGGCGACATGAAAGTGTTGTCGACGACCAGTTCAATTTTTTTTGGCCGGCAGATGCGCGAGATGGCCTCCAGGTCGGTCAGCGCCATCAGTGGATTGGTGGGAGTTTCCACATAGACCATGCGCGTATTTTTTCGGATTGCGCGCTCGACATTTTTAGGATCCGAAGTATCGACATAGGTGAATTCAAAGCCGTAGCCGGTGAGGATTTGATTAAACAGTCGCGGAACGCCACCGTAAAGATTGTGCCCGCAGACCACATGGTCGCCAGACTTGAACATGGTGCACAGAGCGTTGATCGCGGCCATGCCGCTGCCGAAAACCCTCGAAGCGATGCCACCTTCGAGCGAAGCGAGGTTGGTTTCCAGGCGATCACGTGTAGGGTTTGCAGCCCGCGCGTAGTCATAGCGGATATCTTTTCCCAGTTCCTTCTGAACATAGGTGGAAGTCGCGTAAATAGGAGCGGTAACCGCGCCGGTTAGTGGATCGGGTTCCTGGCCGTCATGGATGGCGCGGGTGGAGAAGCCGGGGGTGGAGCGTCGTTGGTCGTTGGTCGTGCGCCGTTGGCCAGATTTTTTCTTCATTTATTGTTCGCACGGGCGAGGGCGCCCGTGCCTCCATGTTTCGCTTGCGTGCTGCACGGGCGGGGACGCCCGTGCCCCCATACCTCTTTAGGCTATTTAAAGAGATTTTCGTGGGGACAGCCGCCATCGGCTGTCCGGTTTATGCGACCAACGACTGCGTCATATTCCGCCTTCGAAAATCTTCTTCGACAAATAGCGTTCGGCGGAGTCGGGAATTATGGTCACCACCCGCTTCCCTGCTCCAAGCCTCTGCGCTACCTGTATTGCCGCAAACACGCTCGCTCCGCCGCTGGAGCCAGAGAGCACGCCCTCTTTCGCGGCCAGCGCACTTACCGTATCGAATGCGTCTTTATCGGTCACCATCAAAATCTCGTCGCAGACTGAGCGATCGAAATTTTTGGGAATAAAACTGGCTCCGATGCCTTCGACTTTATGTTTGCCGGGTGGGCCGCCGCCCAAAATTGATCCCTGGGTCTCGACGGCAACCGTGAAGATGCCCAGGGACTTCTTCTTCATATAGCGGGCGACGCCGGTGAAAGTGCCCGCTGTGCCCGAACCGATGACGATCGCGTCCAGATCGCCTTCCATCTGCTCAAAAATCTCTTCCGCGGTGGTTTGGTAATGGTAATCAGGATTGGAAGGATTATCGAATTGAAGAGCCATGAATGACCCGGGAGTTTTCGCAGAGAATTCTTGCGCCTGCTTGATCGCGCCCAACATGCCTTGATCATCCGGAGTACGCGTAACCGAGGCACCCAGGGCCTGCATGATTTTTACTTTTTCTTCCGAAAATCGCTCAGGGACGAACAACGCTACCTGGTATCCGCGATTTACCCCGATCAGCGACAAGCCGATTCCGGTGTTGCCCGCGGTGGCTTCGACAATGGTTCCTCCCGGCTTTAGACGGCCTTCCTCCTCGGCCCGCTGGATGATGCCAATCGCAGCTCGGTCCTTTACGCTGCCGCCGGGATTCAGGTATTCAAGTTTGGCGAAGACTTCGGCTGAGCCGGCAGGGACCATGCGCTTGAGGCGTAGCATCGGGGTCTGCCCGACTAATTCGGTTATGTCGTTTGCAATTCGCAGGCAAGTATTTGAAAGACTAGGCACCCTACAGGGTACGGAAAGCCAACGCGCAGCGTCAATCAGTAGGATTGAATCCTTGAGTCATCAGGGATTGAGTCCTCGAAAAGCAAGAACTCCACTAGTGATCTTCAATGATTCAATGACTCAATTCAATTCAATAGCCTCCGCCGTTGCCCTGCTGCTCCTGACCAGGATAGTAGCCGGTGCGAGTCCGGACAGTGAGTTTTTTGTAAGGCTTGGCACTGGCATCTACGTGGATGGTTCGATAACCAGCCACCGATTTCGGCGTGGAAGGGGCGTAAGTGATGGTGTACTGGTTGCGAATATCGTGAGCAATGGAACGACTGATCTCGTCGACCTGGTCAAGAGTAGGAGGAAAAAAAGATATACCTCCAGTACGCTCAGCAATCAACTCGAGAGCGCGTTTTGCCCGCCGGGACTTTTCATCGCCTAGGAGGCCGATGGCATAAACCACCGGCCCATTTTCCTGTTGCAGCTTGTGAATAGCCTGTTCCAAAGTTTCCTGGCTGGCATCATCTTCGCCGTCGGTGACCACAAACAAGGCCTTTCGCTGCAAGCGGGAGTGCGTCAGGTAGTCGGCCGAGGCAACGATGGCGTCGTAAAGGGCGGTCCCGCCGCGGGCTTCCACATGTTCTAGTGCCGCCTGGAGCTTCTTGATGTCCGGAGTAAACTCCTGGTCGAGGTAGTACTCGTCATTGAAATTGACTACAAAAACCTGATCATCGGGATTGCTGGCCCGGACCAGGTTCAGCGCCGCTTTGTTGACGGCGTCACGCTTCTCGCGCATGGAACCTGAGTTATCGATCACGATACCGATGGCGACCGGAAAGTCTTCCTGATGAAAATGAGTTATTTTCTGCGGCTTACCGTTTTCGAGGACGGTGAAATCTTCTTTCGTGAGGTTATTGACTAAATGGTTATGCTCGTCGACCACGGTTGCGTGAAGAGTGACTTCACGCGCTTCTGCGCGAAATACGAATCCGCCGTTCTCGGTGCCGACGGGCGCCTGACCCTGATCGCCACTTTGCGCGGGGGGAGGCGCGTCGCCTTGGGCAGCCGGAGACGCGGCTTGGCCGTTCTGTCCTGCCGGGGAAACCGCAGAAGAGCCATTGTTGGCAGGGGCTGATGATGGGGCAGCCTGAGGCGCAGGTGTAGTTTGCGCCGCCGCGATTCCAAGCAATAACAATAAAGCGGCTACTCTGCTAAGGACAAACTTATTGCGTAGAAGCGTAGTACCCAGTTCTGGCATATACATGGAGGGGCGGCAGTCCTTTAGGCGGCAGAAGCTTAACCTTTATCTTATGCCATTTGCCGTCGTGCCCTGGGTTCTTTGGACGGTATCCAAGCACATATTGGTTGCGTAGCTCGATTCCAATTTTTGTAGCCACGTCGGCGAGGTCATTGGGATTGTCGATTGTAAACGAGCGGCCGCCGCTCAGGTCGGAGACGTCGCTGAGCAGCGCCGGCCCGAGTCGCTCCTCTTCGGTCTGGAAATAATGATCGTAAATGCCGATGGAATAGATCATCACATCGGCTTCCTTCACCAGTGATTTAATCTCCCCCTCGGTGTAACGACTGTGGTTGTCACCGCCATCGGAGATGATCAGCAACGCCTTTTTGGGATATTTTGCTTGACGCATCTTACTGAGGCCGAGGTAAATAGCGTCCAGCAGAGCCGTCCGTCCTTTGGGCACAGTGAACACCAGTTTGCTTTGCAGATCGTCTACTGACTGGGTGAAGTCTGAAATCTCTTCCGGCTTATCGTTAAAGGTAATCAGGAAGAATTCGTCCTGAGGATTGGCGGTTTTGAAGAATTCCATCACCGCTTCGCGGGCACGCTCAATTTTGCTGGCCATGCTGCCGCTCATGTCAAAAATCACACCGAGTGACACCGGAGCATCTTCGGTTGAGAAATTTCGGACTTCCTGTGGTTCCTTGCCCTCAAAGACCTGGAAATTTTCTTTGTCGAGGCCGGTCACCAGCCGATTCATGGGATCGGTCACTGTGACCGGCACCAGCACCAAGTCGACCTTCGACTTGACTACAGGAATGCGGCTGCGAAGACTTTCAGAGACGATTACGCTCGCCGGATCAACAGTCCTGGGCTCGATGCGAGGAGTGACGTGGATGTCTTCAACGTCGGAATCCTGGGCGAAGGCGCCTGCGGCCAGAAAGGCGCAGGAAAACAATACCAGCAAGACAGATACCGAACAGTTTCGCGCTGAAACCCGGGAGTGGCTTTGAAGAGGTGCGGTGCGAATTAAGACCGAGGGTCGTGATGACCCGCGCCCATTTTGGCGCGCCATATAAGCCCCGTGGTAAGGCAGCATGTTAGCACATGCCGTCGCTGGCTTTGTAAAATGTCGGTCAAAAATCGGCCCGACCACATTTGGATTCCCGCTCTGGGCAAAGGGTGGTCTGAATCGAGAATGAAGAGAGGCTGGGATAGACTCGGCAATCTCTCGATATACGAAACCGACCCAAGCCAGCTTGGTACAATTCGTTGGCTTATCTTTCATGGCCCACATAGAACCCTTTCGCGCGTTTCGCTACGATCTTGCAAAGGTCGCGCTAGCCGATGTCGCTACCCAGCCTTACGACAAAATCACTGCTCCGATGCAAGACCGCTACTACGGCGCGAGTCCTTACAACCTGGTCAGAATAATTCTCGGCAAGCGGCAGGCCGGCGATGGCCCGTCAGAAAGCCCTTACACCCGAGCTGCAAACTTCTTCCGTGAATGGCGTCAACAAGAGATTCTGCGCCAGGATCCACAACCATCTGTTTACCGCTACGTTCAGCGATTCTCTGCCCCACTCACCGCATCCAAGGACGCACTGCAATTTGAACGCCACGGGTTCGTCGCGCTCGGCAAGATTGAGGATTATTCCGCCGGAGTCATTTTTCGCCACGAACAAACGCTAGCCAAACCGAAAGCCGACCGGCTCGACCTGCTGCGGGCCACCAAAGGGCATTTTGGCCAGATTTTCATGCTGTATAGCGACCCGTCCGCCGAAATCGATCAAACTCTCGCATCCTCTGATCCGCCACTGGCCGAGATGCGCGACGAGTACGGAGTGTTACACCAGATCTGGAAGGTTTCTGACGCCGGAACGATTGATCTGGTGCGCAATAAAATGCGCGATAAGAAACTTATAATTGCAGACGGGCACCATCGCTATGAAACGGCTCTGACCTACCGGAATGAGCGCCGCGCGGAGAAAAAGGCCGCCCAAAATCCTCCGGCTTACGAATTTGCCATGATGACCTTCGTGAACATGGAGAATCCAGGGCTGCTGATCCTGCCGACGCATCGTGTGGTCCATGGGCTGGCGGATTTCTCCGCCGATAGCTTTCGCGAACGCGCGGGACGATTTTTCACCGTGGACGAAGCCGATCCGAGCGTCAGCCCTGAACGCGCAACCGCCATGTTGCGGGAAGCTGGTCAAACCGGCACAGCTCTGCTAGCGGCAACGAGGGAGCGAGCGTTTCTGTTAAGCCGGGCGAAACAGGCGCCGGAGATCTTCAAGGGAGTTTCGGTCCGCCAGCAAAGCCTCGATGTTGTGCAACTGCATAAGTGCCTGCTGGAAGAGGTATTGGGCATCTCTGAGCAGGCGATTCGAGATCAGGCGAACATCACCTATGTTCGCGACGCAGCGGAAGCGTTGAGCTCGGTTCGGGCAGCACAGGCCAATATTGCATTCCTGATGAATGCCGCAAAAATCCATCAAATCCGGGACATCGCATTCAGCGGCGAAGTGCTGCCGCAAAAGTCGACCGATTTCTATCCCAAACTGCTGAGCGGTCTGGCTATTTATGCTCTCGAGTAATGAGGGTCGCGGGCGGCGGCTTTCCCAAGCCGTGGTGGCATGCGCTCTGTTGAGCGCCATGGGATTGATCGGGGCGCAAACCAGCCCCTCGCCGCCAAATTCCTCAAATCAGGCAGCTTCAGCGCAAATCCCAGCTGCAACGCCGCAAACCGGGCAGTCACCGACTGCCCCGGCACCGCCCGCGGTTCAGCCTCCGCCCAAACCATTGATCGTGATCGATCCGGCCCACGGCGGGAGCGAGTCCGGAGCTGTGTTAAACCCGGTAATCCTTGAAAAAGATATAACCCTAGCCTTGGGGCGACGGCTGCGCTCTGATCTCGGAGCGCGCGGGTTCGTGGCGGAACTGATCCGCGATAGCGACGTCAACCTGTCCACCGACGATCGCGCCTCAAAAGCTAACTCCGCCCATCCGGCGCTTTACGTGTGCCTGCACGCCACTTCCGAACCCGCCGGGGTGGGAATTTATACCTCTATGCTTGCCGACAGCGGACAAAGTAAGGGCCCGTTTGACGACTGGGACACAGCCCAGTTTCCGTTTCTGCCGGCCAGCCGATTGGCCCAACAGGAAATCGCGGCGGCGATCCAAAAGAGCGGAATGCCTGTCCATTCGCTCACGGCGCCATTGCGGCCGTTGGATAACCTCACCAGCCCGGCGGTGGCTGTGGAACTCGCACCCACTAAGGCGGATGTCTCTCAACTGACAGCGACCGATTACCAGGAATCGGTTTCCGCAGCACTGGCGAACGGGATTGCGCAGGTGCTGTCGCAGGCTGGATCCAGCCCGGGAGCGACGCAATGATACCGCGCCAGTTTCTGATCACAGTCACGATTCTGTTCGGGCTCACGATCGCGATGGGGGTATACGTCTGGCAATTACGGCGACGTGAAATCAGCTCACCTCGCCCACTGGCAAAGGAGGAGCATGTCGCTCCGCCGGTGTCCGGTGCTGTGGAGCGGGTCACACTGTACGTAGCCCATGACGATGTTGGTGAATTGAAAGCGGAATCGATTTCGATTCCTTTGGCCTCCGGACGGCAGCAGCGGGCTGCAGATATCTTGCAGGCGCTGGTGAACCTCTATACCGCGAAAGGATCGACACACCCTCTGTCTCCGGATGCCGAGGTTCGGCAGGTTTTTTTGGTCGATTCGGAGACGGCCGTAATCGACCTCAACTCGGCATTCATTGAAGGACAAATTTCTGGAGTGCTGCCGGAAGAACTGACCGTGACTTCACTGGTCCAGTCGCTGGCGACCAATGTGCCTGGAGTTACGAGAGTAAAAATTTTAGTGGACGGAAAAGAACGCGAAACCCTGGCTGGACATGCCGACCTGACCGGCTTTTACGATGTGCAGCAGGTTGCGGGAGTGGTGAAACAATTATCGCCGCAATAGCTCGCTCAGCCATACAACGCGGACCTCACGGGAGGTTCGCCTCAGCCCTGCTAAAATTCCTGAATGTTCTATCGCTCCGACAATCGCACCCCTGACCAGTTGCGTCCGGTGAACCTTATCGCCGATTTTGTTTCCACAGCTGAAGGCTCGGTGCTGATCGAAGTCGGAAACACGCGCGTGATCTGTACTGCTTCGGTGGAAGAATCGGTACCGTCATTTCTGCGCAACAGCGGCAAAGGATGGGTAACAGCGGAATACGGGATGCTGCCGCGGGCGACATTGACGCGGACGGCCAGAGAAGCGGCGCGCGGCCGGGTTGGCGGGCGGACGCATGAAATTCAGAGACTGATCGGGCGATCGCTACGCGCGGTGATGGATCTGCAGCGGCTAGGCGAGCGCAGCGTGCTGATCGACTGCGACGTAATTCAGGCCGACGGCGGAACCCGGACGGCCTCGATCACGGGCGCGTTTGTGGCGCTTGGTCTGGCATTACAAAAACTGGTCGACGCAGGCACGCTGACTTCAGTGCCGCTGAGGGATTTCGTCGCGGCTGTAAGTGTCGGCATAGTGGACGGCGAGCCGCTGCTGGATCTGTGCTACGAAGAAGATTCGCGCGCCGACGTCGACATGAATGTAGTGATGACCGCGGGAAAAAAGTTCGTGGAAGTGCAGGCCACGGCGGAGCATCAGGCCTTCGACGACGCTCAGATGGAAAGAATGATGGGCCTGGCGCGGAAGGGAGTACAGCTTTTGCTATCAAAACAAAAAGCGGTGTTGAAGAGTCTGGCGCTAAGACAATAGATGATTGAATTTCGGGCGCAGATTTGTTTTCGACGCCATGCAGCCGCGCCAGTGGGTTAGCTCAAATATCCTGCCGCGCACTCAGTTCAGTTAACTGTCGGTCTTCCTGTGTTCTGATTTTGGAACAGAATTGTCATTTGTAAACCAAACTAAGTTCGCTATGAGACTATCCGTTCAGGTTACAGGACCAGCCGGCCGTGGCCGCATCGCACTCACCCCTCGAGGTGCTGGTTGCGAGCCACGTCCGGCATGTTCATTTAGGCGGGCCGGTATGCCCTCTCCTCGGAGATCAATCTGCCTCGGTTGCGCGGCGGCTCGCGGCTGCTAAAATCATTGGAATCCGAGCGGGAGTAGTTCAGCGGTAGAACGCCAGCTTCCCAATTTTTCCTGCCAAGTTATTTCAACAACTTAACAAGTCCTGGGGTTGCCGCTAAGTACATAAAAATACGTAGAAGGGCTAAATCATTGCGGGTCCCATTGCGGATGCTAATCGGAGGTCCCAATTGCGTGTGTCATTGCGGGTTGGCGGTTCAAAATAATGCCTTTCCCTTGTGCTTCAGTGTCTGGGTCGATGAGTGACATCGCGATATTACAGCAGCTATCGGCATAGTTTCCGGTAGCGCAGCACGAATCTTTTGCATTCTGTTGCACAATGAAGTCACGAGGAAAAGGCTTCTGGAAGTCGTTCGGCTGGATCAGCCGACTACTGCTTGATCACCGTACCGTCGCGCTTGCGAATTTCTCCCCACCCACCGTTCAGTCCGTTGTCGCTTTGGGTGAATGGTGACTTCGCCGCAGCCTTCTCGTCGATTTCAATCCCCCACCCTGGTTTTTCGCTCACCCAAAGATATCCGTCCTTCATCTCCGGGCACCCGTGGAAAATTTCCTGAGTGCGTTCGTTGAATGGCGAGTACTCCTGAATGCCGAAGTTGTAGCTGACGATGTCGAGCGTTACGTTGGCCATGTGCCCCACCGGAGACACATCGCCCGGCCCATGCCAGGCTGTCCGCGCGCCGAACTGCTCCGCCAGAATGGCAATCTTGCGCGCTGGCGTGAAACCTCCAGCCTGCGAGACGTGTACCCGGATGTAATCGATCAGGCGCTCGGAAATCAGCGGTTGCCATTCGTGGGGATTGTTGAAGAGTTCGCCCATTGCGATCGGAGTTGCACAGTTCTCGCGAATCTGACGGAAATAGCCGATGTCTTCAGGCGAAAGCGGATCTTCCAGGAAAAACATGTTGAACCTTTCCGCATCCTTGCAAAACTGAACGGCCTGGTTCGGCAATAGCCGTTCGTGCATGTCGTGGAGCAGTCCGACTTCCTCGCCTAGCTCCTGCCGGCATTTTTCCAACAGCTTCAACGCCCGCCGCATATAGTACTCGGGTTCAAACACCGGCTTGTTGTGCAGGGCCTGCACTGCTGTCCCGCTGCGCCGCGCTCCATATCCTGCCATACCCGGTACACCGACTTGCACGCGGACGTTGCGAAAGCCTTGACTGATACATCGCTTTGCGTTGTCGACCACCTCCTCGAACTCAGCGCCATCGGCGTGTATGTAGGTGTCAACCGCCTCGCGGCATTTACCTCCAGCGAGTTGATAGACCGGCATACCGGCCTGTCGGCCTTTGATATCCCACAGCGCCTGGTCGATGCCGCTCAGCGCATTATTCAGCACCGGTCCGTTTTTCCAATAGGAACTGTCGTAGCACGACTGCCAGATATCTTCGATGCGATCGGTCGTCTTGTTTAGCAGAAAGGGTTTTAGGTAGTTCTCGACGGCTGGTTTCACCAGGTCGGCACGTTGCGTGAAGGTGGCGCAACCGTAGCCGTAGAGACCATCTTGGTCGGTGGTGACCTTCACCACTGTAAGCCGCACACCCGCAGGCTGGCATTCGATGACGCTGATGTCATTGATGCGTGGAACCGGCGTTGCGCGGCCGACGCTTGCCAGTCGCTCCTGCGATCTGACCAGAGGGGTCGCCGCTGCAAATAATCCAGCGCTCGCGACCGATTTCAACAAATCACGACGTTGCATAGACATATCCAATCCTCACAAGCCTTCGACCGCACTCATAGCACGCGAGATCGCGGCACGCGGAACTTCGACGCTTGGGACCATGGCAACCGACTGCATCACCGCAACATACAGGCGGGACTTGTCCCGAGCGTCGGGCCTGTAGATTTCTTCCATATGTCTCGCGATCCGAAAAGCTCGCTTATAACGCATCCTAACGCAATTTTATTCTTGTGAATTTCAAAGGAATAAGTTTTTCAACAGCCACAGCGTTGGCACTCAAAACCTACCTCCCAGGATCAATGAGTGTAATCCGATGTTTCGCCAACAATCGCATAGTTTCCGGATTGCCGACCCTCCGGACATTTGAGGCAGGATCAAGGCTGAACTTTCCACGAATGGGTTGGGACTAGATTTCCCAAGGTCCTCGATGTGCTATTCGTTGAATGGGCGGATGGCCAACCAGTCGCTGAGGTTTGCGGGAGTCGAATAGGAAGAATGAAGAGCTATGACGCATTTACCACACGTGGACGGCTCGGACCCGCGGAGGGCCTGAGCGGCCCTGAATCAGCTGAGTTTCGAGGACGACTTCAATGTTCTTTTTCTCCCAGTCGGCGGGAAGCTGCCTGCGCATTTCATCCATACGGTTCTCGTCTACCAGGAATTCTCCCGCGGCGACCGTTCCTCCGCGCCCAATCCCGGCGGCCACTACGGACAATTCATCCGTGTCGGGTGCGACGAACCGCGCGACAATTGCGTAGTCCTTGTAATCCTCGGTTTGCTGTTGCAAACGGTCGAGGAGCCATTCGCGCTTTTCAGGGTGTAAGCGGTCTTCGATCCACAACTTTGACATCGAAGGTTCGTTAACAAAGTGGAAGCGCAGAGGACTTGTCAGCCGCAAGGTCCAGCCGTTGTCGAACGCGCCGATGAAAACCGACGGGCTGCGCCGAAGGTCAGTCAAAGTAGCGGTTGATTCGCCAAGCACACGATAAGTTTTGCCGAATGCTCGCAGTGTTCCCGCGATGTTTACCAGCGGATTCAGATCGTCGATGATTACCGTCACCATGTTGTCGGGCAACGTGATTTCGTGCTGGGGATCCGCGGCATCGCGCAATCTGATATTGCCGTACTGAACCTGATCGGCGATGCAGAAAAGTGTCGGTTCAGGCGACTTTGCAAACGGCTCCCAAAACTGTTGGACCAGTGTAGGGCGAGAGCCGCGAAAAACCAGCCATGCCGCAACTGCAATCACGGCAACCGCAGTAGCGCCGACCAGGATTTTCCCAAAAATACGCTTTGAAGACCGGACCGACAAGGTCGTTGGGGCCGAACGCTTTGGCGCTTTGAGCTCCGTGGATGCAATGGCTGCTAAGGCTTGCTCCGCTCCCGGAAGACCATTCGGGTGACCAGGCCAGGAAAACTGCGGGGCATAGGAGCCGGCAGAAAGAAAAAGTCTGATCTCCTGGCTGTGTTTCGGGTCCTGATAGTACCGGTCAATGCGTTTGCGAATTTCGGCCGCAGTCACGCGGACGATCGGATCGATGTTCGTGTCGTAATCCGCGGGCCGCTCAAAAATCTCTATTCCGAGGACGCGCTCCTTTAGCTGCCCGGCCTGTCCGTCCAAGGCGCGAGTTACAACAAACCGCAGAAATTGCGCGTACCTTTTGCTCGAGTTAAATAGCGGACAAGCGAGCAGATGCTCCAACTGCTGCTGAACGGCACCCTTTTCAAATTCGCTGGAAGGCGTCCAGCTTTCCGTTACTGGCTCGGGTAATAATGCCATGTCGCTACGAGAGGCTTGTCACTACGTTGTGCCGAAAAGATCCGGCTGCAAGGCTATGTCGAGGATAGTACTTTGCCAGATGATGAACTTGCAACCGTAAAACACAGGTCGCAGAGCCCTTATCGTCCCTCTTTACGGGGTACAAGTCCTTGAAAACGTTATGTAACATCCTCTGACCGAGCGGTTATCTGCATTATCCACCTTCCTTAACTCGTAAACCCTTGCTTCCTCTCTGCGCGCGCTTAATATGCGTGGATTGTTGCTGGCTCATTTCCCAGGTTTTCAACCAAAAAATTTCGGATGGACTCAGGCGAGGAGGCAATTATGTTGCTCACCCAGGACTGTTGGAAGAAGTTTGCGGCGGCTGCGGTTATGGTTCTTGTGCTCCTGACCGCTAAACCTTTCTACGGCCAGAACCAGGAAGTTGCAGCCACCTTCAGCGGCACAGTGACCGATCCAACTGACTTACCCGTCACGGGTGCGAAGGTCACGCTCAGAAGCACACAAAACGGCATCGTCCGTACATACACCACGCAGGAGAGCGGCCTCTTTAGCTTT
The DNA here is from genome assembly GCA_036268595.1 of Terriglobales bacterium. Lineage (GTDB taxonomy): Bacteria > Acidobacteriota > Terriglobia > Terriglobales > Acidobacteriaceae > Gp1-AA145. The sequence goes on from DATATW010000069.1 coordinate 33,191, forward strand.
ACGCTGTTGCCTCCGGCCGTCTACTCGCTTGAGATCAACGTCAGCGGCTTTAAAGATTTTAGGCAACGAGGCATCACGTTAGGCGCCGGACAAACGATCGCACAAAATGTCCGGCTGACGATCGGTTCGACCGCTGAAACGATTGAAGTGACTTCTCAGGCTCCGCTCCTCAATGCGGACAATGCCAATATTTCTTCCGACGTTTCCGCGAGGCAGGTGGTTGACCTCCCGCTCAACCTACGGAATGTCATCAGCTTGGCGGAACTCAATTCTTCCGTCAGTAACACGGCTGAAGAGCAAGTCGTTGGCGCGCCCGGTATTTCCGGAAGCGCCGACCAAGATGTTTCGTTCCTCAACTTCGGTGGCACTTTCTTCGATACGGCAGAATACCTGCTTGATGGCAGTTGGGATACACGTCTCGATTGGGGAGGAGTGGTTTACGTCCCGTCCGCAGATGACGTGCAGGATTTCAAGATTCAGACTAACGCCTTCACGGCGCAATACGGCTTTAGCAGTGGCAACGTGATCAATGTAGTCACCAAGTCAGGCACGAACCAGATCCATGGCGACGCCTGGATGTTCTATCAAAATAGCGCCTATGACGCTCGTTATTACTTCAACAACGATAACCAGCCTGCGTTCCATCGCGACCAGTTCGGCGCGACTATTGGCGGGCCAATCGTCAAGAACAAACTGTTTTTCTTTGGCTACTACGAGGGGTTGCGACAGGCAACGCCGGCGACTTTTCTTAACACGATGCCGACAACTTCGGAAAGGTCAGGAGACTTCTCCGCGTCGCTAGGAGGTCAAGTCGGAACGGATTACCTTGGGAGGCCGATCTTCGCGGGCGAAATCTATAACCCTTTCAGCTCACGCCAGGTGACGTGCGGGGGCGTCGATAGCGTCACTGGAGATGCCGTGAGCCACTGCCCCGCGGGCGCAACAACTGAATTCATTCGAGATCCCGTTTCTGGCAACATCGCCACCGGAACCGGCGTGACTAATATCATTCCGGGAGGAATAATCGATTCGATTGCGTCAAAGATCGCCTCCGGAAATTATTGGCCGAACCCAACAACCGCCGCCCTGATTAACAACTTTACCGCGGCTTCGGCGGCAGGTGCGCATTCCAACGAATATTCTGCTCGCATTGACTACAATTTTTCGGATAACGACCGCATCTGGGGACGTTGGTCGCAGAAGTATGAGCAGAAAGTAAATTCCCCGACATATTATGGCGCGTCAGACGCCGGAGGTCCCGGCGTGGTTGCACCTAATAACCGGTACAGCGCCAACATTGGCTACAGTCACGTCTTTAGCTCCACGTTCGCCATGACCGCGAATCTCGGCGTGAACCGCCACGTCGAGCAATCGACTACGCAGAGCTTTGGCTTCCAGTCCTCGACGCTTGGACTTCCTTCTTTTGTCGATGGCATAGCTCCGAGCTTTCCCCAAATTCAGCCCCAGAGCTACGCGTCATTGGGCGCTCCGCAGGGACTCGACAATTACATGGTGCCGCAAACCTTATGGACCAGTTCAGTTGACTTCACCAAAGTACATGGAAAACACCAATTAGGCTTCGGCTTTATGGACATCTGGGCTCGAATCGACGGCGGCCACTATGCAAACACGCAGTTACAGTTTGAAACTACATCCACGGCGGGCCCAGATCCGCAAAATGCGACCGCTGACACCGGCGACGGCTTCGCGTCGTTCCTGCTTGGCGTAGGGAGCGGAACTGATCAGACCGGATTCAATAAATTTCCGGCGACCGATAAGCACATGCTCGGCTGGTACCTGCAGGATGACTGGAAGGCAACTCGCAAACTTACTCTGAATCTCGGCCTGCGATATGAAATTCAGACCGCACCCACCGAGAGAAACAATGCTCAGGAGTATTTTAACTTCACCGCGACCAACCCGATCAGTACCGCGGTTGGGACAAACTATCCCGGTGAGCTGGTTTTCAATTCCAGCAGCAATCGCGGGTTGTACGACACTTCGTATACGAACTTCGCTCCCCGCATAGGGGCCGCGTATCAGATTCGCGACAAACTGGTATGGCGCGGCGGCTATGGCGTGTTCTTCGTTCCCAACTACTACGGTAATGGACCAAATATCGGCTTTTCGCAAGGCACCCCCTGGGTCACGAGCCTGAACAGCGGCATTAATCCATTCACGACTCTAAGTGGAAATGCGGGCTTGACATGCAGCAATGGCGGCTCATCCATTCCATGCCAAAGCGCTTTCCCCAACGGCCAGGTGACGCCGACAGGAAACTCTCAGGGCGGGCTGACCGACGTCGGATTTGGACTCAATCCCGTGGTCAATCCAGTTCGCAATTCACCATACGTCGAGCAGTGGATGACCGGGGTTCAATATTCGCTGACCAACAATGACCTGATCGACATTAGCTACGTCGGGAATCACGGCGTGCACGTACTCTCGCAATACTTGGAGTGGGACGAAATACCGGCTTCGGATCTCGCTCTAGGCAATGCACTATTCAATCAGGTTCCAAATCCGTTTTTCGGGCATATCACCGCGAGCGGTTGCGGATTAGATCAGCCCACGGTCGCCGAGGGCCAACTGCTTCGCCGTTTCCCTGAATACTGCAGCGTGACCGAAGCCCCACCGGCGGCCGGCGGCTCAACCTACAATGCACTCCAAGCTACATATACCCATCGTTGGCATTCCGGCCTCGACATGAACGTTTCCTACACCTACTCGCGATTCATGGATGACGTTCAAGGCGCATCGGGCTGGGCATTTCCAGGCAGCGGGAGCTCGGTTCGCAATTCGTACAATCTGGCGGCCGAGCGCTCGGTCGATGTAACCGACACTCCCCATAGCCTGGTGGTGAATTACAACTATGAATTGCCGTTCGGAGATGGCAAGCTCATTGGCCACGAATGGAATAAGCCGGTGAACGCGATTCTCGGCGGCTGGCAATGGACCGGAATTGTAAGTGCCAGATCCGGGTTGCCGCTTTCGATCAACCCGGCTACGAACAACACCGGCGGATTTGGCTTCAATCAACGCCCAAATCTTGTGCAGGGAGTAAATCCAGTTCCCACGGATCAGAACATCGATCACTGGATAAATCCGGCAGCGTTCTCACAACCTGGGGCCTTCACCTTCGGCGATGCGCCCAGATTCCTCTCGGATCTCCGGGCGCCCAGATACTTCAATTGGGATATGGGCATACAGAAGGGGTGGGGCTTCGGTGAGCAGCGGCGCTTGCAGCTCCGCTTCGAGATGTTTAATGCACTGAATCACCCGGACTTCTTCGAGCCAGATACGAATCTCGGAGACGCCAATTTCGGCACGATCACCTCGGCCTATCCGGCACGAAGTGTTCAGTTTGGCATGAAATTCTACTGGTAGAAGCCCTCCCACGAAAACAAAGCCTGGCAGGCGTAAAAACCTGTCAGGCGCCACAACAACCGCAGCAGGTGACTACTCTATGGACCGATGTGCATGAGAAATGTTCGGACTGTCTTGTTCATGCTGGTCTCGATTCTTGGAGTTCTTCCGCACTCTTTGTACGCTGGCCCGGCAGATGTGGCGGGTGGTTATAATCCGGTTGGCGACCCGCGTGCAGTTGTCACGGTTGGCTCGGCTCGCTTCACAATTTTGACGCCACAGCTTATTCGAATGGAATGGTCGGCTGATGGAAAGTTCGAAGATCACGCGTCACTAGTCTTTCTCAATCGCAAACTGCCCGTCCCGGAATTCACTAACGAAACTGCTACCGATGGAAGCACAACAATTCGCGCCAGCGCACTAACTCTGATTTACTCGCCCGGTAACTCGAACGGAAAATTCACCGCTGATAATCTCAGCATTTCATTCGACCTTGGCGCTAAGAAAATTACGTGGAAGCCGGGAACCCCGGACACCGGTAATCTGCTGGGCACGACCCGTACGCTCGACTTTGTTCGAGGATCTGGTGTCCAACTCGAGCCGGGCTTGATTTCGCGTGACGGGTGGACCGTAGTAGATGACAGCGCACGGCCTCTGTTCGATTCGGATGATTTTTCTTTCACTCACGGCGAGGCCAGTCCCTGGCCGTGGGTTATGTTACGGCCACCAGGTGATCGGCAGGATTGGTATTTCTTCGGCTACGGCCACGATTACCGGCGCGCGCTTTTTGATTTCACCCAAGTCGCAGGAAAGATTCCCCTGCCGCCGAGCTTCGCATTCGGCGCATGGTGGTCACGCTATTGGTCATACAGCGATCAGGAATTTGAAAAACTGATTGCCGAGTTTCACACACACGAAACGCCGCTCGATGTCTTGGTAATCGACATGGATTGGCATCCCACGTTTAACGAAGTTGCAGGCAACAATAAACTGGATGCCTCTGGCCATCGTCTGGGCTGGACCGGATACTCGTGGAACAAGTTGCTCTTCCCCGATCCCGATCAATTTCTTGCGAGCGTTCACGAACAGGGACTGAAGGCCACAGTCAATCTTCATCCTGCCGGTGGCGTGCAGCCCTGGGAAGATGCCTACCCCGAGATGGCTCGCTCAGTGGGGATCGATCCGGCGACGAAACAATATGTGCCGTTCGACATCGCAAACCGAAACTTCGCAGCCAATTACATGAAGTACATGATTCATCCACTCGAGAAGCAAGGGATCAATTTCTTTTGGCTCGACTGGCAGCAGGAGGATACGACAAAGCTTCCCGGCCTGAATCCCACGTGGTGGCTAAATTACATCTTCTTCAGCGACCAGCAGCGTGAGGGGAAGCGCGCGTTGCTGTTTCATCGCTGGGGCGGTCTTGGAAATCATCGTTATCAGATCGGCTTTTCCGGGGACACGATCTCCGTTTGGGAGTCGCTTGCGTTCCAGCCGTACTTTACCGCGACCGCGGCCAACGTGGGCTATGCATATTGGAGTCACGACATCGGCGGCCATATCCCCGGGGTAATCGATCCCGAACTTTATTTGCGCTGGATTCAATGGGGAATTTTCAGTCCAATTCTGCGCACCCATACTACAAAGAATCCGGACGCCGAGCGCCGTGTATGGGCGTATCCCGAGCCGTACTCAGGCCTGATGCGCGGCTCCCTTATCCGCCGTCATGCGATGCAGCCCTACATCTATACCGAAGGGAGAAAAACCTACGACACCGGACTCGCTTTCGTCCATCCGCTTTACTACGACTGGCCCGAGACTCCGGAAGCTTACACCGCGAAGAATGAATATATGTTTGGTGATAGCGTCCTTGCCGATCCGATTGTGCAACCAGTTTCGAGGGATTCGCGACTCGCAACAACTTCCGTCTGGCTGCCCCCGGGAGATTGGATCGAATGGGACAGCGGTAAGGAGTTTCAGGGCCCTGTCACCGTGCAGCGCAGTTTTTCTTTGAGCCAGATTCCTTTGTATGTGAAAGCCGGCAGCATCATTCCGATGCAGTCAGGAAAAGCCGACAAATCCGCCGGCCATCTTATTCTGACGGTGTTGCCGCTGAGGGATGGACAGGAATCAAAATATCGTCTCTATGAGGACGCCGGTGACACACCGGGCTATCAAAACGGAGAATACACGTGGACTCCCATTCGGGCCACACTGAATAAAGACGGCACCATGCTGAGAGTTATAGTCGCGCCAACTCAGGGCCACTACACAGGAATGCAAACTGATCGAGCTTATGAACTCCGGCTTCCCGGAAACTGGCCGCCGTCCGAGGTTAGCGTGAACGGGACTGCTTTGCCGTACTCAAAGAAAAGCGGCATGCCGGGCTGGCACTTCGACGGCAACACACTAACCACGATTATCTCGACGCCTCGCTTCCGCATTGGAGATGAAGTGAATGTTGATGTGCGGACCGGTCTCAAAATGGCACGCAACCGTGCTTTGCTGGACGGCTTTGGCGGAAAGATGACTCGGCTTCGAGAGGCCTATGACATCCTGAACGCAAACTGGCCCGTCGCCTGGTCGCCGGATGCTCTGCTCGCTGCGATGCAAACCGGCGATCGCATCACCTACTCTCCCAAGACCGCCTTTGACGAACTGAGCGGGCTTCAGTCCAAACTTGCCGCGATTCCAGGCGTGATAGCGGCCATGCGCGCCACCGAAAATTCACCGGCGTTCGCAACCAGCGCTACCGATGCAAATAGCGGTAGCCCAAATCAACGTGTTGCTGAGTACAACAGCACCCTCGAAACCGCCATGGCACACATTGCTGATATCAGCGAGAATCAACCACGAGCCCTGACCCATAAAACCACGAGCGAACAAAGTAAAATGCAAGGGCCCTAGCTCATGTTGTAACCCCGTAAATGACGCGAAGAGACCTACTGTCGCTGTTCTTTTCGATCGGCGCGGTGTCTCTCGCGCCAAAACTGAGTGCAGAACCACGGTTCGAAATTAATCCTTTGAAGGGCGTCGATTTCCTTCTTCGCAACTCGCCAACTTCCCGGAAATATCTGATCGAGACCATGCCCGGCGGAGTCGCTCTTCTCGACTACAACAACGACGGATTGCTGGACATTTTTCTCGTCAATGCCGGCCGCGTTCCCAATCCGCTGCTCAGTCCGGCGCGATTCGATCGCCACAATCCCTTATATTGGAACCGGCTGTATCGGCAGAATAAAAACGGCACATTCACTGACGTCACCGTAGAAGCTGGATTGCAAAATGCCGGCGACACGAACTACGGAATGGGAGTCGCAATCGGTGACTATGACAACGACGGATTTCCTGACATCTACGTCACGAATTTCGGCGGTAACATCCTTTATCACAACAATGGTGATGGAACTTTCACGGACTTGACCGCCAAAGCAGGTGTAGGTGCCGGGGGCTGGTCAGCCTCGGCCGGATTTTTTGATTACGATAACGACGGACGTCTCGATCTCTTCGTCACCCGCTATCTCGATTGGACTCCGGAAAAGAGCAAGACCTGTGGTCGACCTGAGCGGCCCATGTATTGCCCCCCAGGCGAATTTGCGCCCACCACAAATATTTTGTATCGCAATCACGGCGATGGGACGTTTGAAGATGTGAGCATAGCTTCTGGAATTGCAGCCAGACAAGGTCATGGTCTGGGTGTGGCATTTGCCGATTATGATGGCGATGGATTCACAGACATTTTCGTCGCGAATGACGCCATCGAACAGTTCCTGTTTCACAACAACGGAAACGGTACATTCACAGAAGTGGCGCTCGATTCCGGGGCTGCGCTGTCGAGCTCAGGCAAAAAGCCCTCCGGCATGGGAGTCGTTTTTCAAGACTACGATAATGACGGCCTTCCCGACCTTGTCGTCACGCAGCTTCCTCATGAGCCTTATGTTGTCTTTCACAACGACGGCAAAGGTGCGTTCAGCGCGCAGGAGCTTGAAACCGGTTTCGGGGCTCTTTCGGGGAATGTCTCCGGATGGGGTGTCGGACTTGAAGATTTCGATAATGATGGCTGGAAGGATGTTTTCGTCGCGCAAGGGCACGTTTTCGACAATGTGCAACTATATGACAGCTCGTTAAGCTATCGGGAACCGCCGCTGCTTGCGCTGAATCGTAAGGGACACTTCGAAAGAGCCGACACTGGATCGACGCTGCCCGTCGCTGGGCGTGGTGCCGCTTTCGGCGACATAAATAATGATGGTTGGATCGACGTAATTACGACATCGCTCGGCGAACATCCTCTATGGTTTTTAAATCGCGGCGGCAAGTCGCACTGGCTGACGATCACGTTGCACGGGAAGCGGAGCAATCGCGATGGCTTCGGTGCGCGCGTGCAGGTCAATGGGCAAGTGCGATTCGCAACTGCCGCCGGAAGTTATCTCTCGTCGAACGACAAGCGATTACACTTTGGCCTGGGTGATGCTGACGCCGCCAACATAGAAATAAGGTGGCCATCAGGAATTCGCCAAAGCCTTCGCGATATAAAAGCTGACCAGTTCATCGTGATCGAGGAGTCGCAGGGTTGATCATTCACATTATTTTGGCGCTGCAATTACTAACGCCGGCGCAGGGGGCCGGGTCTCAGACTGCTACAGAATCAGCTAAGCTCCTGCGGGACGGCGTCGAGGCTGAAGATCGCGGCGACCTGACGAACGCGATCACTGATTTTCAAAAGGCTACCGAACTCGATCCGTCCTCGGCAGCCGCTCTGCTCCGGCTCGGCGACGCGTACATGAGAAAGCACGATTATGCCGCGGCCATTCCGCCACTGAAACGTGCGGCCGAGCTCAGCCCCGACTCCGGCTCCGTTCATCAGTTGCTTGGCTACGCTTTGCTCTCACAGGGCTATGCCTCACAGGCAATTCCGCATCTACAGGTCGCACACGATTCCGCCGCTTTGGGCATCGCACAGCTTCAAACAGATCAACCTGGGGAAGCACTCGTCAACTTGAAAGACGCACTTTCGAGAAACCCCGACGATCCTGATCTTCTTTATTACCTGAGTCAAGCCGCCGCTGCTCTTTCGTCGGAGTCCAAAGACAAATTGGTTTTCAAATTTGCGCAGAGCGCCCGTGGACATCAGGTGCTAGCACAAAATTATTTCGCCGCCAAAATGCTACTCGAAGCCGAGAAGGAGTACGAACGGGCGATAGCGCTGCGCCCTGATCTCCCAGGTCTGCACTTGGAACTCGGAGAAATTTATGCAGCAGCTTCGCGTTGGGACGAAGCGGAGGAACAATTTCACGCCGAAGCAAAATTGCAGCCCGGAAACGCCGAAGCGGCATACCGCCTGGGGAATGCACTGTTGCAGCAAGGGAAAATGAAAGAGGCCGCCGAAGAATTGCGCCGCTCGGATACTCTCCGTCCCGAGATGCCGGAGACTTTATGTGCTCTCGGTCGATCGCTGACAGTCAGCGATCCGATCGCCGCCGAACGAGCGCTTGATCAAGTGATCACGATCGAGAGGCAAACTCCGCTCGCCGCCGAAGCTTATTTGTTGTTGGCAGGGATTCACCGCCGGCAGGGAAAAGCAGACGCTGCATCCCGTGACATGCAGGAGTACAGGCAAATCGAAAATCGTTCATCAAGACCTCGGGAATGAATCGCACAGTCAGCGTCGATTGGCTCTAGAGGATACGCGCCGTCTTCTTCAGGGTCTGCGCATTGAGAGCAGCGCTATGAACAAAATTGCGCCAAGCGGCAAGCAGGCTCCGCTATCCAACATTCTACCCTCTGCCCTCACAATGGAGATTGTTGATGTAATCAGGCGCTTTACACTCACAACTCGTCAGGGTCAATGAGTGCAAAGGCGACTTATCGCCATTCGCAAATGGACATGACGCTTTACTACGCGCACTCGTCTAAGAAACAAAAACGTGCTGCGCTCGGCAATTAGGCCCGACACATCGTGCCCTGCTCAAACATTGCGAGTACCATTGCGGGTCCCAGCATTAGCGTAGATGACCGTGGACAGAGTTCGGAACTCTGGTGTTATCATGAATTTACTGCCGTACGAGCGGGAGTAGTTCAGCGGTAGAACGCCAGCTTCCCAAGCTGGATGCCGAGGGTTCGATTCCCTTCTCCCGCTCCATCCTTTCAATGGTTTACCCTTGACGCCCTTTCGCAGGTCAGCGTAAGGTCAGCAGATGGCAAAGTCTCAGGATGGGTATCTCACCAAAAAATCTGGCAAGTGGATGGGCCACTTTTCGAGGTGGGTGACTGACTACGCGACGGGCCAGCGAAGGCGACAGCAGCGGGCCTTTGTGATTGGGCCTGCATCCCGAATGACTAAAACCAAGGCCCGCGATGCGCTGCGCTCTCGCGTAGCAGCGGAGCTTGGAATCACGGCTGACTCGCGTGTCACACTCGGATGGTTTGCAGAGCACCGTTGGAAGCCTCTGCGCTCTGGCACGTGGCGAGAATCCACGGCGCAAACAAACGCAGAGTTGCTGAAAGTCATAATTGAAAGATTCGGGAGCACTCCGATTGAGGACATGGATGGAGTTGCTATGCAACAGTGGCTCACTGATCTTGCTAAGAAGCGCAGCGGATCAGTGGTCAAGCACTGTCGTATTTTTCTGCGCTCAATTTTGACTGAGGCAACAGAGCAAGACTTCTGCCGCAAGAATCCGGCGCGGCTGCTGCGTGTGCCAGTGGTGCGGAAGGTGAAACGATCCTACCTCACACTGCCACAAATTAAAGCTCTGTTACATGCTGCCCGGTATGATCCGCGTGACCGTGCTCTGTTGCGAGTGCTGCTGGTGACGGCTCTGCGTCCTTCCGAGTTGTTTGCACTCAAGTGGAATTGCTTCGATTCGGATCGCAAGACGCTGACGATTGCAGAGACGGTTTACCGTGGCAAGTTGCGACCATTCAGCAAGACGACGCAAGAGGGTGACACTGAGCGGCTGACGTTGTTCCTGCCCGATGCAGCGATGACGGCTCTGCTGGAATGGCACTCGCTGACTGAGTTCAACAGCGACGATGATTATATTTTTCCAAACAACAAAGGCGGATTCATTCTCAAAGAGAACTACCAGCAAAGAGCGTTGAATGTTCTGGCAGAGCAAGCTGGAATCAAACTGCTCAACTTCCAAATTCTCAGGCGTACTGTTGCGACTCATGCACAAAGTTTGGGAAGCCCGAAGGACATCCAGACGATCATGCGTCACGCGAAAGCTGAGACAGCGCAAGAGCATTATGTGCAGGTCATCGAAGCAAGCGTAAAGGAAACAACTGAGCGGCTAGCAGACAAGATGTTATCGAAGGGCTAGCTGAATGAGGTTCTCAGATACCACGTATTGACTTGGCTTGGAGCTTTGCGGGCTGCTTATTCTCAGGCAGGGCCTTCGCAATTTCCAGTAGCTTCGTTGCGAGAACAGCGGGCGGGATTTCGTGCTTGTCTCGATACTCCTTCAGTAGCATCCCTACCTCAGCAGCAAACTCACTGAGCAATTGTTTGGTCATGTGTACAGTGTACATTTTGAGTTTGTTCAGAACTCCGGCCTGAGAGGATGGGCAGAGGGAAACCAGAGGTTACCGAACCCGTAGGGATTGCCAGAGGGATAAGCCGATGTCTTAAAACAAGGGAGTTAGAACCTCTGGTTTGACCTGTGGAAGAACCGCGTTGGTTATTCCATTGGAGGAGCTTTTAAGGCTGTAGCAATGGTGTAGACCAACGGTACACCTAAGCAGTGGTGTGTGCAGCGTTCTCGCGGTCTAGATGCATGTTTTCTAGCTCATGCTTCATTCCCATTTCGAGCACCTGACGAAGCAAAGGGCTGACGTTCTGCTCCCAAGGTTCATCGAATAACTTGCCATCATTGGGCATGCCGATTGGGTACATAGCATCCATCATGGATTTGATCTCCTTTTCACTTCTGGTTGTGGCCTTATCGCCGTACCGGGCAGCATCCTTGGCTCTGTCCCATGACCGATTCTGCTCGGATGTTTTCTTAAACAGGTGTTCTGGATTACAGCAGCGTCCACCGATGCAGAGGACTTTCGATGAATGGGCAGCGTCGTATCCCTCCAAGTCCCAAAGAGTGCAGCCCAGCTTTACAGCAAGGGCAAAGCGATGCGCCATTATCAATTCACCGTTGAACTTCATCCGGGCATAGACCTTGGAACCTCCACCGACAGACTTGCCCGGATAGAGCCAGCAACATTGCCCGCCGTAATCGACTCTGACTAATCGAGAACTAAACTCGCACACTTGTTCGAGTGTGATTGGTACACGAAACGCTCTATATCTTTCCTTGTGTCGCTTGGTCTGTCGTCGTATTTTTCGCTTTGCTGATGCGGACAGTTTGGACATTTTCATAGGTGTACCTCGCAAATTGGAAAATGCATGTACCGTGCCTTGCGGATTAGCACGAATCCACCATTAATCCACTCCCGCACAGATTCGAGAAAGGCAATTCGTTCCTGCCCTTTGAGGATGTAATCACCGCAAGACTGGCATTTCGTTTTGCGCTTTGCGATCTCGCGTATTCCGCCAGTACCGTGCAGTGTGATCATGCTGCCAGTGAGTATTTCTGTGGGAAGTTTGATTGTCATACCCCTCTCACTTGAGACCATGCGATAGATCGTTTGTTACGTGCGGCAAGCTGCTCACGATAGATCGTTGCACGGGCCTCAGCACTCAACCCGCGTTCGACTCCTTGAAAGCCGACATCACCCACCCATATGACGGGGAGTTTCGCCTGCTCTGCCATGTATTCAGCGTTCTGCTGTTCAGGCGTCAACTCAGGCTCAGGATCAGACGCAGGCACCAGCTTCGCTTCGATTGCTTTCAACTTCGCATCCAAGCGAAGTGCTTTTTTACTCTGCTTGGTTGCGAGTGAGCACAGCGAATCTTTGCTGATCCGCTTGGCATTACCGTTGCCAATCGTTCTGAGCTTGCCCTGCTTGACTGCCCTTCGCACCGTTGTGTTGCTGATCTTGAGCACGGCTGCTGCTTGGTCGTAGCTGATGTAGATGGGCAGCGCGTTCAGCGCAACGTAGTCGATTTTTTTAAAATCCATTTTCCGATTCCTTTTCCGCGTCTCGCTGTTCTGCTCTGTCGAGGCCCGCCGAAAGTTCATCCCAACGTCCCTCATCTAGCAACCTGCACAACCTCTGATTTTCGATTGTGTTGAAACCTACCGTCTTCTCAGCAAAGTCGGCAGCGTCCTTAGTGGTGAAAGCGTACG
>DATATW010000070.1:0-10993 GCA_036268595.1 Terriglobales bacterium
GGCATGCAATTTCGCATCGCGGTCGAGGATGGATTGCGTGACCTCCGGAGCTCGTTCGATAGCGGCGGAATAAAGCGGGGCCGCAATCCCATCGAGTTCGGGATCAGATCCATCGAGCAGAATGACGCCAAAATCGGAGAAGAGATGCGTGAAGAGCTTGGCGAATGCAGAACCAAAATTCTGCTCGGCCCGGTAACATTCGCCTAGCAACTTCGCTATTTCGGAATCACCCAGCAATTCCGTGGCACGGCCCACGGCTTGCGCGATCTCCGGACCGAAGCTGATGGTTCCGACCGGCGCATCAGGTCTGCTTTGCGCGCCGCTGACTAGAGTCTCCAGCTTACCGTCGCTGCCAGGCATTTCAATCTGGTTCACTTCTTCGAAGTCATGGTCTTCGGTGGCGAGCCAGAAGATCGGAACGGCGTCGATTTCGAGCTTTCGCGCTTCTTCAGCCAATTTCACCGCACTCAATGCTTTGTAGATCGAGAAAACCGGGCCACCGAAAAGTCCGACTTGCTGGCCGGTGACGATCGCGCATGCGCTTGAACGCAGTCGCTCAATATTTTTGAGCGTGGTTCCAGATGCTCCCCAGGCGCGGTTCTGTCGCTCTAGAATTGTTGCGACGCGTTCTCGACGATCGGCCGGATATCGGATGCGACCGCTTTCTTCTTTTGCCCATTCAAGGAAGCGCGGGGAGCGCGGATAGAACGGCTGCACCGAAGGAGAGAAATCCAAATAGTCCAGAAAAAGCTTGCTGGTGTGGGGAACCTGGCGAAATGGGAAACAGTGCGATTTCATGAAATGGGGGTCTTGGCTTTGGTCCAGTAAATCAGCTCGTCACAGTCAGGGATAGCACGGCGTTTCCGATTCTCCTTCCGATCAGATGACGAAACCCTCGACCGGATGCAAAGATATCCTCTCAGAGTATATAGACGTCACACCTCCCGGAGAGTTGCTGCTTGATGACACAATCTTTGCCTGCGCCTTTTTTGCTCGAGGGCACGCACGTTCGCCTGGAGCCGCTGCGGCCGGAGCACGCGCCTTTGCTCTGGGAAATCGTAAGAGATCATTTGGATGATATGTTTCGCTGGATTCCCTACCGGCTGCAATCATTACAGGATTTCGAGGCGTTCAACCGGCAGGTCGCCGAGGAGGTGAAGCGCGGGGTGTCATTACCATTTGCGACGCTTGAGCGCGGGTCGGGTAAGGTCGTCGGAACTACGCGTTATATGAATATGGACCTGCCGAATCGCAAAGTGGAGATTGGATCAACGTGGATCGCGCCACCATGGCAGAGGACCGTGATCAACACCGAAGCCAAATACCTGATGCTGATCCACGCATTCGAAAGCTGGAAGTGCCTGCGGGTAGAGCTTAAGACAGATTCCATGAACCAGCGTTCGCGGCAGGCCATTCTTCGGCTGGGGGCAAAAGAAGAAGGTACGCTGCGCAAACACATGCTCACCTGGAATGGAAGGCAGCGTGACTCGGTTTACTTCAGCATTCTGGATACGGAGTGGGCTGGGGTGAAGGCGGAATTGGAGCGGAAACTACAGTCGTAATCACTTCCCGAAAAGCTTTTAACCGCAGAGATCGCAGAGAAAGAACAGAACGCAGAGAAATCCACGCTGGCCAATTGAAATCGCTTTTCTCCGCGAACTCTGCGTTATCTCTGCGATCTCTGCGGTTAAAAGCTTTGCTTTGAGTAGTGAAGTAACTCGACACTTCCAAGCTCAACTAACAGTGACTCCAAGGACGCGGATGAATCTCGACTGCACCATTCTTGCTACAATCTGAATATGCCCGAAAAATCTCCATTCACCGATGTTCCGGCCGCGATAGAAGAAATTCGCGCCGGGCGGATGATCGTGATTGTGGACGATGAAGATCGCGAGAACGAAGGCGACCTTATGCTGGCCGCGGAGAAAGTCACGCCGGAAGCCATCAACTTCATGGCCAAATTCGGCCGCGGGCTGGTTTGCCTGACCCTGACCGAAGAGCGGCTGGAACATCTGCGCATTGGGCCCATGAGCGCAGAGAATACTTCCAATTACGGCACAGCTTTTTGCGAGGCCATTGATGCCCGTGAGGGCGTGACGACGGGAATTTCTGCTTTCGATCGAGCTCGCACCATTCGCGTCGCCATTGATCCGGCGACGCGGCCTTCGGACCTGGCTCGACCGGGCCATGTTTTTCCCTTGCGCGCACGCAAAGGCGGAGTGCTGGTGCGCGCAGGGCAAACCGAGGCATCCGTCGACCTGGCGCGAATGGCTGGCATGGTTCCCGCCGGCATTATCTGCGAGATCATGCGCGAAGACGGAACCATGGCGCGCGTGCCCGACCTGGTCGAGTTCTGCAACACGCACGCGATGAAGATGCTGACGGTCGCGGAACTGATCCGCTATCGCATGCAGCATGAGCGCTATGTCCATCGCGTCGGAGAGGCGCTGGTGAACACGAATTACGGCGAGTTTCGGGTGATCGCCTACGAAAGCGAAGTCGATGGCGGCGATTCGCACCTGGCGCTGGTGCGAGGCAATATTGAAACCGGCGATCCGGTATTGGTGAGAATGCACGCGCATTGCCTGATCGGAGACGTTTTCGGATCAAAGGGCTGCGACTGCGGTGACACGCTGGACGGTTCGCTGGCAGCCATTGCTGATGAGGGTCGCGGAGCCCTGATCTACCTTCATCAATCGTCCAAGGGATTCACCGTCGAACGGGTGGGCGAGAAGACTGCAATTTCGTTTCATCATGAGCGCGCGCCCCAGTCGGCATCTGAGAGCCAACGACAGACGCAACGGGAGATCGGAATTGGGGCGCAGATTTTGTCAGATCTGAAACTGCACCGCATACGCCTGCTTACTAATCATCCGCGAAGGGTTGCTGCGCTCGAGGGATTCGATATTGAAATTGTGGATCAGGTGCCGGTGCAACTAGAGCGGAAAGTTCGGTGACCGTTATACCCGAGCCGCTGCCTTAAGAAAGCTTTTAACCGCAAAGATCGCTGAGAAGAACCCCCGAGATCGCTGAGAACTGCAAACATCTCCCTGCTCTTTTTCTCCGTGTTCTGTGTGGTTAGAGGTTTGGGGTTTTCTCTGCGGCCTCGGGGTTGCTGCCCTCGGCGTGCTCTGCGGTTAAAGGCTTTTAATTTTCAGTGACTAGAGGCTGGCCATCAGTCGTCAGTTTGTTCTTACTGACCACCTGCCACTAGCCACCGCCTAAAACGGCTTGCGGATTTCGAGGTCGTTGTCGCGGATGAAGAATTGCGCGGAGCATTTTCCCGAGCCGCAGATCACCGCGATTAATCCGGCAATCTGTTTGCGCGTGATCAGGCCAAGAATGCCGCATTTCGGGCAGGAGAGCACTGCCCAGTAAGGATCTTCCTTTTCGCCGATTCGCCCGGCGTTTTCCAGCACAAAAATCGTGCCGGGCTGCATTTGCTCCGGGATCCATTCGTTGAGGACTTCGAGTTCAGCAACCATTTCCCCTCCTGACGGGCAATCACTGCTAAGAACCCAATTTCACTTTGCGTATGGAACGAGATTTTTCCGGAGCACATCGTCCGGGACGCTTGCGCCCGCTGACGATGGCCTTTACCTGTCGCACCGTGTCACTCAGGCATATGGCCAACATCGGCTGCCGAGAATTTTTCAGTATGTCCACAATGTGCTGGGGTGAAGTTTCGAGATAGAGCGAATGGCCATCGGTCAACAGGTGATAGCTGGACGTGCCGCTGACGGTCTCGGCCAAGCGCTTGGTGAATTCTTTCTGCAGAAAACGAACCACCTTGCGCACCCGCTGCAACGAGAAACCTTTGCGCCGCAGTTCGCAGATGACCGCTACTTCGGTCAGGTCCTCGAACGAGTACACGCGCCGGTGGCCCTGGCGAGCGGGCACGACAATTCGGCGCTCATCCCACCACTGCAGCTGGCGCGCGGTGATACCGGTCAGGCGAATCACATCGTGCGATGTAAATGAATCTTGCATATCAACCTGCAAATGTTTCAAACGTTCTACTTCGAAAATGTTTGAAACATTGTAGGCATGAAAGGGCGAAAGCCAGTGTGGAAATAATTGAAGGGACAGTAACTAACGGAGTTACCTCATACGTTTAACGGCGCGCCCCGAAGACCAATCACGCAGGCGCTACCTACCAGGGGACTGAACAACCACCGCCGACAAAATGCACAATCTCCAATTTGTCATCGTCCGTCAGTGGGGTTGCGGTCCAGCGTTCGCGCGGGACCAATTCGCGGTTCAGTTCCACCGCGACCCGATCCGGCTTCATGCCAAGGCGGTCAAGCAGAGAGGATACGGTCAGTGCGGAATCGAACTGGCGATCTTCGCCATTGATGATGAGATTCATTTGCTCTATCGGAGCACGAGACCAGATTCAGCCTAGGCCTGCACTCGTCTCAGCTGAAATTTTCTGGTAGCGGTGCGGCCCTGGGCGTTCATCTGGACGAGCACTGAGGAATCCGAAAGCGAACCTTCTTCGACAGCGAGCACCAGCACCGCTTCGCCGGCGCTGTCCGTAACCATCTGCGCATAAAACGGTGCGGCATTTGTCCGGGCAAGGCGGACGGTGAGTCGCGCACCCGCAACCGGCTGGCTGGCTTCAGTGGCGCGCAATTTCATCGAGAGCTGCTCTCCGGCATGAACCGAATCGGAGTTGAGCCATTGGATATCCAGTTCTTTGATTGCACTCAGAGTGTCTGAGCTTTCGCGTTTGTCGAACACTTGTTCCAGGCGGCCTTCACGAATTGCATCGAGCACCTGACGATGCTGCTCGCGCAGCATCTGCTCTTTCTGTTGGTCGGTGAAGCCCTGGCTGGAGGCCTGTTCAGCATATGAAGTCGCATGCTTGCCGATGCAGCGCCCCTTCACAAAAACCTGGGTCTGCAGCAGGGTTTCGCCTTCGCGGGCCTCACTCTGCACGTGGTAAACCGTGTCTTCGTGCTTGATGTCGGTATTAAAGCCAAAAATCATAGCCAAGCTTGTGTAGTAGTGTCGTCGAAAATAGCGCCGGGCGCAATGATTACTGAAGTTCGTATGGCGGTAATTGCAGGCGGAAGAATTTACGAGTGAATTCCGTTTCTCCATTCATAAATCCCACTTGGCCGAATCAACTCTGCCCCGAACGTACAATGCAAGAGTGAAGAGTTGGGACGCAATCATCATTGGCGCGGGCATCATCGGACTGTCGCTCGCGATTTTTCTGCGCAAACAGGGTCTGCGAGTGCTGGTGGTTGAGCGTGGCGAGCCGGGGCGCGAGGCCTCGTCGGCGGCCGCGGGGATGCTGGTAGGCTCGGGAACCGAAATGCCGCCGGCGCTGCAGGCGCTGGCGAGCGAGAGCGCGCGCATGTACCCGGAATTTGCGCATGAACTCGAAGATGAGTCGGGGCTGAAGGTTGATCTCCGCGATCAAGGAACGATTCTGATTTCCGCAAGCGGCGACTTCCCTGCTGGCGCAGAGACACTTTCGACGGAGAAACTGCATAGCCTGGAGCCCGATTTGGCGCTGGGAGCGAATTCGGATTCTAGTGATCAAAATCGATATAGCGCTGCTTATATAACCGAGCGGTCAGTCGATCCACGAGCGCTGGTCGCGGCGACGATACAAGCAGCAAGGCATCGCGGGGTGGATATTTCGTCGGGGAGTACGGTCGAGGCACTGCTCATCTCTGGCGATCGTGCAAGCGGCGTTCAAACCAACAAGACAAGTTACTCAGCCGAAATCGTTGTCAACTGCGCGGGTGCTTGGGCAGGCTCGGTCGGTCCGCACGAGTTTCCGGTGTGTCCAGTAAAAGGGCAGATGGCGGCGGTCGTAGCCGGGCCGGCATTGCGGCACGTCATTCGTGGCGATGAAGTTTATCTGGTACCGCGCAGCGATGGGCGAATCGTGATCGGATCGACCCTCGAAGATGCGGGATACAACAAGCAGACTGATGTGAACACCATTCAGCGGCTAGTGCACGGCGCGCGAGAACTGGTGCCGGCACTGGCGAGTGCCAGAGTGCACGAAGATTGGGCAGGTCTCAGGCCGGGAACCCCCGATCATTTGCCGCTGTTAGGTGAGACTTTGATCCGCGGATATTTCGTTGCCGGCGGTCACTATCGCGATGGGATTCTACTCGCGCCGGTCACCGCGCAGGTGATGACGGAATTAATATTGGCCAAGCCGGTTTCACACGATCTGACGCCGTTCTCGCCGATGCGGTTCTAATAAATGCAGAAGTCAGAATTAGGAATGCAGAAGTTAACCGTCAGGCACTTCTGAAATTCATCGGCATTCTGCGCCCTTCCTTCTCATTTTTACTTCTGAATTCTGACTTCTTACTTCTTATTTCTCCGTGTCTCCGTGGTGAAAAAGATTTCGCTATACTGAAAGGTTTTTGCGAAAGGATTTCTTCATGGCCTCTCCAGCTGTCGATTATGCCCGCCAGAACCAGCAACGTTTTCTCAATGAATTGAAAGCCCTGCTGCGCATTCCCAGCGTCAGTACCGCGCCTGAACACAAGTCTGACGTGCAGAAGGCGGCGGATTACGTGGCCAGCGAACTGCGCCGCATCGGCATGGAAAATGTTGAGGTCATTCCTACCAAGGGTCACCCTTTAATTTATGCCGACTGGCTGCACGCGGCTGGCAAGCCGACTGCGCTTTGCTACGCGCATTATGACGTCCAGCCGCCGGATCCGCTCAATGAATGGATCTCTCCGCCATTTGAGCCCGCCGAGCGCAACAATAATCTTTATGCACGCGGTGCGGTCGATGACAAAGGTCAGCTGTGGATGGAAGTTAAAGCTCTCGAAGCGCTCATGCGGGGGCACGGCGGCAAGCTGCCCATCAATGTGAAGGTCATCATTGAAGGGGAAGAAGAAGTGGGCGGCGAATCGATTGCCAATTACGTGCGCAAGCAGAAGGCAAAATTAAAGGCCGACTTCGCGCTGGTCTGCGATACGGAATTGTTTGCCGCTGATTTGCCAACCTTGTGTGTGGGACTGCGCGGTCTGGTTTATACCGAAATCGAGGCGGTAGGGGCGAAGGTCGACCTGCATTCCGGTATGTATGGCGGGGCGGCGCCGAATCCATTGTTCGCGCTGGTCGAGATCATCAGCAAATTAAAAGACGCGAAGGGGCGCATTCAGATTCCCGGCTTCTATCGCAAAGTGAAGCCGCCGACTGCAGCCGAACTCAAGGCATGGAAGAGGCTGCCATTCAATGAAGAGCACTACCGCAAAACCGAAGTGGGGTCGCTGAAGCTCACCGGCGAGCCGGGATATTCGGTGCTCTACCGCACCTGGGCGCGGCCCACGCTCGAAGTCCATGGCATGCCGGGGGGCTTTGTTGCTGCGGGCGCGAAAACTGTGATTCCGGCGCGGGCTTCGGCCAAAGTTTCCATGCGGCTGGTGCCTAATCAAGATCCGGATGACATTCTGAAGCGTTACCAGGCTTACGTGAAGAAACTCACGCCCAAAGGAATCGAAACCAAAATCAAAGTCTGGAGCAAGGGTCCGGCCTGCGTGGTGGGAACTAATAACAAATACATTCAGGCGGCGACTGAGGCGCTGCATGATGTGTTTCACAAGAAGACTGTGTTCATCCGCTCCGGCGGATCGATTCCCATCGTGACTGATTTTCAGGATGTGCTGAAAACTCCATCGGTGATGATGGGCTTCGGCCTGCCCGACGACAATCTGCATGCGCCCAACGAAAAATTTCACATCCCGAACTTTTATCGCGGGATTGAATCGATTTGTCTTTTCTTCGAGCGGCTGGGTGGGGCTTAAGACCGAAAGCATTTAACCGCAGAGGACGCAGAGAGCAGCAACCGAGACCGCAGAGAAAAGCAAACCCTCGAAACCGTTGCCACAGAGAACCCGGAGATCACGGAGAAAAACACAGAGGCATTTTATTTCTCCGCGATCTCTCGCGGGTCTCTGCGGTCTCTGCGGTTAAAGGCTTTTTTGATCTTCACCGGGTCGCCGGTCGAACGAAGAAATGCTCTTTGTCCATCTCCGCCGGAACCGCCACGTCAAAAAATCCCACCATCATTTCGTTATAGGTCTGGTCGCCCCACTCGACCGGGCTATTGGGGTCGGGATTGTGCAGGTTGTTCTTTGAGTTGTCATACCAGGCCACCGCCTCGAGCTTGCTGCCGGCAGGCAATGGCCGCGGCTGGGCCAGCACATAACTCAGCTGCCAGTAGAAATCGTAGTTCACCCGCAAAAGGGTCTCGCGGCTGCCGTCCGCATGCACGATGTTGTATTCGAATTTTTTCCCGCGCAGATGCATGTGGGGGAAGAAGCTGAGCAGCAGGGCGTCGTTGGGGAGAGTACCTGAGACTTCCACGCGGTAATTATCGGTGTTGGGAGGAATGGGGATGGTGTCGTGGTCGTTGGCCAGCTGCAAGGTCAAAACCCGCTGCTTGGGCGCCTGTTTTGAGAACACCAGCCCCAGGCTCGACTGGTCGCTCGCAGCATGGCCATTGGTGGTGTAGTGCATCTGAAAAATCAGGTCGGAGTGCGCGGGAATGAATTTCGCCATGCCGGCGGGAAAGCTCTCGGGCGAACTGCCGGGAGCATAAACCACAAGCAGGTCGCTGGTGGTTGAGCGGGCATCGTGCATCAGGTGAGGGTCATGCAGGGTTGAGGCCGTAAAAGGCACACCCACCGGCGCGCCCCGCAGCCAGCGCGAATCGGGCGGCCTAATATAGACCACTGCATGGTGCACGTGGTTTCGCGCCGAGGGCCGCAGCTCCGACATCCGAGCCCACTTCCCTTCCGCAAAATTCGTGGGCACCATTTCGTAGGTGTATTCGACATCGCCGGTGGCAGGAATCTTCACCGGGCGCGGCATTTTCAAAACCAGATCGGGCGGCGCGATGTTCCAGCCGACGGCCCAGCGCGGCGGGGGAGGCGCGTCTTTTTCATCGCCTGCGGGCGCGCCCGCCTGCACCCAATCAGCGATAGTTGCGAGTTGCTGCGGAGTAAGCGACGGGTCGTTCGCAAAGTGCCCGCAGCAGGGGTCGGCTAACCAGGGCGGCATCTTGCGATCTTGAACTGCGTGCAGAATTTCCTGGGCCCAGGGCTTGGTGTCCTGATAAGTGACCAGCGCAAAAGGCGCGATCTCGCCGGCGCGGTGGCACGACTGGCAGTGCTGCGCTAGGATGGGAAGCACATCTTTGTAAAAGCTGGGCCGAGTCTGCGCGCTCGCCAGCCGCGCTGGGTGCCCGAGGACGAAACCGAGCAGCAGGGCCGGGATTGCTGCCCGTGCCAGTTTAGATTTCAAGCGGAACTTCCCGCAGCCGGCGGGCGGCGCTCTCCGGCGACACCGGCGAATAGTAAACCTCTTTGAACGTGTAGGACTTCGCCTTCGAGCCCAGGATGGGCAGGATTTCGATGTGCCAGTGGTAGTCCTCGTCGAGCGTCTTCCAGTAGCCCAGGCTGGTCGACTGGTGCAGGCGGTTGGGGGCGGTGTGCAACACCCAATGAAAGGACTCGCTCAGGGTGCGCAGGCGCTGCAGGGTGCGGCGAATGAGCCCGCCCAAATCGCGCAATCTGGCGGAGGGGGAAAGCGCCGCATGCTCAAAGGCGGAGTCGTGGGTGCGCGGCAGGATCCAGGTCTCGTAGGGCACCCGGGTGGCGTAGGGGCACAAGGCGACGTAATCGCCGCGAATGTCGACCATGCGCTGGCCGCCGCGCATCTCCTGGGCCAGGATATCGCAGAACACGCAGCGCTCTTTTTGCTTGAAGTAATCGAGCCCGGCGCGCAGCTCGTAAAGCACCCGGCGGGGAATGAAAGTGGTGGCCGTCAGCTCGGAGCTGGGGTGCTCGAATTCCTGCCCCGATCCGGCGCCGTGATTTTTGAAGACGCTGACGTAGCGGAAGCGGGCATCGCCCTTCAGGTCCTGGATGCGCTGCGCTGCCAGCAGTAGAAACTGCTCGATCTCGGCGTCATCGGCCTGCCATAAGGGACGGTCGTGGCGGGGATTTTCAACCAGCACTTCGTGCGCTCCCACCGTCGGCATGCGGTCGTAAAGGCCTTCGCCGCGGCGCTCGGGTAGGCCCTCAATGTAATACACCGCTCCGGGATGGACGAGAGAGCGTGCCGACCAGGGGCCTTCCCGCCCAATGACCGCGGCCCGGCTCGAAACCTGCTGCAGGCGCTCGCCCGCGCCGGAACAAAGCCGGCACTCGGTCGAGGGACGGGGAGCGCCCTCCGGCGAGTCATCGCCGGTCAGCACCCAGGAGCGGGTCAGAGGGTCTTTGCGAAGTTCCATGGGTTGAGTGCGAGAATTATCGCATGCCGGGGTGTTGCCGCCGCCCGAGCAAGAGCCATAACCGCGAAGGACACGAAGGTCCACGAAGTAAACCGGCGAGTTTCAGTGATTCTCTCTGCAGGGCCTCGAATGAACTGGGCGCCCGATGTCGACCTTCTTTCTTCGTGTGCTTCGTGCTTGAGGAAATTTTGATCTGGGCTCTTAAAATGAGCGCACCTTGGTGATGGGGACCAATTTTCCACGATAAGCACAGGTAGGGCGGGTTTTATAATTCGGGCTTCAGCTGTGAGCTGTGAGCTGGAGCCTCAAAGCTCGAAGCTCAAAGCTTAAAAGCCAAACCAAAAGCCATCCATGCCCGAAGCCTCGACCCCGCTGATGCGGCAATACTCCGCTATTAAGAAAGAGCACCCGGCAGCGCTCTTGTTCTTCCGCCTGGGCGATTTTTACGAGATGTTCTTCGAGGATGCGGTGGTAGCGGCGAAAGAGCTCGAGATCACCCTGACCTCGCGCAACAAGGAAAAGGGCCTGGCGGTGCCGATGTGCGGGGTCCCCTACCACGCCGCCGAGGGCTACATTTCAAAACTCGTCCGCCGGGGATACCGGGTGGCGATCTGCGAGCAGGTGGAAGACCCGCGCCTGGCGAAACAACTGGTGCGGCGCGAGGTCAGGCGGGTGGTCACCCCGGGCACCTCTGCCGACGCCTCGCTA
>DATATW010000071.1:0-34408 GCA_036268595.1 Terriglobales bacterium
GCTCGGCCTCAATATTTGCGGGCAGCGCCTGTGACGAAATGTAATCCGTGGTCGCCAATTAAATTGTTCCGGTAACTTTCAGAGGAGTTTTTGTGAAGCGCGAAGCTGATACTACGCGCACATGCGTTGTGGATGATTGGATGTTATGTTGGAAAACAAATCTAAAATTATTTTTCTGCGGTTTCAATATTGCATGCGCCACACACCGCAAGTTGGCAAGCTCATTTGTCCGAGCCCGCAGGGCGAAATGCGAAAGCCCGGCACGGCAGTGCCGGGTTAAGAGAACGGCCCTCATGAGTTCCGGAGGAACGGCATATCTCGAAAGCACGTACAGAGCTTAGAGCGAACAGGAAGCGAAGGTCAACCGAATTTTGATACGGTCTCTTATTCAGTCAGTGCAATGGGTAATTCAAAAGCGTTACCACAGAGGGCACAGAGAAACACAGAGCAAAGCCACAGAGGAATGCGCTGGTTCTCTCTGTGGAACTTCCTCTGGGGAACTCCGTGCCCTCTGGGGTTGATTTTCAGCGCAAAAAAATAATGCGGTCCGGGCCAGCCACCCGAACCGCATGTTGCCGCATGAATTTCACGCTTACCCTTTGACACCGCAAAGGGCTGCCTTATCCGTGCCCCGGGCCAGCTTCGCCCAGCGCGCCGCATGACGGCGGACCGTTCGAATCAGACCCTGAACTCCAGAGCGCCTGCGCACTCGAAAGTGCACCGCGTCTGATCGCGTCCACCGGTCGCAGTCTCGCTAGGCGAGACCGTTCTCTGAGGAGGCCGCAACGCCCTGGGTACCCACAACGCTTTCGCGTTTGGACACCGCTCGGTAGCATATCCTTTCGGCTTTCCGTTGACCCAAGCCTTGCGGCTTGTTCCAACTTCGGCCCTTTGGAAAACTACCGCAGAACCTGCTTTCGCGATCACTGGCAGCGTGTCGTTCACGCCTGCAGTGATTGCACTTTCTCGCATCTGCTCAGGTTCAGCAATCAGAATTCGCGGGCCCGCTGTGCGAAAACTGTGGAGTGTAGAAATTCCTTGTGGAAGTTCGCGGAAAACTTGGCAGAAATTCCGGGACGGCTTACTTCCAACGGCATCGCCAAGGCTTCGGTGGCCGTGGAGCAAGTGAGGAATTTTGAGTGCTATCGCCTGATTGCGACAGTTATCGGCTTTGGCGACGTTCGGCATCGTTCCCATCATTCGCGCAGACGTAGGAGATAGCGGTAATCACGAAGGCGCAGTCGAGGACAGAAAACGCAAGTAAAAGAGGAAATCCACCGTGCTCCATCGAGGGACGTAAGGCAAGCACCGTTGGAACTTGCAGAACGGTGAGACAGCCCAAGGTGCCCCAAAACTTCCATTTCTTCCAGAGACCACTGAATCCAATGAGTGGGATCACGATTGCGATCCCTGCGCCAAAAGATGCCCTGCCCCAGTGCAAGATGTGATCAAAAAGACCCAGCAAACCTGCAGCGACCAAGAACGGGCCCTTAATACGCCACGTGTTGACCTTTCTCCATCCTTTCAGCGCCATTGCTGCATTCTCTCAGATACATGTTGTTAAATCGCCATTACACTCATTGACCTATCGCAGGGCGGCACGCCTAATAGCGGTGGAATATCAGGATGGCAAGGACGGCAAGTGCATTCGCGAGAAGCATGGCATACGCGATTACCAGAAGCCGGTAATGCCAAGTTCGGTATTTAAGAATCAGAGTGATAGCCGCTGCTACTATGATCAGGTCGCAGGCTAGGAACTGTGGCGAGGTTGCCCAAGTTGTCCTATGAGCAACTGGCTGCGCAGGTTTTCCGAGCAGGTACCACAGGACGTTCGCGCACACTGTCAATCCTGCGACAGCGACAGTGGCTTTCGAGAACGTGAGCCGATCCATCAAATCAGAATGCCGCATGGCAGCAGATTGTAGCCTACAGTTGTTGATAAATCGCCTTATCACTCATTGACGCTTCTGGTCGGTCGGTTCCCCGCTTTCTGTTTAGCGGGGCATCCGAAAATCGGAAATTCCTCTAGCAGAAATGAGAGCCGCCGAAGGGTTTTCATAGCCACCATACTTGGATCGGAGACATTCTATTGCCGCGCAACAGTCAATTGTTGAAATAATGGCGATAACACTCATTGACCCCAAATCCGGGTTTTGAGCAGTTGTTCGACGAGAAACCTACATCCGCCCATTTGAAGCGAACAAAAATATGACACCAGAGGCGATTGTGCTGCTTCAGCAAAGTATTGGCAAGGTGGTCCAACTCACGTGCCATGACGGTGAAGTCATACTGGCAAAGATCACCTTAGTGGATCTTCTTGATGAGGAGATTGTCTTCGATATGCTTTCCACGAGCGAGGAATCCAAGTATGAGAAGTTTGATCGGGAACCGGCCTATCTGCTCTATTTTCGTGACATTGCGACCGTGAACGCGGTGGCCGATTCTAGATGATTAAGAAGTCCAAATTACTTCTCGAAACCCGTTGGGGGGTATCAACTGACGTTAAATCGCGATATCACTCATCATCAGTCCTTGGTCTAAGCCGCCGGTTCGGGCTCACTTCAACTCGAACGAATCGATGAACTGCTGAATCGCAGAGCGATCCTGACCCTGAATAGCCAAGCCATCGACCATGTAAATTCTATTGTTGCCCTTGGCGGGATTGCGGCTTTTGACGAAGACAAGTTTTATGTTTACCAGCGTCGCATAAGAGACTTGGTTGCTACCTGTATTGTCCACTACGAAGACCGCGCTCGCGAGAACTGCCGGATGGCCCCGGACTGTTGCGTATGACGTACCGCGCGACTGCTTCATCCCGCCGCTATTGATGACTTCGGCGAGTTTGGCTTCCATGAAACCCTTGGTGATCTCCTGCGGCATCGCCACATTCTGGCTTACTTTCACCTGAGCTTCCCAGGCGCTGCCCGGAGCGGTCGCCTTAAACAGGAAGACGTCTGGCCCAGTTTGTGAAGAGACGACTGCAGCAGGAAATGAAGCCGCAAAACCGAACTCAGTAGAAACGTACTTATCGCTAGCCGACGTAACGGTGGCGACCAGAACGGGAAGGAGCACGAGCAATATTTTCGTTTTCATTATCCTGGCTTGTAGAGCCAGTTCGGATCTTAGGACCGCAGCGCTCTCTGTGCACGTTACCTCGGCACTACGCACTGTAGGCCCAAGCGGCTATGGCTTACGGTTGTTCTTGGACGTCGGAATTTCGCCCGCAAAGACGGGCGAGGGCGCCCGTCTTTCGATCTTTGCGAATGAGTTTTACGAGCTAATCTCAGCTACTTCCCCTCGTAGCTGACTCGCCAGATCGAACTCGTCCCGTCATCGCTCACCAGCAGCGATCCATCTTTCGCGACCGCGATACCGACGGGGCGACCCCAGACTTTTCCATCGGGCGTCACAAATCCGGTAAGGAAGTCTTCG
This sequence comes from Terriglobales bacterium, assembly GCA_036268595.1. GTDB lineage: Bacteria > Acidobacteriota > Terriglobia > Terriglobales > Acidobacteriaceae > Gp1-AA145. The sequence continues at coordinate 3,433 of DATATW010000071.1, forward strand.
TACTGGTCTGAAGCTTTGCCGTCGCCATGCAAAGGCACTCGCACCACTTCATACCCGGTGCGCGGATCGCGGTTCCACGATCCATGCAGCGCCAGGAACATGTCTCCTTTGTATTCGGCAGGAAACTGGTCGGCATCGTAAAACGCAAAACTCAGTGGCGCGCTGTGCGGCTGGATGATGACATCCGGCGTGAGCATCTTGGCCTTCAGATCGGGATGGCTATCCGGCAACCGCGGATCGTGATTCCCGCCCATGTAATACCACGGCCAGCCGTAAAAGCCTCCGTCCTGAACGTGCGTGGTGTAGTCGGGAACAAGATTGTCGCCGAGTTCGTCACGCTCGTTCACCGCCGTCCAAAGTTCACCGGTTGCGGGATCCACTGCCAATCCCACTGGATTACGAATGCCTGACGCGAAAATTCTCACAAACGATCCGCGGGGAGTGTATTCAAGAATATTCGCACGATGAAATTCCGTTTTGTGCTTGTCGGGATCATCAATGTTCGATCCTGATCCCACGGAGACAAACATCTTTTTGCCATCGGGCGAGAAGGCCACGTCGCGCGTCCAATGACCATGCGCATGTTTCGCGCCAGGAAAGATTTCCGCGATGATGGTCTGCGGCGCTCCGGTGGCTTTGAGGTCGCCGTTGTGATATGCAAAACGCTTCACCGAATCGGTGTCGCCGATATACACCCATTGCGGATCTTTTCCGGGCGGATAAAATGCAATTCCAAACGGCTTGTTCAATCCCGTCGCGAAAGTCGACTTCTGCTCCGGCTTCCCGTCTTTCGTCACTCCGCGAAAAACGGTAATCTCGCCCTTGGAACTTTCCGCCAGGAAAATATCTCCGTTGGGCGCGGCCAGCATTTTCCGCGGCTCGTCGAGACCGCTGGCAAAAATATCGACTTTGAATCCCGGCAGCGTTTTGGGCATGGCATCCGCCGGCCGCGGTGACGGCACCGGAAAATTGTCCGCCGATTTTGTCGCAAACGGCTTCGGCAGATCATTGGTCGTGATCTTGTGAGTAGTGCCCGGACTCTCAGCGCTGTAGTCGTAGAAAGGAGAGGAGTTCTCCTGGCCGAGCAGCGCCACATTCAGCACCAGGGCGGCGAGAGTGCAGCAGGAAAGCGTAAAAAACAATGTGCCAAGTCGCTTCATATTCACCTTGCAATCATTTGAGTTTGGACATTTAAGTGATGATGCCACTACCTGTCGGGTTGCAGATGAAACGCTTGAATACTGAAAAACTAAGTCGATTGAGCGGGCAAGCCACTGGGCGCCAGGGGCATGGATCGCAAGCGAACTCCGGCGGCGCCGAAAATCGCATTGGCTACCGCGGGCGCAATTCCGGTAAGCGGTGTTTCGCCTGCGCCCATCGAACGCTGATCTTTGCGATCAACCAAGACAACGTCGATATGCGGGAGATCGCTGAACCTCGGAACGCGATATTCCGCAAGATGCGGATTCACAATCCGCCCATTCTCAAAACGGATTGCCTCAAATAAAGCGCCGCCCAAGCCTTGCATAATTGCACCGGCGTTTTGATTCTTGAGACCCTGCGGATTCACCACTGCGCCACAGTCGAAAGCCTGGACTACCCGAACAACTTTGACTGCCCCACTCTTCACCGAAACTTCGGCGCAGGTTGCAATGTAACCGCCTTTCTCGAATCCTCCAGCAATGCCAAAACCGCTGCCACTCGAGTTCTTCTGTTTTCCCCAACCGAATTTCTCTGCCGCAGCCTCAAAGACGGCGCGCAGCCGGTCATTTCTCAGGTTCTTCAGCCGAAATTCCAAAGGATCAATTCGCAATTCATGCGCCACTTCATCCATATGAGATTCGCGCGCAAAGTGGTTCGCCGCCGCAGCCAGAGAACGATAAGATCCCTGCCGCAATGGCGCATCAGAAGGATGAAAGGTGATGCGCTGGTTGGCAACTTCATAAGGCGTGCGCATCGCCGCCGGACCGGAGTTGTAATTGTCGAATTCCCAAAAGACGAGAGTTCCGTCGGCTTTCGCTCCGCTGCTAACGTCAATCACACCAGCCGGACGAAAGTAAGCCCAGGTAAATTCTTCTTCACGCGACCAGATCAGCTTGACAGGCTGCCCCGCAGATTTCGCCAGCCGCGCCGCCTCAACCGCCGCTTCGCCGGTGTGCTTGCCTCCATATGCCGAGCCAGTATCGGGCACAATTACCCGCACGTTTTCAGTCGGCACGCGCAACGCTTCCGCAAGTTCTTCGCCGACGGCAAATGGGCGCTGAGTTCCCGTCCACACCGTCAGCTTGCCATCTTTCCACTCGGCGACGGCAGCCCTCGGTTCCAGCGGAGTATGCGCGATATAGGCGACGGTATAAGTTTGCCGCAGCGTCTTCACGGCCTGTCCGCGCGATTGCTCAACCGATCCCAGGAGGTATTGCTCCGTGTCGTCGTCTTTGTCCGACGCAGGTTTTCTCAACTGATCGAAAAGCTCGCGGTCTGAAATTTGTGACGGCGCTTCCCATTGTGCGCGAATGGCCTGCGCCGCGCGATCAGCGGTCATCACATCGGCGGCCGACACGCCGATGAAATCACCGTCACGGACCACGCTCACCCCTGGAATCTTCTCCGCCTGGGAGGTATCGCACGAAATCAACTTTGCATGAAAGGCAGTAGGGCGCACGACTTTCCCGTGCAGCATACCCGGACGCTTCATGTCTGAAGTGTACTGATGCGCGCCGGTGACAAAAGCATGACCGTTGGTTTTCGGCGCTGGAGTTCCAGCGATCTTCCAATCCTTGGCCGGAGTAAGTTCCGGATCATCCGCAATGATCTTCGACAACTTTTGGCCATGCACGAGTTCGGCGTAGCTGATCGAGCGATTCGTTTTCGAGTCGCGCACCTTTCCCTCTTCCGCAGTGAGTCCCGTCGCATCGGATGCCCAGTGTTCAGCAGCCATCCCAATCAAAACCGTCCGAGCGCTTGCGGAAACTTTTCGCAGCTGCATGCCCATTTGAGGCGTTGTACGGCTGCCGAAAGTTCCCATGTCGTACGGCGTCAGTTCGGTGTCGCCCATGATCAGCCGAACCGATGAGAGCGGCACCCGAAGTTCTTCGGCAACCTGTTGCGCGAGTGAGGTGCGGACGTTTTGCCCTACTTCAACTTTCCCAGTGAACGCCGTAACCTGACCGTTTTCGCTGATGTGCAACCAGGAATCGAGCGTCTTCGGCAATTCGTGATCGTGATGTACGGTTGCGCCGGATTCCTGCGCGATCGAGTGGCGGGCCGCGATGCAGACCAGCAAGCCTCCGCCTAGTACTTTGAAAAATCCGCGTCGATCAAAATTAAAGGTGTGCGGCAAACGCGAAATCGAGTTGTGCTGCCGAAGTTCGGGGTCGTGAATTTCGTGATCGTGAATTTCATCCGCGACAACTTCCGACCGCTCGGCAAGATCACGCATTGTGTGGTCTCCCGGAGATTGCAGCCGCCCGGCGCACCGCTTCGATGATTCTGCCGTACGCGCCGCACCGGCACACATTGCCTTCCATGTAACTGATGATCTGCTCGTCGCTGGGATTGGGTGTGCGCTCAAGCAGCGCAGCCGCCGCAACGATCATGCCCGACGTGCAGTAGGCGCACTGGAATGCTTCAACATCCAGAAAAGCTCGCTGGACCGGATGCAAGCGATCTCCACGGCTCAATCCTTCGATAGTGGTGATTTTCTTGCCCATCGCGGAGGAAACCGGTAGCCGACATGAACGCTCGGGAGACCCGTCAATCAGCACGGTGCAAGCGCCGCACTGCCCTTCGCCACAGCCGTATTTCGTACCGGTTAGGCCAAGGTCGTCCCGCAGAACGTAAAGCAGCGGCTTCTCCGGCTCAACATCTGCGTGCTGTTCGGTGCCATTGACGAGAAGAGTGAAAGCCATTTCGACTGCGCGCGTGTGAGCCGCGCAACCCAAAATTATAGACGCACTTCAACTCGGGTTTCATCCGGGTCGGGTCCGTATCAGGGCAGTCGAGTTAGGACGCAGAAAATTAAACCCTAATCACGCAGCGCTTTTATCTTCGTCCGGATCTGGTATCGACGACGGGGGATCGCTTGCTGGAAAACTATCTTCAATAGTTTTATCCAGACTTTCTTCTTCCTCTTGGGTTGGCGGTTTCGGTTCTTCTGCGCCTTTCGGATCTCCGTGCTGAGGTTCGGCCATAATTTAGTGTCCCTTCGAATTTACCTTCGACCCATAAGATGGGACGGCCGTGTTATTCGTTCGCCTCGCTGCGAGAATAGATTAAGGGAAAGATTAACTATCCCTTAAATTCCGTGCTATTCGGTGGCGCGGGAGGCACATTTTGCACGGAGGTCTCCGCTGGAGTTTCCTTCATACTGTCCTTAAGCGCACGGAAGCCTTCCCCAATCCCTTTGCCCAATTCCGGCAACTTCTTGGGTCCAAAAATGATCAGGGCGATCAGGAAAATCACCAGCAAATGCATTGGTTGAAACAGGCCTTCCATAGGGCGCCTCCATCGGACTTGCTTTGACTTAAGACGTTAGTAGACCCAAACCAGTCCGTCAAATTGCACATTGCTCTTGTTATCGCGACCTTGGACTGCTGTACCTTTTCCAGCGCCATCCATTACCTCCGTTACCTAGCTCCAGAGTACCTGCACACCCTATCTTCTTTACAGCGTATAAGTTCCGGCCCATACCAGCCGAGCTTTGGAGCCTTCGTGCGCAGCAGAACACTGGTTGTTCTTGGATTGATTCTCACCGCCGTCCCAACGTTATTAGCGGAAACTGCGGCGCCGGTAAACTGCTCGCGCTTGCTGGGTTGGCTGGCCGGGGGCGCTTCCACTTACAGTCTCACGAAAGCAGTTGAGAACCGCGGGTCGGTTATAACTCTGACCGCACAAACGGAAGTCGAGCTTCGGTCTGCCGGCGCCGGCAAAGATCTGCTGTCGGAGCTTCGCAGTTTCCAACCCAAAATCTCGGTCCATGACGTTTGCCCGGCCCCGCTGGCCAAAGCCGCGGCCGACTCCCACCAGAAAAAATTCGATGTAGCCGAATCAGTTATCGGGGGCCTGCTCGAAAACGATCCTCACAACAGCGCCCTGCATTTCGCCCTGGGATACTTTGCCCAGCAGCAAGGCCACTGGGATGACGCCTTTGACGAGTACAGTTCTTCGAAAGATTCCGATCCCGATTTTTCCGAAGTCCACAATCGCCTGGCTTTATTTTTCTATCAGGATGACGACGGCGATGACGCCATAGGTGAAGCCCGCACCGCCCTCAGCATGGACTTCAATGACGCCGAGGCTTATCGGATGCTCGCGCTCGGTCATTATTCAAATGAGCAGTACGGTCCAGCCCTGAACGCCTTCAAAGAGGCTTTGTCTCGCGATCCTTCGAACCCCGACATTTATTACGAAATGGGTCTGGTAGCACGCGATCAGGGCTCATCCGACGACGCAATTCAGTTTTTTCGCAAGGCGCTGCAACTGGACCAAAATCTCTGGCAGGCCCACAGCAGCCTGGGAGCCTTGCTCGGCAAAGACAAACACTTCGAAGAAGGCCTTGCCGAACTGAATAAAGCCAAAGCGCTCGCTCCCGCAGAACCCTCTATTTGCGAAAATCTGGCCGGCATTTATTTCGCCAAAGGCGAGTACGACACCGCTATCGCCGAATACCACGAACTCTTCCGCATGAATCCTTCGTGGAAGCACGGGCATGAGTCTCTCGCCCGCGCTTATATGGCTAAGGATGAATACACGCCGGCGATTGCAGAACTGAAGCTGGCGGTTGAGCAGAACCCAAACAGCGCGCCTGAACATCGCGCCCTCGGGCAGTTGCTACTGGCCGCAGATCAACAGGCTGACGCCATCCGTGAGTTGCGCGCGTCGGTGGAATTGGATCCTGACTCCGCCGCGTCTCACTATTTTCTGGGTACCGGGTTATTGGAAGTGAACCAGCTTCCAGCGGCGCTCACCGAGTTTCGTGAGGCAGTCCGCCTGGAACCCTCAGCCGAACACCACTATGCGCTGGCGGCTTGCCTCATGAATATGGGCCAGGACCGCGAGGCATTGGCGGAGATTCAAACTGCCAGCCGGCTGGATCCTGCAAAGCAGCTTTATCATGCGCGCGAAGAAGAACTGATTCGCTTAATGCGATCCGGAAATCCGCAGTAGGTTTGAAGTTTTCGCAAGGGCAAAAGGGGCTAATTTATGAGCAGCTTGAATTCAGCAAAGGATTCGGGAGTCGGGGCGGCAACCGCGGCAGCTCCGGCCCGTCAGGTTGATCACTTCAAAACCGGCGGATTCGGCCCCAGGCCTATCGGCTACGGATTGCCCTGCGTCAGCTGCAAAACCTATTACGCCGCTGATCTCACCGCTTGCCCGGTTTGCAAAGGCAAGCAGCGCGTCTCCGCGACTGAGCCGCTGACCGCAATTGCTCCCGCCGAGCAATTACCCGATCCCAAACAACTGGAAGAAGAGCGCGAGCGCTTCCTCCGAGACTTTAACTCGCAGGTAGTCGCAAATCCCTTGCCTCCGGATTCTCCGACTCCAGCCATGCATTGCGATCGTCGCGAGAAGCATCCTAACTCGCCCGCCGCAGCCAACGTCTGTCAAAGCTGTTATGACGAACTGCAGGAACGCGTCGACGTGCTCGAGGCCGCCATGCACATGGAGATTCGCGAGGCCGCGCAGATTGTTTACGACGCTGTCTGGGCCGACACTTCTGACCCCAGCAAGACCTATCAGAACGCGGCACAAGCGCTGCTCATGGAGCTGCGCCGGCGCTCGGCCATCACTCAAGTCTTCGGCCAGCTGCAACCGCCGATTAACTGACTAACGCCGTCCTCCGCGGCCGTTCCTCTGTGCACCTCTGTGCCCTGTGTGGTAAAGCTTCAACCTTGATCAAGAAATCCGCAAAAATATCTGGCCAAATCCAGGAAACTCCGTATATTGCTATATAGCAGTTTGCGCGGAGTGCGGCGAACGTCCAACCCGACACATTTTTCGGAGTACAAATGCCTTTAACTTCCATCGATTGGGTGGTCATCATCGGCTATTTGATGGTGAACCTCGCCATCGGAATTTATTACCGGCGGCGTTCGAGCGGGAACACCGAAGATTTTTTTGTTTCCGGACGCGATGTCTCCTGGTGGTTGGCCGGCACTTCTATGGTCGCCACCACCTTCGCTGCCGACACTCCCTTGTTTGTCTGCGGCGTAGTTGCGCGGCAGGGAATCGCCGGCAACTGGATCTGGTGGGGCTTCTGCTTCGGTGGCATGCTGACGGTTTTCTTCTTCGCCCGATACTGGCGGCGCGCCGAAATTCTGACCGACGTCGAATTTTCCGAGATCCGTTATGGCGGAAAACCCGCAGCCTTTCTCCGCGGCTTCAAGTCGGTTTATCTAGGTCTCTTCATGAACTGCTTCATCCTGGGATGGGTGACGCGCGCCATGGTCAGCATTGTTACCGTGATCCTCGGCCCGGTCATTGCTCAAGGCCACGTGGTGGATCTCGGGTTCCTTGGCCATCACACCCTTGGCGATCCGCAAAATACTGCGCTCGCCATCTGCATCTTCGTGATCATTCCCTTCACCGGCCTATACACCTTCATTGGCGGCTTATGGGGAGTGCTGGTCACCGATCTATTCCAGTTCGTGCTCAAGATGGCGATGATCATTGTGCTCGCCTGGGTCGCGGTCGCCAAGATCGGCGGAATGCATGCGCTCGAAGCGCATTTGCAGGTGATCCGTGCGAACGCGCAGGCAGCGGGTGCCACCACTTCCGACCCGCTGGCCTTTTTGCCCAACTTCCATCAGGGTCTCCTCAGCAATGCCGTGTGGACGCTCCCCGTGCTCACCTTCATCGTTTATCTCGGCATGCAGTGGTGGCTGGCATGGTATCCGGGGGCGGAACCCGGCGGCGGCGGTTACGTGGCGCAACGAATGTTCAGCGCGAAAGACGAAAAAAATTCGCTGGGCGCGACTCTTTGGTTCAACGTCGCCCACTACGCGTTGCGGCCCTGGCCATGGATTGTCACCGCACTGGTTGCCATCGTCGTTTATTCACCCAACGGCGGCCTGCATCCCAGCCTCGCCTTCGCGCAAAATCCTGAGCAGGGATACGTGATGGTGCTGCGCGATTTCCTGCCACCCGCGCTGCGCGGGCTGATGGTCGCGGCTTTCCTCGCGGCTTTCATGTCAACTGTCGGAACGCAATTGAACTGGGGATGCTCTTACCTGGTCAACGATCTCTACAAAAGATTCTTGGTCCGCAACTCGAGCGAGAAGCATTACGTGCGCGTCAGCCGCGTCATCACCGTGCTTCTTGTTCTCGCCAGCGGTTACACTGCCGCACAACTGAAAACTATCGGCGCCGGTTGGGAACTGGTGCTGGGCGTGGGCTTCGGCACCGGGGCGGTTTACATCCTGCGCTGGTACTGGTGGCGAATCAGCGCCTGGAGCGAAATCTCCGCCATGCTGGCGGCGGCCGCAGTCACGATTGGATTGCGCAATATTTCGTTCGCCGGCAATGACGCTCTGGTCTATGCGAAGAAAACTTTAATCACCGGCGGCATCACCACGATCGCCTGGCTCCTGGCTACGTTCCTCACTCCCGCCGAATCCGATCGCACGCTAGTGTCGTTCTATCGCCGCGTTCACCCCACGGTTTACGGATGGAAGCGCATCGCCAAACTGGCTCCCGAACTCCCCGAAGTAAAAGACGTCGCCGGCAACGCCTTCAATTGGCTGATGGGCGTAATCCTGGTTTACGGCTGCCTCTTCGGCATCGGCAAACTGGTCTTTCAACAATGGGGACAAGGAATACTGCTGCTGGCAGTGGCTGCGGTAGCCGGTTATCTGATCTTCTGGGACTTGTCTCGCCGGGGTTGGGAAACTTTGTCAGGCAAGCAGGTCGAAGCAACCACGGAAGTTGCGAGCGCAGACTGATTAGTTTGGTGGAACGACGGGCGCCTTCGCCCGTGTCTCACGCCGGTTCAATCGAAGACGTGGAAGAGCGGCCAAGATTGACCTTGTTGCGATTGAGATAAGACATGGGATTTCCTTGGGAATTGGGTTGCCCAGGATTCTGCTTACGGCGGCGACTAATTCTCCGCGATCCGAAACTACCTTTACCTCGGGCGTTGCTGATACTTCACGCCACGTTTCGTCCCGCTTCCGAACCACACTGCGCACAATTGGCCCGAATATCGCCTTTATTCCTGTACAAGTAGTTTTCGAAGGCGTCCCACCAGCGTGGCTTCAACAGGGTAACCCCCGACGCGGCTTCCTCGGCACGGGCCACAGATCTTGGACGCAGAGTCACTTTGCTGCCGCTGGGTTCGGGATCAGTAAACACGTTCGTCATGCGTTCTGGAAAAAGTTCGGCGGGATTCACTTCGAGATCGCTTGCCCCTTGGCTTTGCTGGCCGCCTGAACTGGCCTGAGTCGAAGGCTCTTCGGGAGGGGTGATGATTCGGTCCGAGCCTTTGATGTGCATCACCGGGTCTTCTTCCCAATACTTCTTGAACTCCTGTTCGTATTGGTTCCAGTCACCAGTCGACTCCAGCGATTTTTCGTCATATCTGGGGGCATGTTCAATCTGTTGCGCACTGGCTGAAGTTGAGAGACCGGCTTTATGCTTCTCGTCTTTGGAAACGCTGCTGGCGGGCAGCAGAAATGTTCCCATTTCCAACGAGCCATCGCTGTCCACTACCAGATAACGAATCGCCATGGCATAATGGTCGAAAATAACGTCATTCACTTTGCCGAGCTTTTGGCCATTTGCTCCACGAACAAACGTTCCCCGGATGTCATGAACATCCTCGGGCACACTCTGATTTCCAAGACAGCCGCAATGAGCCATTCACTGCCTCCTAGTTCCTAATGCAAGGGTGCAATGGGCGAGGGGACAAATTCAATAGGACGGGATGGGGAAGGGCGGATAAATCTTCAGGCCTAGGGCGATTGCGGCATGGTGGGCGTCGTGTTTTACGTCAGACAATATCACCGTTGAAGTGGGTAGTTCGAGATGCCACCGTCCTCTAGCACTTGATGATCTGGGCCGAATCCGTTTACGCTCATTCCTCATGATCCTCGCTGGAGATTTGGGCGGCACCAAATGCACTCTGATTCTTTTTGACATCGAGGCCCAGCGCCTGCGCCCGATTTTTCGGATCACTGCGAAGACCGCCGACTTCGCCGACATCGAATCTTTCTTCGAAAACTTCCGCAACAACGCAAAGCGTGAAGGCCATTCGTTAGCTAATCTCACCGCCGCGGGATTCGGCGTTGCCGGCGCCATCGTGAATGAGGTAGTCGTCTGCAACAACCTGCCGTGGACCATTACTCGCAAACGCATCGCGGAAAGCCTGAAGATCACTCCCAGCAGAACTCTGCTGCTCAATGATGTCGAAGCCGCATCCTCCAGCCTGGATCATCTCGAACCCCAAGATCTTCTGGAATTGAACCCCGGAAATCCGCAACCGCGCGCTCCGAAAGTTTACGTCGCCGCCGGGACTGGACTTGGCGAGTCGATTTTGTTTTGGAATGGCGACCATTATCAGGTATCAGCCTGCGAGGCCGGGCTTACCGATTTCGCCCCCGCGTCCGATCGCGAGATCGTAGTGCTGCAGTACTTGCGTCAGCGCATGCCTCTCGTCTGCACCGAGGAAATCGTCTCCGGGCGCGGTTTTCGCGCCATTCACGAAGCCACCTTTCCCGAGTATCATCACCCATTCTTCGATGACCCGGACATCGACTCTGCCGCCAGCATCACCCAACAGGCCTTCGCGAAAAACTGCCCTGCCTGCGAAGAAACTCTGCACATGTGGACCGAAGCCTACGGCTCCGAAGCCGGCAACATGGCCCTCCGCGCACTTCCTTTCGGCGGGGTCTACGTCGGCGGCGGCATCGCCTTGAAAATTTTGCCGAAATTGAAAGACGGCACCTTCGTCCGCGCATTCTGCAACAAAACCAAACTCGCCGACGAACTGGCACGAATTCCCATCTTTGTTGTGCTGAACCAGGATGCGCCGGTATTGGGCGCCGCCTACTCGGCATTCGCTGCTTCCGCAACATAATTTGGTCACGTGATTTCCCGCTTGCCTGACCTCTTCACCCGGACTATGCTGGCCTCCTTCCCCAAAAATTATTTACCAGCAGGAGTCCTCATGATCCCCTTCGACGGCCAGTTTGCCGAAAATATTATGCTGCCTCTCGCCCAAGCCGCATACGACAGCACGCAACCTCCGACCAATTACATCCTGAATCAAACCGCATTCGAAATACTCGCCAACCCTGCGCATCCAGCGGTGCAAAACCGTCTCGCGAAACTTTCTCCACCGGAAAGAACCAAACGCCAGAAAATGTTGCAGAGCATGCTGGATCAGCCAAAGCAACATCAAATGGCAACCAGCGATGCGGCGATCCGAGCTCTTACGCCGAACCCAAGCGCCAACCTGCACTTTGGCTGGTTCTGCTTGGACAAGCCGAATCAACGGTTGATCGTGGCGTTTCGCGGGACCCAATTTATTCACGACTGGCTCGACAACTTTGATTTCGTGCCCGCGCCGTACGCGCCGGTGCCAGGGCGCGGCACCGTCCACGAAGGATTTCAGATCGTTTATCTTGCGGTGCGTGAGAATCTAATTGCGCTGCTGAACAAATATTCCGCCGGATATCGCGAAATGTTAATTACCGGCCACAGCCTCGGCGGAGCGCTTTGTCCGCTGGCCACACTTGATCTGCTGAACGTGAATTCCAATCTCTCGCCGGTGGTTTACACTTGGGCCGAGCCGCGCGTAGGTCACGGCGATTTTGTAACTTTCTTTAACACCCACGTGAACATCTGCTATCGCATTGTGAATGTCTGGGACGTAGTGCCGCACCTGCCACCCGATATTGCCGGCTATGAGCACGAAGGGTATCAGGTCACGATTGACAGCGGATTCTCGCTAGATGTAGTGCACAATCACGTGCTCTCGACGGGGTATGTGCCGGGCATGGCGACATGGAACCAGGATCATCCGGTGCAGACAACGCAACATTTCGGAAGGATGGCGTTGTCAGCGTTGGTGGGACAAAGTGCGTAATAGCAAAAAATGTAGGCCCGGACGTCCACGTCCGGGCGGGTGTGGACACCCGCCCCTACATGTCTCGCTGTGGTTCTCAAGTCAGCCTCGACACAAATAAAAAGGGTCGGACGTGAACGTCCGACCCATAACGAATTCAGCGAGATTGTTACTCTTTGTCTTTTTCTTCCTTCGATTCGCTTTCAACTGCCGCTTCGGCCTGCTGGTTGGCTTCCTGCTCTTCCATGGCTTTGCGGGTTTCTTCGGCCTTCTTGGAGCGGGCTTCGGCACGCTTCTGGCGCTTTTCATCCAACAATTGCTCGCTGCCCAGTAACTCGATGAAAGCCTTATCCGCACCATCGCCCTTCTGCCATGCAGTGCGAACGATGCGGGTGTAGCCGCCGTTGCGATCGCCAAAGCGCGGGCCAATGGTGTCGAACAGTTTGTTCACGGCTTCGTCGGTCATCAGATAAGCGATGGCCTGGCGACGCGCAGCCAAGTCTCCGCGCTTGCCCAAGGTGATCATCTTCTCAACCGTCGGGCGCAGGGCTTTCGCCTTGGGCACCGTGGTTTCGATCCGTTCTTCCATGATCAGTGAAGTGGCCATGTTGCGCAGCAGCGACCGCCGGTGCGACGTGGTACGTCCGAGTTTGTATCCTGCAACTTTGTGACGCATGTGTGAACCCCAAATCGGACCATGGAGCGACGGGCGTCTCGCCCGTCCCGCACGGGCTAGACGCCCGTGCCTCCACAATCTAGTTAGTAGTTATCGTCCGGTCCGTAAGCTGATGCCGGCAGCACCTGGTTCGAAGTCGGCCCGGGGACAGCGTTCCCGTGCTCGTCAATCTTCATACCCAGGCTCAAGCCCATGGTGCCGAGAATTTCCTTAATTTCATTCAGCGACTTGCGCCCGAAATTCTTCGTCTTCAGCATTTCGGCTTCGGTCTTCTGCACCAGCTCGCCGATACTCTGAATGTTGGCATTCTTCAGGCAGTTGTAGCTGCGCACGGAAAGCTCGAGTTCTTCCACCGAACGATTCAAGTTCTCGTTCTTGATCTCGGGCTTGCGGTCTTCCGTGGTGCCGCCGGTCTCAATATCTTCCTCAAAGTTGATGAAGATATTCATGTGGTCTTTCAGCAGCTTCGCCGAAAGTCCGATCGCGTCCGCCGGGGTAATCGATCCATTGGTCCAGACTTCGAGAGTCAACTTGTCGTAATCGGTGATCTGCCCGAGACGTGCGGCTTCAATCGTGTAATTGCACTTGCGCACCGGCGAGTGGACAGAATCGATGGGAATGAACCCGATGCCGAGATCTTCATCGAAGTTCTTGTCGGCGGAAACATAGCCGCGCCCGCGCTTCAGGCGCATTTCCATATCCAGCTTTCCGCCTTCGCTGACGGTTGCGATGTAAACATCTTTGTCGAGAACTTCAACGTCGCCATCGGCTTCGATCATGCCTGAGGTCACAACCCCCGGCTGGTCCGAGCGCAGGTAAATCGCCTTCGGTGCATCGCCGCTTAGCTTGAACGGCACCTGCTTCAAGTTCAGGATGATGTCGGTCGCGTCTTCCACCACGCCCGGGATCGACTGGAATTCGTGCAGCACGCCTTCGATTTTTACGGCGGTGACTGCGGCGCCTTCAATCGAACTCAGCAGCACGCGGCGAAGCGCGTTGCCGATGGTGGTGCCGAAGCCGCGTTCAAACGGCTGCGCCCAGAAAATTCCGTACTTGTCAGTTAGGGTTGAAGTGTCAACTGCGAGGCGTTTTGGTTTTTGAAAACCCTTCCAAAGCATTTGTTTCTCCTTCGGCCATGCGGCTCAATGCCGACTCGCTGAGTGGTCCAACTCAGGTCAATGTCAGCAAAGGCTGATCTGGCGCGAAATGTAGACCAGAAAAACCGTCGTGCGTCGTCCGTCCTGCGTCGTGCGCCAACTGGTCTTACGCACGACTTGCGACGTGAGACGCGCGACTTACTTGCTGTACAACTCCACAATCAACTGCTCATTCACCGGCAGCTGAATATCTTCACGTTTCGGCAGCGCGGTTATGCGGCCTTTGAAGTTGTCACGATCGATCTCAATCCAGTTAGGCGGATTCGCGTGCCCGGCGAATTCTTTCGCCTGCTCCAGAATCGGCAGCTTCTTGCTGGCCTCGCGAATCGCGATCTCTTCTCCGACTGCAACCTGATAAGAAGGAATGTTCACCTTCCGGCCGTTGACGCTGATGTGTCCATGACGAACCAGCTGTCGCGCCTGTCGTCGAGAAATTCCCAGTCCCATGCGCAACACCACGCTGTCGAGCCGACGCTCAAGCTGCTGCAACAGCACTTCGCCGGTCACGCCCTTGGTGCGCGCGGCCTTCTCGAAGTAGTTGCGGAACTGGCCTTCCTGCGTGAAGTAAATGCGCTTGGCTTTCTGCTTCTCGCGCAATTGCAGGCCGTATCCGACGATTTTGGCCTTGCGGTCTTTACCGTGCTGGCCCGGCGCAAAGTTGCGCTTCTCAATCGGACACTTATCGCTGAAACATTTCGTGCCCTTGAGGAACAGCTTGATGCCCTCACGGCGGCACAAACGGCATACTGCATCTTTATAACGTGCCAAGTTTTCTTCTCCTTGAATGAAACCGGTTTACAGGATTGGCGTCCCTTCTTCCCGGTTGAAAATCGTCGCGCGTCGTCCGCCACAAGTCGTGCGCGAAACCCGCACGACGCCCGACTCACGACGTGCGACAAACTTTGAACTACACGCGCCTTCTCTTCGGCGGCCTGCACCCGTTGTGCGGAATCGGAGTGACATCTTTAATCGCGCGAACTTCAATTCCCGCTGCCGACAACGCCCGAATCGCCGACTCGCGTCCCGACCCCGGTCCACTGACCCGCACTTCCACAGTGCGGACGCCGTGATCGCGCGCCATATTGGCGGCGTTACTGGCAGCCTGCTGCGCCGCAAAAGGCGTGCCTTTGCGCGATCCGCGAAATCCCAGCGATCCCGAACTCTTCCACGAGAGCACGTTCCCCGCCTGGTCGCTGATGGTCACAATGGTGTTATTGAAGGACGCCTGAATATGCACCACGCCAAACGAGACGTGTTTGCGTTCCTTCTTCTTGAAGGTTTTTTTCTTGCCCTTCTTCTCCGGCGCCGCTGCGCCGCCCGCTGCTGCTGGTTTAGCCATAAGTAAGCCTTTAGCTTTTAGCCTCTAGCATTCAGCTTGAATCGCCGCTGTAAAGCTAACGGCTAAGAGCTAAATGCTAAAAGCTGATTTTTATGTCTTTGCTGCCGCCTTCTTCTTGTTGGCGACCGTTCCCTTGCGCGGACCCTTCCGCGTACGTGCGTTGGTGTGCGTGCGTTGACCGCGGACCGGCAAGTTACGGCGATGGCGGAACCCGCGATAGGAGCCTATTTCGATGAGCCGCTTAATGCTCATCGAAACTTCCTTCCGCAGATCGCCTTCGACCAGCCCTTCGCCTTCAATTACCTGGCGGATGCGGTTGACTTCGTCCTCGCCCAGGTCCTGGATCTTCTTCATCGGATCAACTTTGGCTTCGTCCAGAATACGCGTGGAGCGCGCCTGCCCAATGCCGTAGATGTAAGTCAGCGCAATGAACGTCCGCTTGTTGCGCGGAAGATCGACGCCTGCAATTCGTGCCATGTTTTTCCAATCCTTCCTGCTGATCTTAGCAGTGAGCTTCGAGCTGTGAGCGAGCTCTGTTTGCTCGCTGCTCAACGCTCGTCGCTACCCTTGCCGCTGTTTGTGTTTCGAATTCGTGCAAATCACCCGCACCACACCCTTGCGGTGGATGACCTTGCACTTATCGCAAATCTTCTTAACCGATGCTCTTACTTTCATAACTCAATCCCTTGTAGAGACGTTGCTTGCAACGTCTGCCTTGTTTCGAGGAAGACGTAGCAAGCTACGTCTCTATGAATGTCATTTGTATCGATAAACAATCCGTCCGCGATTCAAATCGTACGGCGACAACTCAACTGCCACCTTGTCCCCCGGCAAAATGCGAATAAAATTCTTGCGCATCTTCCCCGACACATGCGCCAGCACCTGGTGTTTGTTTTCCAATTCCACCTTGAACATGGCATTCGGCAACGGTTCCACCACCGTCGCCATCACTTCAATCGCGTCTTCTTTGCTCATTCGCTCCTAAAATCAGCTGTGAGTGTTGAGCTGCGAGTTCTGAGCAACCTATTACTCGCCGGCTCACGGCTCATCGCTCACTGCGTCAAAATCACTGGCCCATCTCTGGTCACTGCCACGCAGTGCTCAAAGTGCGCGCTCGAACTGCCGTCGGCCGTGACCGCAGTCCACTTGTCATCCAAGACTCTTGCTTCGGGACGGCCCGAATTCACCATCGGCTCGATCGCCAGCACCATGCCTTCGCGCAATCGCGTGTTTCCGCCATGCGAGCGAAAGTTCGGAACTTGCGGCTCTTCGTGCAGTTTGGTCCCAATGCCATGGCCTACGAACTCACGCACTACGCTGAATCCGTTCGCCTCAACATATTCCTGCACCGCGCCGCCGATATCGGCGATGCTGTTGCCCACCTTGGCCTGCTCAATCGCCTTGTACAGCGACGCCTCAGTCACTTCCAGCAATTTCTGCCGCTCCGGCGAAACCGATTCGCCTACAGCCACGGTGATAGCCGCATCCCCGTAATACCCGTCCAGTACCACGCCGCAATCGATTGAAACGATATCTCCCGCTTTCAGCACCCGCTTGGCTGACGGAATGCCGTGCACAATCTCTTCATTCACCGACGTGCACAGCACACACGGATAATCGTAATAGCCCTTGAACGCCGGTTTCGCGCCCAGGTCTTTAATCTTCTTTTCAGCGGCCTTCTCCAGGTCCATCGTGCTCACGCCCGGGGCGACCATCGCCTTCATCTCATCCAGGACTTGCCGCACGACGCGACCGCTGCGCCGCATCTTTTCAATTTCCGACTGCGACTTGCAGACAATTGCCACGCCTAATTTCCCTTAGCTTCGCTTGCTTTGACCGCATCGCAAGCGTGGCTGTCAATTTCTTTCAGGATGCGGGCGGTCACGTCATCCACCGGCTGGTCCCCGTCAATGCACACTAACCGGCCCAATTTCTCGTAGTATTCCGCGACCGGCTTGGTCTGGTGTTCGTACGTGTCCAAGCGCTCGCGAATGACCTCGTCGCGATCATCCTCGCGAATGACCAGCTTGGTGCCATCCTTGTCACAGATTTCGTCAACCAGCGGAGGCTTGGAATGGACGTTGTAGATCGACCCACAGGTGGGACAAGTCCGCCGTCCAGTGATCCGGAGCAACAATTTATTATAATCCACCTCGATCCGGATCACAATCGGCAGCCACGCCGCCCACTTTCCGCTCTCAAAAAACTCGAACTTCAGAAACGAATCCAGCCATACTGCCTGCTTCTGGGTACGCGGAAAGCCGTCCAGGATAAATCCCCGGTCCGCATCCGGCTGCCGCAAGCGCCAGGCAACGATGTCGCAAACCAGGTGGTCGGGAACCAGCTCGCCCCGCGCGATGACCGCCTGCACCTCGACCCCCAGTGGCGTGTGCTGCTTTACGTGCTCTCGCAACAAATCGCCGGTTGAAACCTGCGGGATGAGGTAGTGCTCAGTGATCCTCTTGGACTGGGTGCCTTTACCTGCGCCCGGTGGCCCGAGAAGCACAACGGGTCCGATAGTCCGCAAAATCTGCTCCGCCATCGAACTGGCCCCAAGCCGCTCCTGTACCAGAGTCACTGCCAAGCAAACAAATCTACCCTCGATCGCGGCTACTTGCTACGCCCAGTTGCGTCGGCCGCGAATCCGTCCGCTCTTGGGAGTGAACCCGTCATAGTGCCGCATGATCAGCTGGGATTCGATTTGGTTGACCGTGTCCATGGCCACGCCCACCACGATCAGCAGCGACGTTCCGCCAAAATAAAAATTTAATCCCAGGCCGTTCAGCAACCGGTCGGGCATGTTCTCAAAGAACCTGCCGATAGGGCCATACAAATGGTTCAAGTGAATACCAGTGATCATCCATTCCGGAATCAGCGAAATGATGATCAGGTAGATCGCACCCACCAGCGTAATGCGCGTCAGGATCTCATTGATGTGGTCGGCGGTGCGCTTGCCCGGACGAATTCCGGGAATAAAGCCGCCGTACTTCCGCATGTTGTCCGCAACCTCATTCGGATTGAAGACGATGGAAATATAGAAGTAGGCAAAGAAAACAATCCCTGCCGCATACAGCACGGTGTACATAGGCTCTCCCCAGTACAACGCGCGCAGGATCGGCCCGAAGTGCGGATTGTCGCGCAATCCAAATAACAGCGTCTGGGGGATGGTGACGATCGACGATGCGAAAATCACCGGCATCACGCCGCCTGAGTTCACCCGCAAAGGCAAGTGGGTGGACTGCCCGCCCATCATCTTGCGTCCAACAATGCGCTTAGCGTACTGCACCGGAATACGGCGCTCGCTGCGTTCGACAAACACAATGAAAGCCACGATCGCGAACATCACCGTAACCAGCAGAATCATCCATATCGGAGTCAGCGGCCCCCATGCCCCATTTCGCGCTTTGTCCCACAAATCGAAAATGCCGCGTGGTAGCCCGACCACAATTCCGGCGAAGATCAGCAGCGACATGCCGTTTCCGACGCCGCGCTCGGTTATCTGCTCGCCCAACCACATGATGAAAACGCTGCCGGTGGTGAGGGTCAGCACCGTCATCAGCACGAAGCCGACACCCGGAGTCAGCACAAACCCGCCGCTCTTCTGCAGCGTGTAAGCAATACCAAACGATTGCACCGCGCTCAAGCCGAGGGTCAGATACCGCGTCCACTGGGTGATCTTCTTGCGCCCCAGCTCGCCTTCTTTCTGCAACTTGGCCAGCGGCTCGTAAACCACGGTCAGCAACTGCAGAATGATCGACGCCGTGATGTATGGCATGATCCCGAGCGCGAAAATGGTCATACGCCGGAACTGGCCGCCGGAAAACAGATCCACGAAGCCCAGCAGGGTTCCCCGATTCTGCTCGATGAATTGCGAGAACATCTGCGAGTTGATTCCAGGAATTGGAATATGCCCGCCAACGCGGTAAACCGCCAGTAGCGCCAGCGTGAACAGGATGCGCTTGCGCAGGTCAGGAATGCGAAAAATATTAAGGAACTTATCTACCATAAAAAGCTTTCAGCTGAGCGCACTGAACGGCGTGAAATGAGCAACCACTGCTGATTCCGCTCGCTGCTCATTGCTCGCGGCTCGGCGCTGCTATAAAACTTCAAACTTGCCGCCCGCCTTGGTGATCTTTTCCTGCGCCGATTTCGAGAACTTGTGCGCGTAGACGGTGATGGCCGACTTCAGCTCGCCATCGCCAAGAATTTTAACCTTCCGCTTGGTGCTGATCACGCCGGCTTTGCGCAGCACGTCAGGATTGATCGTGCTTTCGCCCAAGTCGGCCAGCTTCTCCAGGTTCACAATGTTGTATTCCTCGCGGAAAATATTGGTGAATCCGCGCTTCGGCACCCGGCGATGCAATGGCATCTGCCCGCCTTCAAAACCGCGCATCATACGTGACCCGCTGCGTGAGCGCTGGCCCTTGTGTCCCCGGGTCGAAGTCTTGCCCATGCCTGAGCCCATACCGCGGCCCACGCGCTTCTTGTTTTCGTTGGCCTTCTTCGGCGCGCGAATATTTGAAAGATTCATAAATAAGCCTTCAGCTATCAGCCTTCAGCTATCAGCGCAAGAGATTTTCCTGATGGCTGATGGCTGAGAGCTGACGGCTATTGAACTATCTCGACCAGATGCGGCACCTTGGCCACCATGCCGCGGATCGCCGGCGTGTCCGGCCGCTCGATCACTTGATTCAAGCGCGTGAAACCTAGTCCCTTCACTACCAGCTTGTGCTTCACCGGAGTGCAGATCACCGAACGCACATACTTCAAGTGCAGTTTACCCGCAGCTGCCGGAGCCTTGGCCGCCTTCGCCTTGATTTTTGTAGTCGTCTTGGCCGTGGTCATGATTACAGCTCCTGCGCCGTCTTGCCGCGAACTCCGGCGACAAATTCTCTGTTCTTCAATTTCTTCAATGCGTCAAACGTCGCCTTGATCACGTTGTGCGGATTGGTGGTGCCAATTGATTTCGTCAGCACGTTCTGAATTCCTACCGACGTCATGATCGCGCGCACCGCTCCGCCAGCGATGACTCCCGTGCCTTCCGGCGCCGGCTTCAGCAGCACCATGCCCGAGCCGAAGCGGCCCAGTACCGCATGCGGAATGCTGGTCTGCGTTAAATTCACCCGGATAAGGCTTTTCTTCGCCGATTCAATCCCTTTGCGGATGGCTTGCGGCACTTCTTTAGCCTTGCCCGATCCGTAGCCCACGACCGCTGCACTCGGATCTCCCACCACCACCAGCGCGGCGAACGACAGGTTCTTGCCGCCCTTAACAACTTTGGTGACGCGATTAATCGCCACCACTTGATCTTTCAGCTGGTAGGAGCCGGCATCGATTTTCTTAACAATTGTTGGCATTCTTGAAATTCCGTTTCCAAGCTTTTAGCTCTTAGCTGTTAGCTTTTAGCCAACCCAGGTCCGCCTTCGCTAAAAGCTAAGAGCTAATTGCTAAAAGCTGATTCTTAAAACTGCAATCCCGCTTCCCGCGCTGCATCCGCCAGCGCCTTCACTCGGCCGTGGTAAATGTATCCGCCGCGGTCGAACACGACCTTGCTGATTCCCTTTTCCTTGGCGCGGTCGGCAATCGCCTTGCCCACAGTTTTCGCCGCCGCCAGGTTTCCGCCGGTGGTCCGCGTGCTCTTCTTGCCCTCCGCGCTGTTGGCTGAAACCAGGGTCACGCCCTTCAGATCATCAATGACCTGAACGTAAATGTTATTCAGCGAACGATAAACATTCAGCCGCGGCCGCTCCGCTGTGCCCAGAACTTTCTTGCGAATGCGCTTGTGCACTCGTCGTCGGGTTACGTTTTTCGATGAAATTGTCAGCATAAAAACCAGCCTTCAGCTGTCAGCCTTCAGCTAAACCACGCCAGCTCGCAGCTGCATTGCACGAGCTGAAAGCTGACGGCTGATGGCTAAGAGCTATTTCGCTCCCGTCTTTCCAACTTTCTTCTTCAAGCGCTCGCCGCTATAGCGCACGCCCTTGTTCTTATACGGATCAGGCGGACGCAGCGAGCGCATCTCCGCCGCAACCTGTCCAACCTTCTGCCGGTCGATTCCAGTCACGGTCAATTTCGTCTGCTTGGGATCGACTGCGACATCGACGCCCGTCGGCAATGGATATTCGATGGGATGGGAATAGCCCAGCGTGAACACCACCGTGCCTTTGCCCTTCATTTCCGCGCGATAGCCAATGCCGACGATTTCCAGCTCGCGGGTCCAGCCTTTGGTGACGCCTTCAACTGCGTTATTGACCAACGCGCGCGTCAAGCCATGCAGCGCCGCCTGCGAATCGTTCTCGCGCAGCGCGACAATGTGCCCATCCTGCTGCTCCACGCGAATTCCCCGCGGAATGACAGTATCGATTTTGCCCTTCGGCCCCTGCACCGCAACCGTATTGCCTTCGACTTTGATCGTCACTCCCTTAGGCAGTGCGATCGGCTTTTTTCCAATTCGTGACATAAAGAAGCTCTCAGCTCTCAGCTCTCAGCCCTCAGCAAAAGTCACGCCGGTTTTACTGACGGCTGACGGCTGATAGCTGACGGCTGTTCTACCAAACCTCGCACAACACTTCGCCGCCCACGCCCTGCTTGCGCGCTTGGCGTCCAGTCATGACTCCCCGTGGCGTGGTCAGGATGTTGATTCCCAAACCACCCAGCACGCGCGGAATTTCGGTGCGGCGGACGTATACCCGGCAGCCCGGCCGCGAAACCCGTTCCACGTTCGAAATGGCGGCATCATTGTTGTTGTCGTACTTCAAATAAATGCGGACCACCTTGTGGCCTTCCTCTTCGGTAGGCTTGAAGTTCGAGATGTAGCCCTCTTCCTTCAGAATGCGGGCAATCTCCAGCTTCAGATTGGAAGCCGGGACATCTACTTTTTGGTGCCGGGCGCGAATCGCGTTGCGAATTCGCGACAGCATGTCTGCGACCGGATCGGTCAAGTTCATTGTTTATTTCTCCTCAACCACCCGTTCTCTCCGCACAGCGGAGAACCAGCGATGGCTTACCATCAACTGCCTATTCAAAATTTCGACCGGGTGCCGGGGTGCCCCATTCTAAATTTCGCGCACTTTGCGAAATTTAGGGTGGGCCGCCGCACGGACCCAAACCTACCAGGAAGCCTTCGCCACTCCCGGAATTTCCCCGCGCAGCGCCAGCCCGCGGAAGCACAGCCGGCACAGCCCGAACTTCCGCAGAAACGCCCGCGGGCGTCCGCAAATCTTGCAGCGGTTATGCCGCCGGCTGGAGAACTTCGGCCGCGCCTGCTTCTTATCGCGCGCCTGCTTGAACTTCTCCTGAATTTTTTCGTCCTTAACTCGCTTTGCTGTAGTTGACAAATCAGCTCCTAGCTTTACCAGCTCAAATCTGAAATCTTCAATCTCAAATCTTCAATCACGCCCGGAACGGCATTCCCATATGCTTCAACAACGACCGGGCCTGATTATCATCGCGCGCCGTGGTCACAATGGTGACGTTCATGCCCTTCAGCTTGTCGACCTTTGCGTAATCAATCTCCGGGAAGATCAATTGATCGTGCAATCCAATGGTGTAGTTCCCGCGCCCGTCAAACGACTTGCTCGATACTCCACGAAAGTCGCGCACGCGCGGCAGAACAATGTTGACTAAGCGATCGAAAAATTCATACATGCGGTCGCCGCGCAGAGTGACCATGGCGCCGATCGGCATGCCCTCGCGCACCTTAAATGCCGCAATCGATTTCTTCGCCCGCGTGACCACCGGCTTCTGCCCGGTGATCTGGCCCAACTCGTTCACCGCCGGATCCAGCAGCTTGGCATTCTGGGTAGCTTCGCCCATGCCAATGTTGACCACGATCTTGTGCAGATGCGGCACCGCCATCGGGTTGTCCGCCGAGAACTCCTTCATCAGCACGGGAGCAATTTCCTTGCGGAAACGTTCCTTCAGCCGCGGGGTCTCCTTTGCGCTATGCCGCGCCACCTGCGGCGCGCGCTGCTCTTCCGGTTGCGATCCGCCTCTTTTGTCTTTTTTGTCTTTAGCCATTAGCAAATCCAATTTGTAATTTTGTAATCGGACAATTTGGTAATTGAAGACCAAACGGTTTCAAATTACACAATTACGAAATTCCCCAATTACTCAATTACTTACTTTCCAACGTCGTTCCGCACTTCTTGCAAATTCGGACCTTGCGGTCGCCGCGAATCTCGTGCCCAACGCGTACCGGCCCGCAGGTACCGCACACCAGCTGCACCTTCGAAACCGAGACTGGGCTCTCCTGCTCGGCGATGCCGCCCTTCGACTTCTGGCTGGGACGCATGTGCTTCTTCACCATCATCACGTGTTCAACCAGAACTCGGCCGGTATCAGGAAACACGCGCAGCACGCGCCCCTGCTTGCCCTTGTCGCGTCCGCTCAACACTTTCACCGTGTCATTGCGGCGAATATCGATTCGCTTGTGTGCAGTTGTTGTCGCTGTTCCCATAAATGAAAACCTGATTTTGTAATTTGCAAATTGAGTAATTGGGAAATTGCGTTTTCAAATTACCCGATTACAAAATTACTCAATTGCCAAATTGCCCTATAAAACTTCCGGCGCCAGACTTACAATCTTCAAAAATTTTTTCTCGCGCAACTCTCTCGCCACTGGACCAAAAACGCGCGTCCCCACCGGTTCTCCCGCGTCATTAATCAAAACCGCCGCATTTGAATCGAAGCGGATGTAAGTCCCATCGCGCCGTCGATGTTCTTTGCGGGTGCGAACGATGACCGCCTTAACAACGGTGCCCTTTTTGGTCTGCCCTTCCGGCGCCGCTTCTTTCACGCTGGCCGTGACCACATCGCCCAGCCCAGCACGCAGACCGGTCGAGCCGCCCAACGGCAGGATCATCTGCAATTTGCGCGCGCCGCTATTGTCGGCGACTTCGAGCATGCTTCGCATCATTACCGTCATAAATTAATTCTCCTTGCGGAGCACTTAGCAGCGAGGCATGAGCTGTGAGCCTCGAGCAAACTCTCTAATTCCATTTTGCTCGAAGCTCACAGCTCGGCGCTCGCGGCTCGTTACTTCTTCTCTTCCGCTCCCGCCAGCTCCGGCACCAGCGCAGTCTTGCGCACAATCTCTTTCAGCTTCCAGCGCTTCAACTTCGAAAGCGGACGCGTCTCTTCCAGTCGCACCACGTCGCCCACATGGGCTTCGTTCTTCTCATCATGGGCGTAAAACTTCTTCGCCTTCGAGATGACCCGCGTATAAAGCGGGTGCGCCCGGCGGCGAATCACCTGCACCACAATCGTCTTGTGCATGCGGTTCGAGGTCACCTCGCCGACCACTTCCTTGCGCCTTCCGGCTGCTTTTGTGTCCGCCATTACTTCTTCTCCCCTGCCGCGGCGCGCTCGTGGGCAATCGTCTTGATCCGGGCGATGTCCTTGCGCAGCCCGCGCAGCTTCTTCAGGCTCTCCGTCTGGCCCATGTTGAGCTGAAACTTCAGCTTGAATAGCTGATCGCTCATTTCCTGTTCCTGGTGACGAAGCTCCTCGTCGGTCAGATTTCTGATTTTTTCTGCTTCCATAAAATCCTCAGTAGAGACGTTGCTCGCAACGTCTGACGCAGCAAGCTGCGCTTCTACAATGGCTCCTCAGTGCCCCTCGCGCTTAACGAATCTCGTCCGCAGCGGCAACTTATGCGACGCCAGCCGCATGGCCTCCGTCGCATCCTGCAGGGTCACGCCTTCCATCTCAAACAAAATTTTCCCCGGCTTCACCACTGCTACCCAGTGATCAGGCGCGCCTTTGCCTTTTCCCATACGGGTTTCGGCCGGCTTCTTGGTGACCGGTTTATCGGGAAACAGCCGGATCCAGATTTTTCCGCCGCGCTTGACGAAACGCGTCATCGCCACGCGGCTGGCTTCGATCTGCCGATCGGTGATCCAGCCCGGCTCAAGCACCTTGAGCCCGAAATCCCCGAACGACAATTCTGCGCCCCGCCAGGCTTTCCCGGTCATGCGTCCGCGCTGCTGCTTGCGGTACTTAACTTTTTTCGGCATCAACATAAGTCAGCTCTCAGCCTTCAGCCGTCAGCTCTCAGCTAGATTCTTGCCGTTTTTACTGACGGCTGAGGGCTGATGGCTGACAGCTATTTCAAAATGCTCCTGCCGCCACCGGCGTTTCCCGCTTTTTGGCTGGCAGAATTTCTCCCTTATAAATCCAGCACTTCACGCCAATCACGCCATACGTGGTCCGGGCTTCGCTGAAGCCGTACTCGATATCGGCGCGCAAGGTGTGCAGCGGCAAGCGACCCTGCAGATACCACTCCGAGCGCGCGATTTCATTTCCATTCAAGCGCCCGCTCACCCGCACCTTGATTCCCTTGCAACCGAAGCGCAGCGCTGAGTCCACAGCCTTGCGCATGGCTCGACGGAATCCCACGCGCTTTTCAAGTTGCAGCGCGATCGATTCCGAAACCAGTTGCGCATCGAGCTCAGGCTTGTGAACTTCCTGAATGTCGATGTACACCTCGCGGTTGGTCCGCTTCTGTACTTCGCCCTTCAACTTATCGATCTCGGCGCCCTTGCGGCCGATGATGATCCCCGGACGCGCCGTCTTGATAATGACGCGCAACTTGTTGCCCGGCCGCTCGACTTCAATCGAGCTCACGCCCGCCGACTTTAGCTTGTCCTTCAGCTCGTTCTTCAGCTTGACGTCTTCAAGCAGCAGCTTGTCATAATCGCGCTCCACAAACCAGCGCGACTTCCACGGCTTGGTGTATCCGAGCCGGAATCCGTAAGGATGTACCTTCTGTCCCATAAAGCTCCTGTAGAGACGTTGCTTGCAACGCCTGACTCATCCATCTCTCGTACCGACGTTGCTTGCAACCTCTCAGACGTAGCAAGCTACGTCTCTACAACTATCTCTTCCCCGCCGTCTTCTTCCCGGCAAACTTTTTGGCCACAGCTTTTTTCTTGGCCTTAGTCCGCGGCTTGGCCGCAACCGCTTTGGCTGCCGGACGATCTTCGCCCACCACCGTCGCCAGCTCTGTGCCATTCTTCCCGCGCTCCGCCAGCGAGATCTCAATATGCGCAATGCGCCGCACGTAACGGAAAGCGCGTCCCATAGGCGCTGGACGGATGCGCTTCATGCGCGGCCCGTCATTCGCGACCGCATGCTTCACGTAAAGACTATCGAGATCGACATCGACATTCTTTTCCGTGCTCATGTAGTTAGCGTTTTCAACCGCCGAGCGCAGCAGCTTTTCCACCTTCGCGGCAATTCGCTTCTTGTTGAACGCCAGCGTGTTCAGCGCATCTTCTACGCGCCGCCCCTTGATAAGTTCCAGCACCAGCCGCGCCTTCTGCGGCGACACGCGAACAAAACGGGTTTGAGCTCTGAATTCCATTTTCTCGTCTCTCGCTTAACTCTTGGGCGCTGAAGCAGCCGGCGTAATCGCTCCTGGACCGCCCGGCACTCCCGCCGGACGCGCCGAAACTTCGGTCGCCGCCTTCATCGAATGTCCCTTGAACTGGCGGGTGAAACTGAACTCACCCAGCTTGTGTCCGACCATGTTCTCGGTGATGTACACCGGAATAAATTTCTTTCCGTTGTGCACCGCGATGGTGTGCCCCACCATCTCCGGGATAATCGTCGAGCGCCGCGACCAGGTGCGCAAAACTTTCTTCTCATTGCGCGAGTTCATGCCCTCGATCCGCGTCGCCAGATATCCGTCAATAAACGGCCCTTTTTTTGTTGAACGCATAAAATCAGCTCTCAGCCTTCAGCCGTCAGCCGTCAGCTTGTGGCTCCCGATTCAGGCCACTTGCCGTTCCACTGCAGCCAAGAAATCCAAATCTAAAACCTCAAAACTCCTGTCGTTCGGCAACCGCTTCAGCGTTGAGGAGCTGCTTTCACCCGACGACCGGCAACTCGTATTTTCCGCACGACGAACAACCTGCGACGCACGACTATTTCTTGCTTCTGCTCACAATAAACTTATCCGTACGCTTGTTGTTCCGCGTCTTGTATCCCCGCGTCGGCTGGCCCCACGGCGTCACCGGATGCCGTCCACCCGAAGTCTTGCCTTCACCGCCGCCGTGCGGGTGATCGACCGGGTTCATCGACACGCCGCGGTTGTGCGGCTTCTTGCCCATCCAGCGCGAACGTCCGGCTTTGCCGATGGTGATGTTCTCGTGATCGATGTTGCCCACCTGGCCAATCGTCGCCATGCAATCCTGCGAAACTTTGCGGGTCTCGCCGGAAGGCAATTTCACCAGCGCGTACTCGCCTTCTTTCGCCACCAACTGCGCCGAACCGCCTGCCGAGCGCACCATCTGCGCGCCTTTTCCCGGGCGCAGTTCCAGATTGTGAATCGTCGTGCCTGGCGGAATATTCTTCAGCGGCAACGCATTACCCACCAGAATGTCGGCATCCGGCCCACTCACAATTTTCGCCCCCGCCTTCAGCCCATCCGGCTGCAGGATGTACCGCTTTTCGCCATCTGCATAAGCCAGCAGCGCAATCCGCGCCGAACGGTTGGGATCGTATTCAATCGAAATCACAGTCGCCGGAATCCCAGTCTTGTCGCGCTTGAAATCGATCAGCCGCAGCTTGCGCTTGTGCCCGCCGCCACGAAAGCGCATGGTCACATCGCCCGAGTTGCGGCGTCCGCCCTGCCGCTGCTTCGGTTCAGTCAGCGGCTTGTGGGGCCGGTCAGTGGTCAGGTCCGCGCTCGAAAGCGTGGTCCGGTAGCGCAATGTCTGGGTTGTCGGTCTATAAGTCTTGATTGCCATAAAAAGCTCTTAACTACTACCTCTCGTCGCACGGCCCACGTCGTGAGTCGCACGCCGTTTGCGCACGACCTGCGACGGACGACGCACGACTAGAGGTTTTGCGCGTACTCCGGCATCTTCTCGCCGGCCCGCAACCTTACAAATGCCTTCTTCCAATCCGGACGATACCCGGCAAACTTTCCCCGTCGCCGCTCTTTGCCCGGATAATTCGCCGTGCGCACCGAACTTACTTTCACCTTGAAGATCGATTGCACTGCTTCCTTGATCTCGGTCTTGGTAGCTTTCGGCGCCACCTGAAAGACCAGCGTGTTCTGGTTTTCCTTGATGCCCAGGCCCTTCTCGGTAATGACCGGCCGGCGAATAATTTGATATGCGGTCTTCATGTTTCTACGCCACCTCCGCCGCTTTCTTGGTGCGGGTACGCGGACTGCGCGTCGCCTTCTTCTGAGCTTTCTTCGCGCCGTCGCCGTCTCCCGCTTTGTGCTCGCGCTTTGAAGACAGGTTCTTCAGCGAAACCTGCAGCTTCTCAATCGCCGGCTGCGAAAAAATCGCGCGGTCATAACGCAACAAATGATAAGGATGCACTTCGCTGCTGCTAACCAATTCGATCCCATCGAGGTTCCGCGAGCTCAGGTCGAGGTTGCGGTTTCCGTGGTTCGCCACTTCAACCAGCACCGCGCCTTTATCCACCTTCAACGAATCCAGCGCCTCGCGAAACGCCTGCGTCTTCGGTTCCTTTACATCGAACGCGTTGACCACGATCAGCTTGCCGTCAGAGAGCTTCGCCGCCAGCGCCGAACGCAACGCGCCCAGCAACTTCTTGCGGGGGAAACTGTAATCGTACGAGCGTGGTTGCGGTCCATGCACCGTGCCGCCATGTCGCCACAGTGGCGACCGGATCGATCCCACACGCGCGCGTCCGGTGCCCTTCTGCTTCCAAAGTTTTTTACCCGCGCCCGAAACCAGTTTCTTGTTCTTGGTGGCATGAGTGCCGGCGCGCTGCGCCGCACGGTAATGCGTGACCGCCTCATAAAGCAGGTCTTCGTTGATCGCGCCAAAAACTTCGTCGGCGAGCTCCAGCGTACCCACTTTCTTGCCGCTCAAATCGTGAATGTCAATCGTTGCCATGTTGTTCTCGTCTTGCCCGGTTCTATGCAGCGCGGGTGCCCTCGCCCGCGTTCTTTAGCTTTTGGCCGACGACCGAAAGCCGACCAACGACGCTGCTATCCCTTCTTCGCCGCCCTCTTCGCAGCCTTCAACGGATCCACCGTCGCCGCACCCGCAAATCCACGACGCTCTCGTGGCGGCTTCTTGGCTTTCATAATCACCAAATACCCACCATTCGGCCCGGGCACAGCACCTTCAACTACCAGTAGGTTGTCGTCTTTATCGACGCCCAGCACTCGCAGATTGCGCACCGTCACCCGCGCATTGCCCATATGCCCCGACATGCGCATTCCCTTGAACACGCGCGACGGGAATGCCGACGATCCAATTGATCCCGTAACCTGAAACATCGAACCGTGCGACTTCGGACCGCCGCCAAAATGATGGCGCTTGACCACGCCCTGAAATCCCTTGCCCTTGCTCACCCCGACGACGTCGACAAATCTTTCGCCGTCGAAAATCTCGACCAGCACGCGGTCGCCGGCCTTCACCGCCGAATCGCCGTCAGCTTCAATCGGAACTTCGCGGATAAATTTCACCGGCGGCACATTGTTTTTGCCGAGGTGTCCCTTCATCGGCTGGGTCAGGCGCGATTCCTTCACGAATTCCACCAGGCCAATCTGCGCCGAGTCATATCCGTCTCTGGTCTGCGACTTATGTTGCGTAACCACGCATGGCCCCGCCTGCAACACTGTCGCCGGGCGCACATCGCCCTTGTTATCGAAGAGCTGCGTCATCCCGACTTTTTTCCCCAGAATGCCTGCTACCTTTGCCATTTGCTTCGTCCTATGTCTGTGTGGCGCGGGCGCCCTCGCCCGCGAAATCTTGCATGGTCTATTTATGTTCTTTCCCGAATGCCTTGATCTCCACATCCACTCCCGCCGGCAGATCAAGCTTCATCAATGCATCCACCGTCTGCGGCGTCGGATCGAGAATGTCCAGCAAACGTTTGTGCGTGCGGATCTCGAACTGTTCCCGCGATTTCTTGTCCACGTGCGGCGAACGCAGCACCGTGAACTTGTTTTTCATCGTAGGCAATGGAATCGGACCAGCAATTTGCGCGCCCGTGCGCTTCGCCGTAGCCACAATCTCCGTTGTCGACTGGTCGAGCACGCGGTAATCGTATGCCTTCAGCCGGATGCGAATTTTTTCGTTTCCTATCACGTTTCGTTTCCTGACCCCTTCCGGCATCTCCGGAAGGAAAGAACCTAAGGCGTTTAGCGGGCGTCCGAGCCCGCTGCCGAAATCCCGAGTAAAACGAGGGATCTCAATACAGCGAACCTAGTCCAAGCCAGCTAACCCTATCCACCTGTAACTCCAAACCGCTTTAGCGATGAGGAATCTGCTATACCTCTGCTACTGCACAATCTCCGAGATCGTGCCCGCGCCCACCGTGTGTCCGCCTTCACGAATCGCGAAGCGCAAGCCTTTCTCCATCGCCACCGGCGTGATCAGCTCAATCACCAGCTGCACGTTGTCGCCGGGCATCACCATCTCGGTGCCCGATGGCAACTCGGCAACTCCGGTCACGTCCGTCGTACGCAGATAAAACTGCGGACGATATCCCTTAAAGAAGGGCGTATGCCTCCCACCTTCTTCTTTGGTCAGAATGTAAACTTCTGCCTTGAACTTGGTGTGGGGGGTGATCGATCCGCCTTTCGCCAGCACCATGCCGCGCTCGACATCTTCTTTCGCAATGCCGCGCAACAGCAGGCCGGCATTATCGCCCGCCATGCCTTCGTCGAGCTGCTTTTTGAACATTTCGACGCCGGTCACAACTGTCTTGCGGGTATCGCGGAAGCCGACGATTTCAACTTCTTCGCC
>DATATW010000072.1:0-14401 GCA_036268595.1 Terriglobales bacterium
GTCGACCGGCACGCCGGCGATTTTGCCGCTGGTCATGCGGAAATATTTCAGATTGCTGATTTCCGCCTCGGCCACAGTTTTCAGCAGTCGCGCCGAAGTCGGCCCCTGCAACGCCAGCGCCGCAGTGCGCTCGGAGATGTCCTCGATCTGCACATCCATGTTCAACCCGTTCTGATGGAACCAGCGCAGGTTGGGCTCGGCGGCGGTCCAGCGATATCGATTCTCATCAAGCCTCGTAATCGTTCCGTCGTCAATCACCTTGCCCTGCTCGTCGCACCAGCAGCAATAAATCACCTGGCCCTTCGCAACTTTGTTGATGTCGCGAGTAATCA
This sequence comes from Terriglobales bacterium, assembly GCA_036268595.1. Classification (GTDB taxonomy): domain Bacteria; phylum Acidobacteriota; class Terriglobia; order Terriglobales; family Acidobacteriaceae; genus Gp1-AA145. The sequence goes on from DATATW010000072.1 coordinate 333, forward strand.
CCCGGTTCACCAGCTTGGTAGCATCTTTCCCAGTGAGCAGATATTTGTACAGCGGCGTTATGTCGATCAGCGCGGTCGCATTGCGGATAGCGTTGTACTCGTGCTCGTGGTGCACCTCATAGGCGCTGACCGTGTAGTATCCCGACCACTCGCGATAGTTGAGGCTTTGGCAAAGCGGGAAAGTGCGTTCGTGAAATGCGGTTCCGATGGGCATGGCTTCCTCTGAATCCTGAAATTCGGATTATACCGATTTCGCGCTGTGCTTCCTCGGGCCGTTGTGTCTTAGCACTTCGTCACACTGTCATCCCGAACCCGTTCGCCAAAGGCGGACGAGAGAGGGGCCGTACGATGCGATTCGCTCACCGCTGACGTGAATAGAAGCCTGCTCACTCTTCTCAGTCAATCCGGATCATTTTCATGCCTCTGTACGAATTTCGTAAGGTCCCTCTCCTGCGCTCCTGCGGACCGCAGGTTCGGGGATGACAATATTTCTAAGTTAGGAGAAGTGTCACAGAAATCTAAAGCTCTGGTCACGTCCCGCCTGACTCATCTCTTCAGCTCCCACCGGAATGTGTCATCCCGAACCCGTTCGCCGAAGGCGGACGAGAGAGGGATCTTACGGTGCGATTGGATCACCACGGACGTAAATAGGCGCTGCTCACTCTTCTGAAGCGATCCGGATCACTTTCATGCCTCTGCACGAGTTTCGTAAGGCCCCTTTCTCCTTGCGCTCCTTCGGACCGCAGGTTCGGGATGACGCGATTTTGTTGTGGACGCCAGAGATGATAAGCTCCCTCCATGCCCCGCCTTCTCCAGTGGAGCGTTCTTCCTAGCGGACTCTGATCCGTTTCTGCGCGAAATTCTGCTCGCGAGTATGATTTCCTGTTTCAAAGAGAGCAACGAGAAGTGAGCGGCGAGCGAGCTCTGATCACTCGAAACTCACGGCTCACCTCTCAAAACCAAAATGACTACATACGACATCATCGTGATCGGCGGAGGGCACAACGGCCTAACTCACGCGGCTTATCTCGCGCGTGCAGGCAAGAAGGTTCTGGTGCTCGAGCGCCGGCATGTGCTCGGAGGCGCTGCGGTCACCGAAGAAGTTTTTCCCGGATTCAAATTTTCGGTGTGTTCTTACGTAGTTTCGCTGCTGCGCCCTGAAATCATTCGCGACCTCGATCTTCCCCGCCACGGTCTGGAGATTCTTCCACTCGATGGTACGTTTACGCCCATGCCTAATGGCGACTATTTGTGGCGCGTGAACGACCATGGCCAGACGCATCGCGAGATCGCCCGTCACTCGCGGCTCGACGCCGAGGCTTACGACGAATTTGGCAAGGCGATGCAACCGATGTGTCACTTCGTGAAGCCGATCATGAACATGGTGCCGCCCGACCCGACCGGTTTCAATCCCAAGGATTTGTCGAAGCTGCTGTTTCTGGCGCGGCGTTTTCAGAAACTATCGAGCGAGGACCGTTACAACCTGGTGCAGCTCATGACCATGAGCTCCGCCGATTTTCTCGACCAGTGGTTTGAGACTGACGTATTGAAAGCCACGATGTCGGCGTCGGGAATCATCGGAACGTTTCTCGGTGTGCGCTCGCCCGGCACGGCGTACGTTCTTCTACATCATTACATGGGAGAGATTGACGGCGCATTCCGCGCCTGGGGATTCGCGCGCGGCGGCACCGGTGGCATCTCAAACGCGATTGGTGAAGCTGCGGTCGAAGCCGGAGTCGAAATTCGCAAAGAGACCGGCGTCGCCAAGATCATCGTGAAGAATGGCCGCGCGGTTGGGGTGGCGCTGGCGAATGGCGACGAAATTTACGGAAGGGTTATTTCGTCCAGTGTTGATCCTCGGCATACGTTTATCGAATTTATCGACAACGCAAATTTGCCGGCCGATTTTCTCGACGAAGTGAAGCGTTATAAATTCCGCGGATCATCAGGCAAAGTAAATCTCGCCCTTGACGCGCTACCGGATTTCAAATGCATGCCCGGCCCCGGCGCACATCTGCGGGGCGCAATTTCTATTTCACCGGCTGTCGATTACATGGAGCGGGCTTACGATGATGCTAAATACGGGATGTTCTCACGGCGTCCGTACATCGACATGGTGATTCCTTCGCTTACCGATCCCAGCGTTGCGCCTCCGGGCAAGCACGTGATGTCGTGTTTTGTGCAGTACGCGCCTTACAAACTGAGGCCGGGACTGCACTGGGATCAATTGAAAGACGACTTTGGTAACACAGTGATCGATACTATTTCCGAATACGCGCCGAATTTGAAGAACATCATTCTTCATAAACAAGTCGTCACCCCGCTCGATCTCGAACGCGAATGGGGATTGAGCGAAGGAAATATTTTTCAGGGCGAGCTTTCGCTGGAGCAGCTTTTCTTTTTGCGTCCGGTCTCCGGATTTGCTCGCTTCCGCACTCCCATTAAAAATCTGTACATGTGCGGATCGGCGACGCACCCTGGCGGCGGAATTATGGGCGCGCCGGGAAGACTGTCGGCGTTAGAAGTTTTGAAGGATGCGAATTGATAAAACGCAAGATGCGTGGGGACAACCGCCCTCGGCTGTCCGCTCGGTGGAGCCGAGAAGGTCTTCGACTGCCGGATAATTGTCGAGCTCTGCTCGACCGGATAGCCGATGGCGGCTGTCGCCACATTTTGAAGGGATCACTAAGTTAACCAGGGCGCAATGTCTAACTCTCACGACGTTGTCATCATCGGCGGTGGACATAACGGCCTGGTCGCGGCCTTCTACCTGGCTCGCGCCGGATACAAGCCGTTAGTTCTCGAACGCCGTAATCAGGTGGGTGGCGCGGCCATCACCGAAGAATTTCATCCCGGATTCCGCGCGTCTTTATTGGCGCACTCTGCCGGGCCCTTGCGCCCTGAAGTGGTTCGCGACATGCAGCTCGAGAAGCACGGGCTGAAGATGATCACGCCCGCGGTTGACGTGACGGCGCTTTCTCCAGATGGGCGGGCGCTGGTTCTTTATCGTGATATCGAAAAAGCGGCAGCGGACATCGCAAAGATTTCAAAGTCCGATGCTGCCAAATATCGCGAATTTCACGCCGCGCTGGAAAAAACTTCGCGCATAATTTCCAAAGTTCTTACGCTGACTCCGCCTGAAATTTCGCGACCGTCGAAGAGCGATCTTTTTGGCCTGTTACAACTCGGCCGTTCAGTTCGTGGATCAGGCAAGAAGAATACCTACGATCTGCTGCGCTGGGGTCCGATGGCGATTGCCGATCTGGTGGCGGAGTTTTTCGAAAATGATTTGCTGCGCGCTGTGATCGCCGCTCGCGGCATTTTTGGAACGTTTCTTGGTCCGTGGTCTGCGGGAACGGCGCTGGTCCTTTTACTGCGGGCGGCCGCGGATGCGAATCCCGCAGGCGGCAACTGCTTCGCTGCGGGCGGAATGGGCGCCATCACTCAAGCGATGGCCAAGTCCGCTCAGCAAGCTGGGGCAGAGATTCTCACCGGGGCCGAAGTCGCTGAAATCAAAATTAAGGACGGCGCAGTCCGGGGCGTGGCCCTCGTCAGCGGGGAAGAAATTCAGGCGCGCGCGGTAATCTCGAATGCCGATCCGAAAAGAACGTTTCTCAAGCTGATGGATCCGGTGTTGCTGTCCCCCACATTCACTAAGCGCCTGCAGAATTTCCGCATGAACGGGACGGTTGCGAAAATTAATCTCGCGCTCTCCGGCTTGCCCAGTTTCAGCGGGCTTGACGGAAATAACGATGCAGTGTCCGGCAGAATCCATATCGGACCCGGCATCGATTACCTCGAGCGCGCATTCGACGAATCGAAGTACGGAAACTTCTCTCGCGCGCCGTATCTGGAAATTGCGATTCCGTCTCTGACCGACCCATCACTTGCGCCTCGCGGCCAGCACGTGATGTCGGTCTATATGCAATACGCGCCCTATAAATTGAAAAATGCAACCTGGCAGGACCAGCGAATCGCATTAGGTGATACCGTGATCAAAACTATTGCGCAATACGCGCCCGATCTGCCGGGCAAAATTCTTCACACCCAGGTCATCACGCCGCTTGACCTCGAAGAAATCTACGGCCTGACTGGCGGTCAGATTTTTCATGGTGAACTCGCGCTCGATCAAATCTTTACCATGCGTCCAATGCTTGACTGGGCTCGGTATCGCACGCCGATCGAGAATCTTTATCTGTGCGGCTCAGGTACGCATCCAGGCACCGGACTGACCGGAGCCTCAGGCGCAAATGCCGCGCGCGAAATCCTGAAGGACCTGAAAGCGCGGAGATGATACGGAAGTCCGCCATCCTGCTGCTGAGCTGTCCCGATAAAAAAGGCGTAGTTGCCACTATCGCGGGATTCATCTACCAGCACGGTGGCAACATTCTGCACGCTGATGAGCACAGCGACGTGGATTCCGGAACGTTTCTTATGCGAGTGGAATTCGATCCCGCCGAGTTCGATCTTCCGCTGAACGATTTCGCCCGCGCGTTCGCCCCGATCGCGGCCAGCTTTGAAATGCAGTGGCGGCTCGCGCAATCGGATTACCGGCCGCGCATGGCGATCCTGGTTTCGAAATACGATCATTGTCTTGTGGATTTGCTATATCGCCACCAGAGTGGTGAACTGAACTGCGAAATTCCCTGCATCATTTCCAATCACCCCGACAGCCAGGCGATTGCGGATTTCTACCGCATCCCATTTTTCTTAGTTCCGGTAGAAAAAGAAAATAAAGCAGCCGCCGAACGCCAGATTCGCTCGAGGCTTGAACGCACCAATATCGATTTCATCGTGCTCGCCCGTTACATGCAGATCCTCTCCGATGAAATGGTCAATGCTTACCCGCGCCGCATCATTAATATTCACCATTCATTCTTGCCAGCCTTTGTGGGATCAAAGCCGTACCACCAGGCTTTTACGCGCGGCGTGAAACTCATCGGCGCTACCAGCCACTATGTGACTGAAGTACTCGACGATGGCCCCATCATCGAACAAGACGTAGTCCGCGTCTCCCACCGTGATTCCATTGACGACCTGATTCAAAAGGGTCGCGACCTCGAAAAAGTCGTGCTCTCGCGCGCCGTCCGCTGGCATCTGGAAAATCGGGTGCTGGTTTATGGAAACAAGACGGTGGTATTCGAATGAGTAGACCGAGTTCCCTCGACTCCGTTCCAATCCGCTCGGGATTTCGGCCCGCGGCTCGGACGCCGCGCAAACGCCTCAACTTACCAAGGTAACTATCCGGTAATCTTCCACTCTGGCAGTATTTAGTCTGGCTTAATTTCCAAATCGAGTTTTCATTGAGGGTAACGCTTGGTTGAAGATCCCAAATGGGAACTTGCCATTCTGGCGACGGTTCAGGGGTTTTACGAAAAGCTCCTGCAACAGGCCGTGGAGGGCGAGGTTCCGGTTCCCGTCGGTCTTGAGTCGGTTTCGTTGCAAGCGGACGGCAACGTCGGCGGCACCCTGGCCCTGATGCGTCGCTGGCTTCGGTTGCTGGACTTGGCAATTTCTCCGGCAATGTTGCGCCACGCCTTTACCGAAGAGATCGATCCGGAAATTGCGGAAGCCATGCTGCGGTATTTCGTTCGCAAGCACCCGCACATTGAATCCGATCGCGACAAGACTGACATCATTGTTACCTTTCTTTATCGGCATCCGCGCGTGCCGGGTCAGTGGGACCAACGAGGATACGGCCTGGATGGTTCGTTGCCGCTCTCTCCATTCGAAATCGCTCTGATCGAGATTCTCGCTGATTCGGACCAGCTGCCGTTGCCGGAAGAGCATGTCCAGGTGCTTCGCCGCTTTGACGCGTTCGAGGAGCAGGTTTTGCAATTTCGAGACCTGAACTCATTGCTCGAATCCGGCATCATTCAGACCGTCCGCCAAATCAAACAGAATCTCGACGATTCCTTTTTTCATCCCGGAGTGCTGGCCACCATCGCGCCTTACAACGCCACCTTCGGCACCAAGTTCGACGAGCTCTTCCGCGCCGCTACTACTCAAATCAAAGCTTTCGCTGGTGACCTGGAAGAGCACGGCGGCACCATTCTCGGCAGCATTGACGGTGTGGACGTCACCGTGGAGCACGTTAAGGCCATGGACGAAGACAACCTTCTCAAGCTGGACTACGGACAGGCGCTTGATAAATTCCGCCGTGTGTCCAAGCTGAAGCAAACCCTGGAACTGTCGCCGCCGGTCAAGCGGACAGGACAGAAGGGCGCTTCATCTCCCAGTTCGAAACCCGCTCAATCGACTCCTACACCTGCGGTAAAGGTGCCATTCAATCTGAGTTCTGTCCGAAAAGCGGTCAATTCGCAGCAGTTAGCCGCCGAAGAGTCAAAACTGCTCAAGGTCGAAGAGTCAGTGCGAATCTTTGTCCGCGTCGCTGACCCAAAATTTCGCCAGGTTGTGCCGATGCGTTTCTTCAACCTGACGCTCACGCCGGCAGAGGCGGACGCGTACTCCGCCGACTACCTGGAGGAAAAAAGCCTGCGTGCCGGAGTTGCACGCGTTTTGCTTCGCCTGGTGGCGGTCACGGCGCGGGTCATCACCGAGTGGGAAGAACTGAAGCGCGCAGGGAATTCGCCGTCCATCTGGAGATTGCACGCTGATTCGCTGGCTACTTTGCTTGAAATCGGGAGCAATGCCGCAGAAAATGCCGAGCGAGTGTCGATCATGGCATCACAACGTGGACATCGCCAACACGTCGACGAGATTCAGAGCTCGCTGAAGAAACTTCGCGAGTATAGCGGCATCGCCGAGCGCAGCTTGACAGCATCCGCAGAGCCCAAGGGCGCCGCGGCTGGGGCGTAGTCGCTTTTCCTGGAAAGCAAACTTCTAGGTAAGGGGATAGAGATTAAGCTCTGGCATGGGAAAGTCTTTTCGATTGTCGGTCATCAGGCTACACTCCTTCTCGATTGCAATAGCAGCAATAATTGTGTCTGACAACGACAGCGTGCGCCCTTTTCCGGCCCACTCATTTTTCAGCAAACCTGCGCGGCGCCCGGAATTCGCAGTCAGTTCATGACATTCAAGATTATCCAGGAACGCGGCAGTTCGTACGTGTTCTCCGGGCCGAATTCCGGCGTATACCTCGGCAATATTTAGCGCAGTAGTTGAAAAATGATGTCCTTCGTTCACCAACTTTGCCAGCAGTTCACGCCTTACGTTGCGGGAACGTAGCGCGTCGATGAGAACGGATGTGTCGAGTAGAAGGTTCATGTTCAGCGTGGCTTTGTGCCTCTCTTCGCGCTGAAACGGTCGCTTTCGGATCGTAGGGTTCGCACCCAACTCGCAGAACATTCTTTTAGTTCTGGATGATTCTCATCTGTCCACGCCGGCTCGTCGCTATTTAAGAATCTCAGGAGTTTTTGCCGGCGAAGCTCATTGCGGGCAGTCTCCACCAAAAAGGCGCTGCGACCCCGAGGACCAACCAGATTATCAATCTCCGCAACCAGATCCTCAGGCAAGACGATATGTGCGCGTCGTGTAGTCACATTGATAGTGTGACATAATAGTGTGCCTAAGTAAAGCCCATTCGGAGGCGGGCTCACCAAAAGAAAAGACGGGCGAGGACGCCCGTCTCCCCACAATCTGGTTTGAAAAGCTAACAGCCAAAAGCTAACGGCTCAGAGCTTCAGTTAATATCGAACTTCTCCTGATGTAGCGATGCATCGCTCTTCACGATCACGGTTTTCTTGGTCAGTTCTTCGAGTTCGTTCAGCCAACGTCCGTTGTTGGTCTTGAGCGCTTTCGCTACTTCTGGATTGACTCGCAGCATCACATCCGAATGGTCGAGTTCCTTGGCGAGCTTGCGCATCTCAATGTATATCTCGTTGCACACCGTGTTCACGTTTTTCACAAAACCCGTGGCCTCGCAATAGGGGCACGGCGAACCGATGGTGCGTTCGAGCGATTGCTTCACCCGCTTGCGAGTGATGGCAACCAGTCCGAAATCATTGAACTGCAAAACTTTTGACGGCGCTCGATCGCTGCGAAGAGCTTCTTCCAGCGCCTGCATGACTTTCTGCCGATTGCGGCGTTCGTCCATATCGATGAAGTCGATGATGATGATTCCGCCCAGATCGCGCAAACGTATCTGGCGCACGATTTCTTTGATTGCGTCAACATTCGTCTTCACGATCGTGTCTTCAAGCCGCGCCGTTTTGCCGACATACTTGCCGGTGTTCACGTCAATCGCGACCAGAGCTTCGGTTTGATTGATGACGATGTATCCGCCGCTCTTGAGCCATACTTTTGACTTGAGCGCCTTGTCGATCTCTTCTTTCAACCCGAACTGCTCGAACAGCGGGGTTTCCTTTGTGTAAAGCTTGACCCGCCGAACTATCCCCGGCTGAAAGCGATTAGCGAAGCGGAGAATGCGCTCGTATTCCTGCTCGGTATCAACCCAGATGGCAGAAAAGTCTGACGTGACCTGGTCGCGCAGGATTCGCTCGACCACGTTGAGGTCGTGATAAATCAGCGCCGGAGACTTGCCGTTATCAGCGCGGCCGCGAATCTCGTTCCACAGGCCTTTTAGAAAGCGAATGTCGGCACGCAATTCGTTTTCATCCGCGCCCTGGGCTGCGGTGCGGACGATGAATCCCCCATGCCCGTTTTCGCGCTCACTCTGAATGATTCGCTTCAACCGCTGGCGTTCTTCTTCAGACGCAATTTTCCGCGACACGCCGGTATGATTTACCGTTGGCATATACACCAGAAAACGTCCCGGCAGGGCGATGTGGCTGGTAATACGCGCGCCTTTTTTGCCGATCGGTTCTTTTGCAATCTGGACCAGAATTTCCTGACCTTCTTTCAATAGGTCAGTGATCTGCGGCAGATTCTGCGGCTCCTGGCGGCGGAATCTTCCCCGTCCACCACTCGAGCGGCGGAATCCTCCGCGACGTGAGCGGTCACGATCGAACCCGGGTCGGGCAGCGCGCTGGGTATAAGCGGCGGTTGCCGCCGGCGCACGGACCTCGGCGCGAACCTCGGTAGTTCCGTTGCCCTGCACTTCGGCGTCCAGCAGCGCTTCCGCCTCGGCCTGGGCTTGCTCCAGTTCCGCCTCTTGCGCGGCAACTTCATCCACTTCTTCTTCTGCCTGCTCAATTTCAGCATTTTCGCCGGAGATCGGTTCTGAAGAGAAGGGAACTGCAGTATCTTCGCCTGAAGCAGCAATCAAATGCGGATGCGCGCTCTCGGCGTGGTCGCCGGCGGCGTGAGTCTCTTCTTCAAATTCTTCGAACCCACCTTCTTCGTCCACCGAATCGACGTAAGCGGATAAAGCCGCCTCTTCTTCGTCGATTTCTTCCTCTTCCATCATTCCGGACGCTGCAGTGATGAGCGCCTCGCGTGATTGATCGCGAGAAGCGAACCCTGAGTCTTCGGAATGTTTATCATCCGATTCTGCGTTTTCATCCTGACCAAAAACGGCAGCGACATTGTGTTCGTGTTCTTGCTTCTGTTTGCGCTCCCACTCATTTGAGCCGAACTCCGATTGGAAAGTGCGTCCGGGTGGGTCTTCCCGCTGGATTGAAGGTGTGGAATCCTCTTCGCTGACAGAGTTCTGATCCTCCTCAAAGCCGCGACCTTCTACGCCTGAAGTTTTTGCCTGTGAACTCTCTTCTGTATTCGCACTAAGAGCGAATAGCGGCTCGTCTTGCGGGAATTGTTCAGAGAACTCGCCATGCGCTTTCTCGAAGGAATCTTCGCTGGTCGCGGCCGCAGAACTGAACCTCTGCTCACGCTGACTGCCTGATGCAGGTGAGCGGTCCCGATATTTCGAAATAGACTCGCCCGGTAGAAGGATTGGTTGATAACCCGGGGGGGGCCCGAACTCTTCGCGTTCCGGACGAGGCTCAGCCTGCACCGGGCGCGATGGTTGATCACGCCGCCCGCGCCGCCGGCGTCCACGCCAGCCGCCACGGTCATCGCGCGAATTTTCCCGGATAGGCGCCGTCGTCTGGCTCACCGCTGCGGGCCGCCCGTTGGTTTCGCCCTGGGAGCTATGCTGCTCTGGTTCCCTGGAGACGCGTTCCTGCGGCTTCTCTCGGGTATCGGGAACGTTGTTGTTGATGGGGACCTCATCGAGGTCGTCATCCTCGTTCTGAAGCTCCATAAAGTCGGAGACGTAAAGGAAGGCATCGCGCTCGAGACCGATGTCCACGAATGCCGATTGCATTCCCGGCAAAACCCGTGTTACCCGGCCTTTATAGATGGAACCTGCAAGCGTGTATTCGTTTTCGCGCTCCAGATACACTTCGGCTAACTGATCGTCTTCCACCAGGCCGACTTTGGTTTCGTGCGGCGTGGAAGACACAAATAATTCTTTTGTCATTGAAACTCCGGTCCGTGAGCCGTTCCGCGGCTACGGATTCACCGGATAAGAGACGCACAACTGCGGGAGGGATTGAAGCTGCGATGAGCGTGCTAAAGCAGAACGCTCCGGCCCGTGATGATCTCGGTAGCTCCGGCTGGGTTCTGGACGTATTAAGTTTTTTCCCACTGATCGCAATCTGCCCGGGGTTGTGACCGCTCTCTCAGTTCATGTCGTCGTAGTTCCGACCGCAAATTCTTAAATCTGCGATAGGAGAACCGAGGGGGCCGTTACCCTGCCCGAGGCTTCTACTTCAAAATCCTGCCCGGCTTTGTCTCCGCTGCCGGTGAGTTGCTCTCTTAACGCGAGAGCAGTCGTAATTTTTATTGGGGCCGGACGCTGTCCGACAACCACAACAGTCACAACATTTCTTCTACACCCGCATTTCGCGGACAGAAGTGTCCGCACCACACAGGCCAATGCTTCAGTTCACGAAGCGGCGCATGCGGACGTTCATAACCATCCCCAGCGCAAGAAACATAAACAAAACCGATGACCCTCCGTAACTCATTAAGGGCAAAGGTATTCCGGTGACCGGCATAAACCCGACCACCATGCCAATATTGACCAGTATATGAAAGGTCAAAACTGCAACTACACCCATCACTATAAACGTGCCAGCACGATCGGGTGCTGTTTGCGCGTTCTGGGTCAAACGCATCAACACGATGAAGTATAACAGCAGCACCGCCAGCGCGCCTACAAAACCATGTTCCTCTGAAAATGCCGCAAAGATAAAGTCGGTGTGGGGCTCGGGAAGGAAAGCCAAGTGGGTTTGTGATCCCGAACTGCTGCCGAACAAACCTCCTGAACCGACTGCAATTTCAGACTGCTTGACGTGATACCCCGCGCCCCGCGGGTCGTTATCAGGCGCCATAAAGCTCACCAGGCGCTGCTTTTGGTAGTCCTTCAGGTGATGCCATGCCAAAGGCATAGCTAGGCCCGCAAGCATAATGATGATCAGCGCCTGTTTGAATCGGATTCCGCCCAGGAATAGCCCGACGATGGCAATGGGGAGATAAGTCAGCGCAGTGCCGAGATCGGGCTGCGCCAATACCATCAGCATGGGCACGCCTACAATGGCGCCGGATTTAATGAAGTCGGTCCACGAAAGCTCCCGGCCCTGCAAGTCGGCAAAGTACTTGGCCACGGCTAGAATCAGAATAAGCTTGACCCACTCCGATGGTTGGAAGTGGTTGCCACCGGGAAGCTTTACCCAGCGGCGTGCGCCCAGATATTTTTGCCCGAAAACCAGCACCGTCATCAGCGATGCGACCGCGCCAATGTACATCCAGTGCACCTGCTCGAGCAGCACCTGGTAATTCAAGACGCTGACCAGGAGCATGCCCCCCAAGCCGCCGATGATCCAGTAAATCTGTTTCACGTGGACACCGGCGAACTTGGTGTGCAGGGTGGCGCTGCGAATTTCGATCACCCCCAGGGCGCAGATGATCAGTACGAATGTCACCAGCACCCAGTCAAAATCGCGAAATGAAATATTGCGGGCCATAAAAGCAGTTTTGGCTGTTAGCGCGTACGTCTAGCTCCTCAGTTCCAAATGTGGGGACAGCCGCAGCGGCTGTCCAGCTTGCTCTCCCATCAAAATGCATTCGAGCTGCGCTCGATGGACAGCCGAGGGCGGCTGTCCCCACATCTTCAGAAACTCATTCAGAACTCATTCAGAACCTCAATTCAATCCCGGCGCAGCGGTTGCCAACGGTAAAGCTCGTTTTGCCAGGTCGATCCTGAATCGTCCGCCATTCAGCTTTTCGCCATCACCATCTTCATCTTGCGAAGTCCAAAGCGCGCCCATCTCCATTGGATTGTGATTAACCTTCTGCGCCACGTTGGTTGGCTGCCGCCGTTGCTTGTCCACGAAAGCCTTAATCACCTGGGTAGCGATTCTTGCTGCCAGCTTGCCGTGTTCTCCACCTTCAAACAGGGTGCAAACAATAATGTCCGGGTTGCGGCGCGGAGTGAATCCCACAAACCATCCATTCTGCGCGAAGTTCTCGTCGTTTTTATGTTTCGCGCGCAAGGCCAGCGAGACCACCTGCGCCGATCCGGTCTTGCCCGCGATATCAATGCCCGGAATGTGCGCTGATTGCGCGGTGCCTTCCGGCAGCAGTACTCGTCCCATGGCGTCCGTAATGGTATTCCATCCATTTGGATCGATCGGGATACTCTTGACCTGGCTGTAGCGGCTCACTTCTACATAACCGGACGGAAGGTTGGTCGGGTCGACAACGTGCGGGACCACCATGCGTCCGCCCATCGAGATCGCAGAAATTGCGCGCATCAGTTGCACCGGTGTGACCGCGATCGCGCCCTGCCCAATGCCGACTGAAATGGTCTCGCCGGCGAACCACTTCTGGCGAAAGTTGCGCAGCTTCCACTCTTCCGAAGGCATTACTCCGCTGACTTCATCTGGCAAATCAATTCCCGTCTTCTGCCCGATTCCGAGAGCGGTGGCATATTTCGCGATCCGATCGATGCCTAACTTTTCCGCCAGGGTGTAAAAGAACACATCGCAAGACTGATAAATGCCCTTACTCAGATCGACTTCGCCATGCCCGGTCTTCACCCAGCAGCCAAACCGACGTCCATAAAATTCGGCGCCTCCCGTACACAACACATGCAGGGTCTGCGCGATACCTTCTTGCCATCCTGCCATTGCCATAATGATCTTGAAGGTTGAGCCGGGCGCCAGCTGCGCTTGAATGGCCTTGTTCAGCAGCGGCTTGTTGGGATCATTGATCAGCTTCTGCCATTCCGAACGTCCAATCCGAATAGCAAATTGGTTGGGATCGAATACCGGGCGGCTCACCATGGCCAGAATCTCTCCGGTATGCGGATCCATGGCGACGATTGCGCCGTTTTTGCCGTCGATGGCTTCCTCCGCGGCAATTTGCAAATCGACATCGATGGTCAGCTTCAGCGGCTTACCCGGGACTGCCGGCTTCTCGTCCAATGCCTCGCCGACTTCTTTGCCGTGACTGTTCACCACCACTTGGCGCGATCCGTTGGAGCCCATCAAGAGCTGGTTGTACTCCAGTTCTACGCCGGATTTTCCAACTACGTCGCCGGGGTTGTAGAGCTCAAACTGCGGCTGGTTCAGCATGTCCTCGCTGACCTCGCCCACGTAACCGACCAGGTGCGCCAGAAATCCTTTACGAGGATACAAGCGCCGGTAGGCCATGATGCTGTCCAGTTCCGGCAGTTCGTTTTTGTGCGCCTCAATGAAGGACTCCTCGTCCATGGTGATGTCTTCTTTGAGGTAAATCGGTTGGTATTGAGGCAGGCTGGCAAAATGGTGAATCTTTTCACGCACTTCTTTGGGATCCAGATGCAATCCCTGGGCGATTAATGGGGCATCCGCTTCCAGGTTGCGCGAGGAGTCGCGCATGAGCAGCGCGGTAAAGGAAGTGTAGTTGTCGACGATGGTCCGCCCGTAGCGGTCGAGAATTCTTCCTCGAGGCGCAAGAATCGGCACCTCGCGAACTCGATTTCGTTCTGCAGCCGCTGAATAATAGTCGCTCTGAGAAACCTGCAGCCGCCAAAGCCCGTAAGCCAGGAAAAGAAATACCCCAAGAATTAGGTATTGCACCGCGGTCAGGCGGACGTGGGAAGGCTTTTCATCGCGGCCAAACATAAGTCAGTCGTCGGTCCTTCGTCGTAGATCGCTGGC
>DATATW010000073.1:0-6929 GCA_036268595.1 Terriglobales bacterium
GCGGCGCTTTAGCGCCGCGTACTCGAGACCGTTCAACAACGCGGCGCTGAAGGCGCCGCTCTTCCACTCCCCGGCTGCCGCCAGCCGAGCCTTGCGGCCATCCCGATATAATCAGAAACAACCAATGACCACCCTGCGCGAACAGATCGCGACCAATGTGCTCACGGTAACCAAGTTCCGCGAGCTCATGCGCGACATGCGCGAAAACCGTCCCAACGACGATCTGGAACTAATCCGCAAAGCTTACGAATTTTCTCAGCGCTACCATTCCGGCCAGCAGCGCGCCTCCGGCGAGCCCTATCTGGTTCATCCTCTCGAGGTCGCGCTCGTCCTAGCCGAAATGAAAATGGACGCGGTCTCAGTCGCCGCCGGCCTTCTCCACGATTCCGTCGAAGATACTTCCATCACCATCGTCGACATCCGCAAAGAATTCGGCGAGCAGGTAGCGCACATCGTCGAAGGCGTAACCAAGATCAGCCAGATAGATTTCTCATCGCAGGAAGAGCAGCAGGCAGAAAATCTGCGCAAAATGATGCTCGCCATGGTCGATGACATTCGCGTGGTGCTCATCAAACTCGCGGATCGCCTGCACAACATGCGCACCCTCGAGCACCTGCAGCCTGACCGCCAACAAAAGATCGCCCGCGAAACCCTCGACATCTACGGCCCCATCGCCCATCGCCTCGGCATGGGAAAAATTCGCGGCGAGCTGGAAGACCTAGGTTTCCGGTATCTCGATCCCATCGGCTACCAGCAAGTCCACGACGCAGTCGAAGCCCGCCGCAAAAAAGGCGAGCAATTTCTCTCCGCCATCGAGCGCGAACTCCGCGACAAGCTCCGCGAAGCCGGCATCACCGCCAACGTCGAAAGCCGCATCAAGCGCCTTTACAGCATTCACAAAAAGCTGATCAAGCAGCGCATCTCCGTTGACCAGGTTTATGACCTCTATGCCATGCGCGTGATCACGCGCTCAGTGCAGGATTGTTACGGCGTCCTCGGCATCGTCCATAACATGTGGCGGCCGGTGCCAGGTCGGATCAAAGACTTCATCGCCATGCCCCGCCCGAATCTTTATCAATCGCTGCACACCTCGGTGATCACCGAAGAGGGCACCAGTTTCGAGATCCAGATTCGCACCGAAGAAATGCACCGCATGGCGGAAGAGGGAATCGCCGCCCACTGGAAATATAAAGACGGCCCTGTCTCAGTCAAAGATGAAGAGCGTTTGGCCTGGCTGCGTCAGGTAGTCGAGTGGCAGCGCGACGTCTCCGATCCAAACGAATTTCTTTCCACCCTCAAAATCGATCTTTATCCTGAAGAGGTTTACACCTTCACGCCCAAGGGGAAAGTCGTGGTGCTGCCGCGCGACTCCACGCCCATCGACTTCGCCTACACCATTCACACCGAAGTCGGACACACCTGTGTGGGCGCCAAGGTCAACGGCCGCATGGTGCCTCTGCGCCACAAGTTGCACAGCGGCGACATTGTCGAAATCATCACTCAGCCTGCGCACAAGCCCAGCCGCGACTGGCTGAGCGTAGTGCGCTCGTCGCGTGCGCGCAACAAAATCAAGCACTGGCTGAACGTTCACCAGCGCGAACGCGCCATCGAAATCGGTAAAAAGCTGATCGACAAAGAAGCCCGCAAATATCGCATCTCGATGAAAGACATCAAAGACGCGGACTTCCAGCGCATCGCCTCCGACTACGGGCTCGGCCAGCCCGACGATCTGATGGCCGCCATCGGATACGGCAAATATTCCGCCCGCCAGGTTTTAGGCAAACTCACGCCCGCCGCCGAACCAACAGCCGCTACGCCCGCCGAAGAAGACACCGGCTTCGGCAGCGTAGTACGTCGCGTTTTCGGCGGAGACAGTAGCGCCATCCGCGTGAAGGGTCAGGGCGACATGCTCGTCTATCGCGCGCGCTGCTGCAATCCAATTCGCGGAGAATCAGTCGTCGGCTACGTCACCCGCGGCAAAGGCGTCGCTGTGCATTCAGTGAATTGTCCAAACGTCATTAATCTGATGTATGAGCCCGAGCGTCGCATCGATGTCGAATGGGGCAAAGAAGAAGGCGCGCCAGTGTCGTTCCCGGTCAAGCTCACAGTTTTCTGCGACGACCGCTTCGGCATGTTAAAGCAGATCACCGCCGTAATCAGCGATTTCAAAACCAACATCCGCAGCATCGGCGCCCGCACTGAGAATGGCCAGGCCAACGTCGATATCGTCATGGAAATTGAAGACCTGAAGCATCTGGAAAATATCATCCACGGCGTCCGCAAAATTCCTGGCGTGCACGACGTGCAAAGATTGCAGAGGGTGTGACACTCTTCGAAAAAGTAGAACAGACGCGGGGACCTCAACGAGTGATATGGCGATATTTCAACAGCAATCCAGACGCGCCAATGGGATGCCAGAGAGAAGAAGAGATCAGGGAGCCATTCTGCCCAATGGGCGTAATAGCGTTTTTTCACCAACTACGAGGACAACGCATTCCTGCGATTAACTGCCTCAGGAAAAAGACGAAAATATGCGAGGCTGCGGATGCTCTCGCGAGGATGTTCTAAGCTGCCATCCCGTTGCCGCTGGATAATGGCGTGCCAACCAAATCTTGCCGGAGTCTTTCCATTTCTGCTGCTGCTTCTTTCATCTGCTCAGCGTATTCGTGCCCTTGTCTTGGAAGAAAACCACCGTAATTCTCCAGTAGCAACTGGGAGTTCATATTGAGCGCAAACATATTAGAACGCGCTTGCCCGGAAAGTGCGGCGGTCAATCTTTCTAATTGCAAATTCCGCACCGCTAGCTCATTCCTGCTCTGGGCGGCTTCTTCTGCGAGCAGTCGTCCATGATGGCGGATGAGCCCGAACGCGCCTACTGCTAGTACCAGCAGGATGAAATTGGAAACAATAATTGCAGAAAATGCTCTCTTCAGTGTCGCAGTTTTATCTCTGTCCAATTTCGCGAAATTGCTGTTCTCCGACGAAGATACCGAAGCGGCGATTCGCCGAATCTCATCCATATAACCCTTGCCTTCGTCGGTATCGACTAGCTTGAATGAGCGACGGCGATACCCTTGCTGCCGCAAACTGATAGAGCGTTGCATCTCAGCCTGCTTAAGTGTCGCCAAGGACTCCAACTGCGATTCGAGCGATTGTTCGCGCTGCCTCCGAGTAGCCAGCCCCGCACGAAGGCTCACAAAATCCGCTCCGATCCTTGCCTTGGCGTCAGTATAAGGCTGCAAGTATCCAACAGTACCGGTCAGCAGGAATCCGCGTTGAGCTGTTTCCATGTCGGTCATGTCTCTTACAACACCCGAGAGTTCCGATTGGATCGCAGAGCTTTCGAGTGTGAGCGCCGAAATTTTCTGTACCCGTCTTAAATGGTTCACTGCAAGGTAGGCATTGCATGCGATGACAGCGAGGAGCGCGGGGACTACTATTCGCAGCGTAGCTTTTCGAATCATATTTTTGTCTACCCTCAACTGACGTTCAGAGCACTCCCGGTTGTGATCCGACTGGCTTTGCAAATTTCCTTCGCAACTTTAGCGGCTGCCTTGCTGCTGTGAAGCGGCGCTTCTGGCGACATTACAGCACTGGCAGCCAGAGTGAAAAGCACAGCATCCTGCGGCTTGTCGAAGTAAAGCACAACCTGATTGACTGGCATGTGCGTGGCTCCTACTGATGGTGCTAAGCGGATGATAGGCCGATACAGCAGAAGAACGACGTTATCTGTTTTGGTGCACCTGATGATGAGTGTAACCGCGATTTATCCCCAACCATGCCGACGTGCCCAAACTAATTCTCCGCATCGCGTAGTGGAACGGCGCGGCGCGCTAAAATGGTAGGAATCTTTGCCTGCCGCTTTCGTCACTCCATAAACGGGTGTATCGCATGAATCCAGAAACGCAACAGTCCGAATCCCCGTACTCCCTGAAGATCGAGACCGAGACCGGCCAGTCCGCTACTGTTCCCATTGCCGTGTTGACACCGAAGCAGTTGGAAGCCTTTCTTACGAGTGAGTTCAAGAAGTTGGCGCAAGAAGCAGGCGTAAAAGGTGTTCGTATTCATGTGGAACGGGCAATAGCCGCTGACTACGATCAGGTCATCCGTGAGGTGACTGCGTGCCTGTCCTCTGCAAAGGCACGAGCCGCATGACTAGGGCCGTAAGCGATTGTACGAGCAAGACGGGAAAAACTATGTTGACTCGCGGTTGATGAGTGTAATCGCGATGTTTCGCCAGTTGGGTTTATTTCGCTGATCCTTGGCAGTGCCGGAGCCTTTCCTTCACTCTTGAAAGTTCCTCCTCATTCCGCTTCCTGAAAGGAGCAAGCTGAACTGTTCTACCCTGTGTTTCAGCGCGATCTCCCTGCAGGCGCGGCACGAGGTTTTCAAATATTGCCTGTGCTCTCCGGTAATATTCGCATCCACCGGTGTCGAGATCATCACCAGCGATCAAGTAATTCACGCCAACGTTGAATGCATTTGCTACATCTTTCGGGTTGGAGTTGAAGGCTTTCTGCGAGTATTCGGCGCCGAGCTTTGTCCACTCGCCACTCTGGTCTTTGTCGTGGAAAGCCCGTGCGTAATATGTGATCGCAACCATTTGATAGATGAAATCGTCCCCCGAATGTCCGGTAGTAGAGCGCAGCCCAAGGTCGATTGCTTCGCCAAATTGACCTTCTTCCCTAAGCTCTGCCATTCTCGTTGCGACTTCGACTTGTCGGCTTGGCGCAAGGATTGACCACGGCACCTCCATTGCGTCGTTGTGATGCTTGATTGCGAGAATGACGAGGGCTCCGATTGCTATTGCGGCTACTACAATCCAGAACCCTCGTTTTGATTCGGCCATATACCATTAGACAACGTCGATTTCGATTGGAGCACGTTACCCGCGTAACTGTTGAAATCAGGCGTTATCACTCATTGACCCCGAAATCTCGTGCCTGAACCTAAGAGTGAAATCGCGATTTAGCGCCAATGATCCGCCGGTCTTTGTCACCTCTCCAGTGGCAATAGGTAGGCAGGGTTGTTTCTGAATGCACTGCCAAAAACCTGCTGATCCGCTTGACGCATATCCCAAGCGATTACCGATGCTGGCGTGAGTCGGACTGTAACATCATCCCATGCAGCAAACACTGGACCCACCTTCGGGTCCGCTAAGGCGCTCGGGCTTAGATACTTCTTATGAATCTCCGCGTTGCATTTGCGAGATGACTCGCCGGTCAACACTCGAACGGTGCCGGTGACGGTGGTTCCGTAGGATGCATTGGGGTCACGCGAGTCGATCATGACAGCGCCCTGCGGATTTGCTTGCAGATTGCGCGCTTTCTGACTACGCGAAGACGTTGCAATGTAAATGTCCTTACCATCGAACCAGAACCATACGGCAACAGTGTGGAGCGAGCCGTTCGGGTTGTGAGTGCAAAAAGACGCGATATATCGGCCGTCCAGCAACTGCCTGACGTGTGCATCGGATAAAGAAGCCATCAAAAAGATTCTCCTTCGGAAGTACGATCTTCCATTGCGGGCTGCATAAGCATACAAGGTACTCGCCATCTTGCACGAGCAGCGTCTTACGTCAGCAGTCAATTGTTGAAACCAGGCGATTACACTCAAAACCTCGGTGACTAGCTATAATCGCAATCATCACCCGGCGACTCGTGGTTTGGGCCCGCAAAACGGCACTCTGAAGGCAATATCATGCGCAATGTAATTTCCACCCCGAACGCCCCTAAAGCTATCGGCCCATATTCTCAGGCCATCCGCGCCAGAGGCCTGGTATTTGTCTCCGGCCAAGTCGCTATCGATCCGGCAACACAGCAAGTCATTGAGGGCGATGTTGCCGCGCAAACCGAGCGCGTGATTAAAAATATCGTGGCGATTTTATCTTCCGCCGAGAGCAGTCTTGATCAGGTGGTCCGCACCACTGTATTCCTAAAAAACATGAACGACTTTGCCGCGATGAACGAAGTCTATGGAAAATTCTTCAATGCAGCGCCGCCGGCCCGGTCCACTATCGAAGTCTCGCGTCTACCAAAAGACGTGTTGGTAGAGATTGATGTAATTGCTCTGACCTCGATGGACGCAGGCGGCGATTTTTACAAATAGGAGCGAAAACTTGTTCGGGAAATTTCTTGTCCTGGTACTGACGATTTTCATCGGCGCCTTCGGCTTTGCGCAGACCACCAAAAGACCAATGCATTCCCGCCCCAACACTAAGGCTCCCGCCAAGGTCATCGGCGACGGCGTTAAGACCGACTCCGGCCTGCAGTACTGGGACATTGTCGTCGGCACTGGCAAAGTCGCTAAAGAAGGCGACGGCGTCCGCGTGCACTACACCGGCTGGCTCACCAATGGCAAAAAATTCGACAGCTCAGTTGACGCGGGCCGTCCATTTACATTCGTGCTAGGCAATGGCGAAGTAATAAAAGGCTGGGACGAAGGCGTCGCCGGCATGAAAGTCGGCGGCAAGCGCCAGTTACACATTCCTCCGGACTTAGGCTACGGCGAAAACGGCACCCCCGACGGCACCATCCCGCCCAATTCCACGCTTATCTTCGACGTGCAACTGCTAAGCATCCAGGAGCCCCCGCAGTAGGCGCTGGCGCTGCATAAGCTTAGGCCTTTACCAGAGAGGAAACCTGCCGGAGCGGCGAGACACCAGACACACGTGTGCAGGCTTCCCTTCGTGAACCTTCGTGTACCTTCGTGTCCTTAGTGGTAAATGCCTTTAGGTTTATGCCTTTACGACTTTACCGCTGCGCAGGCAGGAGGTGCAGACGCGGATGCGCTTGCTCGCGCCTTTCACTTTGGCGTGTACCGGACGCAGATTGACGTTCCAGCGCCGCTTGGTCACGTTGTGGGCGTGGCTGATGTTATTTCCAAATTGCGGCCCTTTGCCGCAGATTTCACAAACTTGTGCCATGACT